>JBPOIJ010000066.1:0-28080 GCA_052034585.1 Myxococcota bacterium
GCGGTGAGCCTGAACGCCGTACTGAGCGACGACGCCGCGCACCTCGCGGAGCCGGTGGTCTTTCTCCTCCGGCGGACCCTCGACGAGGCGGCCGACTTCGAAGCCGCGGTGACGGTGCTCGAGCAGACGCCCATCGCGAGCGACTGCCTGCTCCTGGTGACGGGCGTGCGAGCGGGGGAACTGGTGGTGATCGAGCGCACGCCAACACGCGCCGCGCTTCGCAGGCCGGTCAACGGGCGCCTCATCGTGACCAACGACTACCGCGCGCTGGGCGCTGGCGGGGCGGTGGGCGAGTTGGGAGCGACCTCCTGTGGCCGATACGATCGGGTGGTGCAGTTGCTCGATCAGGGCTTCGGAGACACGGTCGAGCGCGCGTTCACGATCCTCACCGACCCGAAGGTGAAGATGGAGATCACCGTGCAGCAGATGGTGCTGCGTGCCTCCGATGGGACCTGCGTGGTTCGACTCCCCGGGGCCTGAGGCGCGGTCAGCGATGTCAGCCCCGCGCGGTATGGGGGAAGAATGAACGAGGGCGAGCGGCGGGCGGTGCTGGCGTTGTGGTCGTTTCGGGGCGTGGGCGCGATCCGGCTCGAGAAGCTCGCCTCCGTCGTCCCGCGTGACGAGTGGCTCTCCACCAAGCCGTACGTGCTCGCCCATCACCTCAGGCTCAAGGAAGACGAGCGCGCCGAGCTCTCGCGCTGGAGCTCGCTCGATCAGCGCGCCGACGAGGTGCTGGCCAAGATGGAGACGTCGAACCAGCACGTCTGTTTCCTCGGCGAGCCCGCGTACCCACCGCTGCTCGTGAACACGCCTGATCCACCGCCGCTCCTCTTTCACGAGGGGCCGGGAGCGACGACCTCGGTGCGCGCCGTGGTGAGCATCGTGGGGACCCGATCCACCAACGCAGATTGGATCGCGCTCGCGACGGCGCTTGCTGCCGACTGTTCCCGCCAGGGCCTACTCGTCGCGAGCGGCGCGGCCGAGGGCATCGACACCGCGGCTCACCTCGGCGCGGTGCGGGTGCGCGGTCTGAGCTGGGCCTTCATCGCGCAGGGCCTCGACGAGATGGACCCGAACCAGGGCCGAGTGCGTGATCAGATCCTCCCCTTTGGCGGCACGATCTTCACCGAGTACCCTCCCGGCCATCGCCCGACGCGAGGCCAGTTCGTTCACCGCAACCGGCTCATCGCCGGCTGTGCGGCCGCGACGGTGATGGTTCGCGGCGCCGACGACTCGGGAGCGGGTTACACGACCGACTCGGCGTTCTCGCTCGGCCGGCCGGTGCTCACCGTGCCTCCCGGGCCGTTCGATCGGCAGGGCAACCTCGCCAAGAAGCTCCTCAAGCAGGGCGCCCGCGCCTGCTACGACGTGAGCGACGTGCTCGAGGTGCTCGGCCTCACCCCTTCGCGAACCCAGCTCGTCGTCGCGAAAAGAGGCGAGATCACCGACGAGAGCCGCGCCGTCTTCGAGCGGCTCCCCACTGGGCTGTTCGACATGGAAGAGGCCGTCGCTGCGCTCCCACTCGAGTCGTCGGGCACCATCTCGGCGGCCCTCATGGAACTCGAGCTTGCAGGTTGGGTGGTGCAGAAAACTGGACGGCGCTACGAAAAACGTGAGTGAGCGTGCGCTTTTCGTTTGTTGACGGCCCACAGGGTGCCAACTAGAAGTTCAGCCTCGGTCTTCAACGCCGGTTGAAAGGAAATCGACACTTCCATGTCTGCCAGCATGATGGTTCACCACCTGCTCGATGTGGTGCTGACTGTTGAGCCTGCCCACGGCGCGGAAACCAGCTTCAAGGACTCACTTGTCTCCTTCTTCAAAGAAGGCGGCACGTTCATGTTCGTGAACATCTTCTGGCTGTCGTGCGCCTTGGCCGTCACCATCGAGCGCATCATCACCCTGATGTTCCGCTACAACCTGAACGCCGGGCCCTTCATGGAGCAGATCACCAAGTTGGTGCTCACCGGGAACCCGGACCGCGCGGTCAAGCTCTGTGGCGCTGCGCCCAACGCTCCGCTCGCGAAGGTCGTCCGCTCCGGCCTCACCCGCGCCAACCGCGGCGAGATCGAAGTCGCCAAGGCCATCGAGGAGTCGATCCTCGAGCAGACGCCGCACATCACCGCCCGCATTCAGTGGCTGTGGTCGCTCGCGAACATCGCGACCCTCTTCGGCCTCATCGGCACCATCATCGGCCTCATCGGTACCTTCAAGTCGCTCGGTAACGTTCCCGCCGACCAGAAGCAGGCGCTGCTCTCGAAGGGTATCTCCGAAGCAATGAACAACACCGCCTTCGGCCTCGGCATCGCGGTGACCTGCATCATCGCCCACCTCTTCCTCACCGCGTACGCGCGGCGAATGATCGAGGTCGTCGAACTCAACGCAATGAAGCTGGAGAACCTGCTCGCCCGGCGCGCCGCAGGGGAAACCAGCGCAATGGACTTCGAGAAGGCTTCCTGACGCCCGCTTGATCGGGCGGGACTCGGGGGAACCTGAGCAACCTCCCGATGTCAGGGGCTTCAACGGTGCGAAATGGCCTTTCACGTCTCCAAGCGCAAGCTGAAGCCGAAGGAAGAAGAGGAAGCGGGCGAGCTCAACATCGTCCCGTACCTCGACATCCTCATGAACCTCATCATCTTCATGCTCCTGTCGATGACGGGGCTGGCGACGTTCGGGATCTTGAACGTGAGCGCGCCGTCGTACGGCGGCGGTGGCCCGGGTGGAAACCCTGACGAGAAGCCGCCTCTGCTCCTCACCGTCGCGATCGCGAAGAACGGGTTCTACATCGCGGCGACGGGTGGCGTGCTCCCCGGCATCGAGCAGCAGGGCAGCGCCGCCGAGGGCGCACCGCCGACGATCGCGAAGAAGGGCGACGGCACCTACGACTTCGTCGCCCTCAACAACAAGATGAAGGAAATCAAGGCGTCCTTCCAGTCGGAGAGCAAGGTCATCCTCGCGGCGGAGGCCGACACCTCCTACGAGAACCTCGTCTCCACGATGGACGCGACTCGCCAGACCTCGGACAACAAGCTGCTCTTCCCCGACGTCACCTTGGCCAGCTTCTAAAAGGACCCGCGCTCGATGGCCGCTGCCGCCAACAACCCCGCTGACGACCTCACCGAAGAGGACATCGCGCGGAATCGCTTCCGCAAGGCGATGGCGCGCAAGAAGCGCAAGGAGCGTGAGGCCGAAGGCGAGATCAAGGAACTCAACATCACCGCGATGATGGACATCATGACCATCATCCTCGTGTTCCTCATCAAGTCCTACACCGCCTCGTCCGTCACCATGACGGCCTCCGAAGACGTGCGCCCGCCGCTCTCGACGACGCGCCTCACTCCCAAGGACACGGTCGCGATCACCGTGACGCCGAGGCACATTCTGGTGGGCGACAAGGTGAAGGCCACCCTCGACAAGGCGATGCAGCCCCGCAAGGAAGAGATGGCGGGCAAGCTGATCCTCCCGCTCGACGTGGCGCTGAAGAAGGAAGTCGAGAAGCTCAAGTACATCGCTGAGCGCAACCCGACCGCCCCCTTCATGCACGAGGTCTCGATCATCGGCGACCGGCGGGTCTCGTACGAGCTGCTCAGCTCGGTGCTCTACACGGCGGGCCAGAACGAACTCGAGAACTTCCGGTTCGTGGTGATCTCGAAGGCCGACGACTGACGGTCCGCGCCGTCCCTCGTCGTTCCAGACCACCAAGCTGATCCGTCGCGACGCGGCGAGCGCGGGCAGGTCGGTTCGCCCAGCCCGCAACGCTCATCACCTTGCTCGGCGATCGTCTTCGAGCGTCCGCGGCGACGACTCCCGCCTGGCGATCGAAACTGAAGCGCCGTCTGTTTTCGAGCACGTGATTCGTCTACGAGGACGCCCTTCATGTCGGCTCCGGCCCCCATCACCGTGATCGGCGCAGGTCTGGCCGGAAGCGAGGTCGCGTACCAGCTCGCCCGCCTCGGCCACCGCGTCGTGCTGAGAGAGCAGAAGCCGCTCAAGCGCTCGCCGGCACACCAGTCGAACGACATCGCCGAGTTGGTGTGCTCGAACTCGCTGCGCTCCGACAACCCAGAGAGCGCCATCGGCATGCTGCACGCCGAGCTCCGGCGAGTCGGGAGCGTCATTCTCCACGCCGCCGACGCCAATCGAGTGCCCGCAGGTGATGCGCTGGCGGTGGAGCGCGCTGGGTTCTCCGCCGAGGTGCGACGAGGCCTCGAGGCCACCGGTCGAATCGAGTTCGTCGCAGGAGAGGTGGCGGAGATCCCTCCCGGAGACGTCGTCTTCGCCACCGGCCCGCTCACCTCCGAGGCGCTCACCCAGGCGCTGGCGAAGCACACCGGCGAGAAGCTCTATTTCTACGACGCGATCGCGCCGATCGTCGCCGGTGACTCGATCGATCGCTCGATCGCGTTTCGCGCCAGCCGCTACGGCAAGGGCGAGGGCGACGACTACCTCAACCTCCCGCTCACCAAGGACGAGTACGAGCGCTTCGTCAACGAGGTGCGCAACGGCCAGAAGGTCACCCCGCACGCCTTCGAGGAGCCGAAGTACTTCGAGGGCTGTCTGCCGATCGAGGTGATGGCCGAGCGCGGCGACCGGGTGCTCGCCTTCGGGCCGATGAAGCCGGTCGGGCTCACCGACCCACGGACCGGGCGCTGGCCCCACGCGGTGGTGCAGCTGCGCATGGAGGATCGTGACGGCACCGCCTGGAACCTCGTCGGCTTTCAGACCCGGCTCACCTGGCCCGAGCAGAAGCGGATCTTCGGAATGCTCCCAGGGCTGCAGAACGCAGAGTGGGTGCGAATGGGGCAGATCCACCGCAACACGTTCCTCGACTCACCCAGGCTGCTCGCGCGCGATCTCTCCCTCGTCGCCGAGCCGCGGCTGTTCTTCGCCGGGCAGATCACCGGCGTCGAGGGCTATGTGGAGTCGACCGCCTGCGGCTACCTCACCGCCCTGGCCGTTCACGCGCGGAGGACCGGAACGAGCTTCACCCCGCCGCCGGGCACCACCGCGCTCGGAGCGCTCCATCGTCACGTCACTGGCGAGGCGCATCCTCCGGGGGCTCCCTACCAACCGACGAACGTCGTCTTCGCGCTCTTTCCGCCCGTCGAGGGCCGAATGAACAAGGCGCAGAAGCGGCAAGCGTACGCCGCGCGCGGACGGCTCGACTTCGATGCCTGGGCGGTGCACGCCCCGCACCCCGTCGCGGCGCAGCCGCTTCGTCCAGGTGCGGCTCCTGCGCCTGCGCCACCTCCCTGAGCGGAGGTCCGCCCCGGCTCACGAGCCCCGCGCCTGCGCCACCTTTGTGAGTGGAGGTTCCGCTCGGCGCGCCTGCGCCACCTCCCTGATGGAGGTCCCGCCCCGTCTCAGGAGCACCGCGCCATGACCGGCTCGTGCGTCGTGGACGTCGGCGGCGCGCCCAAATCGAGGGGCGCTGAAACTCGCGGCGCCAGGTGGTGTCAGTGCTTGCGAGTGCGCCTGGGTGTGGTTCAACGCCAGGACGATGCAGATCTCGGAGCGCTTCGTGACTCGTTCGGTGCTGGTGGTGATCGTCGCGAGCGTGCTCGCGGCCTGCAGCAAGAAGGACGGCGGCGGAGGCGGCAGCTCGCCCAAGACGATTCGCCAGAGCATCGAGAAGCCCGCGCGGCAGCCCTCGGCTGGGACTCGCAAGCTCGAGGGCCAGGCGACCGAGCTCCGCGCGTCACCCGACGGGCGGGTGGTGACGGTGCTGATGGATGGGCAGAAGCCTCCGATCGACGGGGTGCCCGCGTCGCTGCGCATCGGCTCGCTCTGGGTGGTGCCGACGGGTGAAGGTGCGCCGATGAAGGTGGCGAACGGCGCGGTGAACGCTCCGGGCGGTCAGCTCTTCTCCAGCGACGGGAAGTACCTCTTGGTGCTCGGCGCGTACGATCCCACGCAGCAGGCAGGCGAGCTGCTGCTGCAAGATCTTCAGAACCTCGCCTCGGAGCGGCAGCGGCTCGCGCCCAAGGTGACGTATTTCAAGCCGAGCTCCGACGGAAAACGGCTCGCCTACGTGGACGACGGCGTGCTGTTCGAAGGGCCGCTCCCGACGGGGCCGTTTCGTCAGCTCGCGGGAGAGGTCGCGACCGCCGAGTTCGCGCCCAACGTGAAGCACCTCTACTTCCGCCGCAAGTCGGCGGCCGGTGGCGGGGTGTTTCAGCTCGAGCTCGCGGCCGACAAACCCACCCCCAAACGCTTCGTCGACGCGGTGGGGGAATATGCGATCTCCGACGACTCGCGGTGGCTGGTGGCGATGGCCCGCACCAACCCTCGTCAGTTCGGCTTCGAGCTCTTCGTGGGCGACGTGGCGACCCTCAAGCCGGTGAAGGTGGGCGACGACGTGATGCGGTTCGCCATCTCGAAGGACGGAAACTCCCTCGCGCGCATGCAGGTGCCCAAGAGCGTGACGGCCAGCGCGTCGGCGAGCGATCTCCAAGTTGGCGAGCTCTGGCTCGGACGAACGGCGCAGGGCGAAGGCCGCAAGGTGGGCGAGAAGGTGCGGGAGTTCGAGTTCACCAAGGACTCGAAGAAGCTGATCTTCCGCGACAACTACCAGGTGCTCGCGCTGCTGGGCGGCAAGTACGACGAGAAGGTGGGCGATCTCACCGAGGTGCCGTTGCCCGACGGCGCGCCCAAGCTCATTCAGAAGCGCTCGCCGAACTACGAGCTCTCGCCCGACGGCTCGATCCTCGCGTTCACCGCCCGCATCGAGAAGCCGGAGTACTCGCGGCACCTCTTCCTCCGGAAGGAAGGCGGCGCTCCGGTGAAGATCCAGGAGTGGCTCTACGACTACGTCTTCTCTCCCCAGAGCGATCGGCTCTACTACCGCGCGACGTGCACGCGGGAAGGCCGGTCGTGCGATCTGCTCGTGCAGGACGTCTCGAAGGCGGGCACCGAGAAGCCGGTGAAGATCACGGGCAACACCTTCAACTTCAAGCTCTCGGACGACGGCTCGCACGCGCTCACCACGAACCCCCACATGACCGACGAACTCTTCGACGTGCAGCTCACCGATCTGAAGACCGGCGAGACGAAGCTGCTCGATCAGTACGTCACTCAGCCGGTGCACTTCCTCGACAAGGAAGGCTCGAAGGTCGTCTGGGTGGTGGCGGAGAAGAAGACCGCCGGTGTCTACGTGGGGCCCTGAGGCCTGAAACGGGCGGCGAGGCCAGGGGAGCGGTACATTCCCGTCGGTGGATGCCCACGTCGAAGGCTTCTTGAAGCACCTCTCGGTCGCGCGCGCGGCGTCGAAGCACACCGTGAAGGCGTACACGCAGGATCTCGCGGCGCTCGAGGCGTACCTGGGGCCGTTGAACGTGTCGCTGCTCGAGGTGACCCACCTGCACCTGCGCGGCTTTCTGGGGCAGCAGTCGGTGGAGCTCTCCGCCGCGACCCGGGCGCGCCGCCTCGCCGGCATCAAGTCGTTCTATCGCTACCTCGTTCGCCGAAAGGTGCTCGAGGTGAGCCCGGCGCGCCGGGTGAAGACGCCCAAGCTCCCGCAGCGGTTGCCGCGCGCGGTGCCGATCGACGAGACCTTCGCGCTCCTCGAAGCGCCGCAGGCCGACAAGCTGCTCGAGCTGCGCGATCGCTCGATGCTCGAGATCCTCTACGGCGCCGGCCTGCGCGTGAGTGAGCTCTGTGGGCTTTCGCTGGGTGACGTCGATCTCCGCGCCCGAATGGTGCGGGTGCTCGGCAAGGGCAACAAGGAACGCCTGGTGCCCCTCAACGAGGGCGCGGTCGAAGCGCTCCAACGCTGGCTGGAGCGCCGGGCGGAGCTGCTCGCGAAGCCTCGACGAAACCAGGACCCGAGCGCGATCTTCCTCAACGTGCGCGGAGGGCGGCTCACCACCCGGAGCATGCAGGTGCACCTCGCGGCCTACGCCAAGCGGCTGGGGATCACCCGCAAGGTGACGCCGCACGCGCTCCGCCACTCCTTCGCGACCCACCTGCTCGCCTCTGGAGCCGACGTGCGGTCGATCCAGGAGCTGCTCGGTCATGCGAGCCTCTCCACCACCCAGCGCTACACCGCGGTCTCCTTCGAGCAGTTGCAGAAGGTGTACGACGACGCGCACCCGAGGGCGTGACGTGGCGAAGAAGAACGAACCGTTCAACAACCCGTTCTCCGGCATCAAGCTGCCCGAGAAGCCGAAGCCCGCGCCCGCGGCGCCGCCTCCGCCCAAGCAGGAGAAGAAGAAGGCCGCGCTCGACGACGACGCCGCGCTCTTCCTGGAGTCGGTGGGAGAGGTCGCGCCGGTGAAGGTGAGCGCCGCGCGGGTGCCACCGAAGACGCCACCCTCGGCCGATCAGCTCAAGATCCCCAACGAAGACGCCGAGTCGCTCGCCCGCCTCGCCGAGCTGGTGTCGGGAGAAGGAGCGTTCGATCTCACCGACTCCGACGAGTTCATCGAGGGCGCGGTCCACGGGTTCGACGAGCGCGTGCTGCGCAAGCTGCGGAAGGGGGAGTTCTCGTTCCGGGCGCACCTCGATCTCCACGGCCTCACCAAGGACGAGGCGAAGCCAAAGCTCGAGAAGTTCATCGTCGACTCGAAGCTCGCCGGGCACCGCTGCGTGCTGGTGGTGACGGGGCGTGGGTTGCACTCGAAGGACTCGATCCCGGTGCTCAAGCAGAGCGTGCAGACCTGGCTCACCGTCGGGCGCGCGGCCAAACACGTGCTCGCCTTCTGCTCGGCCAAGCCCGAGGACGGCGGGGTGGGCGCGGTGTACGTGCTCCTTCGCCGGTGAGCGCCCTTTCCGTCAGGTGCGCCGACAGCTGAACCACGCCTTCCCGATGTCGTCGAGCGCAGCCGGGCTGTGGCGCGGGCCGCTCGTTCCGAGGCTCGGCCGACGATGACGTTCACGACGGCCTGGCCCGACAGCTCCATCTCCGGTGCCTCATTCAGTCCCCGAGGAGCGCGCGCATGCGTACGCCTTCGAGTTCGACCGTGCCCGCGGATCCGACGGCGCCGTAGAAGACGACGATGGCGTTGCACGGCGGCTGGGTGTCGGCCGGGAGCCGTGCCTCGAGCAGTGCGCGAAAGGAGAGGCCCTCGAGGAGCGCCGAAGTGGAGCTCGTCGGCGTCGAGAGCACCTTCAGCTCGCGAGGAACGGGGCCCAACACCGGTTGCCCCGCCGCCCGGGAGAACGCCGAACCGAGCGCATCGCCGTCACAGGGCGACTCGTCGACCTCGAGCGCCGCCTCCAACGTCGCGTGGTCCGTCACCATTCCCACCCAAACCGACGTCTGAACGGGTGGTGCCATGGGGCCGGTCGGTGTTTAACACCAACTCATGACGACGATTCTCTGCGTGCGTCGAGACGGCAAGACCGTGATCGGCGGCGACGGCCAGGTGACCCTCGACAAGATCGTGATGAAGGGCAACGCCAAGAAGGTGCGGCGGCTGGGCGACGGCTCGGTGGTGGCTGGCTTCGCGGGTGGAACGGCCGACGCCTTCACCCTCGTCGAGCGCTTCGAGGCGAAGCTCACCGAGTTCCAGAAGAACCTCCCGCGCGCCTGCGTCGAGCTCGGGAAGGACTGGCGCACCGATCGGTTCCTCCGCCGGCTCGAGGCGCTGCTCGTGGTGGCCGACAAGGAGCGCACCTTCATCCTCTCCGGCGCGGGCGACGTGGTGGAGCCGGACTTCGGGATCGCGGCGGTCGGCTCGGGTGGCTCGTACGCGCTGGCCTCGGCGCGGGCGCTCTTGGCGCACTCCCAGCTGTCCGCGAAGCAGATCGTCGAGGAGTCGCTGCGCATCGCCGCCGACATCGACATCTACACGAACCCGAACCTCGCCCTCGAGGAGCTCTGAGATGCGCTCCTCCCTCACGCCCCGAGAGATCGTCGCCGAGCTCGACCGCTACATCGTCGGGCAGACCAACGCGAAGCGCGCGGTGGCGATCGCGCTGCGAAATCGGTGGAGGCGCCAGCAGGTCTCGGGCGAGCTGAAGAACGACATCACCCCGAAGAACATCGTCCTCATCGGGCCCACCGGCGTCGGGAAGACCGAGATCGCCCGCCGGCTCGCGAAGCTCGCCCAGTCGCCCTTCGTCAAGGTGGAGGCCTCGAAGTTCACCGAGGTGGGCTACGTGGGCCGCGACGTGGAGTCGATGGTGCGCGATCTCGTCGAGGCCGCGATCGCGCTGGTGCGTGACGAAGAGATGGACCGGGTGAAGGAGCGCGCCATCGAGGCCGCCGAAGATCGGCTCCACGAGCTGGTGAAGAACGGTGGTGGGAAGGGCTTCGGGCTCTCCTCGGCCGCGGCGTCGAGGCTCTCCGACGTCGACCGCGAGAAGTTCCGGGCGACCCTGCGGGCGGGCACCTACGACGACGTGCTGGTCGAGATCGAGGTGCAGGACTCGAACCTCATGTTCGTGCGCAACTTCTCGGGGCAGGGCCTCGAGGAGCTCGGCGTCAACCTGCAGGATCTCTTCAAGGGCTTTCCCGGCCAGAGCCGCACCCGCAAGCGCAAGGCGCCAGTGCCCGAGGCGCTCAAGCTGCTCGAGCTGGAAGAGTCGGCGAAGCTCATCGATCAAGATCGCGTCAACCGCGACGCGCTCAAGCGGGCCGAGAACGACGGCATCATCTTCCTCGACGAGATCGACAAGATCGCGAACCGCGAAGGGGCAGGGCGCGCAGGCGGCCCCGACGTCTCCCGCGAAGGCGTGCAGCGCGATCTGCTGCCGATCGTCGAAGGCAGCACGATCACCACCAAGTACGGGCCGGTGAAGACCGATCACGTGCTCTTCATCGCGGCCGGGGCGTTCCACGTCTCGAAGCCCTCCGATCTCATTCCCGAGCTGCAGGGCCGGTTCCCCATTCGGGTCGAGCTCGACGCGCTCTCCGGACAGGATCTGGTCCGCATTCTCAAGGAGCCGAAGAACTCGCTGCTCAAGCAGTACACCGCGCTCCTCGCGGTCGAAGGCGTCACCTTGCGGGTCGACGACGGCGCGATCGACGAGCTCGCCCGGCTCGCGCAGCAGGTCAACGAGCGCGCCCAGAACATCGGCGCCCGGCGGCTGCACACGATCCTCGAGCGGCTCCTCGACGACGTCTCCTTCACCGCGGGCGATGGCGGCGCGAAAGAAGTCACCATCGACGTCGCCTTCGTGCGGCAAAAGCTGGCCGATCTCGTGAAGGACGAGGACCTGTCGCGCTACATCCTGTAAACGAGGACCGTCATGATCGAAGCGAAGCCCGCCGCCACCGCCACGACTGCTCCCGCGACCAAGACCGATCGAGTGATCGATCGGGCGAAGCACCACCTGCTCCAGAACTACAAGCAGCAGCCGATCGTGCTCGCCAAGGGTGAAGGCCCGTACGTGTGGGATCTCGAGGGCCGGCGGTACCTCGATCTGATCGCCGGGATCGCGACCTGCGCCCTCGGGCACTGTCACCCCCAAGTGGTGGAAGCGGCCAAGCAGCAGCTCGAGACGCTCTGGCACGTCTCCAACGTGTTCTACACCGAGACCCAGATCGCCCTCGCCGAGCGGCTCACCTCGGCCTTCGGCGGCACCGACGCCCGCGCCTTCTTCTGCAACTCGGGAGCGGAGGCGAACGAGGCCCTGATCAAGCTCGCCCGTCGCTACCAACACGAGGTCGCCGGCCAGAAGGAGCGCTTCGAGATCATCACCTTCGAAGGCGGCTTCCACGGCCGAACCCTCGCGACCGTCACCGCCACCGCGCAGCCGAAGTACCAGCAGGGCTTCGAGCCACTGCCGAAGGGGTTCGTCTACGCGCCCTACGGCGACGTCGACGCGGTGAAGCGCCTCATCGGGCCGCAGACCGCCGCGATCCTCGTCGAGCCGATTCAGGGCGAGGGCGGCGTGCGGGTCGCTCCGGCGGGCTTCCTCGGCAAGCTGCGCGAGCTCTGCGACGCGAACGGCCTGCTGCTCCTCGTCGACGAAGTGCAGACGGGCGTGGGGCGCACCGGGAAGATCTTCGGCCATCACCACGACGGCGTTCGGGCCGACGCGCTCTCGCTCGCGAAGGCGTTGGGCAACGGGCTCCCGATCGGCGCGATGGTGTGCTCCGACGCGCTGGGCAAGGCGCTGCCCTCGGGGACGCACGGCTCGACCTTCGGAGGAAACCCCGTCGCCGCTGCAGCTGCGATCGTCACCTGGGATCTCTGCACCAACCCGCAGATGCTCGCGTCGGTTGGCGAGAAGGGGGCGCTGCTCCACCGGCTGGGCGCCGAGCTCAAGGCTCGCAAGCCGGGCCGAGTGGTCGACGTTCGTGGGCGAGGCCTCCTCTTCGGGGTGGAGGTCGACACTGGCGCGGCCGAGATCGTGGCGCGGTGCCGTCAAAACGGGCTGTTGGCGAACCTCGCGGGCGAAAAGACCATTCGCTTCGCACCGGCTTTCGTCACCACTGAAGCGCAGCTGACCGAAGGCTTGACGATCCTCGAGCGTTCACTCTGAGATGGCGGCTCCGAACGGGGGCGCTGCACCGCGATGGCCGAAGAGAACGTCGAAATAGCCGAGGACCGCCAGCGCGAGATCGTGGCCATCGAGTCGAGGCTCTCGGCCAACCACTTCGAGGTGCTCGGGGTGAAGGCCGGCGCCAGCGCCGAAGAGGTGCGCGACGCCTTTCACGCGCTCTCTCGCAAGTTCCACCCCGATCGATTTCACGGGAAGAACCTCGGCTCGTTCAAGGCGCGCATCGACACCGTCTTCAAGCGCCTCGTCGAGGCGAAGGACATCCTCACCGACGCGGACAAGCGCCAGCAGTACCTCGACTCGAACCCGTTCGTTCGCGCTGCGATCCGCGCGGCTGGTGGCGTGCCCCCGAGCGGGGCGCATCAGGTGGTGGCGCCGAAGTCGGCCGAAGAGGAAGCCCGTGACGCCGAGCGGCGCGCGCGCATGGCCCGGCACCCGTACCTCATCAAGGCCACCAAGGTGTACGAGCACCTCGCGAAGGCGAAGGAGCACGTCGCCAAGAACGAGTTCAGCCAGGCCTTCACCATGCTGAACATCGCCTCGCAGATGGACCCAGCCCACCCCGAGGTGCGCTCCCTGCTCACCGAGGTGCGAAAGAAGTACGAGCTGCTCCGGAGCGACACCGACGCCAAGAAGGGTGAAGCCGCCCTCGCCCAGGGCGATGACGCCGCCGCCCTCGTCGCCTTCAAGGCCGCCGCGAACGCGAGCGCCACCAACCACCAGGCCGCCTTTCGCGCCGCCAAGTTGCTCGAGCAGACACGCGGCGACATCAAGGAAATCAGCAACTTCGCCAATCGTGCGGTGGAAGCCGACCCGAAGAACGTCGAGTACCGCATCTTCCTCGCTCGAACGCTCGAGCTCGCGGGGATGAAGGCGCTCGCGAAGAAGCACTTTGATGAGGCTGTTCGCCTCAACCCCAACCACCCAGACGTGAAAAAATACGGCAAGAAGCGCTGGCCGTTCTAGCCTTCGGGTTTCATGGCGGAGCGTGAGCCGGTCATCGGCATCGATCTCGGGACGACGAACAGCGTGGTCGCGTTCATGCAAGCCGGCACGCCCACCGTCATCGCGAACCGTGCCTCGTCGAACCTCACCCCGTCGGTGGTGGCCTTCTCCCGCAACGGCAAGATGCTGGTGGGGCAGATCGCCAAACGGCAGGCGATCACCAACGCGACCGACACCGTCTACGCGGCGAAACGGCTGATCGGCCGCAAGTACTCGTCGGCGCAAGCGCAAGACGCGGTGAAGGTGCTGCCGTACTCGGTGAGCGCGGGCGAGCACGACGACATTCGCATTCAGCTCGGCGAGAAGCAGTACGCGGTGCCCGAGATCTCCGCGATGGTGCTGCGCGAGCTCAAGCTCGACGCCGAGGCCTTCTTCGGCAAGCCGGTGCGCAAGGCGGTCATCACCGTGCCGGCGTACTTCAACGACGGCCAGCGTCAGGCCACCAAGGACGCAGGGCGCATCGCCGGCCTCGAGGTGCTGCGCATCATCAACGAGCCCACCGCCGCCGCGCTCGCCTACGGCTTCGGCAAGACGGTGAACGGGAAGATCGCCGTCTTCGATCTCGGCGGCGGTACCTTCGACGTCTCGGTGCTCGACGTCTCCAAGGGCGTCTTCGACGTCATCGCGACCGGCGGCGACACCTACCTCGGCGGGGAAGACTTCGATCAGCGCATCATGGAGTGGCTCGTCTTCGACTTCGCCAAGGAGAACGGCGTCGATCTCCGGAAAGATCGAATGGCCCTCCAGCGGCTCAAGGACGCGGCCGAGAAGGCGAAGATCGAGCTGTCGAACTCGAAGGAAGCGCAGATCAACCTGCCCTTCATCTCTTCGCCTCCCGGTGGCGGCGCGGCGCTGCACCTCCAGCGAACGCTCACCCGCGAGAAGTTGGAAGAGCTCTGTGGCGATCTGGTGACCAAGACGATCACCATCTGCGAGCAGGTGCTCAACGAGGCGAAGGTCAAGGCCACCGATCTGAAGGAGATGATCCTCGTCGGGGGGATGACGCGCATGCCTCGCGTCGTCGAGGCGGTGAAGCAGTTCTTCCGGCGAGATCCCTGCAAGGGCGTGCACCCTGACGAGGTCGTCGCCTTGGGCGCCGCCGTGCAAGCCGACGCGCTCACCAGCGAGGACAGCGAGGTCGTGCTGCTCGACGTGACGCCTCAGAGCCTCGGGGTCGCGGTGGCGGGCGGCTACGTACGCAAGCTCATTCCCAAGAACACCACCGTGCCGACGTCGGTCACCGAGGTCTTCAACACCTCGAAGGACGATCAGACGACGGTGAAGATCATGGTGCTGCAGGGCGAGGCCGAGGTCGCGCACCAGAACGAGCTGCTCGGCGAGTTCATCTTGACCGGGCTGCGCAAGGCCCGCCGTGGAGAGGTCGAGATCGACGTCACCTTCGAGATCAACTCCGAGGGCATCGTCTCGGTGTCGGCGCGCGATCGCGAGACGGGCCTCCAGCAGTCGATTCAGGTGACCGCGTCGGGTGGCCTCACCGAAGAGGAGCTCAAGCGCATCATGGAAGAGCAGGCCGACATGCTGCTCGAGGCGCGCGCGGGAGAAGAGCTCCAAGGCAAGCGCAAGGAGCTCAAGGCGCTGATGAAGGAGGTCGAGGAGCTCATCCCCAAGCTCGACGCGGCCACCAAGGGCTCCGAGTTCGGTCAGGACGCGATCGCCAAGGCGAAGAGCGCGCTCGAGGGGGCCCGCAAGGCGTTCGATGGGCCGGTGCTCGCGAAGGTGAGCGAGAGCGCCGACACTCTCAATCGTACGATCAGCCTCTTCAAGGGCGTGCTGGAACGGATCAAGTGAGGCCTTTCGACTCGTGAGCAAGGAGCGCGCTGCACAGCTCATCGACGCCGGAGTGTGGCTCCGGCTGTCCGGCGATCTCGACGGCGCGCGGAAGCTGTTCGAGCGCGCCCTCAAGCTCGACCCGGCCAACGAGCGCGCCCAGCAGCTGCTCCAAGAAGGTGCAGTCCCGGTGGCTGCCCCTGCCGCCTCCGAGACGAGCCCCGAGCCGTCGCCCTTCGACCCGCCACAGGTGGCGCCGGTGACGCCGACGCCGACGCGTGCGCCCGACAGCTCGAGCGCGCCCACCGTGCTCGAGATGCCGGCGATCGTTCCGCCCGCGAGCGATCTCGATTGGGGCTCGGCGACCGGCTACGAGTCGCCCACGCCGTTCAAGAGCCCGAGCCCGAAGCCCGAGGCCCTCGAGGCGCCGACCGAGACGATGGCGGTGCCGAGCTCGACGGTGTCGCTCGGGGCCGAGGTGGTGCCTCCGGTGCGCTCGACGCCGCCCATCTTCGGGAAGACCGAGCAGGGCCCCGCGCTCACCATCACCCTCGACGGCGAAGCCCCTCCGCCGTCGCCGATTCGAGCGACGCCACCGCAGTTCGTCGATGCCCCTCCGTCGCTGCGCCCCGCGCCGCCGCAGGCTGCCCCCGATCCGCTCAGCTGGCGGCCTCCGTCCGTCTCGCCGACGGGCCCCGGGCCCGGCGTCACCATCACCATCACCGAGGCGAACGCACCCACGCCCACGCCGCCGCGCTCGACGCCGCCGCTGTTCGACTCGGCGAGCGAGCCGACGGTGCCGCGCGCGGTGCCGGCCTCCACCGTCTCGCCGGTGCCGGTGAACCTCGACGTGCCCCTCAACGCCGCGCCCGACCCGGTGGGGGTCGCCTGGGCCTGGTCGACGAACAGCCCGGCCCCGCTCCCGGTGACCCAACAGCCGGTGGTGCCCGCCGAGACCCGAGTGATGCCGACGCCGCAGCCGTCGCCGCTCACCCCGAACGCCACCTCGGCGTGGGACGTACGGAGCAACCCAGGCATCAAGCTGTCGGCGATCGTCGGAGAGGCGAAGGCCCTCGACATGATCTCTTCCGACTCGGCCGCGCGGAAGTCGTCGGGCGGCGCGGGCGGGAAGGACGAGGTGAAGACCCTGCTCCGCGGTGCAAGGGATCTGCTCGATCTCGACGATCACACCGGCGCGATGGAGCTCATCCTCAAGGCGCAGGGCATCGCGCCCGACGACCCCGACGTGCGGGCGCTGCGAGAGCGGAGCGAGAAGACCCTGCTCACCATGTTCGAGTCCAAGCTGGGCAAGCTCGAGACGGTGCCGCGGGTGCTGCTCAAGGAAGACGAGATCATCTGGCTCAACCTCGATCACCGCGCCGGCTTCGTGCTGGCGCAGATCGACGGAACGGTGTGCTTCGACGATCTCTTCGCGGTCTCGGGCATGTCGCGGCTCGACACGGCGCGCATCCTCGCGCAGCTGGTCGACGAGGGCGTCATCAGCAAGGGCTGACGAGAGCCGAGCCGGTCAGCGATCGAGCGGGTCGTCGGGCTCCGGGCTCTCGCCGAGCTTGGTCTGCCGGTCCTTCCAGGCGGCCATCGCGTAGTCGACGAGGGTGTCGAGGTAGGTGCTCAAGGGCGGGCAGCGAACGCCGGTGCCGTCGAGGAGCTCGAGGGCGGTGTGGCAGTTGTAGAGCGCGAGCTGGTTCACGTAGTTCACCGCGGCACGTTGGGGGCGCACCAGGCGCTCGACCCCGGGCAGCCGCATCATGAAGTCGGCGGCGCGCGCCGAGAGGTTGAAGCGCGGCAGCTTCCGGTTCGAGCGCGCGGCGATCAGCTCGTAGACCCGCCGGGCGCTCATCGGGTTGGGGTCGACGAGGTGCACCGTCTTGCCAATCGCCTCGGGCTTGGTCGCGAGCGTCCAGGTGGCCTTCACCACGAAGTCGACCGGCACCACGTTCATCGGCGCGACGCCATTCCGCGGCAAGGGCAGGGGGAGCACCATCGGCGAGAGCACCAGCAACATCGCGAGGTAGTAGGGGCCTTCGAAACGATCGATCTCGCCGGTGCGCGAGTCGCCGACGACGGTGGACGGCCGAACGATGGTGATCGGCAGCGAGTCCTTCGCCTTGTGCACCAGCTTCTCGGCGAGGAACTTGGTCTCTTCGTACGGGTTGCGAAAGCTCTGCCCGACGTCGAGCTCGTCTTCGGCGATGACGCCATGCCGATCGCCCGACACGTAGGTGGTGCTGAAGTGGACGAGGCGCTCGAGCTTCTTGGCGTCGCGCGCGAGCTCGAGCACGTGTCGGGTGCCGTGCACGTTCACCTGGTGGGCGACTTCCCTCGGCATGCCCAGGTAGGAGATCGCGGCGAGGTGGAAGATGTGGGTCACCTCGTTGCAGAGCCGGTGGTACTCGGGGCCAGAGAGCCCGAGGTGAATGTCGACGATGTCACCCGAGAGCAGCTCGACGTTGGGCGCGCCGAGCTGGGCGAGGTACTGGCCCGCCTCCTTCATGAAGCGCGGCTGGGCGAGCAGGACGATGCGCGAGGCCTTCGCGACCGAGGCGAGGTGGCTCACCAGGCGCTTGCCGATGAAGCCGGGGTAGCCGGTGACGAAGATCGTTCCAGGCACGGCGCGGCAGCATACGCGCGCCGCTGGCCAAGCTCACGGCCGTTCGAGCATCGCCTTCCACACCGCGTCGACCTGCGCCCGGGTGGCCTCGAGCGAGCCGCCGTTGTCGATGATCCACGTCGCGAACGGCCGCTTGTCGTCGAGCGGCATCTGGGAGGCGATGCGGGCGTCGGCCTCGGCCTGGGTGAGCTGGTTGCGCGCCATCAGCCGCTGGCGCTGCACGTCTCTGGGGACGACGACCAGCACCACGCCGTCGAGGCCTTCGTGCAGCTTGTTCTCGATGAGCAGGGCCGCGTCGTAGAGCGCGCGGGGGGCTCCTGACTCGGCGAGGGCGATCGACTTCTCGAGCACCGCCTGACGAATGCGTGGGTGGGTGATGGCGTCGAGGGCCGCTCGCTCGGCCGGGTTGGCGAAGATGCGCGCGCCGAGGGCGGCCCGATCGAGCGCTCCCTCGGCGGTCACCACGCCCGGAAAGCGGGCGGCGATCTCGGCGAGCGCGGGTTGGCCCCTGGCGACCACCTCGCGCGCCACCACGTCGGCGTCGATGAGCGGCATGCCCTTGTCGACGAACATGCGCGACACGGTCGACTTGCCCGAGGCGATGCCGCCGGTGAGCCCGTAGAGCCGCACGTCACTTGCCCGGAATGAAGGCGAGCGAGAGCACCGTGCCGTCGTCCTTGAAGAAGACCGCCAGCCCGAGCTTCAGGTAGACGAAGTACTGCTTCTTCCCCGACTCCTTGGGGAAATAGCAGGGCTCGTTGGTCGGCGTGGCGTCACACTTGGGCCCGTAGGACTTCTCGATGGCCGCCTTGTCGATCACCGGGCCCGGGTAGACGTCGATGCGAGCGACGACGTCGGTGCCCGGCGCGAGCTTGAACTGGACCTGCACCGTGCCTCCCGGCGCCTGAAGGCCGGAGTAGACGAGCACCTGCTGGCCCTTGAGCTCGGTCTTCGAGGTCGGCTCCCCGAACTTCCCGAAGACGTCGAGCGTGCTCGAGACGCCGGGGTGAATGCCCTGCCAGGGCTTCGCGGCCGCGAGGGTCGCCAGCGTGAGGAGCGCGGTGAACGCGAGACGGGACATGGGAACGCTCGACATGCTACCTAAGACGCGATGGCTTCGACGTTTCTTCGTGCAGGGCTCCTGGTGGGGCTGGGGTGTGCTGGTGTCGCCCAGGCCTATGACTTCCTTGGAGCCGAGAGCTGCCAAGCGTGTCACCCCGACGCCTACTCCACCTGGAAGGCGTCTCCCCACGCGCGGGCGAAGGACGTGCTCTCGCCGACCCAGCAGAAGGACGCGCGCTGCCTCTCGTGTCACTCGCCGAACGACGTCGATCAGAAGCAGGCGGGCGTCACCTGCGAGGCCTGCCACGGCGGAGGCCAGTACTACTCCCCCAAGTACGTGATGCGCGACGCCGAGCTGGCGCGCTTGTCGGGGCTCGTCGATCCCACCGAGAAGGCCTGCCGGGCCTGCCACGACGCCTCGAGCCCTTCGCTCAAGCCCTTCGAGTTCGCCGCGCGACTCAAGGCGATCGATCACTGGTCGGTCGAGCGGGCGAAGAAGAAGAAGGAGGCGACCGGCGCCGTCACTCCTGCCGCTCCGACTCGCAGCTTCGCCGCGTTCCTGAAGTCCACGTCTGCTCGTCCCGAGGCAGGCCGTGCTCAAGATCACTGACGCCGTCTTCGTCACCACCGCGACCAAGGCCTCCCAGTGGCCGCGCGAGCCGTTGCCGGAGATCGCCTTCGTCGGCCGCTCGAACGTCGGCAAGTCGTCGATGATCAACACCCTGGCGAACCGCAACAAGCTGGTGCGGGTCTCGAACACGCCGGGGCGCACTCGAACGCTCAACTTCTTCGACGTCTCGATCGACTCGCACGGCAAGAAGCGCACGGTGCGGCTCTGCGATCTGCCTGGCTACGGGTTCGCGAAGGTGTCGAAGGCCGAGCGCGAGCAGTGGCACGAGATGATCTCCGAGTACCTCTCGCAGCGGCGGCAGCTGTCGGCGGTGGTCTCGATCGTCGACGCCGAAGTGGGGCCGACTGGCGACGACGTCTCGATGCTCGACTTCCTCCAGGGCACGCCGCCGAAGATCCTGGTGGTGGCGACCAAGCTCGATCGGCTGTCGAAGGCGAAGCAGAAGCCGGCGCTCCACAAGGTGGCGGCGGTGCTCGAGGTGCCCGGGGAAGCGGTGGTCGGCTTCTCTGCCGTCGACCGCACCGGAGTGAACGACGTCTGGAACCGGCTGTTGGCCACCGTCGACGCCAGGGGGGCGCGATGACCGAGCGTGAGGGCCACGAGGCGAAGCGCGCCGAGCTGGTGCGGCGGCTGACCGAGCTCGCCCCGAAGAAGCGCCTCGACGCCATGCTCGAGGAGGTCGACGGCCGCGCCCTCGTGCGCAGCATTCCCGCCGAGGAGGTCTACGCGAACATCATCGACGTGGGCCTCGCCGACTCGACCGAGATCGTTCAGCTGTCGACGGCCGAGCAGTTTCGCACCTACGTCGATCTCGCGAGCTGGCAGCGCGATCGGGTCGACGTGCTCGAGGTCTTGCACTGGCTGCGCGCGGCGCGGGGCGAGGACGAGCTGGAGTACCAGAAGAAGCTGCAGCGCCTCGATCTCGAGCTGCTCGAGCTGATGTTCAAGCGGCTCACCCGCATTCACGATCTCCAGGAGAACCCCGACGTCGCGACCGACGGGGTGACGGTGGAGACGCCCGAGGGGAAGTTCCTCATCGAGCTCACCATCGAGGGCGTCGACGAGCACGCGATGCGGCAATTGGTGCGCGATCTCATGGCGGCGAACCCCTTCGAGCTGACGCGGTTTCTCGAGGCGGTGCGCTGGGAGGTGCCGGGCGAGCTCGAAGAGGCCGCGTTCCAGTTCCGGCAGAGCCGGCTGCAGGATCTCGGCTTCCCTCCGCTCGACGAGGCGCTGAAGGTCTTCAGCTGGCTCGATCCCGAGAAGATGAAACCGCCGACGGCGGGGGCGGGGCTGAGCAAGCCGGGCGAGCGGGTCGACTTCGTGGCGGCGATGTTCCGCGGGCTCGACACCGTGGAGCGGCAGAACCTGGAGGGCGAGGTCCGCTATCTGGTCAACTGCGTGCTGGTCGCGGAGGGCGCCGAGCCCGGAGATCCGTCGGCGCTCCGCAGGCTGAGCGAGCACGCGCGCGACACCTTGGAGTTGGGCCTCGAGCACCTCACTGGTGGCAACGCGGATCTCGCCGGCGAAGTCGTGCGCGATCGGACCCTGCGGGAGATCTTCCAGCTGGGCTTCTCGCTGACCCTCAAGGCGAAGCGGCAGATCGAGCGGCTCGCGCAGGAGCCGTTGAGCCGGTTCGCGGAGACCTGGCTGGTGCTCGACGAAGAGGCGCTGGCGCTGACGGCGCTGATGCGACGGAGGCCGCTCAAGGCGCTCAAGGTTCCGGGCGCGGAGCCGGTGTCGTTTCGCTCGAAGCGCGAGCTGGCCGAGGTCGACGGGCTGATCGCTCGAGTGAAGGCCCAGCGCGCGGTCTTCGCGGCGCTCTTGGGCTCGTCGCCTGCCGACGTGATCGCGCGCTTTGGAGTGAAGCTGTCGGAGCTGACGCCGCAGCGCCTGTTCCTCGCGGCCGTCGCGCACGCGGAGGTCGATGGAGAGCTCACGGTCGCGCCGTTTCCCGAGGTGCGCGTGCAGGAGTTGGTGACTCGGCTCTTCGACGAGCAGGGACGGCAGCCGGTGCTCCGCAGCTCGGCGGGTAAACGTACCCTCGAGGTCCTGGGCCCGAAGGTGGGTGAGGGGAGCTCCGAGCTCGAGGCGATGGTGAGCCGCGCGCTCCAGGCGCTCCTGGCCGACGTCGGGCGCCGGTGGATCGAGGACGGCCGAGTCGACCCCAAGAAGGTGATCGTGCTGCCGATCGCAGGCCAGCCGGTGATCTGAGTGGCGACCCGCGTCTTGAGCCTCCCTGGCTGGACCAGCTCGGGTCCCCGCCATTGGCAGACGCTCTGGGAACGGATCGACGCCCGGATCACCAGAGTCGAACAGGCGTCGTGGGATTTCCCGGTGCTGTCCGACTGGCGGGCGCGCGTGCACGAAGCCCTCGAAGCGTCGCCCGAGCCGACGGTGCTCCTCGGTCACTCGTTGGGCGCCGTGTTGATCGCGCACGTCGGCCTTCAGGCGAAGAACGTCATTGGGGCGCTGCTCGTCGCTCCGCCCGACTTGGAGGCCGAGACCGCCCCGCTCGAGGTGCGCGGGTTTCGTTCGACCTTCGGTCGGCTTCCGTTTCCGACGACGCTGATCGCGAGCCGAGACGATCGATACGCGACGTTCGAGGCGTCGGCGCGCCTGGCCACCACCATCGGCGCGGAGCTGATCGACGCCGGCGCGCACGGTCATCTCAACACCGACTCAGGGCTCGGCACGTGGCCGTTCGGTTGGGAGGCGCTCCGACGGCTGCGATCGCTGGCACCGTTCCAGCTCGACCCGCGGCTCGAGCAGGACTCGGTGCCGATCGCGACGAGCGCCCTCACTCAGCTGCGGGTGTTCGATGAGGCGCGATACCCGTGGTTCTTGCTCGTTCCTACCCGCCCTGGGATTGAGGAACTCGCGCACTTGGACGAAGCCAATCGCCGCGCTCTCATCGACGAGTCGAGCGCGTTGGTGACGGCGATTCGCGAGGTCTTCGGCGTCGACAAGGTGAACGTCGGTGCGCTCGGTAACGTGGTGCGTCAATTCCACCTGCACCACGTCGGCCGATCGCTCGAAGACCCTGCTTGGCCGGGGCCGGTGTGGGGCCATTCTGCTCGCCACCCCGACCCGACCCTCGCGCACCAACGCGGCTCCCGACTGCTCGCACACCCCTCGGTTGCGGCGCGCTTCGCACCCTTGCGCTGATTCTCCGACAGCGGCGTCGATCGTCGGGAGATGAAGGGATGTTCCCGACCTGCGCGGCGCCGGGACCGCAGCAGGGAAAGGTCGGTCTCTGTGTTGCGGTGTCGTGCGCGCTCCTCCAAATCGACCGTCTCAACTCGGTGGAAAGACGGGAAACGCTGGTGACGGGCGCTCGTCGCGCTTGACCGATCTGCCCAAAGGCCGGCCTGATTCGCGCCCGTTCGTCGTTGGTTGCACCCTGTTGCAGTTCACGAGGCTGAAGGGAGCACGAACATGGAAGTCACTCAGGACGCTCAGCCAGCCTTGTCGGCGACCCAGGTTCAGGCGCCGCGGTCGGAGGGGCGGCTGGCGATCGCCTCCTTCGTCGCCCAAGTCCTCTTTCTCGTTCTCCTGGTGCTGGCGGGCGTCACCATCGGCCGGCGGCTCGAGCAGCACCAGACTGCCCTGGACCGGCAGCACGAGGACGGCGTCTCGACCCGCGAACGCGTCGACGCCTTGGCCGACCAGCAGAAGCAGATGAACGCCGAGGTCTACAACCTCCGCCAGACGGTCGCGGCGAACACCGGTGAGGAGGTGCTGTTCCTCAAGGCGATCGTCCTCAAGCCGAACGTCGATCTCCAGCTCGCGCGTGATCTCGCCCGGCTCGTGCACAAGAACGCGCAGATCTACGGCCGCGATCCGAACCTGGTGTTGGCGATCATCGCCGAGGAGTCGGACTTCAACCCCAAGGCGATCTCGAACGTCGGCGCCGTCGGGCTGATGCAGGTGATGCCGCACTGGAGCCGGGTGCTCGCGATCAACGGCGATCTCTCCGATCCGGAGACGAACATTCGAACGGGCCTCCAGATTCTTGGTTTCTACCTGGAGATGTACCAAGACCTGGAGATCGCGCTCACTGCCTACAACCGGGGGCCTGGACCGGTCGACGCAGCGCTGCGCAAGGGAGCCAGTCCCAACAATGGCTACGCACCGAAGGTGCTCGCGACCTACGAGCGGCTCAAGCGGCTGTCGGTTCCTGGCAAGTAGCTGGCTGTTCGTCGGTGCGCTCTGGGCGTGCGGAGCAGCGCCTCCCCAGCCGGGTCCCTCGGCGGTCGATGCGGGCCTCGGCACGGACGGCGGCGTTCAGCCGACGGACTCGGGAGTCGAGACCGGCGTCGACGCAGGTGATGGAGCTGACGCGAGCACGGTGGACGCGGGCTCGGGCTTCGACGGTGGCGTCGTCATCGTCGACGCGGGCGGCAGTGGCGACGCAGGCACGCCGGCGCCCTGGCCTGATCCGGGAACGATGTCGTCTCCGGCGCGGCTCTACACCGCCGACGGACAGTCCTTCGAGATCGATCGAGTCGGCGCGGCGGTGACGCACACGCTTCCGGCGACTGGCGCCGCGCACCTGATCGTCTACCTGCACGGGCGATCGTGTGGTGGCGGTGGCGAGCCGACGAAGTCGCTGGGCGATGCCGTGCCGGAGCTCGAGGCGAACTACCGCGCGAAGGTCGTGATGTTCTCCTGGCCCGGTTCGTCGAGCGGCTGTCCGATTGGGTTTCCCGAGACCGAGGCGCGCGCGTCGGGCACCGCGTTCGCGCACACCGTTCACAAGCTCGCTGCGTTCCTCTCCACGAATCCCCGGCCTGGGCTGACGCTCACCCTGATCCCACACAGCATGGGCAACCTGGTCGTCGAGGAGGCCCTGGTTCGAGGGACCAGCCCGTGGCCACCGCGCTTGTTCTCGACGGTGATCGTCCAATCGTCGGCGTCCGCCGCAACGGGTCACGCGACCTGGCTCGCGCGGGGTGGGTTCTCGGCAGCGACCTACGTCACGGTGAACGACTCGGACTCGGTGCTGACGGCCGCGGGCGTGGGCCGCTCGACGAGGTTGGGCAAGAGCCTCGCGGGCGTGACCCTGACGAGCACCGCGCGCTACGTCGACTTCTCCGCGGCGAACGTGAACCACGCCTACTACCTCCACAGCGGGCAGAAGGGCGTTGGCATGCGGGAGTTCTACGACTCGGTGATGCGTGGCCAGCCGTTCAACTTCGCCGGCTCGTCACGGATCTCGCGGGTCGAGCAGCGCAACGGCGCCAACGTCTACATCTTCAACGGCACCTGATCAGCCCACGTCTCGGCCGAGGGCCTGGGCCAGCGTCAGCCGGCGCTCGGTGAGGAGCTGCTCGAGGCCGTCGAGGATTCGTCGTGGTGTCCCCGGCCCGCCGTAGATGAAGCCCGTGTAGAGCTGCACCAGCGAGGCGCCCGCGGCGATCTTGGCGAAGGCGTCGTTCGCGTCGAACACGCCACCGACTCCGATGAGGGGCAGCTTGCCGTCGGCCCGCTTGAAGGCCCGTCGCAGGACGTCGGTCGAGCGCGCGAACACCGGCTTCCCCGAGAGGCCGCCGGTCTCCTTCGCGAGGGGGTGCTCGAAGGGCCGGGTGATCGTGGTGTTGGTGCAGATGAGCCCAGACAGCTCAGCGGAGCGCGCAACGTCGACCACCGCGTCGACCGCTTCGTCTCCGAGATCGGGTGCGATCTTGAGGAAGAGCGGCTTGGTCGGAATCGTCTTGCGCACGGCCGACAGGATCGCGGCGAGCGCCTCGGGCTCCTGGAGCTCGCGGAGGCCCGGGGTGTTCGGTGAGGACAGGTTGACGACGACGTAGTCCCCGAGCGGACCCACCCGCTGGGCGCAGGTGACGTAGTCCTCGACGGCGCGCTCGTTCGGAGTGTCCTTGTTCTTGCCGAGGTTGACGCCAATCGGCGCCGGCCTCCAGCGGAGCGTGCTCAGCCGGGCCTGCATCGCCTCGGTGCCTTCGTTGTTGAACCCCAGGCGGTTGATGAGGGCCTGTCGTTCCGGAATGCGGAACATGCGCGGCTTCGGGTTGCCGGGCTGGGCGCGCGGCGTGACGGTGCCCACCTCGACGAAGCCAAAGCCCAAGCCCATCAGACCGGCGATCGCCTTCGCGTTCTTGTCCAAGCCGGCGGCGAGCCCGATCGGGTTGGGAAAGTTCAAGCCAGCGACGCTCACGTGGAGGCGTTCCCGATCGGCGTGCGTGGCGTTCCGGCGGGCCTGCGCGATCGAGACCGGCACCCTCTCGAGCGCAGCCATCGCGAGATCGTGCGCGGTCTCGGGATCGAGGCGGAAGAGGAGCGGCCGGAGGAGGGACGCGTACACGGTCGCCTCTCAGCTGCGAATGAAGGAGTACTCGCGCGCCCAGGCGAGCGTCTGATCGATCTGTTCGGAGGTGAGAATGCGGTTGTTCTCGACGATCTCGATCTCGCGGCGCATGTCGGTGTTGAGCAGGTACGGGCCGTCGGTGTTGATGGTGATCTTCACCCCGCGATCCCAGAAGGTGCGAATGATGTGCTCGAGCTCCTTGATGCCGTCGACCGCCTTGGTCTGGAGGTTGGACGTCGGGCAGATCTCGAGCACCACGTCGCGTTCCTTGAGGAGCTTCATCGCGTGCTCGTCGTAGGCAGCGCGAATGCCGTGGCCGATGCGATCGGGCTTGAGCTTGTCGATCACCGCGATCACCCCTTCGGCGCCGGTGCCGCGCGTCTCTCCGGTGTGCACGGTGGCGCGCAGGCCGGCCTTCCTCGCCCGTACGAAGAGATCTTCGTACTGCGCCACCACCTCGGGCTTCAGCTCGAGGGCGTGGGACTCGGTGCCGGCGAGATCGATGCCGAGCACGCCGCGGTGCCGGTACTTGATCGCCTTGTCGACGATGATGCTGTTGAGCCGGTGATCGAACTCGCGGGCGAGGCAGAAGATCAGGCACGCCCGCACGCCGTACTCGAGCACCGCCTGATCCATGCCGCGGATCGCCGCGTGGATGATGTGGTCGAGATCGAGCTCGGAGTGGAGGTTGCGCTTCATCGGGTTGAAGCGCAGCTCGATCTGGGTGACGCGCGAAGACCGGTATTCCTTGCCGATCACCTCGTAGATCGAGCGCTCGATCGCCATCGGCGAGCTCTGAATCTTCTCGGTCCAGGTGTGCATGATCTTCAAGTAGTCGTCGAGGCCGCCGACCTTGTCGGGCGTGGCGGTGATGAGATCGACGAACTCGAAGTAGCTTTTGACGGGGAGCTTGAAGCCGTGCTGGTGCGCGATCGCCCAGAGGATGTGGGGCGCGACCGCACCGCCGACGTGGATGTGAAGGTCGATCAGCTCTCTCGTCATGGCTTCCTTTTGCACATCGCCGGGCAGCGTTGAAGCACCGCGTGCTCACCCGAGCGATGGAGGAGTGCAGCCCGGCTGGGTGAAAGTTCCACCCCTCCCGCGGGTTGCCGCGCTAGGACGCGAGTGACGAAGACGCCTGACGGAGGATCGATGGCCGCCAAGAAGAAGAAGCCGATCGCGAAGAAGAAGAAGCCGACCGCGAAGAAGCCTGCGCCGAAGAAGAAGGCTCCAGTCGCGAAGAAGAAGGGCACCCACCGCGACTCGCCGATGCACACCCAGGTGGCCCACCCGGAGCTCGACGACGAAGATCACGAAGAGGTGTTCGAGATCTTCAAGGTCTACGATCGAGATGGCTCGGGCAGCATCGATCGGGGCGAGTTCGCGCGGCTCCTCGAGGCGCTCGGCTCGGCGCCCAGCGAAGAAGAGCTGAGCGTCGCGCTCGACGTGGTGGACTCGAACCACTCGGGGAAGATCTCGTGGGACGAGTTCAAGGCCTGGTGGACGAACCGCTGATCATCCGACTCAATCGGCGCCGGGCCTGGTCTCCCGACTCAATCGGCGCCTGGCCTGATCACAGCCCGCGGAGCTGCTTGAGCGCTTCGTACGCGTCCTTCACTTCTCGAAAGCGCGCGGCGGCCGTCTCGGCTTCCTTCGGGCCGAGGCTCGCGACGCGATCCGGGTGGTTCTCGGCGGCGAGCCTGCGGAAGGCGGCGCGAATGTCGTCGTCGCTCGCGTCCTCGTCGAGCCCGAGCACCTCGAAGTGGCGTTTGCCCGAGCCGAAGAACTCCTTGGTGACGAGCTGGAGCTGCTCGTCCGAGAGGTTGAAGTGCTGCACCACCCGCTTGAGCCCGTCGTGTTCGGCGCGGCGGAGTTCTCCGTCGGCGAGGCAGCTCTCGTACATCGCGCGCAGCACCTCGAGCCGGAGCCCGGGCTTCACGGCCGAGCGGTTCGCCTTCACCAGCTCCTCGAGATCCTTCACTGGGCTGGCGATCGCGTCCTTCAGCGCGACGCGCACGACCTCGAGCCCGGCCTCGTCGAAGCCGAGTGAGCGTTGAAAGAACTCGCGAATCGAGCGCACCTCGTCGCCGTTCACGTCGCCGTCGGCCCGGCAGAGCTCGACGAAGATCGGGCAGAGCGCCTGCGCGATGGCGGCTTGCTCCGGGTCGGCCTTCTTGGGAGGCAGCC
>JBPOIJ010000097.1:0-16789 GCA_052034585.1 Myxococcota bacterium
GGGCGGAGTTGGTGGTGCAACGGCGGGCGGAGTTGGTGGTGCAACGGCGGGCGGAGTTGGTGGTGCAACGGCGGGCGGAGGTGGTGGCGCAACGGCGGGAGGAGTTGGCGGTGGAAGCGCGGGCGGCTCGGCCGGTGGATCGACGGGAACAAGCGCGGATGCGGCCGTTCCTGATGGGGGTCCTCCCGCGCTCTCCGTTTTCGTCCAGGTCCCGCTGTGCGTCGAACCAGGTGAACTCGTGACGCTCCGGTTGGTCGCGGAGAACACGGGTGGATCTCCCGCAGGAGGCGTCGGAGGCCTCGTCGAACTCCCGGCCGCCTTCGCGGTCCAGCTTGCGACCGGTTGCGTGCCTGGTCCGCCCCGGCCCGATGCAAGTGTGTGGCTGTGCGATGCAGGACAAGTGAACGCGCTCAGCGTGAGTGTTGCTGGCGAGTTTCAGCTCCTGGCTCCGATGGTGCGCGGCTCGTTCGTCCACACCGCGAGCGCTCTTGGGCTCGATGCAGGCGCGACGGCCTTCACTGCAGTGACTGGAATCGGTGTCGCCTCTCTCGACCCGACTGATGCCGGCCGGTGGGACGCTGGCGCCTGCCAAGGGACGAACGTGATGAGCCTCTCGATGTGCATGCCGCAGGATCTCGTCCGAGACACCCTTCAGTTTCTTCCGGACGGGTCGATCATCTCAGACGACGGAATTCCTGCGATTTGGGCGCAGTCACCGTCCCGCCGGAACATCTGCTTTCAGAGCTTCGGGGCCCTCGGCGGAAGCCTGTTCCGGGGTGAGTCCATCAGCCCGCGCTGCTTCGCCGGCTTCACTGATCGGTGGGAGACGGGCGAGGCGAACTTCGCTGCTTGGATCGCTTGTCACTGACGACGTGATCCAACCGAAGGACTTTCTGCATTCAGCGCGCTCGACGGCACAAAACCCCCGACGAGCGCGGAGGAATCGTGCGGATCATCTGGGCGGTCGTCGTCGTGTTCGTCGCGGGATGTGGAGGGATGTCAGGAACTGACGCCGGTTCGAACACTGGTGGAGGCGCAGCCGCGGGCGGCGACAGTGCAGGAGGAGCGACGGCTGGCGGGTCGACGGCTGGCGGGTCGACGGCTGGCGGGTCGACGGCTGGCGGCTCGACGGCTGGCGGGTCGACGGCTGGCGGCTCGACGGCAGGTGGATCAACGGCAGGTGGATCAACGTCTGGCGGCTCGACGGCAGGTGGCGGTTCGACGGCAGGTGGATCAACAGCTGGCGGTTCGACGGCTGGCGGCTCAATAGCTGGCGGCTCAACAGCTGGCGGCTCAACAGCTGGCGGCACGGCAGGTGGATCAACGGCTGGGGGCACGGCTGGCGGTTCGACGGCAGGTGGATCGACGGCTGGCGGCTCAACGGCTGGCGGTTCGACGGCAGGTGGATCGACGGCGGGTGGATCAACAGCAGGTGGATCAACGGCAGGTGGATCAACGGCAGGTGGATCAACGGCAGGTGGATCAACGGCAGGTGGATCAACGGCAGGTGGATCGACGGCGGGTGGATCAACAGCAGGCGGCTCAACGGCTGGAGGCTCAGCCGGCGGGAGCACCGGAACGTCACCGAACGGAGCCTCCTGCGGCACGGGCGGCGAATGTCAGAGCGGATTCTGCGCCGACGGCGTGTGCTGCAACAGCGCCTGCGGTGGCACGTGTCAGGCCTGCACGATGGCGACGACGGGCCAGGCCGACGGGGTGTGTGCCCCAGTGGTCCCGAACACGCCCGATCCAGCCTGCATGAGTCTGTGCAGCACGGGCGTGTGCGGCTCGGGAGGCCAGTGCGTGGCGCGCAACAACGGCATGGCCTGTCGGGCGGCCTCGGGAACGTGCGACCTGGCTGACGTCTGCATCGCTGGTCAGTGCGTGGATCGCGTCTCGCCGGCCGGAACGGTGTGTCGCGCCTCAGCGGGCGCCTGTGACGTTCAAGAGAGCTGCAACGGCACCTCGGGTCAGTGCCCGGCCGACGCCTTCCAGCCCCCGACGACGGTGTGCCGCGCGGCCATGGCGCCGTGCGACGCGGCTGAGACCTGCACGGGTATCAGCGGCGCGTGCCCTGCGAACGAGTTCGCCGCCCCCGGCACCGTCTGCAACCCGAGCCGAGGCCCGTGCGACAGCGCCGAGGTCTGCAACGGCCTGGTCGCGGTCTGCCCGAACGACGTGCGAGCTCCGGCAGGGACGGTCTGTCGCGCCTCCACGGGAGCCTGTGACACCGCCGAGGCCTGTACTGGCACCGCTGACGCGTGCCCGTCCGACGCGCTGGCCGCGGCTGGAACGGTGTGTCGCGCCTCGTCCGGAGGCTGCGACGTCGCCGAGACCTGCAACGGCTCGTCGAACGCGTGTCCCTCCGACGTGCTCCAACCCGCGGGCTTCGTCTGCCGCGCTGTCAATGGCGCCTGTGACGTAGCCGACGTCTGCACGGGAACGAGCGGGCTGTGCGCGAACGCGGTGCAACCCGCCACCACCGTCTGTCGCGCGGCCGCGGGGAGCTGTGACACGGCCGAGACCTGCGACGGCACCAATGCCGGCTGTCCGACCAACACGTTCCTGTCGTCGGGCACCGTCTGCCGTGCCGCTGTTGGGGCGTGCGACCGTGCCGAGGCCTGCTCCGGCGTCGCGGCGGCATGCCCGTCCGACGACTTCCAACCGTTCAACACCGTCTGCCGAGCGGCGCAGGGCCCGTGCGACGTCGAGGAGAGGTGTGGTGGACAGTCGGCGGCGTGCCCAGCCGATCAACTGCGCACCACCAACACCTTCTGCGGGCCGGACAACAACTTCCGCTGCAGCGGCACGGCCTCGGCGTGCCCGACGACCTGCACGCTGAACTCCCAGTGCAACGACACCAACGACGCCATCTGCAACCTCGGCGCGTGTACCGACACCAAGACGGTCTTCTTCACCAACATGTCCGTCGACGGCACCATTCAGGGAATCGGCTTGGCGCACGCCGACGTCGTCTGTCAGGTCTCTGCGTCGAACAACCACCCAGGCGTGTACAAGGCCTGGCTGTCGACGACGGGCGCGACTGGCCAGACCGCCGCCGCGCGGATGACGCAGCACAACCTGCCGTACGTTCGCCACGACCTCCAGAAGGTCGCCGACAACTTCGCCGACCTCATCGATGGCTCGCTCGACCGAGAGATTCTCTTCACCGCCAACGGCACCCAGGTCTCGGGGCAAGCGGCGTGGACCGGCACGCTGGCGAACGGCACCGCGGCGACCGCGAACTGCAACAACTGGTCGAGCAACGGCAGCGCGGTGAACGGGTTGACTGGCAGCACCAACTCGACGAGCGGCACCTGGACCAACAACATCAACCAGGCGTGCTCCCAGTCGCTGCGGCTGATCTGCATCGAGCAGTGACGTCTCCGATCCGGCTGGCGCGTCGTCGACTCGGCGCGCCGGTCTCGCTCGTCAGGGCAGCCGAGGGTCGCCCTCGAGCTTCACCCGGCACGACAGCCCGCCGAAGTGGCGCAGCGTCGTGGTGGTGAGGTTGCGGGCCAGGAAGTGCACGCGGTTCAGCCCGGAGGGCAGGGTGTTCACCAGGGTGTCGACGACGTACTGCTCGGCCCGACGATCGCCACCGAGCGCGACGTAGAAGCCTTCACCCTTCGGGTTCTTCGCCGCCTCTCCGTTGAGGAAGTTCATCGGAGGCTTGCCGGGGAGTTCCTCGAACACCCCAGCCATTCGGTGCACCGCGAGCCCCGCGGCTGCGAGCTGTTCGGCGGCGAGCCGCTCGTACTGCGCCGTCGCCTCTGCTTGGGCCTGCACCTCGCCGAGGCGCTCGTTCAAGGTGGCGCCGTCCCGTTCCCAGGCGGCCGTCGCGGCTCGGTAGGCGAGCTGGGCGTCACCCGTCGATCCTGGGGGCGGCGTGGCCGGACGGTTGGCGGCGTGATCGGCGAGCGCCCATTCCCGCTGCAGCTGCGCGGCGGCCGCGGCGTCGTTCAGCACCACCTGCCCACCAGGGAGCAGCATCATTCGCATGTCGAGGTGAAACTCACCTGGCTGCTCGACACCGATCACCTGCGCGGGATCGACGCCGAAGTCGTCGGCGACCAGGCGGCGCAGCTCGGGCTCGGAGAGCGATCGACCGAGGTCTTTCTCCAGCACCAGCCGACTGGCTTCGAGGCTGTCCTTCCCCACCAGGACGAATGGCGTCCCATCGGCGCGCCGGCCGACCAGCGAGTTCCCACCTTCGAGATAGCCGTTGGTCACCCGCGGGCGATCGGAGAGCGCGACCAACGCGCGCTGGGCATTTCGCTCCGAGACCGCGCCGACGATCGGAAAGGAGAGCGCACGGCCTTGGAGATCGAGCTCGGGCGCGACTCGCCCGGCACGCCGGCGGAACAGCTCGTCGTAGGCGCGCGACCCGACGCCGTCGGCGGTGTGCAGGCTCCTGGGGACCGAGACGGTGCCGTCGAGGTGGAGCTCGCCGTGATCCTCGCTCCACAGCTCGAGCCGGCCTGGGCCCCTCGCTGGCGCATCGGTCACCGGCAGGAGCGAGACGTTGTCGAGCTTCGCGATCGACAGCTCCTGCTTGATTCGATCCTCCGTCTCGGCCGCGACCCGCAGCACGACCTTGAAGCCCTCGACCTCGCCGACGCGCGCCATCGCGTAGGCGAACTGTTCGCCACCGTCGCTGAACGAAGCCAGGTGGTACGCCTTGGCGGTGACGTTGCCGTCTTCGGGCGTCACCAGGGCTGCGCGACGGGAGGCGCCGCTCGCGAGTTCGGCCCGACGCGCTTCGTGGGCCTGGAGCACCCGATCGGCGAGCTTCGACTCCGAGATCGGCGCGTAGGGCGCGAGCGGCGCGGTGATCGCATCGGGCGATCCCGGGACGCGCAATGGCCGCTGTTCGATGCGTTGCGAGTTGGCCTGCCAGGAGCGAATCGCGTGCAGGTCGAGCGAGGCGTCGCTGACGACGGGGCGACGGCTCGGTGAGGGCTGCCAGCCACGAGCAGGCAGTTGGGGCGCCGACGTGCGCGGCGGCGAGGCGGGAGGGCGCGTCGGAGGCGCTGCGGGGGGCTGCCGGCGAATCGGAGAGGGCATGGCGGCTCCTCGAGCAGCCGGAGTGCCAGCCCGAAACCTCGGTGAATTCGGCACCTTGTCGCTGGTTCGGTGGAGCGACCGGGCTCCAGCGTCAAGGCGCGGCTGACGAGATCACGCCGGCTTCAGTCCGCGCTTGGCATAGGTCGAAGCGAGCGAACCGGGGTTGATGTCGCGACCTTGAGCGACCCGATCGTTCCAGGTCTCCTTCTTTCCGATCGTCCCGGGCACCTCGACCATCGAGATCGTCCCCGGCACCGGGCAGACGAGGTGGCAGAGGTTGCAGCCGACGCACTCGTGATCGTCGATCACCGGGAGGAATCGCCCGATCGCGCCCGCGGCCTTCACCGGCACCTCGGGGATCGACGCGGGAATGTGGGTGTGGCCAGCCTTCTCGTGCTGCTCGCGCGTCCGCCCGGGGATCAAGATGCACTGGTGCGCGCCGTCCATGCAGGCGGTGTGGCAGAGGTTGCAGCCGATGCAGGTGTCCGGGTTGATGCGGGCCTTCAGGTTGTAGTTGAGATCGAGCTCGCCCCACTCGGCGTAAGCGCCGATCGCCTTGCCGCGCAGCTCGTTCACCGACTTCATGCCCTTGGCGTCGAGGTAGTCCGAGAGGCCCTCGATCATGTCCTCGACGATCCGGTAGCCGTAGTGCATCACGGCGGTGCAGACCTGCACGCTGGTGGCGCCGAGCGCGATGAACTCGGCGGCGTCGCGCCAGTTCGAGATGCCTCCGATGCCGGAGAACGCCATGTGCTTCGTCACCGGGTTCTTGGTGAGCTGGCTCAGCATGAAGAGGGCGATCGGCTTCACCGCCGGGCCGCAGTAGCCGCCGTTGGTCGACTGGTTGCCGACGCGCGGGTTGGGCACGTAGCGATCGAGATCGACGCCGAGCAGCGACTTGACGGTGTTGATGAGCGAGATCGCCGGAGCGCCGCCCTTCGCGGCCGCTTCACCAGGCTCGTTGATGTCGCCGGTGTTCGGCGTGAGCTTGATGATGACGGGCGTCTTTGCGTACTCCATCGCCCAGCGGGTGATCTCCTCGAGCACCTTGGGTTCCTGGCCGACGGCGCTGCCCATGCCGCGCTCGCACATGCCGTGCGGACAGCCGAAGTTGAGCTCGAGGCCGTCGCAGCCGGTGTCCTCGGCGCGCTTGATGATCTCCTTCCAGTTCTCCTTCGACTCGACCATCAGCGAGGCGATCACCGTGTTCTTCGGGTACCGCTTCTTCACCTCGTACATTTCCTTGAGGTTCACCTCGAGCGGGCGGTCGGTGATGAGCTCGATGTTGTTGAGGCCCATCATCCGGGTGTTGCCGTAGTCGTGGCTCCAGAAGCGGGAGGTGACGTTGGTGATCGGATCACCGAGCGTCTTCCAGACCGCGCCGCCCCAGCCAGCGTCGAAGGCGCGCATGATCTGAGGGCCGGAGTTCGTCGGCGGCGCCGAGGCGAGCCAGAACGGGTTGGGCGACTTGATGCCGCAGAAATCGATGCTCAGGTCCGCCATCTCACTTCCCTCCCAAGCTGCGCTGCATGTCGGCGACGGCGAGCTTCGCCTCCGCCACTCCGTTCACCACTTCCTTGCCACCATTCACGCAGTCACCGCCGCTCCAGACCTTCGGGTTGCCGGTGCGGTGCGTCTTGGGATCGACGACGACCCGCCCCTTCTGATCGAGCTGCACGCCGGGGAAGGCCTTCGCGATCTCGGTGGCGACCGACTGGCCGATCGCGAGCGCGACGAGATCGACCTCGAGCTTCTGCTCGGTGCCAGCGATCGCCTTGCCGTCCTTCGCCTCGGCGACGAGCGCGTGGGTGAGGGTGCCCTTGGCGTCGCGAACGAGCTGCGTCACCACCCGGTGCTCCATGAGGCGAACGCCGTCTTCCCGCGCGGCCGCCAGCTCGTGCGCGTAGCCCGACATGTCCTTCTCGCCGCGGCGATAGACGAGCGCGACGTCTTCGAAGCCGAGGATTCGGAGCTCGTGGGCGATGTCGAGCGCGGTGTTGCCGCCGCCGATCACGAAGGCGCGCCGGCCCTGGAGCTTCAAGTTCGGCTCGGCCTTGATTCGTTCGATCAGCTCGACGGCGCCGAAGACCTGCGCGCCGGCTTCTCCAGGAACGTTGAGGGCGGAGTCGGGGCCGAGTCCCAGGCCGAGGAACACCGCGTCGAAGTCCTTCAGGAGCTCGGCGGCGGAGACTTGGCCGGCCTTCGCGGTGCCGGAGACGACCTCGACGCCGAGCTTCAGCTCGATGTTCCCGAGGGCGAGCACCTGGTTGATCTCGTCGATCGCGGCCTGGCCCGACTGCTTGTACGGCGCGATGCCGAGGGAGTTGAGGCCACCGGCGATCGGCTTCTTCTCGAAGATCGTGCAGGCGTGGCCCTCGGTGGCGAGGAGGCCGGCGGCGGCGATCGAGGCAGGGCCGCTCCCGACCAAGGCGATCCGTCGGGTCGTCGGCGCGCTGGTGCGCGGGATGAGATCCTTGAGGGGCGTCTTCTCGAGGGTCGACTCGGTGGCGAAGCGCTGGAGGCGGCCGATGGCGATCGGTTCGCGGCCCCACGCGTTGTAGACGCACGCGCCTGCGCAGAGCTCTTCGACCGGGCAGACGCGCGCGCAGGAAGCGCCGAGGATGTTCTCCGCGAGGATCGTCCGCGCCGCGCCCTTCACGTTCTCGGTCGAGATCTTGTGAATGAAGCTGGGAATGTCGATCGAGGTCGGGCACGCCTTGATGCACGGCGCGTCGAAGCAATAGAGGCAGCGGTTCGCCTCGGTGATCGCTTCGGCCTTGGTGTAGCGGGGCTTCTTGTCGGCGAACTGTTGCTCGAGCCGGCCTGCGGGCAAGACGGGGAGTTGCATACGCCTCCGAAAGTCCGGCCTCTCGCCGGGAAGGTCGCGCAGGCTCGTTGCAGAGTGGCGGACTGTCAAGGACGGCCGCTGCGGCTGCGCTCAGCGTCGACGAACCGAGTCGAGCAGCGCGTCGAGCAACTTGCCGGCCTCGAGTCGCGTCTTCTTGGGATTGGGAGAGCGGGTGATCGTCATCGCGCCCTCGACGATCGCGCCCTTCACCATCGCCGCGAGCAGCTCGAGTGACCACGGCGCGAGGAGCCCTGCCTCACGCAGCCGCGTCAGCGTGGCCAGCAGGAGGACACCCGTCTTCGACTCCTCGATGCGTCGCCACTCGTCGAGCCCGACGATCGACGGCGCCTCGTTGTAGGTCATTCGGACCTCGTCCTCGGTGCAGCAGTCGAGCACGCAGTGAACTCCGGCGAGGAGCTGCGCCCAATCGTCGTCGGACGCCTTCATCGCCTCCGCCGCGCGGGTGGAGACCGACTCCGCGACCGCTTCGACGATCGCCCGGAGCAGCCCGTTGCGATTGCCGAAGTGATGGTAGAGCGCCCCGGTCGTCACGCCCGCGGCCTTGCAGACCGGGACGACCTCGACTGCGACCTGGCCGCCGCGCGCAAACGCCTCCCGCGCCGCCGCGAGGACTGCGCCACGACCATCGGTTTCCGTGCCCTTCGCTCGATTTCCGCGTTTCACATAAACCATTTATGCCCCACCTGCGTAGGGGTGTCACCATGAACAAAATCGGTCCCCACGCCCCTGGCATTCAACCGTCCACCCTTCGCCCGGCCTCGACGCAGTCGGCTCCGGTGAGTATTCCAGCGCCCCAAACCCCGAGCTCGCCGGCTGGCTGGGGCAGTGGCCGCACCTCGAGCGTCGAGGAGCGCCGCGCCGCTGCGACGAGCGTCACCACCAAGGTCGCGAACTTGAGTGACGCGGAACGTGCCGCGGTCGTCGAGAAGAAGGCGACCTGTCCCTTCATCGGCGCGGCCGTGAAGGGCGGCGACCTCGAGGTTCGGAACGACAAGGACAAGCCGCTCGCGAGCATCGACGACGTCGCCGCGCTCGGGAACACCGGGCCGGGGAGCAACCTGGGCGAGGTGCTCGAGCTCTTCGCTCGCGGCAACCACGCGCGCATGGCGGGCAAGGGTGGCTCGCTCGACACGCCAGTTCCGCTCGGCACCTTCAGTCTCGATTTCCCGGGCTCGCAGGGCTCGCACGCGGGCCACAGCGGCATCCTCCAGGGCGATCCGACGAAGCTCAACTCGGGCCGGATGAGTGAGAAGGACTTCGACCGGCTCACCCGGTTCGCGCGCGGTGGAGTGGTGAGCCGCTCCGACATCGGGCGGTTCATCGCCGAGAACGTGAAGAACGATCCGAACGCGAAGGCGCCCGGACTGAAGACGGGGCTGGTGATCGCGAAGGACTTCGCGCGGCTCGCGGGCGAGCTGGGACAGAGCCTGGCCGATCGCGCCCACGGCAAGGCGAACCCGGAGCAGGATCGGCAGGTGTTCGAGAAGCTCACCAAGGTGCTCGGTGACGACAACCTCATCGGCTCTGCGGGCGAGTTCGGGCTCCTCACCACCTTTCTCCAGAACAGCCCGAAGACGAAGCAGGTCGGTGGAGAGCCGGCGTACTCGGTGGAGGATCTGCGCGCGATGTTCGTCGAGAAGCGCCTGCCCGATGGCTGGGAGAACTGGACGAAGACCGCCAAGGACTGGGTCGTGAACACCTCGGCCCTCGCGCTCTCGGCGGAGAAGGCCTACCTCTCGATGAAGTGACGGTGTTCGAGACTCACTCGGGGCAGCACGGCTGCGCGCGCAAATCGCAGCTCCCACCGCAATCGGAAGGGAGCGGCATTCCGGCCGGCACGCAGCGGTTGCTCCCGAGGCAGGCGATCGGCGCGGAGGCCGGGCATTCGTACGAAGCGAAGCCACCACTGCAGCACCCGGCAACCGCGTTCGCGTTGAGGCAGGCGAACTGCTGCAAGCCGCACGAGTAGGTCCTCAGCGGCCTGGGGCAGGTTCGAAGCAGGCACTCCCGCAGCGGCGTCGCGCGGTTGAACGATGGGGCAGACGCACCGAGCTCGAACCCACGACGCACGTTGTCCTTTCGAACCGCGAGCGGCGAGTACGAGGGCGACTGGGTGAGGAACTGGCGCTGATAGTCGAGCGCCACCCCGAGAAAGTTGGGTGGCTGCCCCTGATGGACGACGCCGAGGAGCGCGAGCACGTCGTAGGCGAGCTGAACGTCGCTCAAGGTGTTGCCGGCCTTCCGGTTGAGGATCCCGGAGATGAAGTCGGCGTCGTCTTCGATCTTCGCGGGGTAGACGAAGAAGCCGCGCTGCATCGCCCACTGTTGGAGGAGTTGGTCGAGGCAGATCCACGACCAGTGGTGCCCGAACTCGTGGAAGACGAAGGCGCCGGCGAGCGAGTCGAAGTGTTCCTCGACGCGGGTCGCGAGCGCCGGACTGAGCGGCGCGGTGAAGATCGTTCGTGGCACGCGCGCGAGCCGGACGCTCATGTGCGCGGCGACGATTCGGTTGATGGCCGTGGGGAGGTCGAGCGTGGTCAGCCCTCGCTCGGAGAAGGTGAGGTACACCGCGACCTCGTCGAGCACCTCGAGGAGCTTTCCGTCGATGACGATCAGCTCGTGGCCGGCGACGCCTCCGCCAACGCCGAGCGTCGCCATCAAGTCGACTGCCCCCTGAAACTGCACGGCGACGCTGATGCCCGCCCGCGCCTGAAGCCGCTGAAACTCGCAGTCCCAGTCATTCGTCAGCTCGAAGCGGCTCGCAAACTGGGCGTCGATTCGTTGGACACACGCGCTCGCCTGAGCGGGCGTCGCGTTCTGACAGCGGTCGCGGGCGACCTCTCGCTGCGCGAGGCCGAGGAGCGCGATCGACGGCGCTGGGCCACTGCAGACGGCGTTCCCGGGGATCGTCGGGGTGCCGTTCGTTGGGCTCCATGCGGAGGGAACGCAGAGCGAGCCCTGGCGCTTTGGCTCGCAAACGGCGCCGTTCGAGCAATCAGGGTTCCACGCACACGGAGTCGTGCACAGGCAGACGGTCGAGGCGTCGGGTTGGCAGGCGAGCGCGGTGCCCGGCACACAGGTGGGCGTCGGTGATGGTGTGGAACATCCGACGAGCAGGAGCAGCGCCGCCAACCGCATCGCCGCGATGGTACTACGAGGCCGATGACGCGTTGAGCCGGTTCGCAGTCGTTGCCTCGGGCCTCGTCGCGACCGATGCTCCGCGCCCATTCACAGCAAGGAGCCTTTGGTGGCGAACTCAGTGCGTGCGGCCCTGATTCAGTGCTCGAACCCGATCAACGACGAGTCGGTTCCGGTGAAGAAGATCCAGCAGGCGATGCTCGACAAGCACCTGCCGCTGATCGACGAGGCGGCGAAGAAGGGCGCGCAGGTGCTCTGTCTGCAGGAGATCTTCAACGGCCCGTACTTCTGCCCGAGCCAGGACAAGCGCTGGTACGCGGCGGCCGAAGCGATCCCCGGGCCCACCACGGCGGTGATGCAGGAGGTCGCCAAGAAGCACGGCATGGCGATCGTGGTGCCGCTCTACGAAGAGGCGATGCGCGGGGTGTACTTCAACACCGCGGCGGTCATCGACGCCGACGGCAAGTACCTCGGCAAGTACCGCAAGCAGCACATTCCGCAGACGAGCGGCTTCTGGGAGAAGTTCTTCTTCGCTCCCGGCAACGGCGGCTACCCCGTCTTCCAGACCCAGTTCTGCAAGGTGGGCGTGTACATCTGTTACGACCGGCACTTCCCCGAGGGTGCGCGCGCGCTGGGGCTCAACGGCGCCGAGCTCGTCTTCAACCCGTCGGCGACCGTCGCGGGCCTCTCCCAATATCTCTGGAAGCTCGAGCAGCCGGCGCACGCGGTGGCGAACGGCTACTACGTCGGCGCGATCAACCGGGTCGGCACCGAGGCGCCGTGGAACATCGGCAAGTTCTACGGCTCGAGCTACTTCGTGAACCCGCGCGGGAAGATCGTCGCCGAGGCGAGCGAGGACAAGGACGAGGTCGTCGTCGCCGATCTCGATCTCGCGATGATCGATGAAGTCCGGCAGGTCTGGCAGTTCTACCGAGACCGCCGCCCCGACGCTTATCAAGACCTCGTTCGCCCCTAACTGGAGATACTCATGGGACTCGTCATTCGAAACGGCACCATCGTCACCGCGCTCTATCAGTACGTCGCCGACATCTACTGCGACGAAGGCGTCATCAAGGCGATGGGCAAAGGCCTCGACGTGCCCGCGGGCACCACCACCGTCGACGGCTCGGGGCAATACGTCTTCCCCGGTGGCATCGACGCGCACACCCACATGGAACTGCCCTTCATGGGCACCACGAGCGCCGACGACTTCTTCACCGGCACCGCGGCGGGCGTGGCGGGCGGCACCACCACGATCATCGACTTCATCATTCCCAACCGGAACCAGAGCCTGCTCGAGGCGCGCGACTTCTGGATGAACAACGCCAAGAAGTCGGTCGCCGATTACGGCTTCCACATGGCGGTGACCTGGTTCAACGATCAGGTGAAGAGGGAGATGGAGCACGTCTTCAAGAACGACGGCATTCAGTCGTTCAAGATCTTCATGGCGTACCGCGGGGCGATCGGCGTCGACGACGTGGAGTTGGTCGGCGTGCTCGATACGGCTCATTCGCTCGGCGCCCTCGTCACCTCGCACTGTGAACACGGCGACGCGGTGGTCGCGCTGCAGACGCGGCTCGCCAACCGGGGGCAGCTCGAGCCGAAGCACCACGCGATGAGCCGGCCGTCGTACCTCGAAGGCGAAGCGACCAACCGGGTGATCCAGCTCGCGCGCGTGGCGAGCGATGGGCGCAACGGCCACATGAGCCGGCCCTCGGAGTCGCAGCCCGTCTACATCGTGCACCTCACCTGCAAGGAGTCGATGGACGCGGTCTACCGCGCGCGCCAGGAGGGCCAGAAGGTGCTCGTCGAGACCTGCCCGCAGTACCTGCTGCTCGACGACTCCGTGTACGAGAAGCCGAACTTCGAGGGCTCGGCGTACGTGATGAGCCCGCCGATTCGGCCGAAGGGGCATCAGGAGTACCTCTGGCAGGCGCTCGCGAACGGCGCGATCCAGCACGTGGCGACCGATCATTGCCCCTTCACGCACGAGCAGAAGCAGATGGGGAAGAGCGACTTCCGGAAGATCCCCAACGGCGCGGCGGGCGTCGAGAACCGCATGTCGCTCCTGTACACGCACGGCGTGGCGAAGAAGCGAATCACCCTGCAGCAGTTCGTCGACGTGACGAGCACGCAGGCGGCGAAGATCTTCGGGCTCTATCCACGCAAGGGCGCGATCGCCGTCGGCTCGGACGCGGATCTGGTGCTGTACGATCCGAAGGGCAGCTCGACGATCTCGGCGAAGACGCACCACCAGCGGGTCGATCGGAACATCTTCGAGGGCTTCGAGCTCGAGGGAAAGGTCGCCACGACGATCGTGAATGGGAAGGTCCAGTGGCAGGACGGTGACTTGCGCGTGGAACGTGGGGCAGGGCGGTATCTCAAGCGCACGTGACCGCGCTCGTTCTGGCCCTTCTGGTCGGTCAATCGCCGGCGCGCGAAGCAGTCGACGCGTTCGCGGCGAAAATGATCCCGTCGCCGCGACTCTCGGAGCTGAACGCGGCTCCCGAGTCTCAGTTCGTGCGGCGCGGCTGGACCCAACAGGAGGCAACGCGCGTCGTCGAAGCCAGGGCTCACGGGGAGCCGTGGAGAACGCTGCTGAGCGTCGGAGCAGGCCTCCTCGTCGCGTCCGCAGTCGAAGTCCCAGTGTTCCTCGACCGGCCTGCCTCGCTGATCGCGGGCGGCATTGGAACCGGAGTGCTGGCTGCCCTGTTCGCTACCGCGACCCTCCTCGCGCGACCCAGCTTCGAGCCGCTCCTCACGACCTGGATGGCACGGGACGCTCGCCTCCGCTCACTCGCGCGTGCCGACGCGCACGATCACCCCGTGGTCGAGCGGCTGACGGAGCGAACCCTCAGCCTCGGACTCCACGACGACACGATCGCCTACGCTCGGAACGGTGAGGCCGTCGACGCCGAGAGCGAGGCCGCGCTCTTTGCCGCGGTTCCGGCGGCGACCGAACGGCGCTCGAGCGCGCGGACCAAGGTTGCGATCTCCTTTTCGCTCCTGGCGCTCGGCATGGGGATCGTCGCGGCGGCGCCAGTGACGATCGGTGCGATCGATTGGAAGGTGGCCGAGTCCAGCTTTCTCGGCGGAGGGATGGCGGTGGTCGGAGGCGCCGTCATACTCGTCGCCGGACTCGTCGCCCGATCGGGCGAAGACGACGAGTTCGCCTCGCTCGACGCCTACAACACGATGCTCGTGGAAACGGCGCGGCGCGAGCTCGAGGCTGAGCAGTCCGCGACGATCCCACCGCCGTAACGTCACCGGACCGGCGATGTCCCACTCGAAGCTGGAATCAACGCTCTTGCCGCGTCGCTTGAGCCCGAAGTGATCGACGACGTCCTCCGACTACCACGACTTCACGTTCATCCGTTCGTGGGCGCGGCGAGGCCTCTGAGCACCGCGTCGAAGATCGGCGGTGCGCTCCCGAGCAGGCCGATCACACGCCGCCGAAGCGAGGGACGCTGGGCAACCCAGACGAGCGTCGAGGCGAGCCGGGCGTACTTCGCAAACGCTCGCTCGGCGTGTCGTTCGTACGCGGCGAGCCTCAAGACATCCTCCGGCGATCGGAGCGCGTTGGGGAAACACTCGGCCAAGGCAGACGCTCCCTCGAACGCGAGCGACAGGCCTTCACCGGTGATCGCGTCGACGTAGCCAGCAGCATCTCCCACCAGCGCGATGTTCGGCGCGACCCGGCGAGTGACCGCCTGCAGCAGCGGCCCCGCCCCGCGTGGCGTCGAATCACTCGGCGCTCCTCGCACCTTCTCGGCGAGCCGGGGAAACCGCTCGAGCAGCGCAGGGAACGACACCTTCTCGACGTCGAGCAGGCCCTCGCTCCAGAGAAAGGCGATGCCGACCCGTTCCTTCCCGGCGCCGGTCACGTACGCCTCGATCCCTGGCGCGAAGAAGATCTCCACCGAGTGGCTCCACGGCGTCATTCGCAGGTGCTGCCGCAACCCGAACCGCCGCCTCGCAGCCGTAGGAGCGCCCTCGAGCCCCGCCCACTTTCTCGTCGGAGAGTGCAGCCCATCGGCGCCGATCACGAACGCGGAGGAGATCAGTCCGGAGTCGGTCTCCAACACGACTCGACCCGCTTCCCGACGGAGCGATCGAACCGCGCAGCCTTCTCTCACCGTCACTCGCTCGGCCTCGGCCGCGGTCCGAAACGCTCGAGCGAGCGCGAGCCGGCGAACCCCCAATCCACCAGGAGCCGGGAGCTTCCCAACCGCGGCCCGGCCATCTTCCTGCCAGTAGCTGATCGACTCGAACGGCCACGCATCGTCGTCGGTGAGAAAGCGACGCACGCCGAGCCGCTCGAGCGCGCTCAACCCGGCCGGCATCAACCCTTCACCGCACGCCTTGTCGATCGGTCCTCGTTGCCGATCGATCACCATCGCCTCGACGCCGCGCCGCTTCAACTCGAGGGCGACCGCGAGTCCGGCCGGGCCTGCTCCGATGATGGCGACGTCGATCCGCTCCACGGCAGCGATCTACGGCATGAACCGCGGCTTGTTTCCGAAAGCGGTGGCGTAGCGCGTGCCGAGGGCCTCCTCTTCGACCCGAATTCGAGTTCGTAGAAGAACCGCATTGGCCACGGTGAAGACGACCGCGGTGAGCCACGCGCCGTGAATGAGCGGGAGCGCGGCGAGCTCGACGATCACCGCGAGGTAGTTGGGGTGACGCACGAAACGGTACGGGCCGCCCGTCACCGGCTCCGAGGTCGGGAGCACGATCACCCGCGTGTTCCACCGCTTCCCCAGCGTGCTGATGGCCCAGTAGCGCAAGCCCTGTGAGCCGAGCGCAAGGCCGATCGCGATCCACGCCCAGGGAGCAGGGAAGGGCCGCTCGAGGAGCCAGGGTTCGAGGGCGCACGCGAGGAGGAACGCGGTGTGAAGGGCCGTCATCACCCGGTAGTGCGTCTGACCGCGTTCGATCGCGCCCTGCGAGAAGGCCCAGCGCGCGTTCCGGTTGGAGATCACCAGCTCGACGAGCCGCTCGATCACCACGAGGCCGAGGAGGCCCCAGTACCAGAGCAGCGAAGTCACCATCGCAGGAGGACGAGCTCCGAGCAGAACCCAGGCCCCAGCGCGATCATGAGGCCAAGCTCTCCCGGCGAGGGGGCCTCGGTGCGGAGCAGCTCGTCGAGCACGAAGAGCACCGACGCGGACGAGAGGTTTCCCACCTCTTCGAGGGAGCGCCAGCTCCGGGCGAGCGCGTTCGGCGGAAGCTCCAGGGAGGCCTCGAACGCCTCGAGCACCTTCGGCCCGCCGGTGTGCGCGATCCAGTGACGCACCTCGCGTCGAGAGAGGCCGTGCTTCGCGAGGAACGTGTCGACGTTGGAGCGGACGTGTTGGGTCACCATCTCGGGCACCGAGCCGGAGAGGATCACCTTGAAGCCCGAATCGAGGAACTCCCAGCCCATCACGTCTTCGGTGTCGGGATAGAAGACGGCCTCGCTCGCGATCACCTGGGGGCCGCGCGAAGACGACTCGCTTCCGCGCAGCACCACCGCCGCTGCCCCGTCACCGAAGAGCCCCGCCGCGATCATGTTCGCCGCGGTCAGATCCTTCGCCTGCACGGTGAGGCTGCAGAGCTCGACGGCGAGGAGCACCGCGGTGTGGGTCGGGTTCGCCCGGAGGTAGTGCGCCGCCCGCGCGGTCCCCGCGACGCCAGCGACACAGCCCAGGCCGAACATTGGCGTGCGCAGCACCC
>JBPOIJ010000064.1:0-84185 GCA_052034585.1 Myxococcota bacterium
GGCGACATGGACTTCAAGGTCTGTGGCACGCGCAAGGGCATCACCGCCGTGCAGATGGACATCAAGATCACCGGCATCACCACCCAGCTGATGCTCCGCGCGATGGAGCAGGCTCGCCGTGGCCGCATGCAGATCCTCGACGCGATGGAGAAGACGATCGCCGCGCCGCGGAAGGAGATCAGCCCGCTCGCGCCGCGCATCCACACCATCATGATCCGCACCGAGTACATCAAGAACGTGATCGGCCCGGGCGGGAAGGTGATTCGCGACATCATCGCGAGGACCGGCTGCAGCATCAACATCGAGGACTCGGGCAAGGTCGAGATCGCGTCTGCCGACGCCGAGGGCGTGAAGCAGGCGATCGCGATGATCCAGGCGCTCACCCGTGAGGCCGAGGTCGGTCAGATCTACCTGGGCACCGTGCGCCGCGTCGTCGAGTTCGGCGCCTTCGTCGAGCTCTTCCCCGGCACCGACGGCCTCATCCACATCTCCGAGCTCGCCGACAAGCGGGTGAAGGCGGTGACCGACGTGGTGAAGGAAGGCGACGAGGTGATGGTGAAGGTGATCGCCATCGACGGGAGCGGGAAGATCCGCCTCTCGCGCAAGCAGGCCCTCGCCGATCGCGCCGCCGCTGCTGGTGGCACGCCGCCGCCCGCCGAGGCGACGCCGGCTGAGAAGCCGACCACCCAGGCCTGAGTTCAGTCCAGCTCAGCTGAGCCTCCCTCGTCGAGGGAGCCACCGCCCGGGCGGTCGCCTTGTTGGCCCAGCTACCAGAAGTCGGGCCCAGGAAACTCAGCTGCGACCCACTCGAGCGCTTCAGCGACGCACTCGGTGACGAGGGCCTCGAGACGCGGAAGGTCGTTGCTGAGCCAGGCGCGTCCGGTTGCGGTCGAACGGACATAGACGGTGGCGTCGACGCCGCACCGTCTCCCCCACCCGGCGATCTCGGCAGGGTCTACGACGCCGGAGGCAATGGCGGCTCGCACCGGTGCTCGCAGGAGCGTCTTGGTGAGGTGGGGACGCAGTGCGCAGGCAGGCGCGATGATCGCGAACGAAGCCTCGACGAAGGCGAAGGAGTTCGTTCCCCAGAACGTCTCTCGCACCGCGGCCAAGAGCGCCTCGTCCGTCACCGCGGCTGGCGTGCGCGCCGCCACTTCGTAGACGTCGCGAAGACGCCTCAGCTGCACGATCGACGACCACTCGGGCTCTGCGACCATGCGAGCGTGTCGTCCGGACTGCCTCAGCCCTGACGCGAGCGCCTGGTGGCACAGTCGCGGCCGTCAGGTGCGGCGCGCTCGCTGGCGAAGCACGCCGAGCGCGAGCCAGGGCAACAACAGTGGGAACGAGGATCAGTTGCAGCCCCCACCCCCGGCTCCGCCCCGCCGCCTCCGCCCGTGCGGTCGCCTTTTTCGAGCGTCGAACTCTCGCGAGCCTCCGACCGACGCCTGACGACCGACTGCACCGCGACCGACTGACCGCGTCCGACTGGCCTGCGATCGGCACTCCGACCGACTGCACCGACCGGCTGTGCCGACAACGCCTCCGGCCACCGATCGCGGGTACGAAGGACTCCGTCGTCGCTGCCTGCGTCGTCGAACACCCGGACGCGCACCTCACGACAGAATCGAGGCCCACCGCGCCAAGGCGGGGTGAGGCCTGTTCTCGAGGCCCGGCTCGGGGGTACCTGGAGACGGCGTGTCTTCGTCTCCGGGAGCAGTCATGGACCTTCGAGTCGTCGTCATCGCGGTGCTGGCGGGCGGGTGCATGGGCCAGGCAACGATCCTCGAATCACGCGCCAGATCCGATGGAGGCTCGACCGGCGGATCGGGAGCTGGTGGGGGCTCCCTGGTCGCCGGCGGAATGGCCGAGACGGGTGGCGGGTCGAGCGAGGTGGGCGGCGGCTTCGTCGCGGCGGGCGGCACGAGCGGCGGTTCGACGACGGGGGGCGGCTCCAGCCAGGCTGGTGGGACGGCGGGCGGGGCGGTCGTCTCCGGCGGAAACGCCGCGGGCGGAACGAGCACGGCGGGCGGACCTGCCGGAGGCGCTGCTGGTGGAATCGGCCTGCCCTTCGTCTACACCCGAGCGGACGTGGGAACGCCGCTGACGCCGACCGAACTCGCGGCTGCCACCGACACGTTCAAGGATCTGCTGATCAACACCAACTACTTCCAGGCCGTCGACGATCGTGTCCTCGGCTGGCCTCAGTCCGATCCCCAGCAGCGGTACTGGTACGGCACCTGGTGGTCCGGCGCAGGGTTCGAGAAGACGCAAGGGCAGCTCAAGCTCGTGCACGTCAACGTCGGCGCGGACAACAACGGCATCGGCACCAGCTTCGTTCTCGAGAGCATGTGCGCAGCGCAGCGCCTCTGGCCCTCGACGCAGCGTGAGGCCGTGGTGCGACGGCTCGTTCGCGGCTTCACCTCGTGGATGCTCGCGATGGAGCGAACGCCCAATGATCAGGCTGGGCCGATCCTCGCGCGCGCGGCCTACCCGCAGAACGTCACCTCGACCGACTTCGGCCGTACCGTCGAGATCGACTACTCGGCCGATCGCCCTGGCATCGACAGCTACACCCTCTACGTGCACCTCCCCGCCAACCCGCACTGGGGCGATCTGTACGTGAAGAACAAGCGCTCGAAGGACGACATCGGGCACATGCTCCGGGCGATCGCTTCGCTCGAAGACTGTGCGCCCACGTTCTCGGCGGCGACGACCGCCGACCTCCTCGCGATGAAGGCCGCGTACGTGCGGTGGGCACAGCGAGTGGAAGGCGACGGCTGGGCGATCGCCACCCTGAACCAGAGCGGGAACGTCGAGCTGCCCGCCGCGAACTCGACGATGAGCCGCTACATCCTCACCGCGAACGCCGAGTGCACCAACGTGCTCGCCCTGCGGTTGTTCGCGCGCGGAGACCCCGGCAGCTTCGCCTGCGGCACCGGCATTCACGCGCTCGAGGGACTCGTGCTGAGCAACGTGAGCAACGGCGAGATCCTGCGCTCGTACCATGTCGCCGCCGCGCGACAGGCGGTGCTCGCCGGCCAGCACCCCGTCGCGCGCGATCTCCTGACCGGCCTCACCCGCCGCATCGAAGACGGCATGACCGCCGCGGAGAGCAACTCGTTCCCGGTGCACCTCAATGAGGAAAAGCTCGCCAAGCTGCTCGTCCACTCTGCGGCTGCGGGCGTTCCGCTCACCTCACGCGAGGTGCGGTGGCTGCACGGCTTCATCCAGCGCAGCCTCACCGGGTTCCAAGCCCTCGATCCGAACGTGTTCCGGCTCTTCGTCGCCGCCACGCCCGACGGGGCCTACGACTTCACGCCCGAGGCGCCCAACGCGCTCGACTTTCGCTTCATCGGCACGGTGCTCTCGACCTGCACCTCGAACCACCGAAACCCGGCCTCGAGACCGGTGCTCGACTGCGCGCGCCTCGCCGCTTGGAGCCCGTAGTTCGCCGATCGACGGCGAGCCGTCACCAGCGGGAACTCCGCCGGTGAGCGATCGCGACTTCGACGTCCGCGCCTCTCATCGTCGCGTGGGGCGTGCGCTCTGTTCTGCTCGACCGACAGCGCAGGGGCGTGGGCGAATCACCGAGCCCTGCGTTCGCGGGAGCTCCGGCGCCACCACAGTGAAAGGAGCGCGAGCCAGGGCAACGACAGCGGGAAGGCCGAACACCCGCAGCCGCCGACACCCGGATCTGCGCCGCCTCCGCCCGTCGCGCCTCCCGCAGCGCCGCTGCCTCCAGTCCCTCCACCCGTCGCCGTTCCGCCGCCCGTCGTGCCGCTGTCATCGTCGCTGATCGTCAGCATGTAGACGGTCGCTCCGCTCGCGCTGGCCCCCGTCGGCGTGCCCATGGTGACGATGACCGTCTCGTCGCCTTCCGGCATCGAGTCGTTGACGACGTTGATGAGGTACGTCGCGCTCGTGCCACTCGAGATCGTCAGCTGGCCGGCCATGATTGGGGTGGTGAAGTCGGTGCCGCGGGTCGCCGTGCCGGTGATGGTGAAGGGCACGGTCACCGGGCCAGCGGTGGTGCCGCTCAACTGCGCGCGCAGCTGCAAGGACGACGCGGCCCCTTCCGAGACGGTCTCGGTCGCCCGATCCCAAGAGACGAAGACCGACGCCTCGTTGTCTTGAATCTCGAACTGCGCCGAGCCGGGGTTCAGGCCACTCGCCGAGGCCGTCACGGTGACGAAGCGCGACGCGTTCGGAATGCCGGGAGGATCATCGACGAGCCGGAGGTCGAAGGGGGCGCTCATCTGCCCCTGCGGAATGGTGACCGTCGCCATTGGGAAGGTGAGCTGGGCGGGCGCCCCGGAGGTGAGCGTGACCGTCACCGGCGTCGAGGCGGTGGTGTCCAGCCGCACGGTGCCGATGCCGGTGAGGGTGCCCTGGTTCTCGACCGCGGAGGTCGGGTTGAACACCACCGAGAGCGAGCCCGAGGCGGTGACGGTCATCGAGTAGGTGCTCCCGCTGGTGGCGTTCGCGGCCACGACCTGAATGAAGCGCCGCCCCGCCACGCTCGCGGTCGTCATCACCGTCTCGGTGAGCCCGGTGGTGGCGGAGTTGGTGATCTGAGTGCCGCTCGCGTCGAAGATCGCCATGTCGAGGTTCCCGCGCGCCGAGGTGACGGTCGCGCTCAGGGTGCTGCCGGCGACGAGATCGATCGCGTACCAGTCGCCGCCCGTGCCCGTTCCGCCCGTGTAGAGGTTGTCGTAGACGGTGCCGGCGCTCGAGCCGGTGATCGTCGGCGCCATCGCCCGCGCCTGATTGGGGGTGAAGCGATCGTCGACGGTGATCGTCGTCGAGGCAGTGCTGGTGAGGTTCGCTCCGTCGGTGACCTTGAGATCGATGGTGTGCGGCCCGAGCGCGAGGGGCGTGGTGAAGGTGGGCGTCGTGGGAGTGCCCAACACGGTGGTGCCTTCCTTCCACTCGTAGCTGACGATGCCGACGTCGTCGGTCGAGCCCGAGCCGTCGAGGGTGACGGGCTCCTGGCCGAGCGGCGGCGTCGCGTCGGTCACCGTCCTCGCGGGGCCGGCGTTCGCGACGGGCGCCTGGTTCGTTCCCTCCTGCCAGAACTCGACGACGAGCAGCTGGTTCGAGATGCCGTTCTCGCGCTGCGCGACGCCCAGCCCGTTCGCCGTCATCTGCCGGGGCACCATGTAGATGCTCCAGGTCTTGTTGGTGTCGTGCATCGACACTGGAGCGAGGTCGAGGTCGAGGTCGATTCGCGCCGGGCACACCGACGCCGGCTGGCCAGCATCGAGGGAGGGGTTCACGAAGGCGTGGCGGTGGGCGCAGCTCCAGTGGTTGTAGCTCGCGAGCAGCTGGTTGGGGGGCGGCACCACGCCACCGGTGATGGGCTGGTTGTTCCAGGTGATCGTGCCCTCGTAGTCCGTCGAAGGGTTCGCCGGACCGTTCCAGTCGTCCTGCGGGTCGGTGAGGAGGAAGAAGTCGTGAATGTCGGTCGACTGGGGGCTCATCTCGACCGGACGAAGCTGGAGCTGGGCGTAGGTGATCCGCCCGCTGATGCCCGTGAGATCGAAGCGGAAGTACGCGCGCGTGTTGTTCGCCGCTGCCCAGGCCCAGGGGTTGCTGTTGTTGAGGGTGCCGTGGTTCACCCCGGCGTAGCCAGTGCCGACCTCCGCGTCGGCGCCCGCATCGAGGACGTGCGCGTTGACGTAGACGACGACGTCATCGGTGCTGGTGAGCGAGCCGGAGGTCGCGGTCAGGCGGAAGACGTAGACCCCGGCTTGGGTGAAGGCGACCGAGGTCGTCGCCGAGGCTGGAGTCGCGATCATCGGGGTGAGCCCGGCCGGCTTCGTCGAGACGACCGACCACATCACCGCTGGCGGGTTGGTCGTGGCGATGCGGCCGGTGAGCATGGTGCTCGACTGGGTCGGGTTGGTCGACGGCCTCAGCCACTGATCGACTCCCGCCCAGACCGCAGGCGGCGCGCCCGCTGGCACGGTGTAGTTCACCCGCACGTTGTTGAACGGCGCGGTGCTGCCGAGCACGGTGGCCGCTTGGGCGGTGCGGCCCTTGGTGAAGGTGAAGGTCGCGGTGGGGCCGAACGCGCTCCCGCCCGCGTAGGGGTTGGGTGAGGGCGGCGTGCGGAAGACGTCGGCGAGCTCGCACTGCGTCGTCTCGAGGCGAACGCGGTAGACCCCGTCGGGGAGCCAGGAGACGTTCTGCGGGCCGGTCGTGAAGGTGGTGAAGACGGTCGTCTGCTGAGCGGCGGTGCCCAGCGTTCCATCGGAGGTGGGCGTGGCGGTGGTGACGCCGTCGATGCCAGCCCCCGAGACCGCCGCCCAGGCGCGGAGATCGTACGCGTACGTTCGGCCCCAGCGATGGAGCGTGGTGACGTAGTTGCCGTTCACGTCCTCGAGCCACACCACGGTGAGGTGCACGAAGTTCATCCGCGCGGTGGGGTGGAGCGACGAGGTGCAGCCCTGGGAGAAGCTCCAGCTGCCGAGGTGCGTGTAGGGCTGGAGGTCGAACAGCACTTCGAGGCGTTCTTGCTGAGCCCAGGCAGTCGAGGCGATCAGCGTCGCTGCGAGGGCGGGCACGGCGCGAGCAAGGAAGGGCATGGTGGAGAGTGTCGTCCGTTTGGTGCGAGGTCTGATCGAAGCTACCGTTTCGGCGATGCGACCGATCGCCGGAGTCTGCATTTTGGGAGCCACCTTCACCCTCACGGTCGCATGTGTGGACGACGTGGAGGTCCCACCCAAGCCCCCGACGCTCCTCCCCGTCACCACCCCCACCCCCGTTCCTATGCAGAAGTTGCGAGGCTCGCGGCCTGCAAACACTGCGATCGTTCGCGATGGCGAGATCGTCGTTCCCTCCGGCCCAGAGACCTCCTGGGAACTGGAGGTTGCACTCGAGCCGGGAGACAACGGCTTCGAGTTCTTCACCCAGCGGCCAAGCGGTCTGCGAAGCAGGAGCGCAGCGAGCGCCGTGATCGCCTTCGAGCAAGCGTGCCCCGCCGCCCCGATGCTCACCGCGCAGCTCCCGCTCGCGACCAACCAACGCGCGCTGACGCTCACCGGGACGAAGGCGAAAGGAACGAGCGTCGTGGTGAATGGCGCCGAGGTCGTCGCTGCCGACGCGCAGACCACCTTCACCGCCGTGGTGACGTTGGCCGCCGCAGAGGGGCCGCAGGCCTTGACCGTCACCACCCGCGACGCGAAGGGGAAGACGAGCGACCCGCTGAAGGTGTCGATCACCTACGACGTCACCGCGCCCAGCCTCGCCGGCCGTTACCCGACCTCGGCGACCGACCCAGTGGTGGCGAACGTCAACATCCCCACCTCCTCGACCATCTTCGTCGAGCTGAGCGAGCCGATTCGGTCGGCCTCGGGCAACGTCGACGCGCTCGTCACCATCATGGCGGGTGGAAACCCGGTCGCGGGCGTCACCACCTTGGTCGCCGGGGGGCGGGTCGCGATGTGGACGCCGGCCGCCGCGCTCGCCGGCAACACCACCTTCGACGTCATCGTCGACGCCGCCGCGATTCGTGATCTCGCGGGGAACGCCTCGCAGGCTGGCGCGTCGTGGAGTTGGTCGTTCCGAACGGGGGCCGGGCCTTCGACGATGGCCCCGACTGCTCCGACGGCGACGGCCCCGGCGACGGTCAGCACGCGCTCGGTGACGCTCTCTGGCACCCGCGAGCCCTGGAGCGCCATCTGGATCAACGGTGCGCTCGCCGTCGCGCCGGGAGGGGCCAGCTGGTCGGTCGAGCTCCCGGTCAGCACCGGCGTCAACCCGTTCGCCGTGGTGGCGCGGAGCCCGTCGGCCGTTCCCACCAGCGGCCCGACGGTGATGGTGACCTACGCGGTGAACAAGCCAGCGGTGCCTGCCGTCGACGCCCAGGTGCCCAAGATGGCGCTCGCTCCCAGCCACACCCTCACCGGCACCAAGCCGGCCGGCACGGGGATCTCGATCAACGGGGTGCCGGCGGCGTGCCTCTCGGACGAGACCACCTGGGCCGCGGTGGTGACGCTCACTCCGGGGGTGAACGATCTGCGAATCACCGCGCGCACCGCCGAAGGCGTCGAGAGCGAGCCGCTCCTCTTCAGCGTCGATCTCGGTCAGACCTTCAGCGGCAAGGTGCCTTCGGGCTGGCAGCTCAAGGTGTCGATGAACCTGCGCGATCTCACCACCACCTCGGCCGCGAACGAGTTCGTCACCGGCTCGAACAACTTCGGGGTCGACGTGTGGGTCGAAGGCCCCGTTCAGCAGGGAGAGACGTGCACCTTCGACTCCACCACCAAGCAGCGCACGAACGTGCGGTACGTGGCCACCATCGAGCACTACATCGGCGTGAAGAGCGGCCACACCGTGCCCTTCGCCGACGAGGACTATCGCGGCACGGACTACGTCGCGGCGCTCGCCAACGGGGGCATGTTGTCCTTCCTCGGCATCAGCGCGCAGACGCCGCGGCGTGACGGGCAGGGGAGAGAGAACCCGATGCTGCTGGCGCGGCTGAGCGAGCAAGATCTGCGACAGAAGATCGACTGCTTCGGCCTGCTCGGCATCGACGGGTGCACCGAGGCGACGGTGAAGAACGGCCCCCACGTGGTGAGGGCCTGGGAGCCGCGCCGCCCGCCCAACGCCGAGCTGATCGATCAGGGCGAGTACCTGCTCTGGGTGCTGATCAACCTCGATCGTGGAGGCGGCTGGCTCGTCGCCAACGACACCGAGACCTGCTGGGCCAACGCCGCCGACTTCAACCGCGGAATGCACCGCATCGTGCGACGAATCCCCCTCGGCTCGGCTCCCTGGAGCGTGAACCTGACGCCCGACGAGGAAGTCTCAGGCAACGATCCGAACGGGGCTGGGCCGCTCAAGTTCCTCGCGCCGGAGGGGCTCACCATCACCTGGGGGCCTCCGTGAGAGGGCTCGTGCTGGGGGCCGCGCTCTGGCTCGCCGCGCTCGCCTGGGCCGACGCGCCGAAGGAAGAAGAAGAGGTCGATCTCGAGGCCCTCGTCGCCGAAGAGAAGCCGGCCAAGAGCGCTCCCGCCGTCGCTCAACGAGTCCCCGAGCACGAGTATGATCGTCGCCTCCTGGCCTTCCCCGCGTTGTTGATCCTCATCCTCGCCTGGAACGTGAAATGGAAACCCGACCCCCCGCCCACGCGTTCGTGACCCGTTCGTCCCTTCGTCGTCGTGCCCTCGTGGCGCTGCTCGCGCTCGTGATGGTGCCGCTCGAGGGCTGGGCGGTGAAGTACCAAGGCCTCGGTGAAGCGCTGAAGACCTTCGTGAAGGACGCCAAGGTCTTCAAGGTGACCAAGACGCTCACTGCCGATCAGAAGGCGCGGCTGCTCTCGGACTACGGGTGGAAGTCGGCCGACGAGGAGTTCGTGTTCTACGAGGGCCGCGACGCCGAGGGAAAGACGGTGGCGTGGGTCTTCGTGATCGCCGAGGCCTTCAACACCTGCTTCCACAAGTACGCGGTGGGCATCAGCCCCAAGGGCGAGATCCTCGATTCGCTGGTGCTCGAGCTGAGCTGCCCGCGCTCGTTCAAGATCAATCGCAAGAGCTTCCTCGACCAGTTCGAGGGCAAGAAGCACGACGCGGCGCTCACCACGAAGCTCGACATCGACGGGGTGGCCGAGGCGTCGCTGTCGTCGGAGGCGGCGTCGATCGCAGCGCGGAAGGCGCTCTCGCTCCACAACGTGCTCGTCGGTTCGAACGAGGCGGTGAAGGTGGCGGCGAACGTGAAGTCGGCGCGGGCGGCCGGGGCAGCGATGATCCAGAAGGCGATCGACACCGGCGAGACCCTGGCGAAGGACGGCGGGGTGGCCGCGGCGATCCTCGAGCCGGAGAAGAAATGAGCTCGGAGCCGGTGAAGGACACCCGCCCGTTCTTCAAGCCGGGGCGCCCCGAGTACCTCACCATTCCGGTCAAGATGCGCACGCTGCGGAACCTGCGCATCGCGTCTCAGCAGTTCTTCCTCGTCGCCTGGCTCGCCCTCTTCGTGTGGACGCGCTGGCAAGGAGACTCCGGCCCCGCGGTGAGGCCCGATCTCTTCCTCGTGACCGATCCGCTCGTCGCGCTGCTCACCATCGGCTCCTCTCGGGTGATCGTGCCGGTGCTGTTGATCTCGGCCGGCTTCATCGTCTTCACCCTCGTCTTCGGGCGCGCCTTCTGCAGCTGGATCTGCCCGCTCGGCACGCTGATCGATCTCGCGAAGCACGTCTTCAAGCCCAAGGAAGAGCGGTTCAGCCAGGCGACCCACGAGTTCATGCAGAGCTGGAAGTACTCCCTGCTCGTCTTCATGGCCTTCGGGGCGGTGATGTCGGCGCAGTGGGTGTTCCTCTTCGACCCGTTGGTGTTGCTCTTCCGCGGCGCGACGAGCCTGTTTCCGGTGGTCACCTCGATCCTCCCGGCGAAGCTCGTACCGCAGGGGCTGCAGGCGAACGTGCACGAGGTGCCGATTCTCCCGATCGCGCTCCTGGTGGTGTCGATCGGTCTCACCGCGATCACTCCGCGGTTCTGGTGCCGCTACCTCTGCCCGCTCGGCGCCTTCTACGGGTTGCTCTCGAAGCAGCCGCTGATGCGTCGCCGGGTGAAGGGCTGCGACGTGTGCAAGGGCCGCGAGATCGAGAAGGAGTGCGTGAGCGGCTGTCGAATGGGCGCGGTGCCGGTGAAGCCCGGGCGCACCCAGAACCACGAGTGCATTCGCTGCTTCAGCGGCGCCGGCGGCTGCCACAAGGAAGCGATCCACTTCGGGTTCATGAAGCCGGTGGTCGAGAAGTCCGACGCCTCGCTCGATCTCGATCGCCGGACCTTCCTCACCGGTGGCGCGGTCGCCGCAGCGCTGGCGCCCGTCACCGCGTTGTCGACCTACCATCGTGGCGGGAAGAACGACGTCATTCGTCCCCCGCGGGTGATCGACGAAGACACCTTCACCGATCAGTGCATTCGCTGTGCGATGTGCGTGCAGGCCTGCCCGACCCAGACGCTCCAGCTCACCCACCTCGAGGCGGGCGTCGCGGGCTTCTGGACGCCAGCCATCACCCCGTCGGCAGGAGGCTGCATCGCGGGCTGCAACGCCTGCTCCGTCGCCTGTCCGACCGATGCGATCCCCACCTTCGGCAAACACGAGGCCGACAAGTGGGCGGTGAAGATGGGCACCGCGGTGCTCGAGACGAACCGCTGCATCTCGTACACGGAGAAGGCGAAGTGCATGAAGTGCGTCGAGATCTGCCCGACGCGCGCCTTCACCGTCGAGCCGGCAGGGCAGGGGACTCCGGCGCGGCCCACCCTCGTCGACTACTCGCGTTGCGTGGGCTGTGGGCTCTGCGAGCAGGCCTGTTCGCACGTCGTCTTCGGGGAGCCGGCGGTGGTGACCTTCTCGCATGGACGAGGGCAGCCGACCGCGCTCGCCGAGCAGCCGACCGAGACGATGCCCACGTTCGGGAGCTGAGGCTCGGCGCGCACCTCGTTGCTCCGCGGCCACGCGGCGCCTCAGGGCTGGGCGGCGAGCCGCTGCACCCGCTCGAGCATCTTCGGCGTGCCGCTGACGACGAAGGACTCGTCGAACCAGAGCGCCTCGAGGCCGTACTTCTGGGCGATCGGCAGGCCCTTCACCGGCCCGAGGACGAAGAGCGCAGTGGCCCAGCCGTCGGCCTGCACCGCGTCCTTCGCGAGCACCGTCACCGCCGAGGCGCCGCGCGAAGGCATGCCCGTCGAGGGATCGATGAGGTGGTGGTAGCGCACCCCGTCCTTCACGAAGAACTTCTGGTAGTTCCCGCTCGTCGCGACCCCCTCGTCGAAGAGCTCGACCGTTCCCCAGATGCCCTGGTTCTGCGGGTCGCGAATGCCGACGCGCCACGGCCGATCACTTCGTCTCCCGCGCGCCACCCCGTCGCCGCCAATCAAGATCAGATGATCGGGGAAGCCGCGCGCAGTGAGGATCGCCGAAGCGCGGTGCGCCGCGTACCCGTCACCCAAGGCGCCGAGGCCGACGCGGGTGCCCTTCTTCGTGATCGCCGCGGTGCCTGCGTCGAGCGCCAGGTTCCGGTAGCCGATCAACGGGAGCTTCTCGGCCAGCTCCTCGGGCGTGGGAATGCGTGGCGCTTCGCTGCGAAAGCTCCACAACCCACCCAGGGACGCGAAGGTGACGTCGAACGCACCGTTCGACTGCTCGGAGATCCGGTAGGCGGTCTCGAGCATCTCGAGCAGCTGCGGGCTCACTGGCACCGGGCCTTCGCCGGCGGCCTTGTTCAGCGTGCTGAGCTCGCTGGTGTCTCGCCAGTCAGACATCACCTCGTCGAGGTGCTGCACTTCGTCGAACGCGGCCGTGCAGGCCTGCTCCAACGCCTCGGAGGCGGGAGCGGCGATCGAGAGGGTCACCCGCGCGCGGATCGTCCGCTCCCGAACGGTGATGATCGCCTCCCCCGCGTCGGGCGTTCGGAGTCCTGCGTCGATTGGCGTCGGGTTTCGCTTGCAGCCAGCCGACAGCACGAGGAGCGCGAGGAGGAGGCGCATGGGGTTCAGTATTGGAGGAACACTTTGGCGTAGAGGACGTCGGGCGGACCGGTCGGGCTGTAGCGCTTGTTGGGGTTCTTCGTCGCCTGCCAGGCCCCGATGAAGGCGAGCTTGGGCGAGCCGATGACGAGCGCCGTCTCGAGCAGCTCCACGTCGGAGTCGTCGGTCACCGTGTTGTTCGGGTTGATCCGGCCGGCGCGGAGTCGCAGCGCGGCGATGTCGAAGAGCCGAACGGTGAGCTCGGTGTACCAACCCGCCTTGGCGACCGCGTGAGGGGTGAGGCCCCGTTGAATGTTGTCGTCCGGGTACTGGAGCTCGCCTCGGGCCCACTCGCCGCGCAGCCCGATGCGGTTGAGGACGGGCAGGTTGATCGCGCCGACGGGCATCGAGGCACCGGCCGCGTAGTAGAGCGCCGACTTCGAGTTGTTCACGTCCCACAGCGAGTGAAAGACACTCCCGATCAGCCGAATGCCCTTGGGCAGGCCGACGATCACCCGCGCGCCCAGCCCCTTGCCGAAGTTGTTGTCGGTGACGGTGCCGTTGCCGATGAGCGGCGCGTCGGTGCCTCCGAAGCCGTTCACCACGTAGGCGTCGTACTCGACCGAGACGTAGCGGGTGTCGACGACGAGGTGGTTCACCCCGATGCCGTAGTCGCCCCAGGTCTCGGGCAAGAACTGCGACTGCTGATCGACGCGGCCGCCGATGAGGTGGTGGAAGTTGCTCGTCCCGAAGGGCACCAACATCTTTCCGACCTTCACCAGGAACGTCGGCGTCACCACGAAGGCGAGCTCATAGAAGGCGGGATCCGGCGCGATGTGGAGCTGGAGCGAGACCCGCTCGCTCACCTGGAGCATCAGGATCGCGAGGGTGTGGTTGGGGAAGAACGAGATCTGCTTGGTGCCGAACGTGTGCCAGAGGAGGAGGTCGACGATCAGCTTGTAGCCGACGGTCGACGCGCTCGCGCCGTTGCGGCCGGGCGGGCCAGCGGCTTCCTGCGCAGGCGGCATGTTGGGCCCTCCGATGCGCTCGTCCATCTTCTTCTCTTCGGCGTCGAAGTCGGTGACCTCTTCTTCCTTCGAGCCGCTCTTCGGCGCGTCGGACGGCTTGGCGTCACCCGGCTTCGCCTCGGCGGGCTTGGGCTCGGCGGGCTTCGCGACGGGATCTCCCAGCTTGGAAGCCTCTCCGGGTTTGGCGGTCGCGGGCTCGGCCTTGGTCCCTTCGACGGCGGTGGACGCGGGCTCGTCGGGAGCCTCTGGGCGCTCGGGCGGCTTCTCCGTCTTCTCCACCTTGGTGGGCTTCTTGGGCGGCTTCTTCTTGGCCGTCGCGGGCGCGGCGAGGGCGCAGGTCGCGAGGAGGAGCAGGCTCGTCACGACGAGGCGTGGGAAGCGGTGCATGTCGGACGAGCGTAGGGCGGTCGAGCAACCAGGCAATTTCGTGGCTCCAGACGAAGGAGCACGGCAGCGGCGGAACGTCGCAATGTCGTCGCGTGTCGGACGTCGACAGATCGAACGAGCGCCTGCTGCGTTGAAGTGCGAGCTTCGGAGTGAGGTGTCGTGGCGACGGACACGCGGCTGGGCAAAGTGAGCGGATTCTTCGGGATCTTCCGAGGGTTCTTCATGCCCTTGGGCCTGTTCGCGCTCGTCGCGATCGGGGTCCACGCCGCGGCCGACCTCGTCGACGATCGAATCCTCTCGTTGGTCGATGCGCTCGATGCCTGGGCCGATGGCTGGCTCGCCCAGAGTGAGCGGCTGGCGTCGTGGGTCGATCGCATCGGCCCGCTCCAGCGCACGATCATCGCGCGCTCGCTCGCGGTGGTGTGGGAGCTCGCGGTCGATCTCCTCGTGGTGCTCCCGCAGCTCGGCTACGGCGAGGCCGACGAGGTGGAGCCGCGCTTCAGCTTCCGGCGAGAGACCTGGCGAACGCTCTTCGGCCGACTCAATCGGCAGCCCACTCCGATGCGGCTGGTGCGCCCGTTGGTGACCGCGATCTTCGTCGGGGGCGGCGGGTACGCGATCTCCCGGCTGGTCGAGTCGACGCTCTTCGTCGCGCTCCAGAACGGGGTCGCGCCGGCGGAGGTGGCGGAGACGATCGGCCGAATCGCGGGAGGCGTCGCGATCGTCATCGTCTTCGCGAGCCACGGCTGGCGGGCGATTCTCAGGGCGCTCGAGCACGCCGACGCCGCCTGTGAGGAGCGGGTGAAGCGTGCGGTCTCTCCGTGGCCGGTCGGCTGGGTGGGGTCGGTGCTCGCCTTTCCGCTCGCGATCGCCCTCATCCTCGAGGCGCAGAACCTGTTGGCCCTGGTGCGCTGAATGTTCCGCTCGAACTCCAGAGGCCTCTTCGACTTCCTCGCCGCGGCGCTCTGTTTGTGGGCGGCGGCCTGGCACACGCCGGTCGGAGCGCTGGTGCGGGGCGCGATCGGAAAGATCTCCGGGCGAGGCGCCGACACCCGGCCCTTGCTCGCCTACTTCAGCGGCGGCGTCTACGACGCCCGCGACATCGAGGTGCCGGTCGCGCCGCTGCCCGATCTCGATCCCCAGGTCCTCGCGGTGATTCCGCCCGGAACGGCGTTGGGTCGTGGCGCCTACGCGGTGCTCCAGCGACAGAACCCCGCCGTGCGCGCCACCGCTGATCGACTCGCGGCGAGTTATCAGCTCCACGTTCCCGACAGCCCCGACGCGGTGGCGATGCTCGTGAACCGGGCGCGCTCCGACTTCGACACCGACGAAGGCGCCGTCTTGGCCTTGTTCGCCGGGCCGGAGATCGCTCGTTACGCCGTCGCTCGCGCGCGCGCGGAAGGACGAACCGCGACGCTCGAGGTCCTCTCCCGCCAGCTCCCGCCCGGGTCGATCGGCTTCTTCGAAGCAGCCTCTCAAGCGCTCATGTTCGGCAATGCCTACGCGCTGTCGTGGCCGGTCTCTCCCTCGACCCGAGTCACGTCGCCCTTCGGCTATCGCACGCACCCGACGCTCCGCACCCAGCAGCTCCACACCGGCGTCGATCTCTCCGTCCCCGAGGGCACCCAGGTTCGGGTCGTCGCCGATGGCATCGTGAAGCGCGCGAGCGAAGACGCGGTGAACGGCAAGGTGATCATCGTCGATCACGGGCGCGGGGTGACGACGGCCTATTGTCACAACTCGCGGCTCATGGTGACGACGGGCGAGGCGGTGAAGGCGGGGCAGGTGATCTCGGAGTCGGGAAACACGGGACGGAGCACGGGCCCGCATCTGCACTACCAGCTCGAGCTCGGCCGTCGCCCGGTGGACCCGTTCGTCTTCAAGGGCAAGCGCGTGAGCGCCGAGCTGCCCGAGGTTCCCCAAGTGCCGCCCAAGCCCACGGTCCCGACACTTCCAGTCGCGCCGACGGGTCCTTCCAAGGCGTTGAAGGACGCGTTCGAGTCAGCAGGCAGCGCGCCGCCCGAGGCGACCGAAGTCCCGCCCTGACGTCGAGATGTCCTGACCCAGGAGCCGAACGCCATTCGCGGCACCGTTCAGCCTCGTGCCAGGGCCCGTTGGTGCGGTCGACCCAGCCGAGCGCGCCTGGTGCCGGTTCTGACAGGAGAGGCTCGGGTTCAGCGTCGCAGCGCGTCGACCGCCCGGCGCGCTGCGGGGGCGAGGCGCTCGGCAGCAGTCACTTTCGTTCCGGTCTTCCAGCGCTTCACGTGGGTGACGTGGCGATCTTCGATGAGGACCACCTCGGCGGTGACGGTGCCGGCGACCGTCATCGCGTAGTCGTTGGTGCCAGCGACGATCACCTTCGCCGTGAGATCGCCACCGACGAGGAGCGGGCCTTCGGTGATCAAACCTCCGGTCCGAAGCGCGCCGCCGACGGCGATGACGCAGCCCTCGAAGTTGGTGAGGCGGCCCTTCACGGTGAGCGAGCCGGTCACGACGAGAATCCGCGCGTCGGCCGAGCGGTCGATCACGAGGTCTCCGTGGTGGATCAGCTCGTCGTCGAGGCTGCGCAGCGTTCGGCGTTTGGGCGGCGCCGTGCTGGCGTGCCGCACGAGCTGGATCGCGGCGGCGAGCACCGCGTCGTCTTCCTGTCTCGCCAGCTCGAGGAGCAGCTGTTCGGACTCGATGGCCCCTCGTCCGGCGAGGGTCGCGGCGATCGCCACTCGCAGGCGCTTCGCGATCGGCCGGGCGATCGTCATCGTGCGCAGCGCTTCCGCGATCGCCTGCTTCGAGAGATCGCCGGTCGACGCTTCGGCCGGCTTCGCGCGCGCGGCCGCCTTCGTCAGCCTGGTGAGGAGCGGCACCGCTGCTCGACCGTGTTTCCAGGCGCGGGCCTCGGCGAGCGGGGTCCTCCCCGACGCGCTCTTCACGTCGACTGGGATTCCCCGGGCCAGCAGGAACTCGATGATCGCGACTCGACCGAAGCTCGCCGCGCGATGGAGCAAGGTGCCTTGGTTCGGGAGCGAATGATCGAAGGGCACTCCGAACTCGAAGAGGAGCGCGAGTGGCCGCTCGTCTCCACAGGTCGCGGCCGAAAACGCGGCGTCGCGCTGGCCTGGGCCGAGGAGGGCCTTCCAGTTGGCACCTCCCGACAAGGCCGACTTCATTCGGGTCAGCGCTGCTCGCGCCTTCTCGGGGTCCTTTTCGGCACCGAAGAACGGGTAGTCGGCGATCGCCTGGAACAGCTCAGTCGTTGCACCCATCGCTCGCACAGTATGCGCTTTGGCGCCGACACAGGAGCAAACCCGAGGGGCCGCGTCGGACGACATCGAGTATGGTCGTCGGCATGTCGCTCGATCTCACTCGGCTCAAACGAATGGTGTCGAGCCTCCCCGTCGCGTCCTCGCGGTTCTTCGGCGCGGTGAAGCGAGTCGGGGCCGACGTCGCTGCCTCGGCGGTGAACGATCTCGGCCGGCGGCTCGCGCTCGACGGGTTCGACGCTCCGCTGCGCTCGGGCACGATCGCCGACCCGACGTTGATGAAGGGCCCCATGGGGCTCCCGGTCACCTACCGACCGGCGAACGGGACCCTCATCGTCGGAGGGATCTCCGAGCGCGACGTCTCGCAGGGCGCGATGGGCGACTGCTACTTCCTCGCCTCCCTCGCTGCGGTCGCCAAAGCGAACCCCGAGATCCTCCGAAGCGCGATTCGGCAGAACACCGACGGCACCGTCACCGTCACCTTCCACGCGAACGGCAAGCCGGTGCCGATCACCGTCGACGCCGATCTCCCCGCGCTCGACGTGCCCCTCCTCGACCGGGCGAACCTGTTTGGAGGCAGCACCACGGCAGGTGAGCTCTGGCCCGCGCTCGTCGAGAAGGCCTACGCGCAGTGGAAGGGTGGCTACGACGCGATCGGTCACGGCGGGTGGATGGCGCCCGCCCTCGAAGCGATCACCGGCCAACGAGCGACGGACTATTCCCTCCAGGGGCTCAAGGGCGAGTCGGTTGCGGCGATGATCGAAGAGGCGGCAGCGAGGGGCCGTCCGATGACCTGCAGCACCGACTCGAAGCCAGGCCTGCGCGATCTCGTCCCCAACCACGCCTACTCGGTGTTTGGGGTGGTCCGTCAGGGCGGCGAGGCCTGGGTGCAGCTGCGAAACCCCTGGGCGAGCGCGGAGGTGGGGCGGGACGGCAAGCTCGACGGCTCCTTCATGCTCCGGGCGTCGGACTTCGTCGCCGCCTTCGAAGACTTCCAAATCGGCTGAGCGAACGCCGAAGGTCGAACAGGCCTGTTGAAATTCGTGCTATGGCCGCGCGCCCATGAGCGCTCTGTCGGTGCAGGTTCGCCGGGTTCGATCCAACGCCGACCTCGAGCTGCCGCGTTACCAATCCGAGCTCGCTGCCGGAATGGATCTCCGGGCCGATCTCGAGGCGCCGCTCACCTTGAAGCCGCTCGAGCGCTCGGCCGTTCCCACTGGGCTCGCCTTCGAGATCCCCGCTGGGTACGAGGGCCAGGTCCGCCCGCGGAGTGGCCTGGCGCTCAAGATGGGCCTCACCGTCCTCAACGCGCCCGGCACGATCGACGCCGACTATCGCGGAGAGGTGAAGGTCATTCTCGTCAACCTCTCCTCCGCTCCCGTCACCCTCGAGCGCGGCGAGCGCATTGCGCAGTTGGTCATCGCCAAGGTTCATCAGGCCACCCTTTCCGAGGTCGGAGTCCTCTCGGAGACGGTGAGAGGATCCGCAGGGTTCGGTTCGACCGGGCGGGGAGGAACCCCGGTCATTGCTGAGGCGTCTCCGGTGGAGTAAAAAACCAGTCTGATTCGCGTGTTACGACGGACCCAGCCCCCGGTCCGAGGAGCTTCAACCAGTGCTTTGTTACCGCTGTGGCAGCCACGTTGCCGACACCGTCGACACGTGCCCCACGTGCGGCCAGAAGTTGGCGGGCGGCGGGCTCCGGCAAGCGACTGGAACGTTCTCTCGTCGTCGCGCAACGTCGCAGGTGCTCGAGGGCGCTCCCTACAAAGCGCAGGATCTCGTCGCCAACCGCTACCTCATCAAAGACGTCGTCGGCGGTGGGCCGCTCGGCTTCGTCTTCCGCGCCCACGACAAAGAAGTCGACGTCGAGGTCGCCCTCAAGGTGATCAACGCTCGCCTCTGCCAGACCGTCGACGAGCGCCGCGGGTTCGCCAAGCAGCTCCGCTCCGCGCGCAAGCTCTCCCACCCGAACCTCGCGCGCGTCTACGAGGAGGGTGAGGATCAAGATCGGCCGTTCTTCACCTCCCAGTTCCTCGACGGCCTCACCCTGCGGAAGATCATCGATCTGAGGCTGCAGAAGGGGCAGTTCTTCGCGCTCCACGAGATCGAGCCGATCTTGAGCCAGGTGTGCTCGGCCCTCGACGGCGCCCACAAGGTCGGCCCGCACACCGATCTCAAGCCCGACAACGTGCTGGTGCTCCCGGATCTCCTCAAGGTGACCGACTTCGGGTTGGGGCTCGCCTTGCCGAGGCTGCCGTTCGTGCAGGCGCTCAAGAGTCGGAAGGCGGAGCGCTACCTTGCCCCCGAGCTCGTGGACGGCGGAGAAGTCGACGGGCGCTGCGACGTGTACTCGGTCGGAGTGATCCTCGGCGAGATGCTCTCGGGACTGACGCCCGACGGCTCGACGCCCGAGCTGCACCGCCGCAACCCGGCCGTCCCGCAGCTGCTCGAGGGCCTCTACCGCAAGGCCGTCAACACGAACCCCAACGCCCGCTTCAAGACGGCGGGCGAGCTGATGGGCGAGCTGAGCCAGATCTCGCGGAGCAGCGCGCCCCCAGCGATGCCTGTCCGCCCTGAACCGGCTGCGGGCGTGCCTCCTCCGCTTCGACCGAGGACCACCTCGGGCATGCTCCAGCTCTCGCCGCGTCGCGACAAGCCCTCGCCGCCCGTGCCGTCGCTGCCCTCGATGCCGATTCCGCCGCCGCCGCCGGTGCCGGGCTCGAGCTCGGAGGTGCCGATGCCGGTCGACGCCACCCAGCCGGTCGATCCGAACCGGCTCGAGGCTGCGCTGCAAGCCGCCGGTCCGACGCCAGAGCCTGCCGAGAACCGCGAAGAGACCGCGGTGATGGACTCGCAGCAGATCATCGCCTCGCTCGATCCCGACGATCACGCCGAGACGCGCGCCCAGCTCGAGACCGTGCCGCCTCCGCCCGAGCCGGCGGTCGTCGACAACGGCTTCGACGGCAAGACGTGGATCTTCGTGCTCCTCCTCGTCGTCCTCGGGTTGGGTGTGGGCGCGGGAGGCGGCTTCGTGCTCTTCCAGCGCCAGAAGGCTGCCGCCGAGGAAGCGCGCAAACGAGAGGAAGACGCGCTCCAGCGCCAGAAGGAGGACGCCGAGCGTGAGCGTCTGCGCCAGGAGGAGCTCGCCAAGGCGACCCAGCCCACCGAGCCCGGGACGCAGGTCGACGTGGGAACGCCTCCCGCGGTCGTTCCGGCCGAGCTGACCGCCGACGAGAAGGCGGCCCAGGAGAAGGCTGCGCTCGAGAAGGCGTCGCAAGAGAAGGCGGCTCAGGAGAAGGCTGCTCAGGAGAAGCTCGCCGCCGAGAAGGCCGCGCTCGAGAAGGCCGAGAAGGACAAGCTCAAGGGCGCGTTCGAGAAGGCCGCCGCCGAGAAGGCCGAAGAAGAGCGGCTGGCACGCGAGAAGGCGGAGCAAGAGAAGGCTGCCAAGGCTGCCGAGGCGAAAGACGCTGCCGAGAGGGCCGCCGCGGAGAAGGCCGCCAAGGCCGCCGAGGCGAAGGAGGCCGCCGAGAAGGAGAAGGCCGAGAAGGCCGAGAAGGCGAAGCTGGCCGCGGCCTCCGCCAACGCGGGCAATCCCACCAAGGCGTCGAACGCCGGAGACTCGTGCCCCGACGGCATGCGGCTCGTGTCTGCTGGCGTGTTCCGCATGGGCACGCCACGCGATGATCCAATGATGGGTTTCGACGAGCGGGTGCTCTCTGCGGTCGAAGTGCCTGCCTTCTGCATCGACACCTTCGAGTACCCGAACAAGCGGGGCGTCTCGCCGACCGCCTCGGTGGGCTTCGCCGACGCCAAGCGCCTGTGCGAGTCGCAGAGCAAGCGGCTGTGCTCCGAGTCCGAGTGGGAGAAGAGCTGCAAGGGCAACGGCGGCGCGAAGTGGCCCTTCGGGAACAACTTCGACGCCAACGCGTGCAACACCGAGGACGACTCGGGTGAGGCGCGCTCGCTCGCCGCTGCCGGCAAGTTCGGGAAGTGCCGCAGCGGGTTGGGCGTCGCCGACATGGCCGGCAACGTCGCCGAGTGGACGAGCGACAAGATCATCAAGGGCGGCTCGTTCGCGTCTGGTGACTACGCGGTGCGCTGCTCGGCACGGAAGAACGGCGCCTCGTTCAACAAGTCCTCCGAGGTTGGCTTCCGCTGCTGCGCCGACACGAAATGACCCGCGCTGCGCTGTCGCTCGTGCTCCTCAGTGCCGCCGTCGCGACGGCCCGCCCGAAGGTCGTGGTGGTGAAGTCCGCCGAGCTCGCTCCGTACGCCCAAGTCACCGCCGGGTTCTCGGCCGAGGTGAAGGCCGACGTCTCGGACGTCCTGCTCGAGGACGGGGCGGAGGGGGCGCAGAAGGCGATGAAGAAGCTCGCCCAGGAGCCGCCCGCCCTCGTGCTCGCGGTCGGCCCTGCCGCCGCGGTGAACGCCCGCAAGCAGTTCTCCGACGTGCCGGTGCTCTTCGTGATGGTGCCGTACTTCCAGAAGTACGATCTCGAGGCGACCAACACGACGGGCATCGCGCTCACCAGCGATCTCTCGCTCGAGCTCACCGCGCTCCGGGCGCTCCTGCCGAAGACGAAGCGCATCGGGGTGGTGATCGACCCGCGCTACTCGAAGGGCTTCCTCGACGAGGCGAGTCAGCTCGCTCAGTCGCGAGGCCTCACCCTGGTGCCCATCGAGATCGACAACCCGGCCAAGCTGGACAAGGCGCTCCAAGGCGCCAAGGGCCGCATCGACGGGCTCGTCGTCGTCTCGGACAAGACGGTCGGCAACGCGGTCGTGGTGGAGCGGCTGATCGCCTTCTCGAAGGAAGAGTCGCTCCCGGTGATCGGCCTGGCACCCGCGCAGGTGAAGCAAGGGGCGCTCTTCGCGCTCGCGCCGGCGCCGCTGTCGATCGGGCTTCAGGCCGGGCGCATCGCCAATCGAATCGTGGTGGAGAAGGTCGATCCCGGCGCGCTGGCGGTCGCGACTCCCGAAGGCGTCGAGCTGCACCTCAACCTGCAGACCGCCAAGAAGCTCGGGTTGCCCGACGGCTTCGCGCAGGAGGCGTTGCTCTTCGCTGCGAGGCAGGGCCTGGCGGTCAAAGCCGTCGAGTGATGGGTTCGGCAGCGGGTTGCGCGCCTCCGCGTGCGTCAGGATCAGTCCGACCAGGTGCCTTCCGCCTCGGCGACGGTCCTCCCGATCAAGATGACCTCGCCCTTCACGGTGCGATTCGCGGCCGAGACGGTCGTCTTCGCGCTCGCCTTCCCGGCGACGGACAGCTCCGCTTCCCCGACGACGTCCTCGATGCCGTTGGCGGTGACGGTGAGGGTCGCGCTGGCCTCGGCCTTCACCGCGTCTTTCCATGAGTGGCCGACCGTCACCTTGGCGGTGAAGGTGCCCTTCCAGGCGTAGCTCACCATGGCGGTGACCGCGCCCTCGCTGACCTCGAGCGAGACCTCGTTGCAGCCGATGGTGAAGCCCCCCAACGGCGTATCGATGCTCACCTTGAGCCAGTCCGGGCACCACTGCTCGAGGGACGGGAAGAGCGACGGGCCGCCCGGCTTCTCGTCCTCCTCCGGCGGGGGCGGGGTGGTGGTGTCGCACCAGTCTGGTTTCTCGATCTTGATCTCGGGTGGAATGCTCTCGGAGAGGCTCAACAGCCCGTACGCCTCGTTGGCGAGCGTGCGCCAGAGTTCGGCCTGCACCCACGCCTGCGCGCGTTGGTACTTCGACTTGTCGAGCCAGTGGTACGTCGCGTCGGAGACCCTCGCGTAGAAGTCGCTGAGCGCCGCGTTGGTCGCGATGACGTCGGAGTTCCAGTTCGTGTACCGAACGGTCCAGTTCTCGCGCACATCGGCGAGCCGCGCCTTGCAGTACATGGTGGTGACGGCACGCAGGCAGGCCTCGTCGGCACACTCGGAGCGTTTCCGCTCGTAGTCCTGGCTCGTCATTCGTTGCGGCGGGTGGGGAACCGGGTTCTTCCGCCGCTGGTTCTCGAGCGTCTGGATCGCCCGCTCGTACTTGCCCTTCGCCACCATGATCGCGACGTAGGGCCGCTCGCTCCAGTTGAGCGCGGTGTGGATGTGGTTGAGCTCGGTCTCGAAGTCCTTCGAGCGCTTGGCGCTCGACTCCGCCAGCTCCTGGGCGACCCGTGCGTAGCGCCGGAGCGACGGCCGCAGCTCGAGCATGCGCAAGACTTCCGACTCTCCGGGTGGGCCTTCGAGGAAGTTCGGGCGGGTGCCGAAGCCGAGGTCCACGTCGGCTCGAGGGACGGGACCAGTGATGAGGTCGAGGGCGATCTCGTCTTTGGGTGCGCCTGGGCTGCCTGGCGCGGCGCGGCGCGGCTCTGGTCGAGGGCGATCGGGCGGCGGGTCGGGCTTCTTTCCCCCAGCTCGAAGGATGACGGCCTTGTCGGCGAACCGGCTCTTCACCTTCGCGAGGAAGGCGGCGGCTTCCTCGGGCTTTCCCTGGCAGGTGGCAATCGACGCCTTGCCGAGGTTCGCCTCGTCGAACTCTGGCTGCAGCGCGAGGGCGCGATCGAAATAGCTGCCGGCGATGGCGAAGTTCCCGAGGCGGAACGCGATCACCCCGAGGTTCACCAGCGGCACCGGGTTGTCCTTGTCGAGCTCGCTCGCCCAGCGAAGGAAGGACACCGCCCGTGAGGTGTCGCGGCCGATCGCGAGCGCCTCTCCGAGGTTCGACATCAGCTTGGCGTCGCGCGGCGTGGCGATGGCGCTGGCAGCGAGCAGCGTGAGCCCTTCTTCGTGCATCCCCGCGAGGACGAGGGCCGGCGCGGACGTGCCAAGCGCTGGCGTCGGAGTCGCGAGCAGCTTCTCGACGGCGCGCTTCCGATCAGGAATGAAGAGGCGTTTTCGCGCCTCGGCGAGGACCTCCTTCGCCAGCTTCACCGCGCCGGGCTGATCGAGCACGGCTCCGGGCAGCGGGGGCTCGCGGCCCTTCACCACGTTCGGGCACAGCGAGACTTGTCCGAGCACAAGACTGGCGAGCGCGACGGAGAGCATTCCGGGCGGTCGAGCAACATCCAGGCCTCGGGGGCTCGGGGAGCGCGCGGCGGGCGACGGCAAACGCTGCGTTCACCGGGGACGAAGGCGCGACTCGTTCGTGCCCGCCCTCGCCGGTTTGTGTAAGGAAAGCCGCATGATCCCGCGCTACGCCCGAGTGGAGATGACCTCGCTGTGGACGCCCGAGGAGCGGCTGCGGCGCTGGCGAGACGTCGAGCTCGCGGCCCTGGAAGGCATGGTGAAGCAGGGCCTGGCGCCCGAGGTGGCGCTCACCACCTGCCGCGCGAAGGCGGGCGACTTTTCGGCGGCCGACGTGGAGCGGATCGACGTCATCGAGAAGACGACGAAGCACGACGTGATCGCCTTCCTCACCTTCATGGAGGAGCGGATCGGCCCAGAGGCGCGGTGGCTCCACTGGGGCATGACCTCGAGTGACGTGCTCGATACCTCACTGGCGCTGCTCCTCCGGGACGCGATGACGCGGATCCTCGAGGGCGTCGACAAGGCGCGTGCAGCAGTGCGCCGGAGAGCCTTCGAGCACAAGAAGACGCCGATGGTGGGCCGCAGCCATGGCATTCACGCCGAGCCGATCAGCTTCGGGCACAAGTTGGCCATCTGGTTCGACGAGCTCGGCCGCGCGAAGACCCGGCTCGAGGCGGCGAAGAGGTCGATCTCGGTCGGCAAGCTCTCCGGCGCGGTGGGCACGTTCGCGCACCTCCCGCCTGCGGTGGAAGAGCACACGATGGCGATGCTCGGGCTGTCACCGGCGCCCGCGTCGAGCCAGATCGTCCAGCGCGATCGGCACGCCGAGTACTTCTCCGCGCTCGCCCTGCTCGGCACGAGCATCGAGAAGTTCGCGGTCGAAGTTCGCCACCTCCAGCGCACCGAAGTTCGAGAAGCGGAAGAGGCCTTCACCGCCGGGCAGAAGGGCAGCTCGGCGATGCCGCACAAGCGCAACCCGATCCTCTCCGAGAACCTGACAGGGCTCGCGCGCCTCCTCCGCGGCTACGCGATGACCGCCTGGGAGAACGTGCCGCTCTGGCACGAACGCGACATCTCGCACTCCTCCGTCGAGCGGGTGATCGGCCCCGACGCGACGGTCACCGCGGACTTCATGTTGGCCCGCTTCACGAGCCTCATCGACAACCTCACCGTCTACCCGCAGCAGATGCAGAAGAACCTCGACCTCCTCGGCGGGGTCGTGCACTCGCAGCGGCTGCTCTTGGAGCTCGCCAAGCGGGGTGTCGATCGCCAGGCCGCGTACGTGATCGTCCAACGCAACGCGATGCGCTTCTTCGAGCAGGGAGTTCCGTTCAAGACCTCGCTCCTCGGCGATCAGGAGCTGCTGAAGGTGATGGGCGCCTCCGACATCGAGGGCTGCTTCACGCCCGATCACCACCTCCGCCACGTCGACGCGATCTTCCAGCGGGTGTTCGGCTCGACCACCGCCTGAAGTCAGCTGCGACCCGGGGCGCGGCTCGACCCCAGGCTGGTGAACGTCGATTCGCGCCGTTCGCGAGCGCATGAGCGTTGCACGAGCTCGAGCGCATGAGCCTGCTCGCCGCCGTGCTGCACTTCGCTGGAGATGAAGAGAACGCCGCCACCCACGAAGAGCCGGTGCTCGTCGACCCCACGGAGTGGACGCCGGCGCACTGGAGCCGCTCCGCCGCGAACGACGACGTGTTGATCCCAGCCGTCGAAGACTACGAGTTTCACAGCACCGACTCGGGGATCGGCTGGTCGCCTCGCCGCGCTGGTTAGATCAGCTTCGCGCGGGTGAGGTTCTCGCGGATTCGCTCGGCGACGCTGCCGACCTGCGGGGTGAACGCCGTCCCTGTGATCGTCTCGTAGGCCGACACGTACTTCTGGGCGAGGCTCACTCGCACCTCGTCGGGGATCGCGGGTGGGGTGCCCTGACCGGCGAAGCCGCGCTCCTGAATGAGCCACTGCCGCAGGTTCTCCTTGTCGAGCATCACCTGCGCGTCGCCCTTGGTGAACCGCTCCTGGTAGCTCTCGGCCTTCCAGAAGCGCGATGAGTCGGGCGTGTGCATCTCGTCGATCACCACCAGCTCGTCGCCGATGCGGCCGAACTCGTACTTGGTGTCGACGAAGAGCAGGCCCTGGGAGGCCGCCTGCGTGGTGCCCTCCGCGAACAAGCCCAGCGCCGCCTCCTTCGCGCGTTGCCAGTCGCGGGCGGAGACGAGGCCGCGCTCGAGCACCTGGGCTTCAGACAACGGCTCGTCGTGCTGACCGATCGGCGCCTTGGTCGAGGGCGTGAGCAGGGGGGTGGGGAACTTGGAGTCGCGGCGAAGGCCCGTGGGCAAGTGGAGCCCGTACGGATCACGCCCGGCCTCGTAGTCACGCCAGAGACTGCCGGTGAGGTAGCCGCGCACGACGAACTCGATGGCGAACGGCTCTGCACGACGGGCGACGGTGACGCACGGATCGGGCACGTCGATGACGTGGTTCTTCACCACGTGCGCCGTCTTCTTGAACCAGAACGAGGCGAGCGTGTTGAGGAGATCGCCCTTGAAGGGCAGGGTGGTCAGCACGTGATCGAACGCCGAGAGCCGATCGGTGGTGATCAGCACGAGTCGATCGCCGCGCCGATAGGTGTCGCGCACCTTGCCTTGGTACTTCTCTCCCAAGGCAGCAAAGTCGGTGCGCGAGAGGGTGTGCGCGAGCTGCGAACGGAGCGTCGAGTCGGCGATCATGCGCGCCTTCTACACCCGGCGTCGCGAGATGATCAGATCAGTTCGCGCTGATCAGGCCCGGCGCCGTGTGAGTCGGGCTGATCGGAGCCGCCGCCATGTAGACGAACGCGGGATTGATCCGGAGCGTGCCGTCGATCCACGCAGCAGCGTAGGGAGCGCCGGCGGCGCGAATCACGAGAATGGGACCGGCCGGGTTCACCTTCCACCGGTGGAGCAGCGAGCGCGCGACGAGCTCGGTCGCCTCCCGCTCCGACAGGCCCTGGAACGCGTCGCGGCGATCTTCGGAGAAGCGGTCACCCTTGGTGTCGAAGGAGAGCTGCAGCACGCCGGCATCGGGCGCCTGGAGGAGATCGGCGCGGCTGTCGAGCGCGGGAGCACCCTTGAGCGCCCCGTCCATCATCACCGGGAACAAGACCGTTCCCTCTTGACCCTGCTGGACAGCGGAGGCGCGAACGACGTCCTTGAAGAGCTCGTTGCGGGTCGAGGGCGTCTCGAACTCGAGCCACTCGGCGGTGCCGGAGAGGGCCTGCGACGAGGTGACGGCGCGGGCGGGCAGGTTCCCCACTCCACACGCGGAGAGAGCGACGGCGAGGCTGATCAGGATCGAGCGCTTCAAAGCCATTGCACTATACCTGTCCGTCATGGCAGCGGCCAGTCAAAGCCCTCACCTCACTGATCGGTTGGTCTTGATCTGCCACCAGCTCCGGTCGCCCGAGAACCTGGGGGCGATCGCGCGGGTGATGGCGAACTTCGGCGCAACAGAGCTGATCCTCTCCGACCCGCTCACGCACGACTTTCGCGGCGCAGACAAGACGGGCGTCAAAGGGGAGGGCGTGCTCGAGACGTTCGCGGTGGCGCGCGATCTCGACGAGGCGCTCGCGAAGACGGTGTACGCCGTCGGCACCACCTCCCGGGAGGAGCTCAAGCGGCGAACGGCGCTCACGCCCGAAGAGGGCATCGCCCGGCTCACGGAGCACGCCCAGCGAGGAAAGGTGGCGCTCGTGTTGGGCGGCGAGAAGCGAGGGCTGTCGGACGACGAGCTCGCGCGCTGCCAGGACATCATCGTGATTCCCACGCCGGGACCGCAGCCGTCGATGAACGTCTCTCACGCGGCCGGAGTGTTGCTCTACCTCTGCGCGCGGGCCGAGCCGTCGGTGGACGCGACGCCCCGAGCGGGCGCGGTGCTGGGAACGGTGAAGGCGCTCGAGGCGAAGATGGAAGAGGCGCTCCTTGCCTGTCAGTTCCTCAACCAACAGGCGCCGCAGCATGTCTTGGGCGAGCTGAGCCGATCGCTCGTGCGCCAGGGCCTCACCCAGCGTGAAGCGGAGCTCTGGCTGTCGGCCTTCGAGCACGTGCGACGGACGGCGAAGCGCTCCTGATCACTTCGCGTCGTGCTGCCGGTTCGCGATCAGCTTCTCCAGCGCGCTGCGCTCCTCGGGCGAGTGCCGATCGAGCGGCCGCTCGTCCTTCACGTCCTTCATCACCGTGCTCACCTTCGTCTTCACCTCGTCGACGAGCGGCGCCTTCTCCGCGTGCCAGAGCTGCTGTGCGTGTTGCCAGCACGTCTTGCCGCCGACGTTGATCGTGCCCGCGGCGATGCCGAGCCCGACGCAGCAGATCGTCCAGGAGAGGCTGAAGAAGAGTCGCATGCGAGAAAGCCTACATGTGCGCACATGGGCGTCGAGTTTCCGTCCGTGGTCGGCGAGCCTGATTGGCGAGTGCCCGAACTGGGGGTTGTTGCGTAGAAGCGACGCATGTCGACGGCGTCGGCGCCCAGCTTGGAGGCCTCCCGCGCTCGGGCTCGCGAGGCGGCTGCGCGTCTTCCCCACGTGCCGGGTGACGTCTCGGAGATGCTGCGCGCCGAAGCGGTGGCGTTCTGCGCCTCGATCCCCGAGCCGCCCGTGTACCGTCGCCGCGACGACCCCGCGCGGCTCGCCTGCGACAAGCTGATCCCCAAGGGCGAGGAACTCCTGGCGCGGGCCTACCAGTCGCGTGACGACCTCTGGGCGGCGGCGCTCGACGCATCGCTCAACCTGCTCCACCACATCAAAGACGGCCGGGTCGAGCTCTCCGAGGCCGCGTGGATCGAGGCGCAGCGGCTCGAGCAGAAGGCGACCGGGCGGCGAAAGCTCTACGCGCTCTCCGACGACGAGCAGGCGCCGGTGTTCGACTCGAAGTCGGGGCAGAGCCGGTACGACCCGCGCCCCGAGCGAACGATGACGGTGAAGTTGCCGTGCCCCTCGTGCCGCAAGGTGCGGGAGGTGACGTTCTCGCCGCGCGTCGCGAGCCACGTCTTCGCCTGCACCTCGTGCACCGGAGAGTGGTTGACGTACTTCGCCGAGCTCCGATCGGTGCAGATCGAGCGGCGCGGCACCAAGCGCATCTATTCCTTCCGCCTCAACGAGCTCAACGGGCACCCGACGCGTGTCGAGGTGGAGGACGCGAGCAGCGCCGAGCTCCAGGTCGCACGCAACGATCTGCTGGCCTTTCTCTACATGCCGAGATCGATGCTTCGCGGGGTGTTGAACCTCAACTCGAGCCGGGTGCTGTGGCTCGCGGCGTCGGGGCCGTGCTTCGTCGCGACCGTCGCCTTCGGAGCGGACGCGCCCGAGCTCGACGTGCTTCGGCGTTTCCGAGATCGCCGGCTGCTCACGACCGCGTGGGGCCGCCCCCTCGTCGAGGGCTACTATCGACACGGGCCCGGGCTCGCGCGCCTCGTTCAGGCGAGTCGTCCACTGCGGGCCGCGGTTCGGTTGGGGCTGCGCTCGGTGGTGGCTCACCTCGAGAGGACGGGTGGATGAGCGACCAGCCGCGCAAGGCCGTGCAGCTCAGCAACACGGTGATCATCGGAGGGCTCTTCGTGATCGCCGGAGTGCTCGCCGTGCAGGAGTTCGTCTCGAGCGGCGGCATCGGGAAGGGCACGGCGGCCCCCGACGTCGCCGTCACTCGGCTCGACGGTCGCAAGCTGCCGCTGAGCTCGCTGCGTGGCCAGGTGGTGTTGCTCAACTTCTGGGCGACCTGGTGCCCTCCCTGCAACGAAGAGATGCCCGACTTGGTGAAGGTCGCGCGAGCCTACGAGGCGAAGGGCGTCGTCTTCCTCGCAGCGAACCTCGAAGATCCCGAAGAGGCGCGCGAGGCGGTGCCCTTCTGGCTGCAGAGCCACGCCGAAGTGCGGCCCTTCGTCGTCTACGCCGGGCCCGACGTCGGAGATCTGTATCGAGTCGAGGCGCTCCCGACGACGTACGTGCTCGATCGCTCGGGGAAGGTCGCCCACTTCGCGCGCGGTCAGGTGGCTGACTGGCAGGTGCGCGAGTGGCTCGACGACGTGTTGGGCGGAGACCACTGACCGACTCGCCGCGCGAGGTCATCGCTGTCTCCCTGCGCCAGCTTCAGGGCTTGGGCGCAGGCTTGGGCGCGGGTGCAAGTCCCGGCTTGGGCGCAGGAGCGGGGGCCTTGGGCGCTTGACCCTTCGGGGAAGGCTTCGGGCTCTTGTCGGTCTCGATCTCCTCGACGAGCCGGAACTCGGTGCGTCGGTTGCGCGCACGGTTGAGCGCGGAGTCGTTGGGCGCGATCGGTCGATCGAAGCCGAAGCCGTCGGAGCGCAGCCGCTCTTTCGCGATGCCCTTGACGATCAAGTAGTCCTCGACCGCCTTCGCGCGGCGCCGGGAGAGATCGATGTTGTAGGCGCGCGAGCCGACGTTGTCGGTGTGGCCTTCGATGAGCACCGGGCCGACGGTCGGGTTCTCCACCAGCACCTTGGCGACCTCGTCGAGAAGCGGGAAGGAGCGCGGGTCGATCTTGTTCGAGCCGAACTCGAAGAGGATCTGGTTCTTGATTCGAATGCGCTCGGACTCGAGCACGACCGGCTCCTCTTCGTCCGGAGGCGGGCAGCCCTCGAGCTCTGGCGTGCCGAAGACGTCGGGGCACTTGTCCACCATGTCGGGGATCTGATCGCCGTCTCGATCGGGGCAGCCATCGAGCGGGCCCGGGCCGGGCTTGTCGGGGCAGCCGTCTTCCTTGTCAGGCACGCCGTCGCCATCGCTGTCGGTGATCGGCTCGTCCTCGGGGCAGCCGTCTTGGTCGTCGTGGCCGTCCTTGTCCTCCGGCTTCTCGGGGCAGGCGTCGTCCTTGTCGGGAATGCCGTCGCCGTCTTGATCCGGCTCGGCGACCACCTCGTAGCGGAGCCCAAGCACGAGCCGGAAGGCCTCGCGCCCATAGCCCGACTCACCGAGCCCGCGGCCGATCGCGATCAGCACGTTCCAATTCCTCGCGACGGTGGAGCGGGCACCGATCATCAGCTCGAGCGGGGTCTTGAGCGCCTCGGCGTCGCGGAAGGTGAAGGGCGCTTCGGTGGGCGTCGCGAGGTTGATCTCGGCGAGCAGTTGGTTCTCGCGGAAGCTCGAGAAGTTGGGGAGGTCGACGATCGCGCCACCGCCGAGGAGGAACTCGTGGCCGACGTAGATGTTGAGGTACTGGCCGGGCGCGGTGCGGAAGCGCCAGCCACCGTTCGCGAGCACGCGCACCGGCCCGAAGCGACGCTCGGCGCTCAAACGAGGCGAGACGACGAAGCCGCGGTCGGCCATGAAGCTGAAGCCGTCTCCGATCGGAATGCGCGCCTCGAGCACGGCCGCCAAGCTGACGATCGGAATCTCGGACTGGCGGAGGATCTGGAGGCGGCCGAGCAGCCGCGGCGCACCCAAGCCCACCACGCGCGGAGCCGTCTGCGGGAAGCCCTGATCTTCGAGCAGCTTGAAGTTGTTGAGGTTGACGACGGTGATCGGCAGCTCGCCGCCGACCTCGAGCCGATCGAGCAGGGTGTAGCTCCCGCCGATGCGCAGATCGGTGCGGAAGGGAATGAGCTCGCCCAGCCGTTGATCGCCGAGCTTGAGGCCCAGCGCCCCGAAGTTGAAGTCGAGCAGCGCCTGCAGCTGCCACGAGCGCTTCGTCCTCAGCTCCGCGCCGTCGAGCTGAAGCCCAGAGTTCGCGAGCGGGGTGAGCTTGAGCGGCACCGCGTCGAAGCCACGCGCAAACGGATCATCGGCGCGCGCACCGAGCGCGAGCAGCGTCACCACGACGGCGAGCAGGCGAACGAGACGTCCCATTGCCTTCGCTTATAGCCGCGCCTCGTCCTCGACCCAAAAACACAGGACGCTACAGGCTGCACCCGAAGGCGAGGTCGTCGACGGCCGTGAACCGACTCAGCGCATCGCGTCGGACGCGTTCATGATCTTCGTCGCGTCCTTCTTCATCGGCAGCGGGAAGCGCTGGATCAGCTTGTCCTCCTCGAGCACCTCGGGCGGCTTGGGCGTCGGATAGGTGATGGGACTCTCGGCGCCGCTGGTGAGCGCCTGGGCGAGGTCCCGGGCGTCCTTGGTGACGAAGACGTAGTTGAGCGCTGCAGGGTCGAGGTGCTTCTTGAGCGCTCGCTGAACGTCGTCGGCCGTCGCGGTCGAGATGGTGGCGCGCACCGAGTCGAGGAAGCCGGGCGTGCCGTAGACGAGCTCGTCGATCGCCCAGCCGAGCCGGCGCTGATCGGTCAGCGTCCAGATGCGGGTGGCGCCAGCGAGGAAGCCCTTCGCGGTCTCGAACTTGTCGGCCGGCAGCGGCTTCTCGAGCGTGGCGTGGAGGAAGGAGAGCACCGCGCGCGTCGCGAAGACGCCGGTGCGCGCCTCGACCGGCCGCAGCCAGATCGTCTGATCCTGCACGGTGCGGGCGACGTTCGGCCGGGGAATCGAGCTCCAGCCGTCTTGGCGGAAGTGCTCTGCGTAGGCGTAGGTGCCGTAGTTCAGCCCGCGGCGGTCACGCAGCTCGCGGAAGAAGACGCCGTGCTCCTGCCGGTGCTCGCCGAGATACGAGAGGCCCAGGAAGAGCAGGTTGAAGTCCGGGTCGCCGCGCCGCACCTTCCACGAGACGCCGAACGAGCCGGCCGTCGAGGCGGTGTCGCGCTTCACGATCAACGTCTGGTTCTTCACTGGCGTGGGCGCGGGGATCACCTTGGGCGCGCCGCCGACGTCGGGGAGCGTCGCGAGCGCAGTGACGATTCGGGCGCCCAGCGCGTCATCGGCTGCTCCGGCGAGCCCGACGATCAGCCGCGCCTTGGTGAAGGTGCGCTTCCAGTGCGCGGTGACGTCGTCGAGGGTGATCGCGGTGAGGCCCCGCTCGGTGCCGACCGTCGCGTGCCGATAGGGGTGGCCCTCGTAGAGGAGCGCGTCGAGCATCACCTTGCCCAGCTCTTCGTCGCTCTCGCTCCGCAGCCGGTTGCGAATCACGTTGAGCTGCTCGGTGCGCAGGCGCTCGAGCTCCTTGGAGTCGAAGCGTGGGGCGAGCACGGTCTCGAGCATGATCGAGAGGAACCGATCGAGCCGCTCCCGGTGCACCCGGCCGGTGATCACCGTGAGCTCCTTGTCGGTGTCGGAGTCGAGCTCCGCCGCCATCGGGAACAGCGCGTCGTTCAGCTCGGCCGCCGAGAGCGACTTCGTGCCACCCTCGACCATGAGCCGGGTCGTGAGCGCGGTGAGGCCTTCCTTCCCAGCGGGGTCGTCCACGGAGCCCGCACGGAAGACGAGGCGCACGCTGACGATCGGGGTGCCCTTGGTCGGCAGGACGACGACCTTCATCGGCGGGAGCACTGGCAGGGCCGGCGCGAGCGGAGGCGCCGCCACCTTCGGAGTCGCCTTCGTGGGCGGCGGAGCAGGCGGTGGCGTCGTCGTCGTCGTCGTCGTGCTGGTCGTCGCGCAGCCGGCGATCAGCAGCGTCAGGAAGAGCGTGCGCATCACTTGACCTCCTTCACGTCGACGGTGAACTCGAGCGTGATCTGGTTCTTCTCGACGAGGTGCTTCTTGGCGAAGGCGAGCACGTCCTTCGCGGTGACCTTCGCGAGCTGCGCCTGCTGCTGCTCGACGGCGTCGGTCGACCCGAGGATTCCGATCGTCAGCGCGAAGAGCTCGGCCACCTCGTTGGGCGACTCGAGGTGCATCAGCATGTCGAAGCGGAGGTGATCACGAATGTCGGCGATGCGCTTCTCGTCGATCGAGGCCGCGGCCTGGGCGATCGCCGCGCTGATGGCGCGATTCACCTCGGCGCGGTCCTTTTCCTCCTTCAGCTTCGCCTGAATGCCGAAGAGGTTGGGGTCGCGGTGATCGAAGAACTCGGGTGAGAGGCTGTCGACGAGCTGCTTCTCGAGCACGAGCGACTTGTAGAGCGGGGAGGTCTGACCGGCGAGGTACTGGGCGAGCACCGTCATCACCGCGCCGTCCATCGACTTCACCGTGCTGGCCGGCGTGCGGAAGAAGAGCGCGGTGCGTGGGAGCGTCGGCGAGCTCCACGTCACCGTCGCGGTCATCGGCTTGGCGAGCGCAGGCTCCTGGGGAATCGGGAGCGCGGCGGCCTTGCCCTTCCACCCGCCGTAGCGCTCGGTGACGAGCTTCATCAGCTTCGCGTCGTCGAAGTCACCGACGACGATCACCACGCAGTTGTCCGGGGTGTACCAGCGCTTGAAGAACTCCTTCGAGTACGCGTAGCGCGTGGGCATCGCCCGAATGTCGTCGAGGAAGCCCAGGGTGGTGTGCTGGTAGGGGTGCTTGGTGAACGCCGCGCCGAGCACCGCCTCTTCGATCTTGAGGCCCGGGTTGCTGGCGTTCTTGTTGTACTCGCCGAGCACGGCGGCCGCTTCGGTCTTGAACGGCTCCTCGGCGTACTCGAGGTTCGCGAAGCGATCGGCCTCGACGTCCACCAGGGTCTCCAGCTGGGTGCTGGGCCCGCTGATGGTGTAGACGGTCACGTCGTCGCTGGTGAAGGCATTCTCGGTGAAGCCGAGCTTGCCGATGAGCGCCGAGCGCGCGCCTTCGGGGTAGCGCTTGGTGCCGCGGAACATCATGTGCTCGAAGAAGTGCGCGAAGCCGGTGTGGCCCGCTTCGACCTCGTTGCGCGAGCCGACCCGCACCACCGTGTCGAAGGCGACGATGCCAGGTGACTCGAAGGGAATCCGCACCACGGTGAGCCCGTTCGGCAGGCGGGTGGTGGCGACCGGCCAGGGAAAGGCCTTGGCTGGCTCGGCCGAAGCTCCGAGCGCGATGGCGAACGTCAGGAGAGCGAGGCGCATGCGCGCCGACTAGCACACGTTGTTCCGAGTTCGAGCGCGACGGAGCCAGCACGATGGCCTACGGTCCGCGCCACCATGACCCCAAACCCGATGCCGCCCGCCGCCGCCGCTCCCCAGAAGAAGGGAATGCCCGTCATCTTGATCGTGGTGATCGTCGGCCTCGGCCTCTGCTTCGTGATCGGGTGTCTCGCCGCGATCGCCATTCCGAACTTCATCAAGTTCCAGTCGAAGGCGAAGCAGTCAGAAGCGCGGGCGAACCTGAAGGCGGCGTTCACCGGAGAGAAGGTCTACTTCGCCGACAACAACAAGTACTCCGAGTCGCCGATGGAGATCGGCTTCTCACCCGAGAGGGGCAACCGGTACCTCTACGCCTTCTCGACCGAGGGTGACCTCGCTCCGCCGGGCAAGATCGAGAAGCAGCACACTGGCGTGCTCGCCGACACCTCCCGTCTGCCGGTCAACAACGACTCGCTCGAGAAGGGTGTGCCGCAGGAAGGTCTGGGACGAGTGTGGGATCACCGAGAACGACATCACGATCGTCGCCGCGGGCAACATCGACAACGACGACACCGTCGACGTGTGGACGATCTCCTCGAAGGATCGCACGGTGAACGGTCAGCGGGTGCCCGCCGGAACGCCCTTCAACAACGTCGACGACACCAAGGAGTGACTCGCGTCACGGCCGAATCGCCTTCACGTCGATCTCGGGGAGTTGCTCAGTGCCGCCCCAGCCGCACTCGACCTGCCCCATCGTTCCCGGGAGCAGGTAGTCGATGGTGACGCTCATCGTTCCGGTGCGCTGCGAGGCGTAGGTCTCGACGAGGCCCTTCGAGGCAGCCGTCGGGGCGTAGCGCACGCCGTTCACTTCCACCGGGTACGAGCAGCCGTCGTAGGGCAGCCCGTTGGTGATGACCGCGACGCCAGTGTTCATGATCGCGACGATCGAGAGGACTTCGATCTCAGGGAGCGTCTGCGTCGAGCCCCAGCCACAGTCGACCGTCGTGGTGCCGCCCGTCAGGCGGTAGGTGATGGTCGCCTTGGTGGTGCCGGCGCGGGTCGCGAAGGCCGAGACGAGCTGTTTGGTCGCTGGGCTCGCCGCATGACGAACACCGTTGATCGAGATCGGGTACGAGCAGCCGTCGTACGGGAGGCCGTTCTCGACGTCGACCAGCGCAGTGAGAGGCTGATTCCCGGCGGTTGCCAGCTCGACCGAATACGCAATCGGTTCGCCCTTGAGGGGCTCGAAACCGCAGGCCGCGAGGGAGACGAGGAGGAGGACGAGGGAGCGCATACTCGGACACACAGCAAGCCGGCTGCCAAGAGGACCCTCAGCTGGTTCGCGCGGTTGGCCCCCGCGCTGGCGCAGAAACCTCAGTTCTTCACGGCGATGTCGGCGGAGACTCCGTCGACCCAGGCTTTGTGCTCGTCGCCGTAATAGAGGTACGCGCGGCTCGCAGGCCCGGTGTACTTGCCCGGCACCGCCGCGAGGAGCGAGACCGGCACGCGGATCTGCTGCTTGGGCGTCATGCCTCGCCAGTAGAGCACCACGTCGCGGCCCAGCACCTCGTAGGCGTCGATCGTCTTCGCCTTCACCAGCTCCTTGAGCTGATCGATGCGCGGCTCGAGCCCACCGGGGACCCCGACGATCGCCACCACCGTCGACAGCGGCGCCTCGGAGAGGTTGGTCACGCGCGCGGTCGCCTCGGTGACGTCGCCTTCCTTGAGCGCCGAGGAGCCCAGCTTCACGTCGAGCGCGACTCGCACGTCCTTCGAGGAGTCGGGTTTGACGCGGTTGGAGCGCACCGCGATCGACGAAGGAATGTTCGAGCCGCCTTCCTGCACGAGCTCGATGGTGTGGGTGCCAGCCGTCATCAGCTCGCCGACGTCGGGGAAGGTGACGACGCCTTCGGTCTTGCCGTCGTACTTCTGCGGGCTGCCGATGGGCTTGCCGTCGACGAGGAGCTTCACCGCGCCCGGCTTGCGATCGGCCGACTTCTTCTTGTCGAACTCCACCACCGCTCTCAGCGCGAGCACGGTGGACTGGGTCGAGCCATAGCGCCCGTCCTTGCAGGAGTTCGCGAGCGCCTTCATCGACTTCTCGACGTTGGTGGTGAAGGCACCGTCCCGCATCCACGCGAGGGCGGCGAGGGCGGTCGTCTCGATGTCGAGGGAGTCTCCGGTGCTGCCGACGATGCTCTGGGTCGCGCCTTTGACGAGCCCGTCGTCGGTTTGCGCAGTGGCCAGGCGCTTCATCGCGTCCTTCGCGGACGAGTCACCGGCGATCGCGAGCACGTTCGCTCCGAGCGCGACGACGTAGCTGTTCTTGGTCACCCGCACCGCGTCACGCACGCGCTGGATCTCGGCGCCGAGGCCCTTCTCGCCACCCTCGAGCAAGGCCCAGGTGATGTACGCATCGGAGGCGTCCTTGTCTTCGACCCAGACGTGGAGCGCGCGGCGTTTCCGCTCGAAGCCGCCCTTGCCGTCACGCTGCTTGAGCAGCCACTCGCGGGAGCGCCCGAGCATCGCGTCGTCGATCGAGCGCACCTTCTTCATGTCGGTGAACTGGAGGATCCCGTAGGCGGTGAGCGCCTCGTGGCCAGGGTCTTCGCCGAACCACTCGTAGCCCTTCTGCTTGCACTCGAAGCCGGTGAGGCGCTTGTAGCCGCGGTCGAGCTTGTCCTGCGCGTCGCGGACCAAAGCGGTGTCGACGCCCGCGTGCGACTGGAAGTACTGGAGCGCCATCGTCATCGGGTAGGTGGTGGAGCTCGTCTGCTCGAAGCAGCCGCTGGGCTCCTGGATGAGCCGCTTGAGCGCCTGGGTGAGGTTGGCGGCCGGTGAGGGGAAGACGGAGATCGAGGTCGACTGGCTGCCGGGAACGGTGTCGCTGGCGATGGTGAGGGTGACGCTCGTCTTGCCGTTCGCCGGGACCACGCCGCCGCTGGCCTGCTCGACGGGGAAACCCTTCGGCTTGACCGAGAGCTCACGGGTCACCACGTCGGCGTAGCCACCCGCGCTCGAGCGCAGCACGAGGCTCGAGGACTTGGTGCCGGCGCCGATGCCGACCTCGACCACTTTCCGCTCGCGTGCGTCGGGCTTGAGGGCGAACGCCGGCGGCGCCTGGAACTTGAGATCGCCCTTCGCTTCGAGGGCGAGGGTGACGGAGGCCAGGGGCTCCTTGGTGCCGTTGACGAAGGCGATGGGGAGGCGCACCAGGTCGCCGGTGGTGACCTCGAGGGGGAGCTTCGGCTCGAGATAGAACGGCTGCACCGACTTGAGCGGGGTGCTGGTCGAGCCGAGCGCGCCCTGCGAATCGTAGCCACCGACCGACGCGCGGAAGCTCGTCACCGCGTCGCTCATCCCGAAAGACACGGTCGCCTGGCCTTGCGCGTTCGTGCGAAGCGCCGCGCTCCAGTAGAGGGTCTCGGCGAAGTCGAGGCGATCGTTTGGCCGTCGCCCGGGTCGCACCTGGTGGGCGAACTCCCGCACGGAGACAAAGGGCGCGACGATGACGGGCATCGCTTCCCCCGCCATCTCTTTCCGAAGCCGCTTCCCTGCGACTGCGCGGAGATCCAAGTCCTCCTTCGCCGCGAGCTCGACCGGCTGCTCGGCGACGAGCTGTTTCGCAGGCTCAGGCGCGACGACGGCTGGCGGGGCCTGGGGCACGGCGGGCGGAGGCGCGGGTGGATCCATCGGCTTGTCGGCGGGCGGTGGGGCGGGCGCGAGGGCGACCGGAACCGGGCGAGGCACTGGCCTCCGGACGGGAGCACGGGCGCCGTCATCCTCCGCGGCGAGGGCCTCTTCGGGCGGCGCCATGTCGAAGATCGGCGGAGGTGGTTGGTAGAGCGCGAGCACGCGTTCGGCGCGATCGGCGTGGCGGGCGAGGAACTCGTTCACGTGGAGCAACGCGAATCGCCGCCAGCCCTGGGTGGCGAGGAGGAGATCGACGGCCGGCCGGCTCTTGGGGTTCTTCGGGTCGAGGTAGACCTGTGCGTCGGCGAGCTCCTGCACGTCGGACTCGAGGAGCACCATCACTGGCAAGGAGGGCGGTTGTTCACGGCGCTCGAGGATCTCGAAGACGCTCTCGTCGCTCACGGTGACGCCGACGATCGCGCTCACGGGCTTCCCGTCGAGAGAGGTCTTCACGGTGAGCTTCACCGGCGCGCCGGGCACGTAGCGCTCACGATCGGCGACGACCTCGATGGAGAGCTGCTTCTCCGGTTCACGGAAGACGAGGCGCTCGGCGAGGGGCCGCCCGTCCTTCTTGGACACGACGGTGAGCACGAGCACGCCGTCGGCCGAGCCGGGACGCAGCGAGATCTCCGCGCCGCGTTGTTTGCCGGCGTCGAGGGTGACGGCGTCGAGCACCTTCTCGCGTTGGCGCAGGCTGACCTCGACGAGCCGATCGCCGGTCCACGCGATGGTGGCCTTCACGGGCTCCTTGGCGGGCGTGACGTCGGCGAGGGTGGTGATGACGGCGCCCTCGGTGGCGATGGGCGGCAACGGGAACGCCTTGGCGATGCCCGACGGCTCGGTCACCTTGAGGACGTACTGGTGGCCTTTCTGTGGCGTGAAGCGGGCGCGGCCTCGGCCTTCGTGTTCGGTGCGGAAGGTGGCGACCTCTCCACCGGCGACGTCGACGATGACGCCAGCGATGTCGGCGGGCTTCTTCGAGGGCGTGCGCGCTTCGAGGTAGAGCCGGCTCGGGAGGCCCGCGACGAGATCGCCGCCCTCCGGGTACATCACGAGATCGACCGAGTTGACGAGGAGCGGGAGCGTCTTGGTGGCGGTCTCGATCACCCCGCCGTCTTCGATGGTGAAGGCGAGGGTGCCTTCTCCGCGCTCGATGGCCTTGGGGAGCGGGAAGGTGACGGTCGCGTGCCCACTCGCGTCGACTTTGGTGGTGAGGCGGGCGACTTCCTTCTCGTCCACGCGGGCGACGGCCGTGACTTTGGCGCCAGCGGGAATTCCACCTTCGGCGCGTTTGGTCTCGAGGGTCGCCGAGACGGAGTCGCCGGGGCCGTAGCCATCACGGAGAAAGGTGATCTGCGAGTTGAGCCGCGGCGGCCGGTAGGCGCGAACCTCGAAGCGGCGGACGCCGGGCGCGTGACCGAGCTGGCCGCGGGCCTCGAGGAGGTACTCGCCTCCCGGAGCATCGGGGCCGAGCTGGTACGAGAAGCCGAAGGCGCCGTCCTGCACGTTCGACTGGCCCTGGGTGATGACTTCGCCCTTGGGGCCCTTGAGGGTGATGAGCGAGTTGCCGGCGGCGAGCGGGGTGTGCCGGGAGGCCTCGAGGACGACGCCGCGGACGTAGACGGTCTCGTTCGCCCGGTAGATCGACTTGTCGGTCGAGACGGCGGTGAGGAAGCGGGTGGCGCCGCCGAGGCGTTGTTCGGTCGCCGGATCGAGTGGCGGGTTCGGAGCGCCAGCGAGGGTGAGCAGCGGGAAGACGACGAGCAGAGGTCGTGGAAATCGCATGCAGCCCCCAAGAACGCGTGAGGGGCGCATTTGATCTGCTCGAGGGTGAAAAGACGAGTCAGATCGCGGGGAATGAGGCGTCACTCGCGGGTTGACATCGGCTCCAGGGTGACGATGCTGGGGGCGAACAATTGAACCGGGGGCGACCTGGTTTCGACGGGGGCATGGAGGCCCTGAGACGCGTGCCGAGTGGGCTCACCACACTCGTAAATCCAAGTGGGCAAACCACAAAAGCCAACGACAACGTTGAGCTTGCGCTGGCCGCCTGAAAAACGGTCCACGCACGGTCGCCTGAGCTTCGGCTCGTGAGCTGAGGGTCGACCGAACCAATGCGAGCTGGCTCCCACTTGCGGCTGGACGGGTGGGGGCGAGACTTTTCCAGCCAGGCCATCGCGAAGCTCGTCCGTGAGCGTCGAGGTGGCGTCATCAAAGCGCGGACTACGCACGTAGGGTCTCAGAGCCAAAGGCTTTCGGACGAGGGTTCGATTCCCTCCGCCTCCACTGTTTTTCTTCATGAAGTACGCCGGGATCCTGGCTGGGCCCAAACGAGGTCCCTGAGTTGCGCGACTAAAGAAGCTCTTGCGGTCAGTCGGCCTTCGCGGGCACCGTCGCGTGACCATGCCCAAGCGGATGAGCCCCGGCCTGATGATGACGGACATCGCGGTGGCTCGTCAGCTTCACGCCGTCTGCGTCGAGCTGATCCAGCGCGTTCAGAAGCGTCCCAAGATCGACCTCGCATCGAAGATCTTCCTCGCCTTTCACACCAAGGCGACTCGAACGTTGGAGGCCGTGCTCCTGCTGCACGATCGCCAACTGAGCGAGCCTGCGCAGGCTCTAGTTCGGGTCTTGCTGGAGCTACGGATCACCTTCGACGTTTTCATGCAAATGTTCGAGAAGGACGCGCGCAACGCTTGCCGCCGGTTTGCAGACAGCATGATGCTCGAGAAATTGAAGCAGCAACGGCAGTCTGGCTTCGCGGGTCTCGACACCGTGGTGGGTGGGCCCAACCAACAGCGCCTTGAGCAGATGGAGGCAGAGATCGTCGCGAAGTACACGCCCGACGAAGTGAGGAAGCTCAGGAAGTTCGGCTTCAGCGGTGTGTCGATCGAAGAGAGAGCGAAGCTCGTCGACCGCAGCACCGAATACGACATCATCTATCGGAACTTTTCGCGGAACGTTCACTCGACTGACTACGCGGAGTTGTTCATGCTCTACGACGAGCAGGTGAACGGCGACGGCGCGTTGGCTGAACTCGCCGAAGTGCGTGACCGGGTAATGCTCAGCACTGCGACTTCCTCGGTCGGAGCAGTCGCGCTGAATTGCAACCTCCTATTGGAGGCCGGGCTGCAATCGAGCCTTCAGAAGGTTCACGAGGCGCAGCGCAAGCTCGGCGCCGCCGGGGGCTGATCACAGAGCGCTCTGCTCGGACTGCCTCGCGATCCGAGGGTCGATCGCCGGCTTGCCCGGCGCCAGCCAGCAAGCAGGTGGCAAGAACGCGTGACCACCGACCGACCACTGACGTCGTCACGGCTTGCTGAGCGCCGCGTCGAGCTTCTTGATCATGCCGTCGAGTCTCGCCCGGCGCACTGGTTCGACTTCGCCAGAGCGGGTATTGACCACGAGGGTACGAGCTTCGGCCTGCGTCGTCTTCGAGCCGGAACTGATCGCCTGATTTACGGTGTGCTCCAGCGAGTCCAGGTCCATTGGGATTTCGGTCATGGCCCGGGACGGTATCAGCGTGCGCTTGAATCCGCCGCTGCTCGAAGAGGTTTCGCGGGCGGGGCCGTGGACCTTGATGCGATCGTGCCCGTGTTGCGTCGGCAGCACCGCTTGAGACGCGCCGTACTGGTGTGGGCGAAACGAAGTAGTCCAGCAGGTCGGGATCACGTGGGAGGTTCTGTCTTCGAGTGCGGGTGCTTCAATGGCCGCAGAGCGCCTTGAACGCCGCACGGACATCTTCAAACGTTGTTGCGCCGATGCCCGAAATCCGATCGTAGCTGTCGATACCGCGGTCGGTAGCCATCGCCGACCAAGAGAATCGCTCGACCGCACCGGCGTCTTGCTGCTGGTTCAGGCGCATCCGCGTCGCGCGCACCTTGCGTCGAATAGTGTCGTCGGCATCTGCGTGCGATTCCGCCGGTCGGAGCACCTCGCGCTCCAGGAACTCGATCAACTGCTCTTTCGTCGGCATTGGGGTTCCCTCCATGTCGGGTCGTTGCGGCGAGCCTACGCGTCTCACGACACCGCTATCCACGGACTCACGGCGGCTGGCACCGAGGGCGATGGCGCTATGGGGGGCGAGGTGGTGCTGCTGTTCGTGCGGTCACACATGCCACTGCACGGACGCCAGTGCCGCAGATCCGATCCTGGGGAGGGTGCACCCGGCGCACGAGGTTGGTGCGGCTGCGACGATCGGACGTTGGTCCAAGCCTCGGTTGGTGAGCGGCGAGATCGCGCGCGCCCGCGGCACCGCGGTGAGGTGCCGGGAACTCTACGCGCGCTTGGGCTTCGTCTTTGGCTTCGGGGCGTCGCCATCGCTATCGTCGAGCGCGGCCTTCAGGAGCATGAAGAGCGCCGCGGCGACGCCCGCGCCAATCAGAATGCCGGCGAGCGCTGCGCCACCGATCGATGGCTGCCTCTCCGATGCCTTCGTGAACGAGTGCATCAGCGCGACCTGATACGGCGTCGGTTGGAGCACGCCGCGCTCCCACTTCGAGACGGTGAGGCCGTGGACCCCCAGCAGCTGAGCGAACTGCTCCTGCGTGAGTTGCAGTCGAGCGCGGACCTCGAAGATCTCCTTGGGCGTCACCGTTTAGCGCCGTTCTTACGCTTTCCGCCGCCGCCGACCAATGCCACGGCGACGCCGATCAGCGCGACGCTTCCGGTGACGAACACGGCCTTCCCGAGCGCGCTCTCGCTAAACCAGTGCATCATCGCCTCCAACGGGCCGCGTGATGGGTTGATGGCGTCGCGATGCACGACCAATCGACCGTCGGCGAACTCGTGGACGTGAATGCGCGACCCGTCGGTCACCGCTAATTCCCAATCGACGAGTTGTCCGTGGCCCTCGGCGAGGTCTGTGCGAGTGAAGCCCGCGGTGCTCGGGTGGGGCACCTGCCACGTCGCATCGATCTCCTGGCCCGCGACGAGGTACGACCATCGCGCCGACAGCCACTGCTCCCACAGTTCCATTTCGCCGCCTCCTTCAATGTGGCACCAAGACTAAGCCACGGCTTAGCCCCAAGGCAAGCACGCCCGATGTCCCTCGAAGACCGCTTCATCGACGCGCCGCAATGTACGGGACCGACGCAAACCGACGTAGACCGACGCGGCCGATCTCGTAGTCGCCACAACCGACTGAAAGCTCAGGGCGCTCCGGCGACCGGCGCAGCTTTCGATTCCCTCCGCCTCCACTTGTCGTTTCTCGACGCGGAAGCAGCCTTGGGCTTGGTCGAGGTTTCTCCGTGTCCTCTCGCAGCAGCAGCAGGAACGGGCGCAGATCAGATCACGCTGCAGTGAGTTCGAACCGACGAGTGTTATCGACTGGTCACGCCCGAGTGCTTGCACACGCAACTCAACCGGTCAGGCAACTGGGGCGGTAGAGTCAGCGCTGCGTGGCCGAGGACATCGCCAAAGAACTCGATGGAGATGATTGGTTCGAGAGGTTGCTGCGACTCCAAATCGCGCCTGATGCGCGAACTCTCCGACGAATGGGGGCCGAGGCCGGCGCTCTTGTGTCCAGTGGCCACTATGGGCTTGCTCTCCGGCGGGTTGTATTCGGCGCGCTCTATGGGTCCCGACGCCTCCACGTTCTGACCGACCATCTCCGGCCGTCTGTTCACCCGGGAGCTGAGCGGCGGCTCGCAAGTATGTTCCTGGACGCGTCTCGCTACGTCGCGGCGACTCCCGCCTCCTCGGCGGTCCTGGGTCATCTCGCAGCTTTCTGCGATCTGTACGCTGAGTCGCGAAATGAGAGGCGCTCGATCATTGAAACCCTCTCACGCGGCACTGGCCACGTCATCGGCGATCTCCTCGGCTTGCTCGAACTCGAGTATCGACCTGGGACCAACCGCGAGCCACGAACACGAATCGGCCCTGCATACGAGGACCTCGAACGCGAGGAAGTCGCAGCCGGTGTTTCGTGCGCCCTCGAACTCCTCCTACGCGCCCGAAAGGGACCGCCAATGATCACGCGGGCTCGCGGCAACGTGCTGCCACTGAACAGTCTCAGGACCATTGTTCTGCGCTGCTTCCGACTTCGCGAGATCGACGAACTTGAGGTCGCGGTGTTTCGACTCGGATACCACTGCCGCAAGCTGGCTTCGCAGTCGTTCAGCATCTCCGCACCATCCGTCGAGTTCGGAACCTCGCTTTCTATCGGGTACTTCCGCTACGGATATCTCAGCTCGCTGCGGCATCAGATCGACGCAGCTGATGATGCAAATGCACTCGACCTGCAGCAGTTCTGCAACGAACTCACGCCCGTGCTCGGCCCAAGCTCTTTCCAGCTGACGTGGGATCACGGAAGACCAAAGCTCCGGTTTGAGGTGACGGAGCCAGTGTTCGACAAGGTCGGCGAGCTTCTTGTGAAGGGCGATGGGGTCCTGAAAGAGGAAGAACCGCACGTCCGCAGCGCCTGCGAAGAGGTCGGCCTGGAGTATGCTGAGCTTCTTGAGATGCGGGTGCACGAGAAGGTCTCGATTCGAGATCTCCTTCGAATCCAGCGCGCACTGAGGTTCCTCGCCTACGTGCGGAACTCCTTCCTCACGAGAGAGGGGATTGATGACGCCGATGCTGCAAGGGTCTTGCCGATCGACTCAGATCGACACTCTTTCGAAATGATCCTCAGTCGCTTTGGCGTGAGCCCTGAGAGCTGTTCATCGGCGTTGGATGTGATGGGCTGGACAGCGGAGTCTGACTCGTTCCTCGATCTCCTATACAAGCCATTCATTTTCCATCATGGATCTCGAGTCTCGGTTCCTCTCCTGACTGCATCGGCCGTAAATGTCGTTCGGAACACTCTTTGGTCAACCAGGAAGAGGCCCCGCGCAAGCGGCGAAGTCGATCTGCTCTCCGAGGGACTCAAGCGAGCATTTGCGCACACCGGGTGGAGGACCTGCTCGCACCTCAAATACAAGCATGGCGCGCGAGAAGGCGAGGTTGACTTTCTCGTCGTCGCTCCACGGGGCATCTTCTTCTTTGAATGCAAGGAGACGCTGCATCCATGCAGCACGTTCGAGTTGAGACGGACGTTGGATCATCTTGATGACGCTTTCGATCAGCTCGACCGATTTCAGGCGGCACTCGCAGACCCCAGCTTCCTCAAGGAATTGTCTGAACGGCTCGGCGAAGATCTTCGCGGCAAGCGCATGACCGGTAGCGTTGTCCTCAGTCACTGGCTGCTTTCGGGTGCTCCGGTCGGAAATTACTCAATACACAACTGTGGGGAGGTGTGCAATTTCGTAGCCACAGGTGCTGCTGCGCTCTGGGTCAGGCGCACGAAGTACAAGGTACCTCTTCGGGCGTCAGGGCCCTTGTCGGAGCCAGACCTGCACGAGTTCCTCAACGTCGCAGGGCGCGAGTTGGATGCTCTGCGCCGGGCTGGAGTGCCAGAAGTAGTAGACTGGCGTCTCCCTGGTTCTGGCACTCGCCTTCAAACGACACATTACCCGTTCGACCCTCTCGAACAGCTTGCCGTCTTGCCGATGCTGCCGGACGCAAAGCGTGAGGAATTCTCAGCACTGGTTCACCGTGCTCTTGATGCGGATGCCGACGGCGACGTCGCCAGCGAGCTCACCAATCTACTCGCAGGACTAGAGCGGTACTTCGTTTCCAGACGTGAACAGGCACCATAGGCTTCCCGAGCAGTAGAAAGGTGATTGTGGCTGTCCAAGATTGCGGTAAACACCACGGCGAGCTCATCGCCTGGGGCGGTCAGGCCTTCGAAGGCAACCCCGACAGCCTGTGGATTCACGATGGCCGGAGCTGGCGCGAGCACCCACCTCGAGCGCGCTCGGCGCCATCTTGAGGAACCGCTTCGAAGCCGGGCGCTGACGTCAGCGGACGGAGGCGTCACTGCGCGATCAACTGCCCATTGCCCAGGAGAAATGCCTTCTCGCGGAGCCGCACGATCCCTGCCGCTTGCCGCGCAACGGCCTCCGCCATGCTCTGCGCCAGCCAGAAGGAGGCTCGCGTCACTGGCTGGGTCTCGAGCTCCGGCCCGCGCCAACTCGCGACGAATCGGAATCGCACCAGTCGTTGAGCGAGCTGCTTGATCTCGTCTGAGCTCGAGTACCAAGCGCCAGGGTTGTCTCGGAGGAGCTCGGAGAACTCGAGCTGCGCTTCACGAGCAGCGCGCGCCGCGTGCGGCCCCGAGAGTTCGCTCAAGGTGATCGGTGGATGTTCAGGAGACCAGCGAATCTCCGAATTGGAGAAGGTCATCGGTTCGCAGAACATCGTTCGAAGGTCTTCGAGGTCGACGCTTGGAAAGAGCATGCCGAAGGTGTCGAGGTGCTGTTCCTGTTGGAAGAACCGACTCAGCAGCGCGACGAGGTCGAACTCGGCCTCGCAGAGACAGGTGATCTCGAAGTGCTTGCGCTTCATGTGGGCAGAATAGGTTCTCTCCGGTCCTCTCGAAACGCGCTCCCAGGCCGATTTACCGCCTCGCGCGGCGTCGATCGCCGAAGTCTCCGGAACTCGTGGGCGCATCCGGGAATGTCAGTCCCCGGCGATAGAAGGTCGTTCCATGGCAACCACGCGAGGAACCTACGAGGCGATTCTGGGAGAGGTCGCAGGCCTGCTGGACGCGGCTCGCTCGGCGTCGGCGCGCTCGATCAACGCGCTGATGACCGCCACCTATTGGCTCATCGGCAAACGCATCTTCGAAGGAGAACAGAAAGGAAAAGGCCGCGCGGAGTACGGCGCGCAGTTGATCGAGCGCCTCGCCGACGATCTCAGCGCGCGCTTCGGGCGTGGCTTCGGGAAACGAAACCTGCTCCTGATGCGTTCCTTCTTCCTCGAGTACCGAACGATTTCGCAGGCACTGCCTGCAGAATCGACGGGGAGCGCTCTCGTGCAGGCAGCGCCGCCATCGCTGGTCGCCCGGCTCTCTCGCGCCTTCCCCTTGCCATGGACCCACTACGTTCGCCTGCTCTCGGTGCACTCGCCCGACGCACGCCGGTTCTACGAGGCAGAGGCGCTGCGGGGCGGGTGGTCGAGCCGGCAGTTGGACCGGCAAATCCAGAGCCAGTTCTTCGAACGCTCCGCGCTCTCTCGGAACAAGACGGCGATGCTGACGAAGAAGCTGCCCGCTGAAGCGCTCACTCCGGAAGACACGGTGAAGAGCCCGTTCATCCTCGAGTTCCTCGATCTCAAGGACGAGTACTCCGAGAGCGAGCTCGAGTCGTCGCTCATTCGCCAGCTCGAGACCTTCCTCCTCGAGCTCGGAGAGTCCTTCGCCTTCGTCGGCCGCCAGCGCCGCCTGCGCATCGGCGAGGAGTGGTACCGGGTCGATCTCGTCTTCTTTCACCGCGAGCTGCGCTGCCTGGTGATCATCGATCTCAAGCTCGGCAAGTTCTCCCACGCCGACGCCGGCCAGATGCACCTGTACCTGAACTACGCCCGCGAACATTGGATGGTGACGGGCGAGAACCCGCCGGTCGGCCTCATCCTCTGCGCGCAGAAGGATCACGCGGTCGCCAAGTACGCCCTCGATGGGCTGCCCAACAAGGTGATGGCGGCGGAGTACCGAACCGCGCTCCCGAACGAGACGCTGTTGGTCGAGCAGCTCCAGCAGGCACAGCGCGCCCTCGAGCAGGTGAGCCGCGAACGAGGGGGGAAGGGGTTGGGAAAAGGGTGACGCGCCCGAGTGAGAAAGCCGCGAGAGGGGACGAATCCCCCCGCCGTTTCAGGGCGGTGCTCTACCAGACTGAGCTACGAGCCCATGAACGGGCTCGGCAGGAGTTGAACCTGCGCAACCATGCGTGTGGGGCCTCATCGGCCGGGCGCGTCGGCGGTGATGACGGACCGGCCGCGAAAGGCCTGACCGCCACCCATCACATCGCCCAGTACGCTTCTTCCTTCAGGCCCTCTTCGCGCTCCGGGAGCCCCTTGCTCAGCCGCGGCGCTGACTGCACCAACACCTCGTAGCTCACCCGGTTTGCGTACCGGCACACCTGGCTCATCGACGAATACGTGAGGAACTTCCGCACGTGCTTGGTCGAGTTCGGCACCTTCGCGCGGTGGTACAGGTTCGCCGACATGTCGTGGAGCAGCGCCGCCAAGGCCGCGTCGCCGGCGCCGTTGGTGCTGGTAATCCGCTCCGGCCCACCGTGGTACGGCGGAATGTGCGCGAAGACCTTGATCGGCTTGGCGCAGTCGGTTCGCAAGAGCGGCCGGCTGAACTCGAAGCGGTTGAACTCGGGGATCGCGCCGGGCAGCAGCGGGTACTGCGTCTTCCGCTTCACCTCGTCGTCGGTGTGCCCCGCGAGGTAGAGCCCGGTCGGCCCCGCGGTGCAGAGCACGAGATCGGTCCACTCGAGCGTTCGATCGCACGCCACGAGCGGATCCGGAGACCCCGTCAATGCTTCGCCTTCCTCCTCGTTCATCGCCACCACGTTCACGTGCTGCCGAATGAAGTCGCGCCAGAAGTCGGGCCGCTCGGCGATCACGAACTTCGTCCCGAGCGTCAGCACCACCGGCACCCGGTTCGCCTTCGCCAGCTCGATCGCCCGCATCGTCGCCGCGGGCATCGGCTCGCCTTCCTTGCAGCGCAGGAGGTACGAGGAGATCACCAGCGCCGAGGCCTGCTCGAAGATCGTCGTCGGCACGCTCTCCGGCCGCAGCTCGTTCATCTTCCCCGCGCTGATCGCGAAGGTCCGCTCTCCATCGGGCGTCACCATCGCGAAGCACCGGCCGATCGGCCCATCGACCGGCTGGAGGTGATCGAGGTTCACCCGGCTCGAGGTGTTCGACAGGTAGCGATAGCCCGAGGTGCCGACCCGAATCACCTCGCTCATCACCCCGAGGAGGATCGACGACGAATCGGCCAGCAGCGAGAAGTTGTGCAGCGTGTTCCCCACCGTGCCGCCGGCGAACTCGTAGGAGAGCAGCTTCCGCTCACGGAGTTCGTCGTAGAGCGCCGCCGCGCGATCGGTCGGAATGATCGACGACCCACCCTTCGGCAGGCCGTAGCGGCCGAGCAGCTCCTCGGGCACCTTCGCGTCGACGTCGACCAACGTCTGATCGATGCCCACGAGGTGCAGCTTGGTCTCGGGCGCGAGCGTCGGCTGAATCAGCGGATCCCGCTCGTGAACGGGGAAGTAATGCTTGTGCTTTCGGCGGCCGGGGAAGCGCATGGCGTCACTTGAAGTGCTTCGCCCACTCGTCTTCCTTGAAGCCGATCAGCACCGTGCCGCCGTCGACCATCACTGGCCGCTTCACCAGCTTCCCGTCGGCAGAGAGCCAGTCGACCAGCGTCGCCTCGGACGCCGCCTCGACCTTCTCCTTGCCCAGCGCGCGGTAGCTGAGGCCCGAGGTGTTCAGCCACTTCTTCACCGGCAGGCCGCTCGCCTTGATCCACTTCGCCAGCTCGGCCTTGGTGGGTGGCTCGTCGACGATCGGCCGCACGGTGGCCGAGACCTTCTTCTTCGCGAGGAAGGCCAGCGCCTTCTTGCAGGTGCTGCAGCCGGAGTAGCTCAGGACGAGGGGCATGGCCCCATGCCTACCACTTCAGGTTGCCCTTGTTCTCCGCCTTCTGCGAGCCGTCGCCCGGGCGGCTGAAGCTGGTGAGCGTCGCGCGAACGGCGCCGAGATCGATGCTGCCCAGGGCCGCGATCGGGAGCCGCCGCTCGTCCGCGGTGATCCACACGTGAATGTCGCGCCGGGCGTCCTGCCAGTCGTGCCGCGCCGCCTCGCCCGCGAGGTGCCAGGTCTCGAACTCGCCGACCGGCAACGAGACGTGCTCCTTCGGCTGCACCTTGCCCCAGACGCGCCAGATCCGCCGAATGCCGTAGACGTCGAAGCAGAGCGACTTGCCTTCCTTCAGCTCGAGCTGGCGCATGAGGAACACCGCGCCCGCCACGTCGGAGACGTCGTTGCCGTAGGTGAGCTCGGCGGTGCTGACCGCGCCGTTGATGGTGCTGATCAGCTTCGCGGTCTTGTTCTTCCGGAAGCTCACGTCGGCGACCCGGTGCCACTCGTTCTCCTGCGCGTCTTCGTAGTAGCGCGCCGGGCGCAGGGTCTTCGGCCAGAGGAAGCTGGTGCCCGTGCCGTCGACGCGCCGCACCTTCGAGAAGAACGTGTTCGTCTTCGCGTGCACCTCGATCGGCATCAGCCCTTCGCGCACCGGCAGCACCCGCATCGTCATCGTTCCGGCCTTGGCGCCGAGCGCGTCGAGGTCGTACTCGAGCGTCTCACCAGGCCCGAAGGCGATGGGCGTCTTGATGTTCCCCAGCGCGAGGCACTGCTGATCGGTGGGGAAGGGCGCGACGAGCTTCACGCCTCCGTCTTGAGCGAGGGCGCCGCTGGCAGCGAGGGACACGAGGGCGAGGAGGGCGTGCTTCACAGCGAGGAGCTCCCGGGCAGGTACTGCACGATGTCGGCGACTGCCGAGCCGACCACGAAGTCGGCCTGGATGCGAACGGGCAGCTGCTTCTCGTCCGCGGTCACGTAGATGAGCACTTCGTTCTTCGTCTTCGCGCTGCCGTTGAAGTCCGTCGTCGCCTTGAGCTTGTACACGGGCACCTCGCCGAGCTTCGTCGAGAGCGTCTCCCGGCCGTCGACCGACACCCGCATCAGGTACGACTTCGCCCCGGTGAAGACCGGCATCTCGTGGGTCTCACCCACCTTGAGGGGCAGACTGCGCAGCTTGAAGGTCGCCGACGCGAGGTCGGTGACGCCGAGCGCCAGATCGTAGTCGACGTCGTAGGGCCCCTGACCGTCACGCTTCTTGTGCGCGAAGATCCGCGAGGCGTCGCGATCGAAGTGGAACTTCTCCTTGCGGCGATCGCGCGGGCCCTCGTCGACGAAGAAGTCCGCTGCGACCGGGAGCCGCTGATCCGGGTCGTAGTAGCTCACGAAGCGATCGTTGATCTGGAAGAAGCTCGTCGGCAGCGTCGTCTTCCCCACGCACACGAGCGGGAGCACCGTCTTCCCGTGATGCTCGGTGCGCAGGCCCACCGTCACCTGCGCGACGCCGGTCGGCACCCCCAAGAAGCTCACCTCGTAGAGCGATTGCTCGCCCGGCCCGAAGGGCGTCGTCCCGGCCACCGCAGCGCTCGCCACGACTGCCACCAGCGACCCCAGAATGCGTCTCATCATCCATCTCCTCCGTGGGGCAATTGTGTCGCGCCCCGCATGACACTGACGTCACCCTCCAGAGGCTATTCAGGCGAGGGGCTCGGCGAAAAGTGCCGGGGGTGGGTGCGAAGGTGACAGAGTGGTGAAAGGGAAAAAATGCGCCCGAAGTAGACTGAGGGCGTGGAGAAGCCGCTCAAGATCGAGCTGCAGCGCGCCGACGTCGTCGGGTGGATCGAACGTGATCGGGTGTTGGTCGGTTGCGAGCTGATTCGGCTGCTGGGCCCGGCGTGGAGGACGGTCGTCTCCCAGGGGCGAGCGAAGCGCGCGCCCGATCGAGCGGTCGTCTTCCAGCAAGGTGATCCGACCGACTCCGTGTGCCTGGTGCTGTCGGGGGCGATCCGCATCGTTGCCCGGCGCGACAGCGACTCCGTCGAGCTCGGAACGGTGCACCCAGGCGAGCTGTTCGGCTGTGGTGAGGCTGCGAAGCCCAGGTGGTGCTCGGCCGTCGCCGCGGGGAGCTGCGAGTTCCAGGAGTTCGACCGGCGGGTCCTCCTCGATCCATCTCGCTCGACCTCCCAAGCCGTGTCCGAGATCGTCGATCGGCTCTACGCCGAGCGTCGCAAGGCCCTCGACGAGCTGACCGACTTCATGAATCGTTGGTGATCGGAGGACTCATGGGTGGACTCAAGGACTGGGATTCGACCGACGACGACGATCGACCGCGCGGGCCCGCAGGAAAGAAGCTCAAGGACTGGGACTGTCCGAGCTGCAACGCGAACAACCCGACCGAGGAGTTCGTCCCCGAGAAGAAGGCGATCGAGCTTCGCTGCAACTACTGCGGCGTGGAGTTCCGCATCACCTTGAGCGACGAAGGCCGGTTCAAGTTCAAGGAGATGTAGCCAGCCCGGCGCCGTCGTCAGGCCGCTCCGAGCCCAAGCGTCTCGTCGCGCATGTTCACCGCCACCCAGACCCGTCGTGCGACCGCCGCCGCTCGGGCGTGCGCGCGTTGAACCCTCATCGCTTGGGCTGACCGTTGGCGCGGCGCTGGAGTTTGCACCTCTGGTCTTCGGGTTCGATTCCCGATCGGTCCACTCCTCGACGCCTTCGCCGCTCAGTGGATCCACCCGCCGATCGACGTGACGACCCGCCAATCGCTCCCCTGTCGCTGGAGCAGATAGGACGAGCCCTCGTCGAACCAGCCGAAGTCAGCCCTCGCGAGCTCCCCGACGACCCGCACGCTGATGCCCGCGCTGGCCAATGACCGTTGGTCGGGTCTGCGATGGCGGGTGACGGCAGCCACCACGGCGGCCCGCTCTTCCGTCGTCGCCTGCTCGGCCTTCTCGAACCGCGCTTTGCTGGCGTCGCGGATCGCCTCGATCATCGCCATCGGCACGGACTCGCTCTTCAGACTCACGGTGACTCCGACGAGCTCGTCGAGCGTCACCGGCTTTCCCGACCGCACGAGCGTGAGCAGCACCTCGGAGCGCACCTTCGGGTTCGGGTGATTGCGGAAGGCCTCGAGGTCGTTCACGAACGGGTGGAGATCGGCCTGGGTCCGTCCTGCCGGTGCGTTGGTGGGCGCACTGCTCGCGAGTTCGAGCAGCTGAAGGCGATTCTGGACGCGACTGCGCAGCTCGTCGGGCCACCTCGTCTTGGGCTTCGACGAGGGCGGCCCAGGGCGGTGCACGTTCGACTCCCAATCTCTCGGCTCGAACTTCGGCGACAGCGGTTCGAACGCCAGGCGCTTCCACCCCGAGTCGTCGCGCGCCCAGAAGCCGACGTAGGTCAGCTCCTCGACCCGACTGGGGAGCACGCCGGTCAGGGCGACCCGCACGACTCCCTCGCGCTCACGTAGCGGGTGGACGAAGAGGCCCACCGACTTCCTGTCGGCGACGGTCTCCCAGAAGGCGGCGGGGGTCTTCGCGGCGACGAACTCGATCTCGAGCGCCATTCCGCGCAGCCCCGAGCGCGCGCTCAGCGGGCGACCGCGGAGGATCCTGGAGAATGTCGGCGTCGGGGTGCCAGGGAAGAGCAGTACCCGGACCTCCGAGAGGAGCGCGTCGCTCGGCGCGTACGACATGGGCGAGTGGTCATAGGGGTTCGTCTCGGCGCACATCGCTTGGAACACGTCGGCGAGGTGGTTGGCGATGAGGTCGTCGGTGTCCTTCCCCGGAAGGAGCGGTGGGGCAGTGGCGAGCGCACCGTCGAGCGCGACCTCGAGCGCACGGCGGCGGAGCAGGGGCGGCGACTCGCGGAGCGCGGCGGCCAGCGCGGGGATCGTCGCGGGGAGATTCGAGGGCGGCTTCTCGAGCCGCGCCTCGTCCCCCACGAGCAGCTCGACCGATGGGACCTGCGCACCTTGGAAGGTCGCGCTCACTTCGTAGAGCCCCGGCGGAAGCTTCGCGTAGGCCGCGCTCGCGATCTCGAACGCCGCTCCGTACCTGAAGTTCCCCGAGAGGGTCACCTGAGGCTTGCACGCGACCTTGAGCGTCCACGGCCAGGTGCGCGGCTTGCCGTCCTCGCCGGTGACGACGAGCTTCACCTGCTGACACCAGGGAGTGGTGGGGCTGCCGATGGTGACGACCTCGTCGAGTGGCGCCGAGAAGGTGAGGGTGGCGCCGAGGCTCGCGCTCTTCTCCGAGCGCCACTCGGTCACGTCGAAGGAGAGCACGGGAGCCGCTCCGAGGGAGACCGCCGCGATCGCAGGGAGAACGAGCATGCGCCGAGCATAGGGCTGGAGGCTCGAGGGCAAGGCGGCAGAAGGGCCGTCGGGTCAGTCGGCGGGGCGCTCACCGAAGAGGGCGGTGCCGACGCGTACGAGCGTGGCGCCTTCCTCGATGGCGACCTCGAAGTCGCCCGTCGTGCCCATGCTGAGCTGGGCGAGCCCGAGCTCCTTGCCCAACGTTGCGAGCGCACGAAACGCGAGCCGGTTCGCCTCGGGATCCTCGACGAGCGGCGGCATGCAGGTGAGCCCGACGAGCTCGAGGTTCGGCAGCGGACGAACGGCTTCGAGCAGGCCCTTCACCTGGGGCGGCGCGACGCCAGCCTTCGACGTCTCGCCCGCGACGTTCACCTCGATGAAGCAGGGGAGCGCCGTGCCGGTACGCCGCTTCGAGAGCTCCTGGGCGACCTCGAGCCGCTCGAGCGCGTGGAAGACGTGCGCCGCCTTCGCCACGTACTTCGCGTTCTTGGGCTGCACCGGGCCGATCGCATGCCAGCGAATGCCCGCGCAGTCGGTGAGCGCTTCGCTCTTGTCTCGCAATTCCTGGGCGTAGTTCTCGCCGAAGTGCCGCAGCCCGGCCTGGTGAGCGAGGCGCACGAGCTCGGGAGGATGCCGCTTCGTCACCGCGACCAGCTGCACCGAGCTCCGCTGACGGTTCGCGCGCGCGCAGGCAGCGCTGATTCGCGCTTCGACGGCGGCCAGGTTCTTCGAGAGCGCGTCGAGGGTGATCATCCACGCTCCCAGGGGAGCCGCAGGCCAGCGCGTCGAAGCAGCTCGATCGACTCGGCGAGGGGAAGCCCGATGATGCTCGTCGAGGAGCCGCGAACTTCGGAGATGAACGCCGCCGCCTTGCCCTGGAGCGCGTAGCCGCCGGCCTTGTCTCGGCCTTCCCCAGTGCCCACGTACCACTCGATCTCCGCGTCGGAGAGCGGTCGGAAGACGACGTCGCTGGTGATCGTGATCGACTCGAGGCTCGACGTCGCGACCGCCACGCCGGTGATCACCTGGTGGCTGCGCCCGGCGAGCTGCCGGAGCATGCGCGCGCCCTCAGCGAGGTCCGCGCCTGGCTTGCCCAGCACCCGATCGTCCACCACCACCGAGGTGTCGGCAGCGAGCACGATCGCCTGGGGGTGGAGCCGATGCACCGCGCTGGCCTTCTCGCGCGCGAGCCGCTCCACGTAGGCGACGGCGTGTTCCCCGGGCCGAACCGACTCGTCGAGATCGGCCGGCTTCACCTCGAACTGGAGCCCGAGCTGCCCCAAGAGCTCCCGCCGACGCGGTGAGCCCGAGGCGAGGATGAACGTCTCGACCGACATCGCTCAGTCGCTGCCGAGCACGCGATCGACGGCCTTGTCGTTGGTGACGATGGCGCCCTTGGCCTTGATGGCCTTGGTGAACGCCTCGCGCACCTCGAACTGCTTGCCCTTCACGGCCTCGACCTGCAGCTGCTCCTTCTTCTTCGCGAAGTCGTCGTCGCTGGGCAGGGTGCGGGCGTCGAGGGTGATGACCGCGAGGCCGGTGGTCGACGCCATCGGGCCGTCGTCGATGGAGACGATCTGATCGACGAGCCCGGGCGCCTTCATCTCCATCAGGAGCTTGAGGACCGCGGGGCCACCGCCGAGGGTGGGCACCGCTTCGGCGCTGCCGTTGAACTCGCCGGTCTCCTTCACCTCGGGCTTGGTCTCCGCCTTGAAGTTGAAGAGGTTGTTCTTGTCGTCCTTCGCGTCGGCGGGGAACACCTCGACGAGCGTCTTGCCCTTCTTCAGCTCGGCGAGCGTCTTCTCGGCGTCGGCCTTGGCGAGCTCCTGCGCCTTGCCCTTGGTGAAGAGCTGGCCGGCGAGCTCGAGCTTCACCGCGTCGAGCGGCTTGGTCTCGGGCGGCTTGCGATCTTCGATCATGCCGAGGTGGAAGCCGATGGGCGACTCGGTCACCTCGGTCACCTCACCCGGCTTGAGCGCGAACACCTTGGCCGCGAAGTCCGACGGCAGCTGGGTGCGCTCGATGAAGCCCAGGTCACCGCCCTTGGTCTTGGTCTCGGTGTCTTCGCTGAAGTTGGTGGCCATCTCGGCGAAGGGCTTCTTGTTGTCGACGATCTCCTTGCGCACGTTCTCGAGGCGCTTCTTCGCGTCGTCCTTGGCGGCGGCGTCGGCGTCGCGCGGCACGCGGATGAGGATCTGGCGGGCCTTCACCCGCTCGTCGATGAAGAACTTGAACTTGTTCGCCTCGTACTCCTTGGCGATCGCGTCGGCGTTGGCGGCGGCCCACTTCTCGAGCTCGGTGGGCTTCGGCACCGCCACCTTGTCGGCGTACATCGACGGGGTGAAGCGCACGAAGGTGGCCTTCGCGGTGTTGCCGTCCTTCTGGTACTTCGAGCGCACCTCGTCGTCGCTGACCGACACCGACGCCTCGACGAGCTGGATGAGCTTCTGCGCCGAGAGCATGCGGCGCATCTTCTCCTCGTACTGCACCGTCGTGGTCTGCTCGTACTGGTTGACGATGTCCTCGTAGCGAATCTGGTCGAACTTGCCGTCCTTCTGGAACGAGGGGTCCTTGAGGATGCGGGCGACCACCTCGTCGTCGGAGGCGCGAATGCCCTGGGCCTCGGCTGCCTGCGCGAGCAGCTCGTCGTTCACCAGGCGGTCGACGACCTGCTTGTGCATGCCGAACTGCTTGAGCATCTCGGGCGGAATGCCCTGCGAGCGCAGCGCCTGGGCCTGGTACGCGTAGGCGCGCTGGAAGTCGCGCAGCGGAATCGTCTCGCCGTTGACGGTGGCGACGGACTCTCCCTTCGCGTCTTGGAGCGTGCCGAACTTGTCGCAGCCCGCCGAGCCCGGGCCCCACTGCAAGCCGAAGAGGACGGCGAGCCCGATGATGAGGGCGTAGTAGCCGGTTCGGCGCCAATCGCCGGTGGTGGTCTCTGGGGTCTGGGAGGTCGAATTACTCATGGACTTTCGGGGGGTTGCCAAAATCGAAAGCTTGACCTGTAGGATCGGTGCCCACAACATGCAAGGGCTTTCCCTCACGGGCGGGAAAAGCTCTTGAGGCTCGCCCGTTTCGTCGTTCGGAATCGAAAGTGTTCGCCTTTCTCAAGCGCCATCGAGAGCCGCTCCTCGTCGGGGCGCTCATCGTGTTTCCGCTGATCTTGTTCCTCTCCCGAGGTGGGCGAGGGCGTGAGCCGAACGTGCTCGATCGGGCGGTGCTGGCGATCTCCTCACCGCTGCAAGGCGCCCTCACGTGGGTGTTCGACGGCGTGGCTGGCGCGGTGACTGGCTACGTCGCGCTGCGCGGCGCTCACGAGCAAGCGAACGCGTGCAACGTGCGGCTCGCGGAGACCCAGGCCGAGCTGAATCTCCTCACCGAAGCGAAGGCCGAGAACGCGCGGCTCAAGGAACTGCTCGGCGTGGTGGAGGCCTCGAGCGGGCCGGTGGTGATGGCGCGGGTGATTGGGCTCAACGCCTCGCCGCAGTTCCAGTCGTTCCGAATCAACCGAGGTGAAGACGACGGGGTGCGGGTGAACATGCCGGTGGTGACGGCGAAGGGCGTGGTGGGGCACGTGGTGCGCGCGGTGGGCGGCTCGGCCGACGTGCTGGTGATGACGGACCCGCAGTCGAAGGTCGCTGCGCTGGTGCAGCGCACCCGGGTGCGAGGGAGCGCGGTGGGCGCCGGTGACGGCTCGAAGATGCTGCTGGACTTCGTGCGGCGCGAAGAAGACATCGCCGACGGCGACGTGGTGGTGACGGCGGGCACCGACGACATCTTTCCGCACGGCCTGGTGTTGGGCACGATTCGGAGCGTGAGCCGGCCGACGGTCGGGCTCTACCTCGTGGGGCAGCTCGAGCCGGCGGTCGATCTCGCCCGGGTGGAAGAAGTCATGGTGCTCCCGATGACGTCGCTGTCGGCGATGCGGCTCAAGGAGGCCACGCCATGAAAGGCGCGCTCCTCGTCGGCCTCGCCCTGGTGCTGCTCTCGATCGAGGCGGTGCTGGTGAAGACCTTCGGCTTCGAGGTGACGCGGGTCGACGTCACGGTGGTGCTGATCGTCTTCCTCGCGGTTCGTTCGCGCACCATCGAAGGGGCGCTCACCTCCTTCGTCATCGGCTACCTCCTCGACGTCTTCACCGGGCGGCCCTCCGGCCTGTATCCAGCGCTCGGCGTGCTCGTCTTCCTGCTCGCTCGGGCGGCGGCGCAGCTGCTCGACGGGAAGTCGCGCGTCGGCTTCGCGTTCTTCTCGGCAGGGGCCACCGTCGGCCATTCGCTGGTGGCCTTCCTGCTCACGTGGCTCACCTCGAGAAACGCCGAAGGCCGGGTGTTGTCGTTGACGGCCTTGCCGCTCCAGGCGCTCCTCACCGCGGCGATGGCGGTGTTGCTCTTCCCGCTGCTGATGAAGATCGAGCCTGGCGAGCGCGTGGATGGAGGTCGCCTCGCGTGATCAAGCTCGGCCAGAAGAGCGACGCGAAGGAGCTCCGGACGCGGATCATCGTGCTCGGCGTCTGCTTCCTCGCCGGGCTCCTGGTGCTGGCGGTCAACCTCTACCGGTTGATGGTGGTGCGCTACGACGAGTTCAACGCGCTCTCGGTGGACAACCAGTTCAAGGACGTTCGGCTGCGCGCGCCGCGTGGGCTCATTCGTGATCGGCGCGGTGAGGTGTTGGTCGACGCCCGCCCGAGCCTCGACGTCTTCATCACGCCGGCGTTCTGTCAGAAGTGCGTGGCCGAGGTGATCCCCCAGCTCGCCGACGTGCTCGGCTGGGACGCGGAGCAGCACGCGCGCGTCGAGGCGATGGTGAAGAGCGCGCACGGGCCGCAGCGCTATCAGCCGCTCATCGCCGCCGTCGACATCAGCCGTGACGAGTTCGACAAGCTGCTCGCCAAGCAGTTCCTCTTGCCTGGAGTCGATCTCGAGCCGGTGCCGCACCGGAGCTACCGCGCCGGGCCGACGCTCGCCCACATCTTGGGCTTCATGAACGAGATCACCCAGGAGGAGCTCACCAAGCTCAACGGCTCGCTCGAGCGGCCGCCGTACGCGCTGGGCGACTACATCGGGCGGCGCGGCGTCGAGCGGAGCTTCGAGCACGCCATTCGCGGCACCGACGGCTGGGTGAAGGAAGTGGTGAACGCGCGCGGCGAGGTGATGCGCGACGTGCGCGGCAACATCCTCAAGAGCGAGCAGGCCGAGGCGCCCATTCCTGGCAACAACGTGGTGCTCTCGCTCGACGCGCGGCTCCAGGCGGAAGCGGAGAAGGCATTCCCCGGCACGGCGGGAGCAGTGATCGCCCTCGAGACGAAGACCGGCTTCATTCGCGCGATCGTCAGCCGACCCGCGTTCGATCCGAACGAGATGACCGGGCGCGTCTCTCCGAAGCGGCTCGCTCAGCTCAACACCGACGCGTTGCAGCCGCTCGTCTTCCGCGCCGGCGCCGAGCACTATCACCCAGGCTCGACCTTCAAGGTGGTGACGCTGCTCGCTGGCTTGCAGGCCGGCGTCATCACGCCGACCACGACCGTCACCTGCGGCGGCGGCTACACCCTCGGCTCACGGCGCTGGCGCTGTCACAACGAGCGCGGTCACGGGCCGGTCGATCCGAAGCGGGCGCTCCAGGTGAGCTGCGACACGTTCTTCTACCGGACCGCCGATCTCCTCGGCATCGATCCGATCGCGGCGATGGGGCGACAGTTCGGGCTCGGCGCGCCGACGAACTTGAACGTCGCTGCCGACATTCCGGGAGTGATGCCCGACAGCGCGTACCACAACAAGCTCACGCCCGGCGGGTACACCAAGGGCATGGCGCTCAACACCGCCATCGGGCAGGGCGACGTGAACGTGACGCCGCTCCAGCTCGCGGTGCTCTATTCGGCGGTGGCGAACAAGGGGAAGGTGCTCCAGCCGCAGATCGTGCAGCGGGTGGAGACGCCCGAAGGGAAGATCGTCGAGAGTTCGGGCCCGAAGGTGGTGCGCGAGATCGCGATGACCGACGAGCAGCACAAGCTGATGGTGGACGCTCTGGTGTCGGTGGTGAACGAGCCTGGTGGCACCGCGCTGCGCATTCGTTCGCCCGAGTACACGATCGCCGGGAAGACGGGCACGGCGCAGGTCGCGCGCCTCGGCACGGTGCGGCTCAAGAAGGAACAGATGTCGTACTTCGAGCGCGATCACGCCTGGTTCGCCTCGTTCGCGCCGGCGGAAGATCCCGAGCTGACGGTGGTCGTGCTGAACGAGCATGGTGGCCATGGAGGCAGTGATGCCGCGCCGACCGCCGCCGCCGTGTTCAAGAAGTACTTCGAGCTGAAGCAGGCCGATTCGTTCGCGCTCGGTGAGGAGTGGATTCCACCGAAGCCGCCGAAGCCGCTGCCGATGGTGAAGCAGAACCCGAACGCGCCGCCCGACGTGAGCGACCCCGGGCTCGCCGAAGACGTCGCGCCGCCTCCCGAGACGACGGTGCAGGCGAACACGCCGCGAGGGCCGCAATGATCGAGCTCTCGGCCGAACGGAGGACGGTGTCGCAGATGCCGTGGCTCCTCTTGCTCGCGACGGTGCTGACCGCGGCGGTGGGCATCTACAACCTGGCGAGCGCGGCGCGGTCTCCGACCACCTCGATGTGGCTGACCCAGATCGGCTACTTCGTGATCGGCAGCGGCATCGCCGCGGTGATCGCCTGGGTCGATCCCCGGTTGATCGAGAAGTTCGCGATTCCGTTCTACTTGGCGAACCTCGCTGCGCTGGTGCTGCTCAAGTTCGTCGGCCACACCGCGAAGGGCGCCGAGAGCTGGCTCGTGCTCGGGCCGATTCGGGTGCAGCCCGCCGAGCTGACCAAGATCGGCATGATCTTGATGCTCGCGAAGTACTTCCACGACGATCACCGACCACAGCAGCCGGCCTATGGGTTCTTGCGGCTCATTCCGCCCGCGGTGATCGCGTTGATCCCGACGGCGCTCGTGCTCGTGCAGCCCGACCTCGGCACCGCGCTGATGATGGCGTTCACGACGTTCACGATCCTCATGTTCGCGCGCCCGACGATGCCGGTGCTGATCGTGATCGCCGTGCTGGCCGTGGCCGGCGTCGGAGTGATCTGGAACGACTACCTTCGCACGCAGCCCAGCGAGCAGCGGTTCACGATCATTCGGCACAAGCTGAAGAAGCACCAAGACGCGCGCATCACCGGGTGGCTCGACCCGACGAGCGATCTGAAGGGCACGAACTACCACGCGATGCAGTCGAAGATCGCCGTCGGATCCGGAGGCATGGCGGGGAAGGGGTGGATGGAGGGCACCCAGACGGGGCTTCGGTATCTCCCCGAGCAGCACACCGACTTCATCTTCAGCGTCTTCGCCGAGGAGCAGGGGTACTTGAAGTGTCTCGGCTTGCTCGTGCTCTATGCCGCACTGCTGCTCGCTGCGCTGGCGGTCGCGGCTGGCGCGAAGGAACGGTTCGGAGCATTCGTGGCCGTCGGCGTCGCGGCGATGATCTTCTGGCAGGTGTTCGAGAACATCGGGATGGTGACCGGGTTGTTGCCGATCACCGGGATCACTCTGCCGCTGATGAGCTACGGCGGCAGTTCGATGGTGTCGGTGCTGATGGGCATCGGGCTGCTCGTGAACGTGGCGCTCAAGCGGCAGCGCAGCGGGTTGTGATCGGCGCCTCGGTTCGCGTGTAAGAAGGTGCGATGCGAACCCCCGTTCTCGCCATTGCCGGTCTCTTGCTCGTTCATTGCGGTGAGATGCCTGCGAACGCCGATGGAGGTGCGGGCGGGGGATCGAGCGGCGGTGGCATGGCGGCGGGAGGGATCGCTGGCGGGAACACCGCAGGTGGCGCAACGGCAGGAGGGACGTCCGGCGGAACCACGGCGGGTGGAAACGCAGCCGGTGGAAGCACTTCCGGCGGGAGCGCTGCGGGTGGAAACGCGGCCGGTGGAAGCACCTCGGGTGGAAACACCGCCGGTGGAAGCACGTCGGGTGGAACCGCAGGCGGGAGCACGGCTGGGGGCAACCCTTTCGCGAACGTCGATCCGCTGATGGGCACGGGCCCGGTGGAGAAGATCGACGGCGGCTTCCTCTTCACCGAAGGCCCGCAGTGGGTGCCCGCGCTCGGTTCGCTGCTCTTCTCCGACATTCAGGGCAACCGGATCTGGCGGATGACGCCGCCGCGCACCTTCCAGTCGTTCCTGTCACCCTCGGGCAACTCGAATGGGATCGCGCTCGCGCCGAACGGTGATCTCATCATCTGTCAGCACGCCGGCCAGGTGAGCCGCCGATTCCCCGATGGAGGCATGACGGTGATCGCGCGCACCCTCGACGCCGGCACCTTGAACTCACCGAACGACGCCGTCGTCCACTCGAACGGAACCATCTACTTCACCGACCCCACCTACGGCGGCACCGGCACGGTTCCAGTGCGTGGCGTCTACCGAATCGCGCTCGACGGGACGATCTCGCTCATCTTCGGGGTCAACTCCTCGCAGCCGAACGGCGTCACGCTCTCGCCGGACGAGTCGATCCTCTACGTCTCGGATTCGCAGGCCTCGATGGTTCGTCGCGTCGATCTCCAGCCCGATGGCGTGCCGTTCCCCCGGCCGAACGTCCTCTTCACCAACACGAGTGCCGGAGGACCTGGAGGCGCCGGCGGAGACGGCATCACCACCGACGTCAACGGCAACCTCTACGTCTCCACGAGCGCCGGCGTGAAGGTCTACCGGCCCGACGCTGGCTACCTCGGCGTGATCACCGTGCCCGAGGAGCCCGCCAACTGCGCGTTCGGCGAAGCCGATCATCGAACGCTCTTCATCACCGCGCGAACCGGCCTCTACCGAGTTCGGCTCAACGTGCCAGGGCCCTACTGATTGACGGGCGTCCGTCGCCCGAATCGCGCCCCGGCCGAATTGCGCAGAAGCCGGGAGCGTGCGACGACTGCCTCATGATTCGAAAGACCGGGCAGTGGCCGATTCAGGCGACGACTCCGCAGCGTCACGTCACCGCGCCTCGCCCCTCGGTCCCCGAATCGCAGGCAGGGTGGCGTCCTCGAAGTGCGGCGCGAGTCTCCGGCGACGCTCGCCCGGTGACGCTGCAACCTCGAAGTCAGCTCTCGGCCGAAGAGCTGATCGCTCAAGTCAACGCCAAGAAGGCAGGAGCGGTCCAAGGCGCGTCGCTCGGTCACTCCTCGTCCGCGATCAACGCCGAGCAGCTCCGGCAGATCATGCCGAACCTCTCGGCCGAGCGCGCGCAGCAGATGACGCCGTACCTCAACCGCGCCATGCAGGAAGCCGGCATCACCACGCCCAAGCGCGCCGCTGCGTTCCTCGCCCAGCTCGCGCACGAGAGCGGGCAGCTCCGGTACTTCGAAGAGCTCGCCTCGGGCCGGGCGTACGAGGGCCGCCGCGATCTCGGCAACACGCAGCCGGGTGATGGCATGCGGTTCAAGGGCCGGGGGCCGATTCAGCTCACTGGTCGCGCGAACTACGAAGCCGCCAGCCGCGATCTCGGTGTCGATCTCGTCAACCACCCGGAGCTCGCCGCGCGCCCTGACGTCGGCTTCCGCGTCGCTGCCTGGTACTGGAAGAAGCACGGCCTCAACGAGCTCGCCGATCGCGGCAACTTCGACGGCATCACCCAGCGCATCAACGGAGGACAGAACGGCGCGGCCGATCGCCGGCAGTTCTTCGCCCGCGCCAACGCCGCGCTTGGCGCCGGCTTCTCGGGAGGCCCGCTCGCGACCGATTCGACGCCGACGCCTCAGTACGAGGCGAAGCCGCCGCGCGTGTACCAGACCGGTCGCCCTGGCGCGGGTCAGCCCGCCGGTGGCGCTTCGGCTCCGGACGCGGGCTTCGAGCGAATGAGCCAGTCGTACGCGACGCGCTCGTCGGTGGCGTTCGATCTGTTCCTGCTGCTGCTTCAGATGACGCTCGAAGGGCTCGATCCCGAGACGCTCGCGTCCGATCCCGCGTTCCTCCAGTTCGCGAAGGAGATCGGCGCCGACTGGAGGCCAGGCGAGCCCGTGCCTCAAGCGCTCGCGGCCGAGTTCGTCGCCAATCGTCTCGCCGAGCAGGTCTTGGGTGGCGCGAACCCCGATGCGCTCAAGCAGGCGCTCGGCAGCGCGGCCGGCAACTGAGGCACCGCGATTCGCTGAGTTCCGCGCGTGAGCGCAGTTCGTGCGGGCCACTGCTCGCTGCGCCCAGTGACGTTCCCTGGCACCGGCTTTGAAGTCGAACGGGGAATGGGGATCGACTTCGCCGGCGACCTCAGCCTTCCTCGCACCACCGCGCTCCCGCCGTTCTGGCCTCGGTGGTTGCTCCGCTGCGCGCTCGCGGAGTTCCTGGGGATCGCGGCGGCAGCGATGGTGGCGGTCGGTCTGACGAGGTGGTTCGGCGAGCCGACGACACTCGCTGGACGGCTCGGGTTCTACGCGGCGGCGCTCGGCGCTGGTGCGATCGAGGGTTCACTCGTCGGCTGGGCGCAGGGCTCGCTCCTGCGGGTGCGACTTCCGACACTCCGGCTCGGCCGCTTCATCGGTTGGACGATGTTGCCGGTCGTCGCGTGCTGGGCCGTGGGCATGTTCCCCTCGACGTTCCTCTTCACTGAGCCAGTCGTCGTCACTCAGCCAGTTCCGGAGCCTTCGACGATCGCGGTGAGTCTCTGGAGCGGTCTCGGCGGCGCGCTCGGAGGTCTGCTCATCGGTGGCGCCCAGGCGCTCGAGCTTCGTCATCAGGTGAGGTCGGTGAGTCCCTGGTTGCTCGCGACCGCGCTCGGGTGGGGCGTTGCGTTGCCGCTCGACATGGCTGGAGCGATGTTGCCTGGGCCGACGACGCCGCCGATGCTCGTCATCCTCTCCGCGGCGATCGGCGGCGTGCTCGCGGGAATCACCTTCGCGATCCCGACCGGCTGGGCCGCTCAGCGCCTCGAGCCTCAAAAGGTGTAGCCGATGCGGAGCAGATGCACGTTGAGGCTGAGCACGAAGCCGCCAGTGTTCGCTCCGCCGAAGAGCGTGCTGCTGAAGGTGCTGAGCGGCGAGCCCGCGCCGAACCCGATGCCCGCGCCGAACCCGAACACGGTGCCGATGAAGAAGTGGCCGTTCGTCCACTGCAAGGCGAGGTCGACGCCGGCGCCCGTCTCGAAGGAGGTCCACCGCGTGAACCCGTTCGTCCCACGGATGGGCGAGGGACCGAAGTCGGTCCAGTTGCTCGCGACCACCGCGTAGATCTTCGGCGTGACGAAGAAGCCGGACAACCCGCTCCCTCTCATCCGAAACGTCGGCCCAAGCGAGAAGGCGCCGGAGGTGACCCCGCGAAAGTCTTCGTTCTGGCCTGCGGAGGCCAGCAGGCCCGCGGCGTCGAAGGTGAGGCCCCAGCTCTCGTTCACCACGAACTGCGCGCCGCCCGACAGACCGAAGCCCATGCCGATCGACGGCACCGCGAAGCCCGCGAGGCCGGCAGCTGTGAGGAGCGGCTGGGCGAAGATCGCAACCCGATGTTCACCGTCGACGGGCGCCTCGGGACCGCTCGGTGCGCTCGCGATCGTCAACGCGAGAATGGCTTGGAGCATTCGACCGCGCAGAGCAATCGAGCGGCCAGCGCGTTGCCTTCGTCGTATCGGGTACTTGCGCTTCGCGCAGCCGTCGAGCCAGCGCCACTCTGACGAAGATGTCTTGGGCCCCTCAGAGATCGAAGACCACGACTTCGCCGACTCCGCCGACGGCAAAGCGCTTCGAATCGGGTGCGAAGGCGATCGAGTACGCCGGCCCCTCATGAAGGAGCACTCGCTTGCCGTTGGCGGCCGCCCACACCACCGCACTCTGCTCGTTGCCCACGGCGATCCACTTCCCGTTCGGAGAGAAGGCCGCTCGGCAGTCGCCCTGGCCCTTGAGCCCTTTGAGCGCGTGCTTCACTCGGCCACTCGGCAACGCGAACAGGTGAACGAGCGAGGCATCGCCGCCCAGCAGCAACGACTTTCCATCACGGCTGATCGCGAGGCCCCAACCGGAGCGGCGATTCGGGGTGGTGAACTCACTCAGCAGGCTCGCTCGCTTGGCATCCCAGAGCCGCGTCGCTCCGAACTCATCGCAGGTGACGAACAGCTTCCCCTTCGGATCGAAGGCACGCCCGTAGAAGGTCTTCGTTGGCCGTGAGTAGTGCGTCACTGGCTTGCCGGTCGCCGCGCTCCACACCACCGAGTCACCTTTCGGATCGTGGGTCGCGACGAGGGCGCCGTCGTCGCTGATGGCGGGAATTCGATGGGTCGCGGCGATCGCGGCGCCCAGGGTACCCGAGGCCAGGTCGAGGGTCTTCGAGACGCGCTCGCTCCTGAGGAGCGCCGTGGAGCCCGAGGTGGCGATCGTTTGGGTCTGAAAGCCCTTGGGCAGATGGTGACGAAGCAGCACCTCACCCGTGTCGAGCGACCAATTCGTCAGTGACGTCGAATCGCCGCCCCAGAGCGAGGCGCCGTCGGCCGAGAAGGCAACGCCAGTGAGTCGGCCGAGGCCCTTCTCCGAGACCGGCTCGAGCGAAACGGGAGCGCGACGAACGATCGAACCCTGCTCGGCGGTGAGCACGATCGTTCCGTCTTCGGAGCAGGCCCAGAGATCGCACGCGGTCGTCAGCGTTCGTTTCCCGGTGTCGAGGGCCTGGAGGACGGTCTTGCCGGGCGCCTCCTCGAGCGCGACGTGACCGATGCCGGCGAGGAGCTCGAAGGTCGGCAGCCGCTTCTTGCTCAGCTGCGAGCTCACCACCTTGCGGGGCGAGTCGAGGTTCCAGCGGTGGAGCCGCGCCGTCTTCTCGGTGACGACCAGCACCGTCCTCGGCCCTGCAAAGCCGATCCGGACGCCGTGGAAGTCGTCGTCGAGCTCGAGCCGTGCGATCGGCTTCCCGTCCTTCGAGAAGGCGCGGAGGATGCCCACGTCGGGCGTCGGGCCGTCGTTCGGTTTGCGGCGATCGAAGGCGGCGACGAGCACGCCCTCCGAGGAGATCGCACAATCGGTCGCGCTCGCGTTGCGCTCCCACAGATCCAGGGTGTCGCGCTCGCCGACGTACCGATGGAGGCGCACCGACACCTGCGCCGCGAAGACCCCGGACGGCGAGAGACACGCGCGGGACGAGGTGTCTCCATCGTGCACGCGCGGCTTCCACGTCTTCACCTCACCGGCGAGCAGGGTCGAGCGGTACCGGATCTGCAAGAGCACGCGCGCGCCGTCGTTCGACACCCACGCCCGACGAATCGCCTTGTCCGATCCACTGCGGAACGGTGCCGGCACCTTCACCTCGGCCGTCATCGCTCCCGCGGCGAGCTCGAAGACGCGCGCGACCCCGAGCTCGTCGCCGGTCACCACGAAGCGCCCATTCGGCGAGAGGCCGAGCGCGTCGATCACGCTCGGTTGGGTCATTCCCGAACGACCCCCGAACCGCCGCGGCGCGGGCGTCACCTCAGAAGGCCTCGATCGGCAGCTCCATCAACTGCAGGGTGCTCTGCTGCACGTGCTTGGGGAGCATCGCGAGGTTGGGGAGCACTTCGCGAGTGAAGAACCGGGCCGAGGCGATCTTGCCGTCGTAGAACGCCACGTCTTCGGCGTTCGCCCCGGTGCGCTTCTGGAGCGCCACCGCCGCGTGCCGAACGAGCAGCCAGCCGATCACGAGCTCCGCCAGCCCGAAGAGCACCCGGTTGCCCTGGAAGCCCACGTGGTACAGCGACTCCTGGAGCTTCTCGAGCAGGTGGCCGAAGCCCATCTCGACGTTGGTGAGCGCCTCGCTGAGCAGCTCCCGCTCCTTCGCGAGCGCGTCGCCACCTTCGTTCGTCTCGAGCGTCGTGCGCACGCGGCCCAAGAGCGCCTGCACCGTCGCGCCGCCGTCCTTCGCCATCTTGCGGAAGATGAGATCGAGCGCCTGGATGTGCGTCGTGCCCTCGTAGAGCGTGTCGATCTTCTGATCGCGAATGTACTGCTCCATCGGGTAATCCTTCAGGTACCCGGAGCCGCCGAGCGTCTGGAGCGAGACCGAGAGCAGCTCGTAGGCCTTCTCCGAGCAGTAGCCCTTGATGAGCGGGAGGATGAGATCGTTGAGCGCGTCTGCCTCGTGTGCGGCCGGGTTCTCGCGACCACCGGCCAGATCGACCTGATCCTGCAGCGACGCCGCGAAGAGGATCATCGCCCGCATGCCCTCGGCGTGGCTCTTCTGCATCATCAGCATGCGGCGCACGTCGGGGTGGTTGACGATGGTGATCCGCTTCGCGTTCTTGTCGCGCGCGTTCATCAGATCGGCGCCCTGCACGCGCTCCTTCGCGTAGGCGAGCGCGTTCAAGTACGCGGTCGAGAGCGTCGCCGCCGACTTGAGACCCACCGCCATGCGGGCGTGCTCGATGACGTGGAACATCTGCTTGATGCCCTCGTGCACGTTGCCCACGAGCAGCCCGCGCGCCGGCTTGCCGTCGCCGAAGGTCATCTCGCAGGTGACCGAGGCCTTGATCCCCATCTTCTTCTCGAGGTTCGTGCAGAACACGCCGTTGCGCTCTCCCAGCGAGCCGTCGGCGTTCACCCAGAACTTCGGCACGATGAACATCGAGAGGCCCTTGGTCCCTCCGCCCGCGCCTTCGGGCCGCGCCAACACCAGGTGCACGATGTTCTCGACCGCGTCGAAGTCGCCGTTGGTGATGAAGCGCTTGACGCCTTCGATCTCCCACACGTCGTCCTTCACGTGCTTGGCCTTCGCGCGCGCCGAGCCCACGTCGCTGCCGGCGTCGGGTTCGGTCAGCACCATCGTGCCGCCCCAGCGCTGGTCGATCATTCGCTGGGCGTAGAGGGCCTTCTGCGCCGGCGTCGCCGTCTGATCGATCACCCGCGGGAGCATGTTGCCGAGGAAGTAGAACGCCAGCGACGGGTTCGAGCCGAGCACCATCTCGAAGGCGCCCCAGCCGAGCGAGTGCGGCGCGCCGACGCCACCGAGGTGAACCGGTAGCTCGAGCGCGTTGAGCCCGTTGTCGAAGTAGGCGTGGAAGCTCTTCTTGAGGCCCTCGGGGAGGGTCACCGTTCCCGTCTTCGGGTCGAGCACCGGCGGCTGCTCCTCACCGATGGCGAAGCTCGGCGCCAGCTGCTCGACGCAGATCTGCCGGTACGACTCGAGCGTCTGCCGGGCGGTCGCCTCGTCGAGCTCGCCGAACGGCTTCTTGCCGAGGGAGGTCTTCGAGATGTCGAGGAACTCGAAGAGGTTGAAGAGGGTGTCTCGGAGATTGGGCTTGTAGTGGTTGGTCGCGCCGCTCATGGCGGAGGGAGAAATCACAACCGTGGGTGTCAGTCATCACGCCAGTGGCGTGCGCCTCAGCTCGCCGAAAGCAGGGCTTTCCCGCCTTCGAAGACGAACTGCACCGCGATCGCCGCGAGGATCAGGCCGAAGACGCGCTCCAAGATCGCGATGCCGGTCTGCTTGAGCACCCGCTTCACCACGTTCGCCGAGCGCAGCGTCAGGTAGGTGATGAAGAAGGTGATCAACACGCAGCCGATCACGATCGCCGAACCGGCCCAGTCCTTCCCGTACTCGGCCATCAGCACCATCACGGTGGCGATCGCTCCGGGGCCGGCGAGGAGCGGCATCGCCAAGGGCACGATCGCGATGTCTTCTTGCTCTGCGCCTTCCTTCGTCTCCGCCTCGGAGGTCTTCGTCGCCGGCTTCTGCGCCCGAAGCATGTCGAGCGCCGTCAACATCAAGAGGAGCCCACCCGCGACCCGAAAGGCGGGCAGGGTGACCCCGAAGACCTTGAAGATCACCGTGCCGAAGAGCGCGAAGAAGACGAGCACCGACGCGGCGGTGACGCAGGCCTTGAGCGCCATCGCCCGGCACTTCTCCGGCCCGTCGTTCGCGGTCATCGCCACGAAGAGCGGCACGACGCCGATCGGGTCGACGATGAAGAGCACCGCCGGGAGCGCGATGAGGAACGTGCTCCCCATGCGTCACACGGTGAAGCGGAGCTTCCACACCATCGTGAAGGCCTCGACGAAGATCTTCCGGCTCATCTTCGACTGCCCCACGCGGCGATCTTCGAAGACGATCGGCAGCTCCTTCACCGTGAAGCCCTTCTTCAGCGCGCGGTAGGTGAGCTCGATCTGGAAGGCGTAGCCGCTCGACTGAACCGCATCGAGATCGATGGCTTCCAACACGCGTCGGTTGAAGCACTTGAAGCCGCCGGTGAGATCGCGAATGCGCACCCCGAGCACCGAGCGGGCGTACAGCGATCCTCCCTGCGAGATCAGCTGCCGGCCGACGCCCCAGTTCACCGTGCCCCCGCCCGTCACGTAGCGGCTGCCCAGCACCAGATCGGTGCCCGACTGCGCCTCGTCGAGCAGCTTCGGCAGGTAGCGCGGGTCATGGCTGAAGTCCGCGTCCATCTCGATGATGAACTGGTAGCCGTGCTCGAGCGCCCAGCGAAACGCGTGGAGGTACGCGCGGCCGAGGCCCTGCTTCTTCTCGCGGTGGAGCACCTTGATGCGCGGCTGACCGCTCGCGAGCTCGTCGGCGAGCTGACCGGTGCCGTCGGGGGAGTTGTCGTCGACCACCAAGATGTCGACCCGAGGGTCGGCGGCGAGCACCGCGGTCGAGATGGGCTCGAGGTTCTCGCGCTCGTTGTACGTGGGGATGATCACCAGCGCCGGATTCATTGCGCGCGCGCATAGCGCACGAGGCGCTCCAAAGGAACCGTGGTAAGTCGACCCGCAGATGGCCGAGACCCTGGGGCCCTACCTTCTGGACAAGCGCATCGGCGCGGGCGGCATGGCCGACGTCTTCCTCGCGCGCGGCCCCAGGGGCATCTGCGTCGTCAAGCGGCCCCACCCGCACCTCTGCGCGAACCCCGACTTCGTGCGCATGTTCCTCGACGAGGCCGCGATCCTCGCCAGCCTCCATCACCCGAACATCGCCGAGATCTTCGACTTGGGGCAGGTGAACGGCGTCTTCTACCTGACGATGGAGTACGTGCCGGGCTTCGATCTGATGACGATCAGCCTCGAGCACGAGCGCCAGGGCGAGCTGATGGCGCCGGAGCTCTGCGCGCGCATCGTCGCCGACGTCGCCGGTGCCCTCCACTCGGCGCACGAGGCCAAGCACCCGAAGACGGGTCAGCCGCTCAGCCTCATTCATCGAGACGTCTCGCCGCACAACATCCTCCTCTCGACGAGCGGGGTGGTGAAGCTCATCGACTTCGGCGTCGCCCGCGCGGCCACCGCCACCCACCGCACCCAGGCCGGCCTCGTGAAGGGCAAGTACCCCTACATGGCGCCCGAGCAGATCACCGGCCAGGACCTCGATCGCCGCGTCGACATCTACGCGCTCGGCCTGGTGCTGTACGAGCTGCTCACCCACGTGCGCGCCATCGCCGGGAACACCGAGGTCGAGCAGATCGACAACGCGCGCTCCGCTCGCATTCGGCCGATCGAGCAGCTCCGGCCCAACCTCGCGATGCCGATTCGGCAGATCCTCGCCAGCTGCGTTCACCCCGATCGCGACGGGCGCTACCCGACGGCCCTGGCCCTCAAGGAAGATCTCGAAAAGTACCTGCGCTACGTCGGTCAGCCCATCGGCCAGGAAGATCTGCTCCGGCTCTTCAGGGTCGTGGCAGCGGAGGTCGCGCACCTCGAACCAGGAACACCCCCTCAGCTCGACGCGGCCGCGGCTCAGCACACCTGGGGCGGCGCTCGCACCGAACGCGAGCTGCCCTCCGATCCAGGCGCTGCAGCCGAAGACGTCGCGCTCGGCGTGGCTCCCACCGCGCCGTCGATGCGCATGCCTCGGCCCGAGCTCGTCGCCCCGACGATCGACATGCCGAACGCCGGTGCCTCGACGACGCCGGCCGACGAGAAGCCGACTGGACCGCACGCTCCGATTCAAGCGAGGGCGACCGGGCCTCAGCAGCCGCCCGATCTCAACGTCACCATTCCAGCGCCACCGGGAGGCTTCCTCACCCTCCCCAAGGAGATGCAGTCGACGGCGGTGATCGGTGATCGGCAGAAGATCAAAGCGGAAGCGGAGGCCGAGAACCTCGCCGGACGGCCGCCCAGATCAGGCATCGGAAAGTGGCTGGTCCTCGCGGTGCTCGCGGCAGCCGTCGGGGTGCTGGGAGCGGTCCTCCTCGGCGGCTCCACCACGACGAGCGAGCCCGATGCCGGCGCGTTCGCGCTGGCTCCGGTCGTCGATGCAGGCCCCGTCGTCGCCGAAGTCGACGATGCTGGCGCGGGGCCCTCGCCCGAGCCCGACGCGGGTTCCCTCCCGGACGATCGCGCGGCGGTGGTCGAAGTGAGCGCCGACCTCCGCCTGGACATCAGCGCCGACGGCCACTCCTTCGGTCAGACCAAGCCGAAGGGAGACCCGGTGCGCCTCGAGCTCGCGCCTGGCAAGCACCTGCTCCAAGCCACCAACGCCGCCCTGTTCTGCAACGTCGGGGTGGAGCTCGATCTCGCGCCCGGTGACAACACGGCCCTCAAGCTCCCAGTCTCCCTTGGGAAGGTGCAGCTCAAGGTGGTGCCAGCAGGGCAGTTCTACGTCGCTGGCAAGCTCGTGAACTCGAACCTCACCGCCTTCAAGGAACTCACCCTCTGCCAGGGCGAGTACGAGGTGAAGGTGAAGTTCGACAAGTACGTCAAGTCACGGCCAGTTCGAGTCTCGGCCGGGAACACCCTGGTCGTCGACTTCGGACCGATCGACGCGCCCTGATCTCCTCAGAGCTTCTGGCCGGTGAAGGCGAGGGTGGCGGTCGCGTTGGTGGTGTTGCCGCCGCCCGTCTGCGAGATCGTCAGCGTGAGGTTGATGCTGAGCGCCGAGGCGCTCAGGGTGCCCGTGCCGCTCGTGAGGGAGGTGCTGCTGTTCCCGTTGGTCTCCATGACCGACGACGTCTGCCCGCTCTGGAAGGTGAGGGTGTCGCCGGACCGCGTCGCTGTGTAGGCGAGGCCGGTCGACTCGAAGACGAGCTGGTTCGCCTCGGCGCTGTTGAAGATGGTGACGATGTCGCCCGAGAGGGTCTTCGTCGTCGCCGTGCCGCCGGAGGTGATCGTCTGGGTCGTCGTGCCCCGGTACACGCCTGCCGGGCCGCCACACGCCGAGAGTCCGATCACTGCCACCACTGCCGCCAGCCGCGTCGCGAGGAAGTTCATGGCCGGAATGAAAAGCAGAGGTGGACCCCCGCCGCAACTTCCTTCAACGCGGTCGATCGACGTAGGCCAGCACACGCTCGGCGACTCGTCTCGCCGCTCCAGGCGCCCCCAGCTTCGCGCGAACTTCATCCAACCCCGACAGACACACCTCTCGCTCCGGCCCACGCACCTTCTCGAGCGCCTCCACCACCTTCGGCACCGTCACTTCGCCCTGGAGGAGCTCGGGCACCACCCGCCTTCCGGCGAGGAGGTTCACCAACCCGAAGAAGGGGAGCCGCACCATCGCGCGGCCCACCGCATAGGTGAGGAGCGAGACGCGATAGATGATGACGAACGGGCGCCGCATCAGCCCGGCCTCGAGCGTCGCCGTCCCCGAGGCCACCAGCGCCACGTCACTTGCGCCCACCACCTCCGCCGCGCGCCCGGCGATCAGCGTCACCTCGATGCCCTCGAAGGCCTGCCGAACGAAGGCCTCGGGCAGCCCCGGGGCGACGGGCACCACCACCTGGAGCGTCGGCTCGCGCTTCACCAACTCGGCGGCGACCTCCCGCATCAGCGTGCCCAGCCGGCCGATCTCGGAGCGCCGACTCCCTGGGAGCACCGCGAACACCGGCCGATCGATCGCCAGCCCCAACGCCTTCCGAAAATGCTCGGCCGGCGCCTGCGGCGGCACCTGCTCCAGCACCGGACTCCCCACGTAGGTCGCGTTCACCCCACGCTCGCGGAAGAAGGCCTCCTCGAAGGGCAAGATGCAGCACAGCTCGTCGGTGCGCTGCGCGATCGTCTTCGTTCGCCCTTCGCGCCACGCCCACGCCATCGGCGCCACGTAGGACACGACGGGGACTCCGAGCGGCTTGATCCTCGCGGCGAGCCGTTGATTGAAGTCCGGAACGTCGATGAGCAGCGCGACCGCCGGCATCCGCTCCTTCGCCGCGGCCTCGAGCGCGCCCAGCACCTTCCAGATGCGGGGGATCTTCGGGAGCACCTCGGCGATCCCCATCACCGAGATCTCGTGCGAGCCGAAGAGCGTCTCGACACCGGCCGCCTCCAGCTTGGGCCCGCCCATGCCGAAGAAGGTGAGCTCGGGCCGCATCGCCTTGAGCGCGCGCACCACGTCGGCGCCGTGCGCGTCTCCTGACGCTTCTCCTGCCACGACGAGAACGCTGGGCGGCTTCACGCGGCGGTGTGTACAGTCGTTTCGCCCGTGTCGTCATCTCCGCTCGTCGGCTCGATGTGGAAGCTGCTCGCCTTGGGCAGGCCACACCGCCGCCTGCTGGTGCTGGCCTTCGCCTGCATGGCGATCGTCGGGCTCACCACCGGCGCCTACGCGTTCCTCATGGGGCCCGCGCTGCGCTTTCTCCTCACCGGAGGCACCGAAGGCCTCGCGCCAGTCGTCGCCCTCGTCCCCGCCCTCGCTGGAGCATCTCGGGAACGGCTGCTGCTCGCGCTCCCGATCGCGGTGGTGCTGGTCGGGGCCTTCAAGGGCGTCGGCTACCTCGGGCAGTTCTACTTCGTGGGCCTCTTCGGCCAGGAGGTCGCCCGCGACGTGCGCAAGAAGCTCTTCGAGCGGGTGCTCGCGCTCTCGCCGGGGCAGCGGGCTCGGCTGTTGTCGGGTGAGGTGCTCAGTCGCTTCACTGCCGACGTCGCGGCGGTCGAGCAGGCGGCGACCTACACCGTCGCGTCCTGGCTGCGCGACACCTTGCAGATCGTGATCCTCGCGGGCGTCGCGATTGCGCTGTCGTGGAAGCTGGCGCTGCTCACCTTGGTCGCGGTGCCCATCGCGGTCGTGCCGGCCTCGAGGCTCACTCGCGCGCTGATGGCACGGGTCCGCGAAGGCCAGGCCGCGCTCGGGGCAATGGCGGGACAGGTCCAGGAAGGGCTGGGTGCGCTGCGGGCGATCCAGGCGTTCAACGCCGAAGCCGCGGAGTCGCATCGATTCGATCGCCGCACCCAAGAAGCGCAGCATTCGCTTGGTCGTGCCGGCTGGGCGCGGGCCGCCGTGCCGGGGGTGATGGAGATCCTCGCCTCGCTCGCCATCGCCTCGACCTTGGGGTGGGCCGCCGCGACGCAGGCAGTCCCCCCCGAAGCGCTCGTCTCGTTCCTCGGCGCCGTCGTGCTGCTCTATCAACCCGCCAAGGATCTCGGTCGAGTGAGCCAGTTCGCCATCGCGGCCGGCGTCGCGCTCGAGCGCATCGAGGCGATCTGGGCGCTGCCCGCTCGCGTGCGAGGCGGCTCGGATCAGGCCGCTCCCCTTGCTACCGCGCTCACCCTCGAGCGCGCGCACTTCGGGTGGGACGACCGCGAGGTGCTCCAGGGCCTCGACCTCGTGATCCCGAGTGGCCAGGTGACGGCGCTGGTGGGGCCGAGCGGCGGGGGGAAGAGCACGATCACCTCGATCCTCCTGCGCGCCGAGCGGCTGAAGGGCGGCCGCTATCTGCTCGATGGCCGAGACGTCGAGGGCCTCACCGTGGCGAGCGTTCGCAGCCAGTTCGCGCTGGTGACCCAGGAGCCGCTGCTCTTCTCTGCCTCGGTGCGCGACAACCTGCTCGTCGGCCGACCAGACGCGACGGTCGCCGACCTCGAGGCCGCCTGTCGCACCGCCCACGCCTGGGACTTCCTTCAGGCGCTGCCCTCGGGGCTCGAGACCCGAATTGGCGAGCGGGGCGTCACCCTCTCGGGCGGTCAACGCCAACGCCTCGCGCTCGCCCGCGCGCTGCTGAGCCGGGCGCCAGTCCTCGTGCTCGATGAAGCGACCTCCAACCTGGACCCGCAGAGTGAGCGAGAGGTGCAGGCTGCGCTCGAGTCAGCGCTCCCGGGGCGAACGGCGCTCGTGATCGCGCATCGGCTCGAGACCATTCGCAGCGCCGACCGGATCGTCGTGGTGCGCGAAGGCAAGGTCGCAGAAGAGGGAACCCACCTCGAGCTCGTGAGCGCCGGCGGGCTGTACGCGGCGCTGTGGGCGGCGCAGCATCACCTCCACGAAACCGAGAAGGTCGCCGCGTCTCCCTCGTGACGCACCGCCTCCACCGTCCCCGACGCGCCGATGAGCTGCAGCCCCTTCTCGAGCATGCCCACCACGTACGCGGGCGACCGGCTGAAGACGTCGTTCACCTCGATGAGGCCGGCGTTCGGACCGGTGAGCTTCATCGAGGTCTCACTGAAGGTGTTCGCCGAACGGAAGTTGAGGGCGAGCCGCTCGAGTGTGCGCCGTGGACCCAACGCGCGGAGGAGGAGCTTGAGCGGCCCGCCGAGCATCGTCCGCTCGAAGTAGGCCTCGACGTACCGTTCTCCCTGCCGGCGTGAGCCCACCTCGATGGGCTCGTCGGGAAAGACGAGCGTGCGCTGGAGCTCGAGGCACCTTCGCCAGACCGAGTACTCGTAGGCTGGGAGCAAGGGCCGCTCGACGTCGATGCCACCGTCACGCAGCGCCTCGGTGAGGCCGACCTGCGCGGCCGGTGGGAAGGCGTGAATGAACATCGCGGAGACGGTGTGATCGAAGAACAGGCGGTCGGTCATGGCTGACTCCGCCGCGACCCTACCGTTTCCATGCTAGGCCGCGAGTCGCTCGATGCGGTTGCTCTACGTCATGGCGACCTGGGTCGTCTTCCTGCTCCTCTTCCCCTTTCTCGCGCTCATGAAGAAGACGCGGGAAGGGCTTGGGCAGCGCTTCGGCTTCTACCCGCCTGGGGTGATCCCCCAGGGCGGCGCTCCTCGCATCTGGATGCATGGGGCGAGCGCGGGAGACTTGCTCGCGCTGAGCCCGATGATCGATCGGCTTCGAGTCCGGTTTCCGAACGCGAAGGTGATCGTCTCCACCATCACCAACACCGGCGCCTTGATGGCCAGGGAGCGGCTGGCGAAGAAGATCGACGCGGTCGTCTACGCCCCGTGGGATCTGTTCGGCTCCACTCGGCGGGCCGTCGACGCGCTCGCCCCCGATCTGCTCGTCCTCGAGTACACCGAGATCTGGCCCAACCTGATTCGCGCCGCGAGCCGCCGAGGCAAGGTCGCGCTCACCAACGGCCGCTTCTCCGCCGCGCACCTCGGCCGCTATCGCACCTTCTTTCGCCTCGTCGGCAACCCCCTGCGCGACATCAGCCTCTTCATGATGCGCGAGGACGACGAAGCGGATCGCGCCCTCGCCCTGGGCGCTGCGAAGGACCGGGTTCAGGTGACCGGCAACACCAAGTTCGACGCCCTGGTTCCGACGCCAGTCGAGCCGGACGAGACGCTTCGACAGGCGCTCGGGCTCGACGCCGCAGGTCGCGTGCTGATCGCTGGGAGCACCCACGAGGGCGAAGAAGAGCTGCTGCTCGAGGTCTACAAGCGGCTGACCCGCGAGGTGCCCGATCTGCGACTGGTGATCGCGCCGCGGTACATCGATCGTGCGCCGCGGGTGTTGAGCGCGATCGGCGCCGCTGGGCTCGCTGGGGGACTTCGGTCGGAAGGAAATCCGAAACGCGCTCCCGTCGTGGTGCTCGACAGCATCGGCGAGCTTGGGCGCGCCTATCGCCTCGCCACCGTCGTCTTCGTCGGCGGCTCCTTCACCACCCGCGGAGGCCAGAACATCCTCGAGCCCGCGGCGCAGGGCCGGCCGGTGCTCTTCGGTCCCCACATGGAGAACTTCCGCGACTCGGTCGGAGTGCTCGTGGGCCGCGGCGGCATTCAGGTGAAGGACGCCGAGCACCTCTTCAAGGTGTTGTCCGAGCTGTTCGCGCGTCCCGATTCGCTCGAGGCGCTCGGCGAGCTCGCCCGAAACGCCGTGCGGCAGGTGTCGGGCGCGAGCGATCGGAACGTGGAGGCCATGGCGAAGCTGCTCGAGGCCGGGCGATGAAGATCGTCCATCTCCTCGCCTCGCCGTTCTTCAGCGGCCCAGCCGAGCTGGTGGCGCAGCTGGCGTTCGCTCAACGGGCGCTGGGTCACGAGGTGACGGTGGCGGTCGATCGCAAGCGGCTCTCCACCGAAGCCGAGGAACTCGCGCTCCCACGGCTCCGAACCCTCGGCCTCGACGCCGATCTTCCCCTCGAGCTCTCGGTGAAGTCCTCGCCGCTCGGCGTCTATCGAGACGTGCGACGGCTCGGCCGGGTCCAGGCGGAGATCGTGCACTGCCACTTCTCTCACGATCACTTCGTCGCGCGGTGGGGTCTCCCAGCAGGGGCGCGGCTCGTTCGATCGATCCACGCTCCGCGCTCGCTGCGAAAGCTGATGCCGCGCGCCGATGCGTGGACCATTCCCTTCGAGGCGTTGGGGCGGGCGTTGATCGGCGCGCCGGTGCTGGTGCTGCCGCCGCTCGTCTCGCCCGCGTTCGTGCCCCCGGCAGACAAGCTCGCGCTGCGCCGATCCCTCGGGCTGCCCGAGCTGCCCCTGGTTGGAATGGTCTCGACGTTCCAGCCGTCGCGTCGGCACGAGCTGGGGCTCCTCGCGTTCGAGCAGCTCCGCAGGCGCCGGCCCGTCGCGCGCATGGTGATGGTCGGTGACGGTGAACTCCTCGAGCCGGTTCGGCAGCGCGCGAAGACCATGAACCTCGCTGACGCGGTGCAGTTCCCTGGCTACCAGGCGGGCGAGGCGTTCGTGCAGTGGCTGCAGGCCCTCGACGAGGTGTGGATTCTGGGCTTGGGGAACGACTTCTCGGCGCGGGCGGCGGCCCAGGCGAGGGCGTGTGGAGTGCGGGTGCTCGCGGTCGACGAAGGCGCGCTCGGCCGGTACGCAGACGTCATCGTCGAACGCTCGGCCGAAGGCATCGCCGCGCGCGCACTCGAGGCCGATCGACGCTCGGTCACCATCGACTCGCCAGAGGCCATCGCGCGACGCGTCGGAGCGCTCTACGAAAAGGCGCTCGCGTGAAGGCCCTCGAGCACCTCTGGTACGGCACGCCCAACCTGCTCGTGCGAGCGGCCGCGACGATCGCGCTGGGGCCTCCTGCGCTCCTCTACGGGGCGGCGACCCAGGCCCGGGCGGCGCTCTTCGGCGTCGGGCTCCTTCGCCCCACGCGGATCGAGGGACTGCAGGTCGTCTCGGTGGGAAACCTGGTCGCTGGAGGCTCGGGCAAGACGCCCCTCGTCATCTTCCTCGCGCAGTGGGCGCTGGCAGCTGGGCACCGGGTGGGCGTCCTCACGCGAGGGCACAAGCGGCAACAACGCCAGCCGATCGACTTCGACGCGACCTCTCTGCCCGAGGTCGTCAGCTGCGGAGACGAGCCTCGCCTCATCGCCCAGCGAGTCCCCGGGGTCCGGCTCTTCGTCGACGCCGATCGGGTGGCCGCCGCGCGACGCGCCAAGGCTGCCGGCTGCGACGTCGTGCTCCTCGACGATGGGTTCCAACATCGCAGGCTCGCCCGCGACGTCGACGTGGTGATCGAGGTGCCAGGGACGAGCGGGGTCCTTCCCCTCGGACCTCATCGGGAGTTCGCGTGGGCCAAGCGGCGGGCGCACGTCATCTTCAACGGCCCCGGCTCGGGTGATCCCCGCGGCGCGCTGGTGGTGACGGGCGTTCGGGGCGCGGGAACCCTCAACGGCCGATCGGTGCTCCCCCTCAGCGGCATCGCCCGGCCAGATCGGTTCCACCGCACCCTCGGCACGCTGGGAGCCCGGCTCGAGCCGCCGGCCGTGTTTCCCGATCATCATCCCTTCACCGTTCAGGAGCTCGCGGTGGTCACGGCCCGGGCCCGGGAAACGAACGCGCTCGTCGTCACGACCGAGAAGGACGCTCAGCGGCTGCCACCAGGCTTCGAGGCTGCCGTCGTCGAGACCTCGCTCGAGATCACCGAGAACCTCGACACCCTCGCGCGAGTGCTCGGCTGGCCAGTCGCTTGTGCGCCTCTCGCGTCGATGAAAGAAGGGCCGCCGTGAGCCGGCTGGCCTCGTTCTCGTACGTTCACGTGGTGGTGCTGGGAGACCTCGTCGCCGACCACTATCTCTTCGGCCAGACCGAGCGGATCAGCCGTGAAGCGCCCGTGTTGATCGTTCGCCATGAGCGCGACGAGGTGAAGCTCGGAGGAGGCGCCAACGCCGCCGCGAACGCCCGTTCACTGGGCGGCCGGGTGACCGCGATCGGCATGCTGGGCACCGACGACGCTGGCCGTGCGATGCGAGCGCTCTTCTCGGAGCAAGGCATCGCGGTCGAGGCGGTTTCCGCGCGTGGGGTGGCGACCGAGACGAAGCTGCGCATCCTCGCGGGAGGGCTGAGCACCTCCCGTCAGCAGATGCTCCGGGTCGATCGCGGCGCGGTCGGCCCGCTCCCACCCGGCACCAGACGACGACTCGCCGAGCGGCTCGCGCACGCAGCCCGAAAGGCAGACGTCGTCGTGGTGTCGGATTATGGCGCGGGCGTCGTGTGCAAAGAAACGCGTGAAGTCGTGCGAGCGATTGCGAAATCAGGTGTACCAGTCTGTGTCGATTCGCGATTCGCGTTGACGGAATTCGAAGGCGTGACGGTGTGCAAGCCGAACGAGCCGGAGCTGGCGGCGATGACGGGCCTGCCGGTGAGCACCGATGCGGAGGTCGATCGCGCAGCGAAGGCGGCGCTCGAGCGGCTGCGGTGCAAGGTGTTGCTGCTCACCCGCGGGCGCAAGGGCATGACGGTCTACGAGCCCGGCAAGAAGCCGTTCCGGTTGCCCGTGCATGGCCCGGAGGAGGCCGTCGACGTCACCGGCGCGGGCGACACGGTGATCGCCTCCTTCGCCCTCGCGCTCGGAGCAGGGGCGGGCTACCCCGAGGCAGCGCGGTTGGCCAACGTCGCTGGCGGCCTGGTGGTGCAGAAGCCGGGGACGGCCACCGTGACTCGCCCAGAGCTCGCGAGGGAGCTCTCCCGGTGAGCAAGCGGCTCGACCTCGAAGAGGCTGCTCAGCTCGCGGCTCGATGGCGGAGTGAAGGCAGGCGCGTCGCGCTCGCGAACGGGGTGTTCGATCTCCTCCACGTCGGTCATGTCCGCTACCTCATCGGAGCGAAGGCGCTCGCCGATCGGCTCGTCGTCGCGGTCAATTCAGATACCTCGACGAAGGCGATCAAGGGACCCGATCGGCCGGTCATTCCTGAACATGAGCGGGTCGAGCTCCTCGAGGCGCTGGCTTGCACGGACGCGATCGTGCTGTTCGACGAACCCGACGTGCGGAACGTGCTCCGCGCCGTGCGGCCCGACGTTCACGTCAAGGGCACGGACTACACGCCTGAGTCCATCCCCGAGCGTGCGGAGGTCGAAGCCTGGGGAGGGCGGGTCGCGGTGGCAGGCGACCCGAAGGACCACAGCACCACCGCGCTCGCCTCGAGGCTCGCGAAGTCCCCCAAGTAGTCGGCCTGCCTGCGATGGACCGTCGAGCTCGCTGGCGTCGAGCCCGTGGGAAGAGGGGAGCTCGGCGCCGCTCACCGTCACCGGAGCGTTGATCATCGCGACGGTTGCGCCTAGGCACCCCCCATGCTGCGGAGCATGACGGGGTTTGGGTCGGGCCGGGCCGTCTCGGGCGACGAGGAGATCGTCGTCGAGGTGAAGTCCGTCAATCACAAGTTCTGCGAGGTGAAGACCCGCCTCCCTCGCGAGCTCACCGCGATCGAGACGGCGCTCGTTCGCAAGATCAAAGATCGGGTGGCTCGTGGCGCGCTCGACGTCACGGTCAAACGAGCGAGCAAAGGGGCCGCTGGTCTCGTTCCCGTCGTCGACGCGGGCCTCGCCAACGCCTACCGCCGCGCCTTCGCCGAGCTCGCCGCTGCGACCGGCCTCCCCGACACCACCACCGTGCGCGAGCTCTCGGTGCTCCCCAACGTGCTCAGGCTCGAGGAGCCGCAGGTGGATCTCGCCAAGGTGACCGAGGCGCTCGACGCAGCAGTCCAACAGGCACTCAAGGCGCTCGAGGCCATGCGCGAGGTCGAGGGCAAGGCGATCGAGCGCGATCTCCTTGGCCGCCTCGAGGCCGTCGAACGGTCCGCGCTCGAGGTGGAGCGCCTGAGCCCTGCGTCCGTCGACGAGTACCGCAAACGCCTCACCGACCGAATCGCCGAGCTCAACCAGGGCGCCCTCGTCGACCCTCAGCGGCTCGCCCAGGAAGTCGCGTTCTTCGCCGAGCGCTGCGACGTCGCGGAAGAGCTCACGAGGCTCAAGTCGCACCTCGTTCAGTTCCGCGCCCTCTGCGAGGCGCCCGAGCCTGCTGGGCGCAAGCTCGACTTCCTCGTCCAGGAGATGCACCGCGAGGTGAACACGACGGGCTCCAAGAGCGCGAACGCCGCGATCGCCGGCTTGGTGGTCCAACTCAAGGCCGAGCTCGAACGGGTTCGCGAACAGGTTCAGAACGTCGAATGAACACCAACCCACAGATCCCGATCACGCCGGCGCCCGGGCTCCTCCTCGTCCTCTCTGCGCCTTCGGGGGCGGGAAAGACGACGCTGGCGCGCAGGCTCGAGGCCGAGTTCCCCAAGGCCCGCTTCTCCATCAGCTACACGACCCGCGAGCCGCGCGGCCAGGAGAAGGACGGCGTCGACTACCACTTCATCGATCACAAGACGTTCTTGCAGATGGTCGATCGCGGCGACTTCGTCGAGTACGCGCCGGTGCACGACAACTACTACGGCACCGGTCGCCAACTCGTCGACGAAGTCTTCGCCACGCGCGGCATCGCCGTCTTCGACATCGACGTGCAGGGCGGCCTCAAGATCAAGTCGAAGTTCCCCGACGCCGTGCTCGTCTTCATCCTCCCTCCCTCGATGGAAGAGCTCGAGCGCCGCCTCCGTGGCCGCGGCACCGACAAGGAGGAGACGATCGCCAAGCGCCTCCTCGCCGCCCGCTCCGAGATCGAGAAGGGCACCGAGTCCTACGACTACCTCATCGTCAACGACGACCTCGATCAGGCGTACACCGAGCTCAAAGCCATCGTGATCAGCGAGCAGGCTCGGCGCGGTCGCGTCGACCTGAGCCGGCTCAACCTCCAACACCATGATTTCCCACGCAAACCTGGGCCTTCGGAAAAGTGAAGGAGGGGAGTTGACACCTGGAATCTGGATCTGTATATGCGCCGCCCCTCGTTTCACGGGGAGCTGGCGGGCGGGCAGGACGGTGGGTGGCGAGTCGCAGTGCGAAGTCGGCGGTTGAATTGAAGAAAGTTGTTGCAGTCGCTGGTGGGTGAAGGTAGGAGTGGTCAGGAAGTTGGGGGTCGGCAGTCGGTGGGGCGGTAGAAAACAGGTGAATACGGCGCAGGGTCAGTCTCCGTGCTGATCACCTGATGCAAGCCAGGCGGATTACAAACGCGAAAGGCTTGACGACTTCGAGGAAGGCGAGGTAATAGTCGCCCTCCCATCAAGCAGGGGCCCCGAACACTGGTTCGACGGCGTCTGAGTGATGACAGCAGCAACGGCGGTTCAAACCGCTCGTTCTTTGAAAACTGGATAGCAAACCCAAGAAGTTCTGCGGGTAACACGCAGTTCATTTGAGTCTCGTGGCAGTCGGCTTCGGTCGACACCATCGAGCAATCCCTCGTCCAGTTGCAAGACTGAGATGAGAGAGCACAAGACAATACTCTTTCTTTGGAGAGTTTGATCCTGGCTCAGAACGAACGCTGGCGGCGTGCCTAACACATGCAAGTCGAGCGCGAAAGGAGCAATCCGAGTAGAGCGGCGCACGGGTGCGTAACACGTGGATAAT
>JBPOIJ010000126.1:0-27158 GCA_052034585.1 Myxococcota bacterium
GTCACCGCTGGCGGGAAGAATGTTGCGCCTGCGAACATCGAGCTTCGTTTCAAGGACGACCCCTTCATCGCCCACGTCGTCGTCTTCGGAGACGGCCAGCGCTATCTCGTCGCCGGCGTCTGGCTGAACGAACCGGTGATGAAGGCGCACCTCGAACAGGCCAAGGTCGCCGCCAACGCGTGGGACGAAGCGAAGCGGGCGCTGGTGCAGAAGCGCATCGACCAGGTGAACGGCGAGCTCGCCAGCTACGAGACGATCAAGAAGTTCGCGATCCTCGAAGAGCCGCTCACCGTCGAGGGCGGGCTGCTCACCTCGACCCTCAAGGTGCGCCGGAAGCACGTCACGCAAGCGTTCGGCAAGACGATCGAGACGCTGTACGAAGGGTGACCGATGAAGCTCGAGAGCCTCAGGAACCTGCTGTCGCTCCCGCTCCGGAAGAAGCCGGAGGTCGGGACGACGCCTGCCGACGTGGTGTGGGAAGAGAACAAGTGGCGGCTGCTGCGCTATCGGCCGCGTGCCGAGGGCCTGGCACATTCCACGCCGATGCTGCTCGTGCCGTCACTCATCAACCGGCACTACGTGCTCGATCTCATGCCCGGCAAGTCGTTCGCCGAGTTCATGGTCGCGCGTGGGTTCGAGGTCTTCTGCATCGACTGGGGCACCCCGGGTGACGAGGATCGCTACCTCACCTTCGACGACATCGTCGATCGCGCCCTGGGCCGGGCCATTCGCCTCGCGGGTCAGCGGGCTCCCGGCCACAAGGTGCACCTGCTCGGCTACTGCATGGGCGGCACCCTGGCGGCCATTCACACCGCGGTGCACCCGGAGCGCGTCGCCTCGATGGTGGCCCTCGCGGCGCCGGTGCGCTTCGACGACGGCTCGTTGCTCTCGAAGTGGACCAACTCCGGCGGCTTCGACGTCGACGTGCTGGTCGACGCGGTGGGCACGGTGCCCTGGCAGTTGCTCCAGTCGGCCTTTCAGCTGCTGCGACCCACCCTGTCGCTCTCGAAGGCCGTCTCGCTCCTCGATCGCGCCTGGAACGACGAGTTCCTCGACGGGTTCCTCGCGCTGGAGACCTGGGGCAACGACAACGTCTCGCTCCCGGGTGAGTTCTACCGGCGGTACATCAAGGATCTGTACCAGGCCAACGGGCTCCTCGACGGGCGCGTCTTCTTGTCTGGCAAGCGGGTCGACCTGCAGAAGATCAGCTTCCCCACCCTGGCCGTCACCTTCGAGCACGACAACATCGTGCCCGCGCGGAGCGCTGCGGCGTTGGTCGACGCGATCGGCTCTTCGCAGAAGCAGCACCTTCACCTCCCGGGAGGGCACGTCGGCGCGGTCGTCTCCAAGCACGCAGCCAAGACGCTCTGGCCGCAGCTCGAGGCCTTCTTCGGCACCCACGACGTTCGCGAGAAGCCGCCTGCTCCACCGCCGCTCGCCAAGGTGGTCGCACTCCCCAAGCCGCCAGCGGTCAAGCCTCCGCCACCGAAGCCGCCGAAGGCCCCCAAGCCTGCCGGGAAGGTGAAGCCTGGAAAGCCGGCGGCGCCGTAGTCAACCGAGCGAAGCGGCCAGCTCGAGCTCCACGGAGCGCTTCTCGAGGCCTGGGCGAGCGATCTTCGGCCAGTCGGCCAAGAGGCTCGCGACCACCGAGCCGATCACCTCGTCGAGCGGAGGGTGCACGAAGCCCAGCTCCCGTTCGGCCTTCGATGGATCGACGAACGACATCCACCGGCTCGAGAACGGCGACACGTCTCGAACGACGAGCCCTCGCGCCTCGAGCTGTTCCGCCGAGACGTCCAGCAGCCGCGGCGCCGCGCCCGCATGGCGACAGAGGCGCTCGACGAGCTCACGAACCGGGAGCACTTCTCGCTGCGCCAAGTTGAAGATCGCGTGCCCCGTCGCAGGTCGTTCGAGCACGCGCAGGATCCCGCTCACCACGGCGTGCGCCGAGACGTGCCGGGCCAGCTCACCGCCCCGCGGAACGAGCAGCGGCCCTCCATCGAGCGCGCGCGCGAGGTACGCCTCGAACCGACGTTTCGGGTCGTGCTCGCCGTTCACCATCGGCACGCGCAGGGTGATCGTCGGGAAGCTCGCTCGTCGCAGCGCCTCCTCCGCCGCGCGCTTGTCCACCCCGTATTGCCAGTCTTCGAGATCGTCGATCGTGGGAGGCTTCGCCATCACCGGCCCATCGAAGTCCGACTCCTTCGCTGGCCGAGGGCAGCCCTCACGCACCAGATAGACCTGACCGGTCGAGATGAAGACGAAGCGGTCGGTCTTCCCTTCCAACACCCGCACGCTCCGCTCGAGCTCGGGCCCGGTGAAGCCCGCGAAGTCGACGACCGCGTCGAAGCGCCGACCCGCGAGCACCCGATCGAGCTGATCGGTTCCCCGATCGGCGACGAGCCGTTCGACCCGATCGCCGAAGGGATCTCCGTGGAGCCCGCGGTTGAGGAGGGTGACGTTGCGGCGGGCGAAGAGGAGCGCCCACACGAGCCTCGCCCCCATGAAGCGATTCCCACCGATGACGAGGACGTGCATGGAAGGTTCGCTCGACGCTCGGCGAAGGGCGCCCTGACCTACACGCTCGGGGCCTGCGGTTCCTTGGGCAGTTCCTTGGGCAGCTCGTGCTCTCCCGACAGGCGCTTCTCGCGCAGCGCTTCTTCGTTGAGCCGCTGCTCGCGCCGCGAACGCCACCGACTGAAGAAGAAGCCGACGACGCCGATCACCACGAGGGCGATCAACACGCTCCGTTGCCCGCGCTTGATCGCGCCGATGAGCTGATCGAGCTCGCCTCCAAACTTGTAGCCGAGGAAGACGAAGATCGGCGCCGACCCGAGCGCAGCGATCGAGTCGTAGGTCACGAAGCGCTGGTAGCGCATGCCGACCGAGCCGGCCGTGAAGTAGGTCACCGCCCGCACCCCAGGGAGGAACCGGGCGATCATGATGATCTTCTCGCCGTGCTTCTTGAAGAGCCCCTCGACGCGCGCGCGCTTCTCCGGAGTCACGATGCGGGCGAAGAAGCCCGTCGGCTGCTGCCCCACCTTCGACCCGAAGCGGCGCCCGAACGAGAAGATCATCGAGTCGCCCACGATGATGCCCGCGTAGCCGGTGAGCATCATCAGCGCGAGATCGGCGCGGCCGGAGTGCACCAGGTAGCCACCGAGGATCAGCGACACGTCCTCCGGCAGCGGCAGCCCCAAGCCGCAGACGAAGAGAATGCCGAACACCACCAGGTAGGCGAACCCGCCGCTGGTGCTATTGACGATCTCGAAGAGAAAACTCTCCACGCGTGCGCAGCCTTCGGGCGTCTTACTTCTTGGGCCCAGGGCGGCTCGTCTCGACCCGCTGCATCGCGTCGAGCACCCACCCATCGAGGGGCTTGCCTTCTTCGTACAGCTTGGCGACCTGCTTGAGGCCGAAGTAGCCGCGGTTCTGGGCCGCCTCCCAGGTGGCGTCGTTGGCGTCCATCGCCTTGAGCGCGACCGCCATCGTCAGCACCGCGGTCGCGTACTCCTGCACGGTCTGCTCGTTGGCGCCGGCCAGCTGCGCTTCCCGGAGCACCTGCGTCCCGCCCGCCCAGCCGCCGATCTTCTTGGCGACGACGGGCTCGACCGAGAGCCGCGCGAACTCCCGCACCAGGCCCTCGACGTTCGGCTTCTCGGAGGGCCCGACGATCAGGAACGCCTCGTTGTTCTCGCCGGGCACCGCGCGGACGGTGTCTTGCGCGTCGAGGAGGTTCACCACCAACAGCACCTCCTGGTTCTCCGGCGTCTTGAGGGTCGCCCGCGCCTTGGTGAGCGGGCCATCGAGGACCGTGAGGTAGCCCTTGAGCGCCTTGCGGTAGTCGCCCTGCACTTGCCCCATCAGCTCGTCGAGCTTCCAGCCCGTCCACGCCTTCTGGAGCACGCCCTCGAGGCCCTTCAGATCCTGCAGATCCTTCGACTTGGCGCCGGTGGCGAAGGGAGGCTGTGCGCTGCCCACCACGTACGAGAGGTAGCGGCGCAACGGCAGTTGGTGCGCCTCGAAGAAGGCATCGGCGGCCTTGCGCACCTCCGGGTCTCCGCCGATCACTCGCCCGCGCACCGCCTGACGAACCGGGTGGTACACGACCTTGGGAATCGGGTCCTTCCGCGTCACTGGGCCGGCGTCGAAGCCCATCGCGTTGAAGATCGCGAAGAGGGCGAAGATGCGCTCGTCGTTGCGCAGCTCGACCCCGTCACCGGTGTAGAGGCTCGCGAACCAGTCTCCCTGCGAGGCAGCCAGCGCCGGCCGAGCGAGGAGAACCACCGAGAGAGCCAAGACGAGAGCGCGCATGAGCTGGTGGGTAACCCACCCCACCCCGAGGTTCAAGAAGCGACGTCGTTCGGGGAGGGCACGGGAAGCACGCGCGGGGCTCGCCTGTTCAGCCTCGTCGACTAGGTCTTCACCAGCGTCTTGATCGCGTCCTTGGTGACGATGATCTTCTCACCGAAGGTCGTGCAGATCGCCATCAGCAGCTTGATGCAGGCCTGCGGCTTCACCGCCATGAGCTTCTGAAAATCGGCCTGACGAATCTCGAAGGCCGTCACCGGCGTCACGGCCGTGGCGGTGCACTGGCGCTGGCCGGTGGTGATCAACGAGAGCTCCCCGAGCCAGTCACCGGGTCCGAGCTCACCCATCTGCAGCTCCGCGCCCTTCTCGTTCTTGGTGGTGAGCGCGACCCGCCCGTCGCCGACGATGATCAAGGTGTCAGACACCATGTTCTCGACGAAGAGCGGCGTGCCGGCTGGGTAGGTACGCGCCGAGGCAATGCCCGCGAGAATGCCGACGCCCGTGTCGGTGAACCCAGAGAGCAGCGGGCTCGCACGAAGTGCGGCGGCGGCGTCCATGCGGACTCTCGTCTAGCACGAACGGCCACGCCCTTCCCGAACTTCACCATCGTGGAGCGCGATTTCAGTGGAGGTTCAGGGCGCGGAGAGCTTCTGACACTCCGGCTTGGCCTTCTCGACGCCCAGCTTCGCGGCCGCGCACGCGTCGGACTTGGCCTGCGCGTTCTCGCCCTTCGCCTGGAGAACGGCGGCGCGAACGAAGAGGGCTTCGCCGAACGACGGGTTCTCCTTGATCAGGTTGTCGAGCCGATCGCGCGCGGAGTCGAGATCGCCCGACTGCACGAACATGAGCGCCAGGTTGAAGCGGGCGTTGAGGAACGAGGGCGCGGCGGCGATCGCGGCGAGGAAGTGCTTGCGGGCCTCGTCCCAGTTCTTCTCGGAGAGCGCGATGCGGCCCGCGAGGTTCTCGGCGGCGGCGAAGTTCGAGCAGCCCAGCGCGCGCACGAGCGAGTCGTGGCGGGTGCGGTCCTTCTCGTAGGTGGCGCGCGCGAGCAGGTAGGCAGACTCGGGGTTCGGGTCGACGAGCCCGAGCGCGGTCGGATCGGTGGCGATCGCGGCGAGCCGGTTGGCGTCTTCCAGGCGGCGGCAGGCCACGGGCGGCACCGGCTCCTTCCACGCGGCGTAGAGCGCATCGAGCGCCGCGAAGGGAGAGGCGTTGAGCTCCGGCGTCTTGATCGGCTCTGGCTCGGGAGCGCGCTTTCGCAGCGCCACGAAGCCACCGCCCAGCAGGGCCAGCAGCAGCAGCGCGCCGACGATGATCGGCAGCGGCCCTCTCGAGGCGGGCGCCGTGGTGGCAGGAGAGGTCTGGTGAACCGGCGCGGCGCTGGGCTCGGTCGCGGCGACGGGCGGCGTCTTGGTGGACGGGTCGAGCACGATGCCGCGCTTGGTCGCGAACCAGCCGAGGATCGCCAGCATCGAGTTGAGCGAGGCGATCACCTCGTCGGTGCCGACCTTCACCCCGTCGTCCTGGAGGCTGCCGGCGTGATCGTGAGACGACAGGTTGCCCCACGCCTGCACGGTGCCCATGTGCGCGAGGATCGTCGTCGGCACCACGCCCGCGTTCGCCTGCTGCCGGAACTTGGTGATCAGCTCGTCGAGCATCGCCTTGCCCGGCGTCTGCTTGAGCTCCTCGGTGACGAGCGATCGCAGGAGCGCCTCGAGCACCAGCCGCGCGTTCTGCATCACGCCCTTGAAGTCGGCGGCGCGACCGCGGCTCACCATCGCCTCCAGATCGCTCTGGAGCCGGCCGAAGTGCGGCGCGAACGCAGCGAGCCTGTTGAGGAGCGGATCGAGCTCGACGGACATGGGGCGCTACTTTGCCAGCGCCGCGAGATCGATGCGCGCAAGAATGAAGTCGGGCTGCTCGGTGACGACCTGGTTGAGCAGCACCTTGGCCTTCTCGGGGTCCTTCGCGTCCTTCGCCGAGAGCGCCTGGCCGTACTTCACCGCGGTGTCGTACTTGAGCTTGGCCGCCTTCTCCTTCTTCGGGAGCGTGAGCGGCAGCACCTCGGCCTCGGAGATCGCCGCCGTCATCTTCTCGGCCAGCTTCTGCTCCCCCTCGAGGATGTCGTCCTTCGAGAACATCACCCGCGCCGTCTTCTTGATCTCGGCGGTGTGGGTCGAGATGAGCCGCGACTCGATGATGAGGCCGGTCTTCACCGGGAGGATCGTGCCGGTCAGCTTCCAGTCGACCTGGAGCAGATCGCCCAGCTCGATCGCCTTGCCGTTCTTGAAGTACTTCGAGTCCTTGAAGTCGAGCTCCCTGGTCACCTCTTCCAGCTTCGCCCGCTCGACGACGGTGAGCTTCTCGGTGGCGACGAGATCGGTGATCAGCATCTCGGCGAGGCCCTTGCGGAAGACGACGAGATCGCCGAGCCGATCGTCGACGTCGAAGTACAAGACGGCGACGCGGGGCTTCTTGACGCCTGCGTCCTGGCCCCAGGCGGCCGAGGCGAGCGCGAGCGCGATGATGAGCAACCGTCGGATCATGTCGAGGTTCTAGCTGGTTTCAGGTGAAGGGTGGCTATGCTGCCCAGCCCGATGATGGAGGCGCTCCGGAAGACCGTCGAGGCACTGTTCGATCCGTCGCAGGTGACGTGGAGTTTCAATCGGCCCAACCCCCAAGACGAGCCCAGCGAGCAAGAATTCTTCATCGGCTCGGGCACGCGGGAGGCGTCGAAGCCGGCCCACCCGCGAATGCTGAACTGGAAGCTGCCGCAGTGGCGAGGCGCGAACCTCCGCTCGTCGACTGAAGCGGTGATGGCGAGCGCGGCGGTGCTCGACGCGGTGAGCGGGCCGGTGACGATTCGATCGCACGAGTCGACGCTCGACGTGACGGTGGCGACGGTGCTCGCGACCTACCGCATGCGCACCAAGAGCTGGCCGGCCCACGCCGACGCCCTCGTGGAGTACGTGAGCGAATGGGAGCAGGGGCGCACCGAGTCGGCCGGCGCCTACGATCGGGCGCTCGCCTCGGTCTTCTATGCCTCGATGCACGTCTTCCGTGCCGAGGGGCCTCGTCCGCTCGCCGAGCTGATCGCGAACGTGCTGTCGCTCCCGCCCTCCCCGGCCGAGCTCGCGGCGCTCCCGCCCCACCTGATCCCCGCGCGGGTGAGCCGGAGGCTGAAGGCCGACGCCGATCTGTACCGCACCGAGCTCTCACGCGCCTGGAAGGTGCAGCTCGATCTCCCGCTCGATCACTCGGCCGCCGCGGGCTACCGGCGCATCGACGCCCTCTTCTTGTCGTCGCCGCAAGACGTCACCGTGCTCAAGCTGCTCGCTCGGCCCGACGCCGAGTCGTCGAGCTACCGCCGCGGCTTCGAGCTCATGGCAGTGCACGCTCCGAACGAGCAACACGCCTGGGGCAAGCACACCATCTCGATTCCGCCCGAGAGTCCTGGCTCGCTCGCCGATCTCGCGCTCGGCCTCGATCGCCTCGAAGGCAGCACCCGGCCCGACGGGACGCCGCGCGAGAAGAACAAGCCGCGCTTCTCGCATCAGCCGGCCGAGCTCGAGGGCCTGTCCGACCCTTGGTACTCCGACGGCTACGCGTGGCCGAAGGGGCGCTCCACCATCGTCGCGCCGCCCTTCGTCGGAACCAGGCTGAGCCGCGAACAGCTGTGGGAGGCGATCTGGCAACGCTTCCACGTCGGCAGGAACATTCACGTCACCAGCGCGCGCACCGTCTACGTGCGCCCGCTCCGCACCCACCCGTCGGTCGATGCCGCCCAGCTCGAGCAGCTCGGCTATCGACGCACTGGCTGGCCTCAGGCGCAACGGGGCCTCCTGCCGTCGGTGGTGACCTCCTTCGTGTCCGAGACGCATGGGGGCGACGTCAGCCACTTCGCGCAGGAGGTCGGCAGCTCCACGGTTCGGGTCGCCCTCTACCCGAGCCGGTTGGCGTTGCTCTGGGTCGAACGAACGAGCGGCGGCACCACCCTGCTCGAGCTCGCGCACGAGCAAGCGCGGCTCTCGCGAGGCCGGGAGCTGGACGAGCTGAAGCCGGTGCGCGATCTGTCCGAGCTGACTCGCTCGATCGGTCAGGAGCACTGGCTCGTCTTCGGCGCCTACCGCATCAACCGCGCGCGCTCGTCGATGCTCGATGCCTCTCGGAGCGTGCAGGGCCTCTTCCACGCCCTCGCCCGTGGGGAGGCGCCGACGCTCGCGAACCTCCCGTCGGAGTCCGAGCAGGCCGCGCGCACCGTGCAGCTGCACCGCGACGTCGAACACTGGATGACCTCGACCGGCGGGGCCCGCTTCGAGCTCGAGCTGGAAGATCGCGTCGAACCGCCCGCGCTCGACACCGACTTCGCCCTCTTCCTCCTCACCACCGGGCAGCGCTACGCCGCCTTCGAGATCACCCGCCGCATGGGCGAGCTCGAGCGAAAGAACCGCGCCAGCCGGCTGGCCGCCCTCGCGCCGTCGAGCACCGTGCGCGCCGACGTCATGTTCTTCACCAACTCGCTCTGGTACGCGCGGGTGTCGGACGAGCCCGACGTGAACGCCCGCTATGACGCCTGGCGCGCGCTCCACGGCATGAACGAGACCGTCGAGGCGCTCCGCAGCCAGACGAGCGAGCTGGACGAGTACCGCAAGGAACGCTTCGAGAAGATGACCGGCGTGCTGCTGCTGCTCTTCCTGCCGATCACCATCGCCACCAGCTTCTTCTCGGGCGCCCAGTTCAACGAGATGGAGCTGCGGCTCGGGCTCCCGTGGACGACCGGCGGCTGGAAGATCTTCCTCATCTACACCGCGGTGTTCACCGTCTTCGTCGGCGGCTCGCTGGTGCTGGCGCGGCTGCTGTCATGGCGAAAGCGCTGATCACTCGCGCCGGAGCCGGAACGACCCGTCGGTGAGCTCGGTCTTCATGGTGAGCCCGTCCTGCTTGAACTTGAAGACGGCGGAGAAGGCGCCCTCGTCGTAGTCGCCCTTGTCCTTCGCTTCCTTGGCGAGCTTCACGGTGCACTCCCCATCGACCTGATCGCCGTCGCGGGTGCGCCAGGTGGCGAGCCGGCACTTCCACCCGTTGCCCTCGGGGGCGAGGTAGAGCGCGAGCTCGATGCTGCCCCGCTCGTTTCGTCCCGAGAGCGCGAGCTGCTTGCCGTCGTACGACTTCACCGCCATCAGCCCCTGGTTCACCTCCGGCGTCCAGCCCCGGTCCATGGTGAACTTGATCCACTCGACGCTCTTGGTGACGTCGCCGTACTCGCACCAGGGCACGTAGTTCTTGTGGTAGCCGAGCATGTCGCCGATCGACCCGCCGTGCTCGACGTAGAGGCGCCAGTACTTCGCCGACAGCTCGCAGTCCTCGTAGCGGGCCGCGTCCATCGCGAGGTCCTTGGCGATGTAGTTGAGCACGCTGCGCGTCTTCGCGGAGGGCGGGCAGGCCTTGATCACGATGTTCCAGAGGGCGTCGATGCCGTCGATGCCGAGGTGGCGCTGCTGATCGTCGACCGCGAAGCCGCTCCCGACGCGCAGGTCCATGTCGTCGCAGCCCTTGAGGCCCTTCTGCCAACGCTCGCGCTGATCGCGGTGGTGATCGTACGAGCCGCCGATCACCTTCTTGATCTCGCCCTCACGCCAGCCGTTGCGGGAGTCGGTCGGGAAGGTGTCGAGGACGAGCTGGTACGCTGCGACGCCGTCGTCGTCCCGGTCGAGCCGCATCAGCCGCTCGGCCTTGCGATCGAGGAGCCGAATCGCGTCGGAGGCCTTTCGATCGCGCTCGGCGGCGCTCGCGGCGGCGGCGACCTTCAAGGCCGCGGCGATCTTCTCGTCCTCGTCCTTCCAGAGGGCCTTGGCGTCGTTGGGCGACAGCTCGGCCCAGGTCGGCGCCATCGTGTAGTCGGAGCGGTTGCCGTCAGCCCCCGTCCCCATGTGCACCCGGCCATAGAAGACGAACCAGGCGAGCTCGTCGAAGGCTGCGTCGGCGTTCTGGAGCTCGTGCGGCCCCAGGCCCGAGTCCTTCAGATCGTTGAGGAGCTCCGGGGTGAGCTTGGCCTCGTTGCCCCAGGCCTGTGGGTTCGCTCGCCCGTAGGTCGCCAGCTCGTCGAGGTACCGCTGCTGGTTCGCGAACCAGGCCCGCATGCCCTCGATCGCTTGTTGCTTCTTCGGCTTGAGCACCGCGCGGAGCCCGTCACCGCGGCTCGAGAGGTACTGCTTGAGCACCCGGGCGAGGAAGTGGCCCTTCACCCGACGCATCGAGAGCAGGTACGCCTGCTCGCTGGACGAGAGCTTGGCGAAGTCGTTCTCCTTCTTGAGCGCGTCGTCGGCCGCCTTCGCCACCCGCACCGCAGAGGCGGTCACCATCTCCTTCTGCCGCTTCTTGTACTCCTCGAGGGCCTTGACGATCTGCTCCTTGCGCTCGCGGGCCATCAGGAACGTCGGCGACTTCGAGACGAGCGCCGCGAAGGCCTTCTCGGCGTCTTCGATCTTCCCCTCGTCGAAGAGATCGATGCCCTTCGAGTAGTTCACCAGGGCCTCGAGCGAGGGCACCTTGGCGCGCTTGCGGGCGGCCTCGTTCTTCACCTTCACGTCGATGCCGGCGGCGACCTTCTCGACCAGCTCCTGCTCGATGGGAAAGATGTCGTCCTTCTCGCCGTTGGAGCGGGCGGTGACGATCGACCTGCCGGTGCCTCCGTCGATGAGCCGCGCGTCGAGGATCAGCTTGTTCCCCGACATCGTCATCGTGCCGGTGAGCAGGTAGCGCGCCTTGAGGAACTGGCCGATCTTCACCGCCGCCGACTGATCGAAGTACTTGGTGCGCTGGAGGTTGAGCTCCTTCATCACCGCCTCGAGCTTCTCGCGCTCGACGACGTCGACGCCGTCCCACGCGACGAGATCGGTCACCATCATGTCCGCCAGGCCCTTGCGCATCACGTCGAGCTCGGCGGCGTTGGTGTTGTTGTCGAAGTACAGCACCGCGAGCGACGGCTTGTCGGCGGCGCCGAGGAGGGCGAGGGTGAGCAGCGCGGCGGTCATGTCGCTCCCGACTTGGGGTTAGTTCGCTCCGGGGAACGCAGTGACGTACTGGATCTTCACGTCGGGGAAGGCAGTGACGAACTGCACCTTGGTGTCCGGGAAGGCGGTGACGAACTGCCACTTGCCGCACGAGTCGGGGAAGGCGGTCACCTTCTGAACCTTCACGTCAGGGAACGCGCTGACCTCTTGCACCTTCACGTCGGGAAACGCGGTGACGATCTGGATCTTCCCGTAGAGCTTCTTGCCGTTGAAGGTGCAGCTCGACTTGCTGAAGCTCCCGCCGGCTTCGGCGGTGAGCGAGGTGACGGCGCCGGCGAGTCCGATGAGGCTGACGAGGGCCGAGGCGACGAGGGGGCGATTCATGGCGATCTCCGAGTGAAGGCTCGACTTGAGCACGACCCCTCGACGAACGCCGAAGTGAAATGCATCTGCGCGATCAGGTGAGACAGACCTCGGGCACCGCCGCCACCTCGGGGATCAGCACCGAGGGCATCGACTCGATCGACACCTGCTTGCCCGAGAGCGAGGCCGCGCTGGAGCTGGCGAGCTGCACCTGAACGAGCGCGCCGATGGGGGCGTCTCCATCGAAGTTCACCGTCGTGTTGTGCTCGGTGCGGCCGAAGCGCCGCGTGGCGTCGGTACGAGAAGATCCCTCGACGAGCACCTGCACCGTCTTGCCGACCTGCTGCGCGTTGAGCTCGGAGCTGATTCGCTTCTGCAGCGCGTTGAGCTTCTCGAGCCGGGCGACCTTCACCTCGTGCGGCACGCTGCCCCACTCCGCCTCTCGCATCGCGGCGCCCGTCTTCGGCCGGGGCGAGTAGACGAACGAGAACTGCCCCGCGTAGCGGACCTGCTCGGTGAGCGCGTAGGTCTTCTCGAAGTCCTCGTCGGTCTCTCCGGGGAAGCCGACGATGATGTCGGTGGTGACGGCGATGGTCGGCCGGGCCGCGCGGAGCTTGGCCAGGCGCTCGAGGTACTCGACGACGGTGTAGTCACGCCGCATGCGCACCAGCACCTGATCGGAGCCGCTCTGCACCGGGAGGTGGAAGTGCCCCATGATCTTCGGCTGAAGGCGAAACGCCTCGACGAGCTCGTCGGAGAGATCGTGCGGGTGACTCGTGGTGAAGCGTACCCGCTCGATGCCCGGCACCTCGGCGGTGCGCAGGAGCAGCTGGGCGAACGAGATCCCTCCCAGGTAGGAGTTCACGTTCTGCCCGACGAGGGTCACTTCGCGGACGCCGACGGTGGTGAGGCTCGCGACCTCGGTCAGCACGTCGGTGAAGGGCCGGCTCACCTCACGGCCGCGGGTGTGCGGCACGACACAGAAGCTGCAGACGTTGTCGCAGCCCTTCATCACGGTGACGAACTCGGTCGCCTTCCCGCGGCTGGTGCTCGGATCGGCGCGCGGGAAGACGTAGCTCTCGCTGTCGACCCAGGCGGTCTCCACGACGCGCACCCGATCGGCCTCGACCCGCTGGAGGATCTCGGGGAGCTTCTGGATCGCGTCGGGCCCGAAGACGAAGTCGACGTAGGGCACCTTCTCGAGGATCCGGTTCTTCTCCTGCTGGGCGACGCAGCCGCCGACGCCGATGAGCGCGCCTCGCTGCAGCTTCACCTGCCGGTAGCGCCCGAGCGCCGAGAGCATCTTGTCTTCGGCCTTCTCGCGAATGGAGCAGGTGTTGAGGATGATCAGATCGGCGTTCTCGGCGACCGGCGTCGGCGAGTACTTCATCGACGCCAGCGCTTCCGACATGCGCATGGTGTCGTTGACGTTCATCTGACAGCCGAAGGTGTGAATGAAGACGCGCTTCATGGGGGCGGACGCCTTCTCGCGGAAGGTGACTGGAGAAGTCAACCCACCGCTCGCTCGGCCGAGCACGGCGCCCGATTCTTTGCACGCCGAAGAGCGCACCTGGGTTCTGCAAGCACAACCCGCAGCTCAGGAGCTCCACATGGGATTCTTCGACAAGGCCAAGCACTTCATGGGCGGTCACGGCGTGAAGGTGCAGAACACGGTGATCGAGCGTCAGGATCCCAACCAGGTCACCCTCCCGATCGGCGACACCGTGGTGAAGGGCAAGTTCAACGTCAGCGCCGAGAAGGACTGCGAGGTGCTCTCGATGAAGGCGGCCTTCGTCGCCGAGTTCGTGCACCCTGACGGCCGCGTCGAGGAGATCACCCTGGGCGAAGACGTCTTCCCCGAGCCGAACACCTCGCGCTCCGACGACATGCTCAAGTACCCCTACAAGCTCTCCGGCGGCGCGACCCAGGAAGACTTCTTCAACATCCTCATGAACAAGGACATCCCCTCGCTCCTCTCCGACAAGTCGTGGCCGAAGGAGAAGGTGCGCTTCTTCGTGAAGACGATGGTCGACGTGAAGGGCTCGCCGTTCGATCCCGACACCAAGAACGAGGTGAAGATCACCGCCTGAGGTCAGCGACCGCGACGACGGTGCTCCGCGCGCTTCTTGAACGTCTGCGCAGCCAGGGCGCGCTGCTTCTTGCCCGGCCGTTCCCGCCAGAACAGCCGCATCGGCACCCGAAGGCTGAACGTCTTGCGCAGGTAGTTCGACACGTAGCGCTCGTAGCGATCGGGCACGCCCTTCGGGTCCGAGCAGATGAAGGCGAAGGCTGGCGGCGCGGTGCCGACCTGCATGCCGTAGTAGATCTTGAGCGCTCGTTTGCCGCTCCACGGCATCGGGTGCTCGGTCGTGATGTGCTCGACGACGCGGTTGAGCATCGGTGTTCCCGCGCGGAAGTACTGCTGCTCGAAGAGCTCGAGCGCGAGATCGAGGATCTTCGTCACTCCCGTGCCCTCGAGCGCCGAGACGAACACCATCGGCGCCCAGCTGACGTGGGTGAGGTACCACTTGAGCTCTTCGCGCCACTCGGTCTGTGAGCCGGAGCGGCCTTTGACCAGATCCCACTTGTTGACGCAGACGATCAGCGCCCGGCCCTTCTCCTCGGCGATCGCGGCGATCTTCTGATCCTGATCGACCCCGGCCTCGTTCGCGTCGAGCACCAGCACCACCACGTCGGCGTCCTCGGCGGCGCGAATGGCACCCATCACCGAGAAGCCCTCGACCTTCTGGGTAATCACCGCCTTGCGGCGGATGCCGGCGGTGTCGGTGAGGATGAGCTCGCGACCCTTGTACGAGAACGGGCTGTCGATGGGGTCTCGCGTCGTTCCTGCGACGGGGCTGGCGACCACGCGCTCTTCCCCGAGGATCGCGTTCACCAACGACGACTTGCCGACGTTGGGGCGGCCGACGATCGCGACTCGAATCGGCGCGTCTTCGTCCTTCTCGACGAGGCCCTCCTCGGCCTGCGCGCTCGGCGGCGGCAGCATCGGCTCGAGGCGATCGCTCAAGGCGACGAAGCCGTCACCGTGCTCGGCGGCGACCGCGATCGGCTCTCCCAACCCGAGCCGATGGAACTCGGCCGACATCGTGTCGGCGTCCTTGAGCCCGTCGCACTTGTTCACCAGGAGCACGATCGGCCGGTCTTGCTTGCGGAGGTAGCGGGCGACCTCCTCGTCGCCGCTCGTGACTCCGCTGCGGCCGTCGGTCACGAAGAGCACGAGCTCGCAGGCCTCGACCGCGGCCTGGGCCTGCTGTCGCACCATTCGCTCGATCTGATCTTCCTTCCCCTCGGGGACGAAGCCGCCGGTGTCGACGAAGGTCACCGGCCGATCGAGGTACTCCACGTCGGCGTAGTGCCGATCACGAGTGACCCCGGGCGTGTCTTCGACGATCGCGCGCCTGCGACGAATGAGGCGGTTGAAGAGCGTCGACTTGCCCACGTTCGGGCGGCCGACGATCGCGATCAGCGTGCGCTTGTGACGGGCGGCCATCGGTCACTCCCGGACCGTCGAGTAGCCGAGCCGCCGCAGGCTGTCGATGCGCTCGCTCCAGCGCTCCTCCACCTTCACCTGGAGCGAGAGGAAGACGTTGGTGCCGAGCAGCCGCTCGATCGACTTCCGCGCGTCGGTGCCGATCGTCTTGAGCATCTGCCCCCGCTTGCCGATCACGATCGCCTTCTGGCTGTCTCGCTCGACGTAGACGTTGGCGTGAATGCGAACGAGCCCCGTCAGCTTGGGTCCAGGCTTGGCGGGCTGGCCCTTCCCCTTCGCCTTGTTCGGCCGCTCCGGCGACGGCGTGAAGCGATCGGTCTCGTCGAACAGCTCGACCACCACCGCGGTGGAATACGGGATCTCCTGGCGGCAGTGCTTGAGCACCTGCTCGCGCACGTACTCGGCGACCAGCACCCGCTCGGCCTGATCGGTGAGCATGTCGTCGGGGAAGAGGTTCGGGCCCTCGGGCATCGTCGCCAGCACCCGCTCGAACAGCCGCTCGATGCCATCACCCGCGCGCGCCGAGACGGGGATCACCTCGGCGAACTCGAAGTGCTTCCGGTAGAGATCGATCAGCGGCAACAAGAGCTGCTTGCGCACCAGATCGATCTTCGTCACCACCAGGAAGGTCGGCTTCCCATAGGCCTTGAGCCGCTCCATCACGAAGCGATTGCCCGGGCCGATCTCCGGAGGCTTCCCCTCTTCGAGCCCCTCGGCCTCGACGAGGAAGAGCACCACGTCACACTCGCTCGCGGCGTTGAGGGCGACGTCCACCATGTAGGCGTTGAGGGCGCCCTTGGCCTGATGGATGCCTGGTGTGTCGACGAAGGCGAGCTGCCCTTCGGGCTTGGTGACGACCCCGAGAATGCGGGTGCGCGTCGTCTGCGGCTTTGGCGAGACGATCGCGATCTTCTCCTTCGCCAGGGCGTTGAGGAGCGTCGACTTGCCCACGTTGGGCCGGCCAATCAGCGCGGCGAAACCACTGCGGGTGGGCACGGTGCGTCCTCGCGGCGTTCGACGCCGTCAGATCGTCTTCGAGATGGTCAGCTTCTTGATCACCACGTCGGCGCGCGGTCGATCACCGGGCCCCTTGGGGATGACGTTGGCGATGCGATCGACGATGTCTTGGCCCGAGACGACCTCTCCGAAGATGGTGTGCTTCCCGTTGAGCCAGGCCGTCATGCCGACGGTGATGAAGAACTGGCAGCCGTTCGTGTTCGCCCCCGAGTTCGCCATCGCGAGCAGGCCCGGCCGATCGAAGCGGCGCCCCGACTGGAACTCGTCTTCGAACTTGAAGCCCGGGTTGCCACGGCCGGTCCCAGTGGGATCGCCGCCCTGGATCATGAAGTTCGGGATGCACCGGTGGAGCACCGTGCCGTCGTAGAGCGGCGTGTTCTTCATCGCCTCTCCGGTGCCGGGGTGGGTCCAGCCCTTCTCTCCCGTCGCCAGGCCCACGAAGTTCTCGACCGTCTTCGGAGCGTCCTTCGGGAACAGGCGAACGACGATGGTGCCGTTGTTGGTGTCGAACGTCGCGTACAGATCGTGGCCGGAGCGGGCCTCTTCCATCATTCCCATCGATTCCCTCCCACTGCGTGCATCAAGGCTGGGTGTCGGACAACGTGAGGCTGACGATCGTGACGTTCTCGAGCGGCTTGTCCATCCCGTTCTTGGGGGCCTTGGAGATCGCCTCCACCACCTCGTAGCCCTTGACCACCTCGCCGAAGATCGTGTGGCGGTTGTTCAAGTAGGTCGGCGTCGAGGTGGTGATGAAGAACTGGGAGCCGTTCGTGTTCGGCCCGGCGTTCGCCATCGCGAGCAGGCCCTTCTTCTCGAAGGTGCAGCCGGCCTGGCACTCGTCCTCGAAGGAATAGCCGGGGTCTCCGGTGCCGGTGCCGAGCGGGCAGCCGCCCTGAATCATGAAGCCGTCGATCACCCGGTGGAAGGTGAGCCCGTTGTAGAACGGCACGCCCTTCTTCCGCTCGCCCGTCGCCGGGCTCTTCCAGTCCTTCTCTCCCGAGGCGAGGCCGACGAAGTTCGCCACCGTCTTCGGCGTCTTCTTCGAATAGAGCTTCAAGGTGATCTCGCCGAGGTTCGTCTTCATCACCGCGTAGAGATCTTTTCCGGCCTCGGCCTTCCCCATCCACCCTGAGGTGGTGGAGCCGGGAACGCCCTCTGGATCCTTCTTGCAGGCGACCAGGCTGAGGCCGACGGCGACGACGATCGCGGCTCTCACTGCTTGCCCTCCTTCATCACGGGAGCGCCGGCCTTGGGCGTCGGCGCGGGAGGCGGGGGCGGAGGCGCTTTGATCGCAGGCGCCTTGTCGGTGATCGTCACCTTGATCATCTTCTGCTCGGCGACCGGCCGATCCATCGGGCCGCGAGCGACCTCTCCGAGCTTCACCACGTTCTCGTAGCCCGAGATCACCTCGCCGAAGATGGTGTGCTTGCCGTTCAAGTACGTCGGCGTCGCGGTGGTGATGAAGAACTGGGAGCCATTGGTGTTGGGGCCGCGGTTCGCCATCGCGAGCAGGCCCACCTTGTCGAAGGCGCGGCCCGACTGGAACTCGTCCTCGAAGGCGTAGCCCGGCCCGCCGCTGCCGACACCTTCGGGGTCGCCGCCCTGGATCATGAAGTTGGGGATGACGCGGTGGAAGATGAGGCCGTCGTAGTACGCGCGTTTGGCCGGCTTGCGCGTCTTGGGATCGGTGAACTCCTTCTCACCGGCGGCCAGGCCGACGAAGTTCGCGACGGTCTTCGGCGCGTCCTTCGAGAAGAAGTGAATGACGATGTCGCCCTGGGTGGTCTTGAGGGTGGCGTAGAGGTCCTTCCCCTCGAGGGCCATCGTGGTGAACTTGCCCTGCGCGAACACGAGCGCGGGGAGGAGGACGGTGAGCAGGCTGAGCGAACGCATGGGCGCGAAAGGTACCGCCCTGGGCGTGAGGGTCCACGAGTTTTTCAGGGGGTGATCGCACGGCGAGGGCAGTCCACCTCGACCTTGCCGAGCTGGGTCGTCAGAGCGGCCTGCGACGAGAACGAAGGAGGATCGGTGCCGACCAGGGCGATCGACCCGTCGGCGCCCTCGGGAGCGAACCCGTCGCACGTCACGAACAGCTCCCCGTCCACGAACGCCCCTTCGAACCATCCCTCCATCGACACCGTCTCGCCGAAGCGGAGCAGCGACCGATCGTGCCCGACCCGGAAGCCCACCAGCGCCTCGATTCGTCCGGTCCCACCTCGCACCGCGCGATCGACCTCGATCGTCACCGGCGTCATCGCGAGCAGCGCGTTGGGCCACAGGGAGAACGTCCGATCCCGAGGCTCGCCGACCGTCACGACGCGGCCATGCGCGATCACGTCGTCGGAGCTCGCGATCGAACACACGTCACGAACTCGGCGGATCGATTGGACGTCACAGGTTTGGCCGCTCGTGCAGCCCTGGGCGACCAGCACCATCAGCACGGCCAAGGGTTTCATGGCGCCGCTCTCCGAGTCGCGAGGATCGACAGCGTGTCCTTCGCGGCCGCCTGCTCCGCTTCCTTCTTCGATCGCCCAGTGGAGCGCGCGAACGTCTCGGGGCCGATCGACACCTCGACCTCGAAGATCTTCTCGTGATCGGGGCCCGTCTCGCCGACCACCCGATAGCGCGGAGACACCTTGAAGAGGCTCTGCCCTTCTTCCTGCAAGAGCGACTTGTAGTCCTGCCCCTGCCGCCCCACCGCGACGCCGTCGAGCGCCTCGGCGAAGACGCGATCGATGAAGTGCATCACCGCGGTCATTCCGTCCGAAAGGTAGAGCGCCCCGATGATCGCCTCGAAGGCGTCGGCGAGCAGCGAGACCTTGTCGCGCCCGCCAGTGAGCTCCTCGCCTCGCCCCAGCAGCAGCACCTCTCCCACGCCCAACGCACGCGCCAGGCGCCCCAGCCCCTCTTCGTTGACGATCAGCGCCCGCAGCTTCGAGAGCTCACCCTCGTTCGCCTTGGGGAAGCGCTCCATCAGCCGGTGCCCGATGGCGAGATCGACCACCGCGTCGCCCAGGTACTCGAGGCGTTCGTTGTCTTCGAGCGGCAGATCCTTGTGCTCGTTGCAGTAGCTCTTGTGGGTGACCGCGGTGAGCGCGAGGTCCTTGACGGTGAACGACAGCCCCAGCCGCTGCTCGAGGGAGGTCAGCCGTTCTTCGGGAGTGATCAGCTTGCTCACGCGTCAGCAGACCTGGTTGCGGCCGCCTTCTTTGGCCTCGTACAGCTTCTCGTCGGCGCGCGACAAGAGCGCCTGGGCGTCGTCGCCCTTCTTCCCCAGCGTCGCCACCCCGCACGAGATCGTCACCGGAATCGTCTCGCCGTCGAAGCTGAACTCGTGCTTCTCGATCACCTTGCGCACCTTCTGGGCCATCGCCGTCGCGCCCTTGAGATCGATCTCCGGCGTCAGCACCGCGAACTCCTCGCCGCCGAAGCGAGCGAGCACGTCTTCCTTGCGAATGCGCCGCTTGATCGTCGAAGCGACCTCCTTGAGCACCGCGTCCCCGGCGAGGTGGCCGAAGGTGTCGTTGATCGACTTGAAGTGATCGACGTCGATCAGCAGCACCGACAGCCCACGCCCGTAGCGACGGCACCGGGAGATCTCCCGATCGACCGCCTCGTCGAAGTAGCGCCGGTTGTGCACCTGGGTGAGCCCGTCGACGGTGGTGAGCCGGTAGATCTCGTCGTGGTACGCCGCCTCGATGTTGTCGTGGGCGATGAACTTGAAGACGGTGCGCCCGACCTTGATCAGATCGTTGTTTCGCAGCGTCACCTTGCCGCTCAAGGACTCGTCGTTGAGGAAGGTGCCGTTGGTCGAGCCGACGTCCTCGATCGAGGTGCGGCCCTCGTCGACGGTGAGGCGCACGTGGTTGCGGCTGACCGAGTCGTGATCGATCTGAATGTCGGACTTGGCCGAGCGGCCGATCGACGTCCGCCCCTCGTCGAGGTCGAACTTGCGGCCCAGATCTTCTCCGTAGATCACCACCAACGCCGACGACTTCGAGAAGGCGCGGTGCTGGATCTTCGAGATCGGAGTGACGGCGGTGACGGTCTTCTGCCCCACGAGGCGGTGACTCTACTCCGTCTGAAAAGGAAACGGGGCGTCCTCCGTGGTGGAAGACGCCCCGCTCGTCACTGGGTCGCGCCGCTTACTGAATCGTGACCGTCTGCTCGGTGAAGATCGGCGGCTGGATGGGCGTGGTCATGTCGTGGAACAGCTGGGCCCGAACCTTGACGTCGGCACCCATGCAGGTCGCCGGCAAGGTGAACTCGACCTCGCCGCTGCCCGGCTTGTTCTCGTTGACCGAGTTGAGCTCGGTGCAGCCCGCGACCGGCTGGCCCTGCGCGTTGTTGAAGGAGAGCCGCACCAGGCCGTCGTCGCCCGCCGCCATGCCCAGCTTCCACTTGGTGACCGCGACGGTGATCTTGCTCGCGTGCGGAACCGGGGTGACGAGCGGGTCGGGCTTGAACTTGATGGTCGGCACGCCGTAGTCGAGGAAGCCGAAGGCGGTGAGGTAGTTGGTGAGGCGCTCGTAGTTGGTGGAGTTCAGCTCGACCAACCCGTTGAACGACAGCGCGGGGCCACCGGCGGGCGTGGGCGCGTTCGACAGCCGGAGCGCCTGCACCTGCATCTCCGAGCGGCCGCCCATCGCGACGCCGGTCTTGAAGAGGCGATCGCGGAAGGTGCCCGGAGCCGCCGGCAAGGTGAAGCCGTCAGCCGCGCGCGACGCGTCGAAGAGCACGTCCCAGCGGTGCTCGAGCTCGTCGGAGAAGGTGACCCGAATCACCTGGACGCTGGTCGACAGCGCAGTGGCCACCGCTGGGGTGACGAACTTGAAGCTGCGCGGCCCGACGCCAGCGACCGCCGCGGTGTGCGGGTTGAAGCGCGCGGACTCGGGGAACGCCGGGTAGGCCTGGGCCGAGATGTCGATCGGCGCGGTGCCGCGCGGGTCGAACGGGAGCTTGTTGTCGGCCATGCGGAGGAAGAGCGCCGAGGCACCCGCCTGCGCGGACTTGTCGCTCGCCGCCGCCGCCGTGAGGGCCGCGACGATGATCCCGTACTCCGAGCCCTCGGTGCCGCTGTGCGACGGCGCCGAGCGCACGGGCAACAGACCAGCCGCCGGCAGGGTCTCCTGCTTGTCGAGCACGTCGTCGACCGGCATCGCGGTGTTGACCGCCGCGCCGATGCCGAGGGGGATGACGCCGCGACCCGGCACGTTCACGCCCGAGAGCGCGAGGGCGCCGTCCGCCGGCTTGCCACGGTAGCTCGGCATGCGCGCCGACTTGAGCGCGAAGCCGAACGCGAGCGGCACGTGCGACCACTTGAGATCCTGGCTCTTGAAGAAGCCGGTGTTCGTGTAGTCGTAGCCGCTGGTGCAGTCCGGGTACGTCTTCCCGCCCTTGCAGGCCGAGTCCTGGAGATCGAACTGCACGTCGCGGACGATCGACGAGTTCAGCTTGCGGATGAGGGGCTGCACCTGGCCGAGCAACCCGCCGATGTTGATCTCGCTGCCCGAGTTCATGAAGGCGCCGATGAGCGGGCTCAGATCGCCGATGGTGAGCTCACCGGAGAACGCCCAGGCCGCGCGGGTGCCGCACGAGCCAGCGCGAATCTTCGCCTCGTCCGGGTTGCCCGAGGCGTCGGTGCAGATGCCCGCGAGGCCGAGGCCCGCGAAGGTGTTCTTGTTCGTCTCGCTGAAGACGAGGAACGCGCCATCTGGAACGTCGACGGTGGTGTCGATGGTGGTGCCCAGCTTGATGCGGGTCGACCGCGACGGGCCGAGGAGCTGGCTCAGGTTCAGGTTCGTCACCGCGCCCGCGAGCGACATCGAGGCCACTCCGGCCTTGATGTTGGTGTTCATCGGGTAGTTCGAGAAGGTGCCCTTGTAGCCGCCGTACTTGTTGGTCGGGTTGCGCCGCATCGAGACCGACAGCACGTTCGCGTCGGTGCCGCTGGGCCGGTAGTTCGCGATCGTCACGTAGTTGAAGTCCGCGTGGAAGACCGACACCGAGTAGCTGGTGGCCGCGCCGAAGGCGTAGTTGCCGACGCCCGCCGCGTTGGTCTCGACCGGGGCCGCCTGCGCGATCTCCGCGCCTGCCGCGTCGCTGAGGATCACCCGCGCGCCGGAGACCGGTCGGCCGGTGAGCTCGTCGGTCACCACCACGCTCCCGCCGTTCGCCGGAGCGCCCACCACGAAGACCTTCGCGGTGCAGGTGACGCTGCCGAAGGCCGCCTGGGCGCCGTTCACGCCGTCAGTGCCCGCCGTCGCCATCGTGCCCACGGTGAACTCCGACGCGCCGCCAGTGGCAGGCGTGGGGCCGCTCAACGGGCTGCCGCCGGGCGCAGTCCAGGTCGCGCCGTCCTTGATGATGACGGGCTCGGTGCCAGCCCAGGCCGAGACCCAGAACTTCACCTTGGCGCCGGTCTTGGTCACCACGAAGTCGGGGATCACCTGGCAGCGGGTCACCGTCGCAGCGGCAGGCGCCGCCTCGCACTTGCCGGAGCGGCAGACGAGCGAAGTGCCGCAGTCGGCGTCGGCCGAGCAGAGCTTCGGCTTACACTCGCCACCCGCCTCCGTGTAGTCGCACACACACGAGGTGTCGTTGGGGCAGAAGTCGAGCGCTTGGGCACCCGCCGCGGTCCGGCCCGAAGGCGAGCACTGCGAGGCACTCTGGCAGTCGGGCACGCACGTCGAGGTGCTCTTGCTGCAGCGGAAGAGCGTCGGGCACTGCTCGTCGTCGTTGCACGAGTCAGACGCTCCGCCGCCGCCGGCGCCGCCGTCGTTGCCGCTGGGAGGGGGACCACACGCGATGGTGGACAGCGCCGAAACAGCGAGCGCCACCCAGAGGGTGTTGCGGAACTCTGCCTTCATTCGAGGTACTCCCTTTGGTGTAGGAAAACGGCCCTTGGGTGAGAAAGGCGCGCGACGTTTCCGATATCAGCCCTGCCGTGTCAACCCGGTCCGTGACGCAAAGCGACGGGCATGCCACTGCGCAAGGCTTCGACTTTCGACCAGTTCTCATGACCGGAGCGTGACAGTCGTGTCGTGCTCGTGAAGACTGCGCGCCGGTGCCGCGTCGCGACGACATGCCGTCCGAAGATCTCCTTGGCCGCGCGCTCGCGTCGATCTCCCGGAACACCGGCTCGGCGGCCGTGTTGGCGCCGGTGTGGCGACAGATCGCAGGTGAAGCGGTCGCACAGGCGACCTCCCCGCTTCGGTGGATGGGCAGCGTGCTGGTGATTGGCTGCCGCTCGACGGCCTGGGCCACCGAGCTTGGGCAGCAGCGTCACGAGTGGCTCGCCCGGCTCCAGCGACGGCTCGGCGCCTCGTCCCTCACCGGCCTTCACTTCGAGGCCCGTTGACGTGATCGCCCTCACCCTCGCGCTCCTCGCGGCCAGCCCGCTCGAACAGGCAGCGACCTCCACCGTTCGGGAGCGCTTCGAGACCGCGGGCCGCTCGCTCCCCGCCGACGACGCCAAGTTGGACGTGGCGGCGCGGGCCCTCGCCAAGCTCGCGCTCGAGCGCTCGGTGACGGAAGCCGCCGGGCTCCTCACCGTCACCGACGCCGTCTCCACCGCGGGTGCCTGGGAGCCCAACCCCATCGCGATCATCCTCCGCGGCAACAAGGGCCAGCTCCTCGACGAGCTGCGCGACAGCCGCACCCTCACCTCCGAGCCGGCGACGGTGATGGGCATCGGCTCGGCCGAGCGCGGTGATCGAGTGGCGCTCGCGATCCTCCTCGCTGAGCGGAAGTTCGAGCTGGTGCCGCTCCCACGCCGCCAGCCAAAGCTCCCCCGGGCCGTCTCGGTCTGCGGTGCCCTCACTCCTCCGCTCGAGCGCGCCGAGCTCTTCGTCACCACCCCGGGCGGACAGGTCGTGCGCGGGCCGATGAGCGCCTCCAAGGCCCAACACTGTGGCGCCTTCACGCCGTCGGAGCAGGGCCGCTTCGCCGTCGAGGTGCTCGCGCGCGGGCCCAAGGGCCCGGAGGTCGCCGCCCTCTTCTTCCTCGACTTCGGGGCCTCGAGCGCTTCGGCCGATCTCCACTTCGTCGAGCCCAAGGATCTCGAGGACGGGCGCAGCGCGGTGCTCGAGCGCATCAACGCCCTGCGCACGACGATGGGTCTGGGCAAGGTGGAGGACGATCTCCTGCTCGACGGCATCGCCCAGACCTACGCGACCCGCATGGCCACCGAAGACTTCTTCGCCCACGTCGATCCCCAGGGAGGCAACCTCAAGGGCCGGCTCGCCGAGGGCGGCTATCGCTACACGGCTGCGGGAGAGAACCTGGGCGCCTCCACCGGTCCGCTCGCCGCGCACTTCGGCATCGAGCTCAGCCCGGGGCACCGCGCCAACGTGCTCGACGCGGCGCACCGCGAAGTCGGCATCGGCATCGCGAAACGGCCCTCCGACGGGAACACCGTGCTGGTCGAGATCTTCGCCGCGCCGCTCGACGATGGAGGCGCCGATCCCATCGGGGCCGCCTACGAGACGATCGATCAGCTGCGCTCGAAGAAGAACCTCAAGGCGCTCAAGCACCACCCCGTGCTCGAGGCGCTCGCCCAGGAGCACGCCCGCCTGTGCCTGCGCCGCGACCTGCTCAAGGCCGAGCTGCCCGACGGGCGAAAGCTACACGACAAGGTGTTCGACTCGATGTCCGACGCCAAGGAGACGTCGGTCGATCTCGTGGTGCTCGACTCTCCGCGGCAGGTGCCCAGCTCGAAGAGCCTCTCCGACGCACGCTACAACACCGTCGGCGTGGGCCTGGCGAAGGGCGACTCCGACACCTACGGCCCCGAGAAGCTCTGGCTGGTCGTCATCTACGCCAACCAGAGTCCCTGACCGCAGTCAGCGCTCGCGGCAGAAAGCCCTCCGTCGCGACCGGGGCGCGGGGTATGACGTGAGGAGAGGACCCGCTTCGTGAACGCACCCACCCGGCCAGTCATTCTCGCCATCGACGAGGATCGAACGAACCAGGGGAGGCTCGCCCAGGCCTTCAACGCCCAGGGGCTCTTCTACCGGTTCATCACCGATCGCCGGAAGGTGCAGGGCGGCCTCAAGCAGCTCAACCCCGACATCTTGATGGTCTTCGGAGAGCTCTCGAGCGACTTCGTGATCCAGGTGCTCGACGCGGTCGCGGCCGACGTCTCGACCACCGCCCTGCCGATCGTCGTCGTCGCGAAGGACATCAGCGACGCGGAGTTCGTCGCCGGCCTGCGCACCAACGTCGTCGCGCTCTTCCCTGCCCCGTTCGCGGTCGAGAACGTGGTCGCGGTGAAGGGCCTCTACGAAGAGCTGCCGACGCGGCCCGGCCTGGTGAAAGGCCAAGGCGACGCCAAGCTGCTCAGCCGCCTCATCGATCACGTCCGCCGCACTCGGCGCGCCGGAGCCCTCACCATCGATCCCAAGACGCCCAACGAGGGCCGCGCCGTCTTCAGCCGCGGCAAGCTCGAGCGCGCGTCGTTCCTCGGTGCGGTGGGGCCAGACGCGCTCAAGGCGATCGCCTCGGTTCCTCGCTGCGCGTGGGTCTTCAGCGAAGTCGCCGGCCAGGGCGGTGACGGCGTCGGAGTGGTGATCGAAGTGGGCGACCTGACGACGGGAGAGCACCCGATCGCCGAGGTCGTCGTCGGGCAGGAGCTCCCCGAGGACGAGCCGCTCGCCTTCGAGGTGAGCGTGCCCAAGGCCTCCGAGCCGGCGCCGGCGCCGCCCATCAACAGCCCGATTCCCCAGCTGCCGCCCGGCGCCAAGCCGATCGAGATGCTGTTGGTCGACGACGACGAAGCGATCTTGCGCATGTTCAAGACGCTCTTCGTCAAGCAGGGGTTCAACGTCAGCACCGCGACCGACGGGCAGCTCGGCGCCGAGGTGGCCCAGACGAAGGCGTTCGACGTCGTGCTCGCCGATCTCAACATGCCGCACCTCGACGGCTGGGGCTTGCTGCGGCTGCTGCGCGAAGACTTCCGCACCCGCGAGGTCCCGGTGGCCTTCATCTCGGCGCACGACGACTACCGCGAGTCGCTCAAGGCGCTCGACGCCGGCGCGCAGGCCTATCTCTCGAAGGGCACCCGGCTCGACGCGCTGGTGACGCAGGTGAAGAAGCTGCTCGAGCCGAGGCAAGCCACCGTGGCGAGCCTGAGCAGCGGGCAACCGACGACGCTCCAGGTCGCGACGGTGGGGCCCCAGTGGCTCCTGGCGCAGCTCGGGCGGCTCCACGCCACCGGAAGGCTCGACGCGAGAGATGGCTGGGCGGTCTACGCGCTCTTCTTTCAAGACGGTGTCTGCGGGCACGCGTCCGCCAAGGCCGGGAAGTTCACCGCCGACGGCGAGCGCGCCTTCAACGCCTTCGTCGCGAGCAAGAACGCCGAGGCCGTGTGGACGCCTGGCGGTGACGTCGCGCCGCCCAACCTGAGCGCCCAGACGCACGAGCTCATCGAGCGGGCCTGCGCGACGCTGAACGACAACGAGCGGCGCATGCGGGAGAGCCTCCTGGTGAGCGCCACGCAGGTCGACGTGCACCCCGAGCTCTACGCGGTCTACCGGCAGGTGGGGCCCAAGCAGTGGCTCGAGGCCGCCAAGCTGATCTGCGAGGACAAGCTGTCGCCCCGCGAGATCATCGGCCGCCTCGAGATCAGCCCCGTCGACGTGGAAGAGACGATGAAAGATCTCATCCGCCGCGGGGTGGTGACCCTCAAGAAGGCCGTCTGACACCGCCCCCGACTCGCAGCCCCTCAGCTCAGGCCTCGAAAAAACAACGCGCCCGGAGAACCGAGTCTCCGAGCGCGCTCACTCATGAACTTGTTCGCAGGCGATCAGACGAGCCGGCGTTGAGTCGCGAACGACTCGATGCCCATCTGCGGACCAGACGGCAGCGCGTAGAGGGGGCACTTGATGCAGGTGAAGCTCTGCCAGCCACGACGCACGGCCTCATCGAGGCAGTTGTCGTAGTGG
>JBPOIJ010000034.1:0-245326 GCA_052034585.1 Myxococcota bacterium
AACGTCCGGCGGTGGCTCGACTGCGGGCGGCTCGGCTGCGGGCGGAACGTGCGGCGGCTCGACTGCGGGTGGCTCGGCTGCGGGCGGAACGTCCGGCGGCTCGACTGCGGGTGGCTCGGCTGCGGGCGGAACGTCCGGCGGCTCGACTGCGGGTGGCTCGTCTGCGGGCGGACCGTCCGGCGGTGGATCGACGGCGGGTGGCTCGTCGGCGGGCGGAACGTCCGGGGGTGGATCGACTGCGGGTGGCTCGGCTGCGGGCGGAACGTCCGGGGGTGGCTCGACTGCGGGCGGCTCCACCGCAGGCGGCTCGGCTGGAGCCACCTACTTCACCGAGTTCACCCTCTCCCAGCGGCCGATGCTCGAAGGCGGCGCGTGGAGAAATGGCCGCGCGGTCGGCCTGGACTGGAGCGACGTGCAATCGGACGGCGGAATCGCCTTCGCGACCGCCTTCAACCTGCCTCCGCCCTACGACGACTCGATCGCGTTCCTGAGCGGCTTCGCGGCTGACCACTTCATCGAAGGGGTCGTCTTCAAGGCACCGGGCTACGCGCCAGCCGTCAATCACGAGATCGAGCTCTTCGTCCGTGGCGACATCTCGTCGCACAACGCTCGCGGGTACGAAGTGAACGTGCAGTCGAACGGCGCCTATTCCGAGATCGTTCGCTGGGAAGGCCCGCTCAACATGTACACCCCGCTCACCACGACCGGCCCCGGACTCGGCACGCCCGTCAACGGAGACCTCATTCGCGCCGAGGTGCGCGGCACGGTGATCACCGTGTACAAGAATGGGAGCTTCGCGATGTCGGCGACGGACTCGGTGTTCACGACTGGGAATCCCGGTGTCGGCTTCTGGTGCCGGCCGAGCGGAACGTTGGACCGCTACGGCTGGCAGTCGATCCGAGCCGGCGACCTCTGACTGGACGAGACGTCACACGCCGACGGCTGGGCGCGGCTTCTTGCGCTTCCACAGATCCCACAGCTCGTGGGTCCCGAAGAGGCCCTGGCTCCGCGTGAGCATGATGACGACGAGCAGTGCGCCGTAGATCGGCATGCGAATCTGATCGACCTTCTGGGCGAGCGTCGCGTCGCCTCCACCGAGTTGGAGGAACAAGGTGCGCAGGCCCTCCGGCAGCAAGGTGAGGAAGACGGCCGCGACGATGGCGCCGGTCGAGCTGCCGAGCCCACCAGCGACGATCATCACCACCACCTCCATCGAGCGCACGAAGGTGAACGAGCCCGGGTTGATGATCGGCACGAAGTGGGCGAACAACCCGCCCGCGATGCCCGCGAAGAACGAGGAGACGACGAAGGCGCGCACCTTGTAGCTCGTCGTGTCGACGCCCATCGCCTCCGCCGCCACCTCGTCTTCCCGAATCGCCTTGAGCGAGCGCCCGTGCGACGACGCCGCCAGCCGCTTGGCGAGCAGCACGACGACGAAGACCCACAAGCCCACCATGAAGAGCGAAGAGCGCTGGGGCACCCCGGAGACACCGAGCGCGCCGCCGAAGTGGCCGACGAACGAGCCGATCGGCGAGAGGAGCTTCCAGACGAGCACCGAGTACCAGGCCGCCTCCGCGCCAGGCACCTCCGCCGCGTAGGCGCCCATGCTGTCGGTGTTCTGAATGAAGACGCGAATGATCTCCCCGAAGCCCAAGGTGACGATGGCCAGGTAGTCGCCGCGCAGCCGCAAGCTCGGCAGCCCGACCAGGAACCCGAAGAGCCCAGCGGTCACGCCGCCGATGATCAACGAGAGGAAGAAGAAGAGCTGATCAGACGCGACGGACGGGAGGAACGACAGCTGATCATCCTTGAGGAGCAGCGACACCGTGCCCGAGACGTAGGCGCCCACCGCCATGAAGCCTGCGTGCCCGATGCTGAACTGGCCCGTCATGCCGTTGATGATGTTGAGCGAGACCGCGAGCACCACGTTCACCCCGACGAGCGAGGCGAGATAGACGAAGTACTGGGAGCTCCCGAAGACGGCCTGCAGCACGCCGAGGACGACGAGGGCCACCGCCACTGGGAGGAAGCTCTTCACGGGCGCGGAGGGTCTACACCACCTGCGCCCAAACGCACCGGTTCTCGTTCGGAGCGCGCGCGAGGAACACCGCACGAGCGGTCTTGAGGACTAGGCTCGGCCCACCAGGGAGGGAGTCATGCTCGAGAAGGTGAATCTCAAGCGAGAGCTGCCGAAGGACGCGTACAAGGAACAGCTGCCACGATTGCAGGAACGACTGCGGGTGCTCCAGCGCGCCGCCTTCGAGGCTCAGCTCGCCACCACCATCGTCCTCGAGGGCTGGGACGCGTCGGGCAAGGGCGGCCTCGTCGCCCGGCTGGTGGAGAAGCTCGACCCACGCGGCTTCCGGGTGCGGCCCACCTATGCCCCCACCATCGAGGAGCTCTACCGCCCGTGGATGTGGCGGTTCTGGCAACGCCTGCCGCCCAAGGGAGAGATCGCCCTCTTCGATCGCAGCTGGTACGGCCGCGTGTTGGTCGAGCGCGTCGAGGGCCTCGTCGGCCGCCGCGACGTCGAGCAGGCCTTCACCGAGATTCGCGAGCTCGAGCGTCAGCTCGTCGACGACGGTCAGGTGCTGGTGAAGCTCTTCCTCCACATCTCGAAGAAGGAGCAGCGCCGCCGCTACAAGAAGTGCGAGAAGGACCCGTTCCTGCGCTGGAAGATCAAGCCGGAGGACTGGCGGCACCACGAGCAATACGGCGACTACCTCGAGGCCACCGAGGAGCTGCTCGAGGCCACCAGCACCACCGACGCCGCGTGGACGCTCGTGGGCGCGACCGATCGCCGGCACTCCGAGGTCGAGTGCTTCCGCGCCATCATCACCGGCATCGAGCGCCGGCTCGCGGCCCTGGGCAAGCTGCCTCCACCCGACGCCACCGTGGGCAACCTCGCCGCCAAGCCCGCCGAGACGCCGAAGGCGAAGGCAAAGGCAAAGGCGAAATCCAAACCCAGGTCGAAGTCGAAGCGCGCGCGCACGCGCACGGAGGCCGCCCATGCTTGAGACCGTCGATCTGAACCAGCACCTCACGCGCAAGGACTACGACAAGGAGCTGCCTCACCTGCAGGTTCGTCTGCGTGAGCTCCACTTCGCCTGCTTCCGCAAGCGCATTCCCGCGGTGTTCGTCTTCGAGGGCTGGGACGCCTCGGGCAAGGGCGGCGCCATCAAGCGGCTCACCCAGATCCTCGATCCCCGTGGCTACAACGTGGTGCCCATCGCCGCGCCACAGGGCGAGGAGCGCCGACACCACTATCTCTGGCGCTTCTGGCGGCACCTACCCAAGGCCGGGCACTTCACCGTGTTCGATCGCAGCTGGTACGGCCGCGTGATGGTCGAGCGCGTCGAGGGCTTCTGCAGCGAAGAAGCGTGGCGCCGGGCCTACCGCGAGATCAACGAGTTCGAGCAGCAGGTGACGAACTTCGGCGCGGTGGTGTGCAAGTTCTTCCTCCACCTCTCGAAGCAGGAGCAGCTGCGGCGCTTCGAGCAACGCGCGAACGATCCCTACCGGTCGTACAAGCTGACCGAAGAAGACTGGCGGAACCGCGAGAAGTGGGACGTGTACCAGGCGGCGGTCGACGAGATGCTCGAGCGCACCAGCACCACCTGGGCGCCGTGGACGGTGGTGGAGGCGACCGACAAGCTGCACGCGCGGGTGAAGGTGCTCAAGACCGCGGTGGACGCGCTCGACGAAGCCGTGAAGGCCGGCGGCGTGGCGAAGAAGCTCGTGCGCACCGAGAAGCGGCTCGCGCGGCTGGCGAAGGGCTGAGGACTCGCGGTCGTACCGGTGGCGAACCCCAAGCGGGCGAGAGTGGCTAGACTCGCGCCGTGCTCGGGGGACGACTCGCAGCGGTGCTCGTGCTCGGCGTCGCTTCGCAGGCGGCGGCCGCGGGTTGGTGCCTCGACCCGAGGTTCGGCGACGGTGGCCTCGTGCTGCTCGACGTGGGCGGCGTCGACAACGTGCACTGGGCCGCGCAGGGCCTCTCGGTGCTGCCGAACGGGAACCTCGTCATCGGTGGCTCGCTCGACGGCGGGTTCTTCGCGGCGCGGCTCGACGGCAACGGCCAGCTCGACCCAGGGTTCGGGGTGGGCGGCTTGGCGATCGCCACCTTTCCCGGCGCCACGCAGGTCGAGCTCAACGCGCTCGCGGTCTTCCCCGACGGCACGGTGGCGCTCGGCGGAGAGTCTCGCGGCACGAGCAACCAGACCCGCATCACCCTGGCGCGGCTCACCTCGACGGGCGCGCTCGACTCCATCTTCGGAGGCGGCACCCTCGTGCCCACCTTCCTCCCCGAGCCCGAGTTGGTGAACGGACTCGTGGCGCTCTCCGACGGGCGCCTGGTGATCAGCGGCCAGGGGCGTACGCGCGGCTCCGACTTCAACGTCTTCGTCGCGGCGCTCGCTCGCGACGGCGGCCTCGACGTCACCTTCGGCAACGTTGGGGTCACCGACCTCGACTTCGGTGGGCGCGAGGAGTTCGGCGGCGCCATCGTGCAAGACGTTCAGCAGCGGCTGCTGGTGCCCATGGTGACCCAGACGCCGAGCGGCGACGACTTCGGGCTCGCGCGGCTGGTCTCGTCCGGGCTCTTCGACGGCACCTTCTCGCCAGCGCCGCTGGTGGGCCGGCTGCGCTTCGACCTCACCGGGGGAGACGAGGAGTGCACCGCGGTGACGACCCAGGTGGACGGGAAGATCGTCGCGGGCGGCGACCTCACCTTCCGCGACGGCGGCGGCGGAGGTGCGGTGCTGCGGCTGGCCAGCAACGGGGCGCGCGACTCGACCTTCGGCGACGGAGGCACGCTGGTCCCGAGCGGCTTCACCTCGGTGCGCTCGGTGCTCGCGCTCGACGACGGCACCCTCGTCATCGGCGGCACCATGGGCGCAGGCGCCAGCTCCGACCTGGGCGTGCTCTTCCTCGACTCGGAGGGGCGGCCACTCGACGCGGGGTTCGTGAACCCGTTTCGGCTCGACGTCGCTGGCGGCCTCGACGGCCTTCGCACCCTGCGTGACGATCGGCTCGGTCGCGTGGTGGCCTTCGGCGCGGCGACCCGTGGAGCGCAGAACGATGTGGTGGTGCTCCGGCTCGTCGACTGCGCGCTCGCCGATGCCGGCGTTCCGGTGGATGCGGGCGCCGACGCTGGAGTGGACGCAGGACTGCGCGATGCGGGCGCGAGCGACGCGGGACGCGACTCCGGGACCGCGGACGGCGGAGGTTTCGTCGACGCTGGCGCCGACGCAGGCCTGGGCACGCCGCGCACTTTCGGAGTTGGCTGCGGGTGCTCGACGGCGCCGCTGGGCCTCGTCATCGGCGGCGTGCTGCTGATGGTCGCGCGGAGGCGGGCTCGGGCAAGGTGACCGGTACTTCGCCGAGAGCGGGTGCCACACCGACGGGGCCGCTCGGTTCAGCTCGCTCTCGACGTCGATCGACCAGCCCCTCGAATGACGTTCGCGTCGAAGCGTGACGCCATCACTCAGGCACGGGCCTTGAGCTTGCCCCAGTCGACGAGCTTCACGACGTGCGGCGAGATTCGATACTCGACCTGCTTGCGCAGCCCGATGACGTCGCCGCCGACCTCCACCGGCACTTCGCGGTCGAACTCCATGCGGCAGGCGGTGACGAGGAAGTCGTGGCTGTGCGGGAGTGGGTGCACGCCTCTCCAGAGATCGGGAATTCGGAGCGTCGCCTGCGCCGCGGTGGCCGCGTACACGCGCGCGTGCATGTACCCAGGCTTGGTGCGCGCGAAGTGGAGCGCCTTCATGCCGAAGCCCAGCTCGATGGTGGTGCCAGCGCCAGCGACGCCGTACGGCCCGTCGTAGAGCACGGTGCCTTTGCCCGCGTTGGGGATCTCGACCGGGTTGCCTTGATCATCGAAGCGGAACGCGCGCTCGCCGAGGTTGATCACCCGAACCTGGGGTCGCTTCGTCGCGAGCACGTTGCGCGGAATCGTGCGCCCGAAGAGCGAGGTGAAGTAGCCGAGCTCACCCTCGACGAGCTTCTTGAACACCCGCGCTTCCTTCTGCTGCTGCTTGTAGTCGTAGACGATCTCCGCGCCCCAGCCGGCGTCGGCGAAGGGCGAGAGCCGGCCTTCGACCTCCATCAGCCAGAACTCGTCGGTGGGCAGCGAGGCGTCACCGCGCTCGAGGACCTTCTGCATCGTCTGGAGCGCCACCTTCGGCGCGGGCGCCTTGGTGCTGATCGCCCACGCATTGCCGGTGCCGAGCGGCAAGAGGCCCAAGGTGGGAAACGCGTGGCCGCGCTCGCGCATGATGTCGAGGATGCCGACCGCCGTTCCGTCGCCGCCGCCCGACAGCACCACGCCCGGAGACGACTTCATCGCGTCGTCGACGAACCGCTTCACGTCGTCCATCGTTCGGGTCGCGACGATCGTCGAGCCGGGGAGCACCTTCTTGGCCCACTCCACGAAGCGATGACTGCCACGACGCGCGTTGAGGTTGACGAGCACCGAGATGTCCATACCCACCGTCGTAAGGCAGGCACTGTCACGGCGCTGTCACCGGCGTTCGAGGCCCGCCTGATGGAGGTGCGAACTCGAGTTTGCTGCGTAACGGCGGTGGCACCTGGTGGAGGAGTGACTTCGACCGGTTAGCGCCTGTTGACTCGTCTCAGGTGTGCTCGAATCTCCTCGCTGCGGTCCTCCTCGCCTGCGACCCTTCAGTCTCCCCTCACTTCTGGAGTCCCATGAAGCACCTCGTCGTCTTCGTCGTCCTCGCCGTGCCTGCCTTCGCTGCCGACAAAGCGCCCTGTGAGCCCAACCCGGTCTTCAGCCCATTTCCCGGCGAGACGACCGAGAACTGCGAGCGCAACAAGTTCTCCCAGCTGCAGCTGTGGGGCTGGAAGACCGAGGGCGACCCGAAGTCGGGCGCGGCGCCGTTCAAGGTCGAAGGCGAGTTCTGGAGCTACCGCGCCTCGTTCGCCAAGGACGCGAAGGGTCAGCTCCCGGCGACGCTCGAGGTCCAGCGCAACTTCGAGCAGGCGGTCGTCGCGGCGAAGGGTGTGCTGCTCAACGTCGGCAACGGGCGCGTCGTCTACCGCATCAAGAAGGGTGACGACGTCTTCGTCGGCGAGGCGGGCTGCGGCGGCGGACGCGGGCTCGGCGGCGACTGCACCGGCACCGTTCACCGCATCATCCGTCTGGCGCCGATGGAGCAGGCCGTGGTGGTGACGGCGGATCAGATCGCCAAGTCCATCGCCGACGAGGGCAAGGCCGTCTTCTACGGGCTGTACTTCGACAGCGACAAGGCGGTGCTCAAGCCCGAGTCGACGCCCACCCTCGAGCAGATCGCCAAGTGGCTCGAGGCGAACCCGAAGAACGACGTCTTCATCATCGGCCACACCGACATGCAGGGCGCGGTGCCGCACAACCTCAGCCTCTCCAAGGCACGGGCGGCGGCCGTCGTCGACGCGCTGGTGAAGCAGTACCGCGTCAAGCCGGAGCGGCTCACCGGCGAGGGCGTCGGCTCCTACGCGCCGCTGACGAACAACACCACCGACGCGGGCCGCGCGAAGAACCGGCGCGTCGAGATGGTGCTCCGTTGAGCGCTCGCGTGGCGGGTACCCCGCTGAAGCACCTTCGACTCCTCGCGAGCCTGCTGGCGTTGGTCGCGGCGCCGGTCTTCGCCCAGGAGGACGACGAGCAGACCGACCCCGACGACGCGAAGATCCTCGAGCGCCTGATGGGCGGCGTCACCGCAGGCGCGCCACCCGAGGTCAAGGCGGTGATGAAGAAGATGGAGGACGGGAAGGACCTCACGCCCGCCGAGGAGAAGCTCCTCCAGCAGTGGATGATGAAGCGCTCGGGCCAGGGTCCCAAGGAGCTCCCCACGTCGGTCGAGGAGCGGCCCGCCGACGCGCCCGCGCAGTGCCTCGGGCCGGTGAAGGCCGCCGGGCTCACCGACGCGGAGTGGAAGACGCTGTCGAGCGAGCTGCGCGCGAGCTGGACGAAGGCGCTGGGGCCCAAGAGCGTCGCGGAGCTCGACGCCGCCATCGCCAAGGCCAAGCGCCCCGTCGACGTGGCCGATCTCGGCGCGGTGCTCTTCTTCGGGCGCGCCTTCACCCAGGCTGGCTACGTGCTCCTCGTGCACCTGAGCCGGGTGCCGGAAGACGCGGTGGCCGTCTCGCACCTCGCCCTGGTGCTCTCGGCGAAGGGCCGCACGAAAGACGCGCTGCAGGTGCACCTCCGGGCGAAGGCGAAGACGAAGGCGGCGCTGGTGCAGACCAACACCGGGCATGCGCTGCTCCAGGCGGGTGATTGTGCCGCGGCGAAGGCGGCCTTCGACGTCGCGGAGGCGAGCGTGCCGACCTACGGGCCGATGCTCGCGGGGCAGGCGATGGTGGCCGCGCTCCAAGGGCGTGACGAGGACGCGAACCGCTACCTCAAGGCCTCTCGCCGGCAGCAGCACTCGCCGACCGCCGAGAACGTGGTGGACGAGGCGACCGACTCCACCGAGCAACGGCCGCAGCCCTCGAGGCGTACTCAGCCGCCCGAGCCACCAGGCACCCCTCGCCTCTTCTGGCCTCCGGTGCCCGGCTACACGATGCCCATGCCACCGACGGGCGTCGGCATCGAACAGCTCGTCGCCAACCTCCCCCTCGGCACCCAGTGGCTCGCGGACCGGCAGAAGGATCTCGACGAAGCAGGCAAGCGCACGAAGGCGGCCATCGACGCGGTCAAGGCGGCGCGCACCGCGCAGGCCACCCGGGTTCGGCTCGGGCCATCGGTCAGCATTCCCACGCCCGACTCCCCGGCGGTCGCCGCCTTCTGGGCCGCCTACAAGGAGTACGACCAGGGCATGCGCGGGCGCACCGAGGCGCTCAAGCAGGTGATGACGCCGTCGCTCGCCGACCTCGGCCGACGCTACGGCCAGAACATCAAGGACCAGGCGCAGGAGACCCAGTCGCGCTGCTCGGGGAGGAAGGACTCGGCGGCCTGCATCGAGGCGGTGAACTACGAGTTCTGCGGGAAACGAAAGGCGCTCGCGGGCACGGCCTACACCGACTTCGAGGGCACCTGGGGCAACTACGCTGGAGGCACCAAGCGGGCCTTCGAGCAGTTCTGGGTCGAGGCGGGCCGCCCGATGGAAGTGGTGAGGGACCCCGCCACCCGGAAGATGCTCTACGAGTTTCGTCGAACGATCCTCCGGCGTGAGCAGGTCGCGCTCGGAGGCGTCGTCACTGCCTGGCGCAGCGGCATGGCGCCGGGCGTGTTCGAGGTGTGCGTGAAGCCCGCGCCCGCCTCGCCGCCGCCTCCGCTCGACGACCCACCCTTCAAGCCCGCACCCACCTGCCCCAACGGGAAGCTCAAGGTGAAGGTCTTCGCGGTGAGCGGCGAGTACGCCTGTGACTCGACCAAGGTGGAGTTCACGATGATCGTCAACGCCGCCCGAGAGGACAACCTGCGCACTGGCGAGACGACGATCTACCTCGGCCTCGGCGTCGCGGAGGACATCGGCATCGCCGAGCTGGGAATGAAGGCGGGCTTCTACGTGACGGTGAACGCCGACGGTGAGCCGGTCGACATCGGCCACTACCAGAGCCGCTCCGTCGGCATCTTCGGGCAGGAGCTCGAGTACGGCGGCCGCATCGGGCTGTCGGGCATTCAAGCGAGCGCGTCGGCGACGCTGGGCACTCCTGGACCGGTGGGCGTGGGCGTCGAGGCGTGGAACAGCGGCACCCTCGACATTCCTTTCTCGACGCCGGGCATCGTTCCGATGACGCCGATTCCCGCGGGGAAGTGAGCGTCACTCCGCGGCGACGGCGAGCGGGCTGCGTCGGATCGATCCGGTCATCTCGTGCTCCGCGAGCGCGAGTCGCGTTGAAGGAGCGGCAACAGCGCCTGGATCGTCCGGAGGTCGTCCGCGGTTCGCGCGGCCTTCAACTGCGTGCGATAGCGCGCGAAGAGTTCGCGTTGCCGAAGTGGTCCCGCACCGATCTCGAGTTCGTCGATGCGCTCGAGGAGTCGTGCTCTCAGGGCTTCGAGGTTGGGAGGGCTCGAGACGCTCGGCGGCTCGACGGTGGGCAGCGGTGCGACGACGCGGGGTGCCTCGAGTGGAGAAGGCCGATCGCCGAGCAGGAGCACTCCACCGAGCAGGAGGACACTGCCGAGGAGGACGCCGAGCTCCTGCGCGAGTGGGTTGGGGCGCCGCGGCTCGAGCGATGACCGAATCGTCTGAGCCACCATGCTCGCCGACTGGGGCCGCTTGGCCGGCTCCTTCTCGAGGAGCGAGGCAACCAGGTCGTCGAGCCACGGAGGGATTCGCTCGACAAGCGTGGCGGCGCGCGGAGCTTCCACCAGAACGTGGCTCTTCACCTGATCCGACGCGGACTGTCCTTCGAAGACGGCGCGTCCGGTAAGGACATGAAAGGCAAGCCCCCCAAGCGAGTAGAGATCTGCGCGCTCATCGACGAGCGCGCCACGCGCCTGCTCAGGGGCAATCGTCTGAGGAGTTCCCACCGTGACGCCTCCAGCCGTGAGGCGGGCGCGTTGAGGAGCAAGGAGCTTCGAGAGCCCAAAGTCGATCAGCTTCACCGTGCCGTCAGTGCAGAGGAAGACGTTCGACGACTTGAGGTCTCGGTGCACGATCGGCACTGCATGTACGATGGCCAGTGCCTCGGCGACCTGCGCCAGCACCGCTGCAGCACGCCTCCACTCGAGCGGACCGCGCCTCCGCACGAGTTCCTCCAGGGTCTCTCCTTGGAGCCGCTCCATGAGCACGAGCGGCCCGCCGTCCTCCAGCTCGCCCGAGTCGAGCACGCGAACGACGAAGGGGTGATGAAGCTGCCGGAGGTTGCGTGCTTCTTCGCGCAGCCGAGCGCACTGGGTTGGATCCATCCTCCACTCGCGGCGGAGCAGCTTGAGGGCGGCCGTTCGGCCATCGAAGGCCTCGGCCTCGTAGACGAGCGCCATTCCTCCGCCGCCCAAGAGCCGCCGCACGGTGTACCCACGCACGCTCTGACCGATCAGTGGGTCGCGTACGAGGGTTGGCCCGATGGAGTCGAGGTCCACTACTGGCTCACGAACAAGCGAGCACCGAGCGACCCGAGCCACGACGCACCAATGCCTCGCGCCATGAAGGCGGCGAGAAACGGGAGAACCACGACGATCGCGAGCTCGAGCTGGTTGACGCGGTGGAACGTCTTGGCTGCACCCGACACCACCGTGGCGTCACGAAGCTTGGTTCTTCGCCACTTGAGGAACGTCAGCATCGGCCATAGCTCGAGCCCGAAGATCACGATCCACAGCCCAACCTTGAGCAGGAACGAATCGACCGACAGGTAATACGCCGTGCCCTTCTCCCACGGCCCGAACAGCCGAGCGAGGCCGGTCGCGAGCCACAGCACCGCGGCGATCCCCCACCACGCATCGGCCGCGTAGAGGTCGTCGAACGAGTCGACCGAATTCGCCAAACGGCGCAACGCTCTCCCGCGAAGGAACACCGCGGGGAGACCAATCGCGAGCGCCAGCACGTGCGCTGCCGAGAGGAGCGCCGAGCTCATCGGGTCGCCCCGAGGAAGGCACCGTGAAAGGTCATTGGGATTGGGTCCCTGAACCAGACCCTCGCGCGGGGGCCGTCGCTCAATCGGGTCGCGTCGAGCACGGCGAGGTAGCTCCGCTCGAGCGCCGGGTCCTTGAACAGCTGCAACACGAACCCATCGCCCTCGCCAGGGCCGGTCCACCCGAAGACTGGCTCGACCCCGAGGTGATCCTTCGAGTTCTGGAAGCTGGTGGACGTTCCGCGCTCGGTGTCGAACCGAAGCACTCCTGGCCGCTGAGCCAGCTTCGGCTCGTCGAAGGTCTGGAGGAAGGCGTAGCGATGGCGCGCTCCGGCCACGAGGGGGCTCACCGACGGGAACTCGACGGGGATGTCCGCCAGGGTCGACTTCCTCACCTCGAGCCCGCGGTCGCTCCGACGCGAGAGCTCGTACCGCGTGAGGCCTGGGCGGCCGAGCGCACCCGAGGGAGTGCTGGGGCTCGTGAAGGCCGAGAAGTCCGCGTGCCAGCACACATCGACGACCAGCGAGTCCTCGCCGGACTCGAACGCGTTGACGAAGTGCCACACCCAGAACGGCGCGACGGTCGTTCGGTAGACCTTCGACGGTTCCGCCAACGGCACCACGATGATCTGCATGCCGAGCTCGGGTCGCCAATCGAAGAACTTCTCGAAGCCGCCGATCCCAGTCATCGCTCTCCAGGGCACGAGCACGGCAGGCCCGATGAAGAAGACGAGGTGACGCTCGGTCGCGCAGAAGTCGTGCACCATCGGTGTCCAGGGGAGATCGATCGAACCGAGGCTCCGCGCCGCGCCACCGTCGGGCAGCGCGTACAAGCGCAGGCTTCTGCCCTGAAGTCCGAAGTTGAAGGTGGTCTTCAACGCCGCGACTCGGTGCGGGTGGGCCGAGAACGTCTCGTCGATCACCCCGAGGTCGACCGCGCCCAGCGAGGCGAGCGTCGAAGGGTCGAGTTCGACCGGGCGCGCGTTCTCCATCAGCGCATAGAGCCGATCGTTCCAGAGCAGCACGTTCGTGTTCCCCGTCGGCTTCGAGCGGCGGTGCACCCGGTTCTTGAGCTGCAGGAGCGCTGGGGCCGAGCTCCCATAGAGGAAGCGCTGGCGTGCCTCTTCTTCGCGGAACTCGAGCGACTCGATCTGACGAACCGCTCCCATCGCGCGGTTCGTGCTGCCATCGAGGTCCACTGCGACGACCGCGCCGTCGGCGTCGAATGGGTGCACCCTGGGTCCTCCGAAGCGCTCGAGCAGGCCGGGGCCAACCCGGTACAGCGTTCCACGCAGCTCGCGAGGGAGTTCACCCTCGACCTCGAGCCGCTCGAACCCGTGCTGCCGTCGAACGGAGTGATCGAGGGTGGGTTGGTCGATCGTCAAGGCATTCATGCCGTTTCTCCTCGTTGAATGAGCCGTTCGAGCGCACGTGTTCGCGCGCGGGGAAGCCGTTTGCCGAGTGCACGCTCGAACACCGAGAAGCGCCGCACGAAGAGCAGCACCGCTTGGAAGAGCGAGGTCTTCCAGTCGCGCTGGGGAAAGTCGTAGAGGCCGTGCTGCAGGTAGTAGGCGTGATCCGCCACCATGAAGCCGCGGTGGCTGTAGACGAGATCTCGGAAGTTCTTGTCGGCCGCGAAGCCTCGGAAGGTGGGTGGCGAGACCCACGGCGCGTCGAGCCATCTCGAGAGGCGCTTGGCGAACCGATCGAGCTCAGCGAGCACCACGTCGTCCTCGGCATCGTCACTCACGACGCCGAGGCGAAAGCAGTGCGACACCTCGACATGCGCCTCGACCACTTCCCGGAGAATCGGCAACCGGTCGAGTGGGCCCGACACGAGGAAGCCCATCGCCTTGCCGGAGAGCACGGGCCGGTGGCCGTAGGTGAAGTAGCGATCGAAGAACGTCTTCATGCGCGAGGAGAAGAAGTGGTCGCGACTCGCGCCGGCGTAGACGACGGCTTTGGCGCCGCGGACGCGCTCTTCGAAGAGCGCCGAGTAGCCGTCGTCGTAGACACACTCGCCCGTGCTCGCGCAGTTGAGACAGCCGAGGCACCCTCCCTTCAACCCGGCCTCCGCGAGAGGGACGACGACGATTCGCGCGGGGTCTGTCGCGACGAATGCGTCGATCATCGACTGGAGGCGAACGTCACCTCGATCGGCGTCGGAGATCACGACGACCTGGCCATCGCCCGCTGGGAGTCGATCGCTGCACGGCGACGCGAGAGCCCCGGCACGAACCGAGAACTGCGGGCGAGGACGTGTGGCGCCTCCGTCACGAGCGAGCGCGACGACCTCCTGACCGAACCGCTCGAGTGACGAGCGGCCGGCTTGCGTCTCGAGATCATGGAGCCCGGCCGAGAAGCCGTCCGTCCAGCGGAGGCCCAGGTCGAGGCTCACCTCTCTCACGTAGGCATGAGCGGTGTGATCGTAGTGATGGGCCGACGTCGAAAGAGCGGCGGCGGCCTTCCCACGCAAGAGGCCAGCGCGCGGGTGCTCCAACAGCAACTCGAAGAAGCGCTTGAGCTGCGCCGGAACGAGCATGACGTAGACGGGAAAGGCCCAGAGGACGAGGTCTGCCGACTCGAGTGTCTGAACGAGCTGAGTGAGCTTCTCCGGGTGTCTCTCGAGCGCGCGAATCGACCTCGCGACCTCGAGGGTCTCGAAGTCGTGCGCCCTGAGCGACTGCTGGAGGAAACGAGCTGAAAAGGCGGTCACGCCGCGATGCCCGTTCGGACTTCCGTTCACGACGACGATCTTCATCACCCCTCCTCGTTCTCTATCGGTTGTTATATAACGCCAGATACATAACAAGAACAAGCCCCGCACGTCGGCATTCCCCGGTCGCGAACCGGCGCTTCGTGCATGGGCAGGGCCCGCGCTATGAGGCGTCGACATGGCTCGTCCGCGCACCATCACCGCAGACCAGGTCAAGGCTGCAGCGTTCGAGATCGTTCGGCGGGAAGGCGTCGAGGCGCTGACGGCACGGCGCGTGGCGCGCGAACTCAACTGCTCGACCCAGCCGGTGTTCTCGGTGTTCGGCTCGATGAGCGCGATGCGCGAGGAGGTCGAGTCGAGGACTCACCAGTTCATCGAGCACGCGCTCGCGACCGGCGACGAGAACGAGCCGGAGCTTCTTCGCTTGGGTCTCGCCACCCTCGAGCTCGCGCGACGTGAGCCGCACATCTTCCGGCTCGCGAGCCGGAGCGGTGGTCGCACCATTCCGCCGCCGGTGCTCGCTGCGATGAGGGCGGACGCTCGGCTGAGCGCCGTTCCTGCCGCGCGACTCAAGCAGCTCCACCTCGCGCTCTCGCGTGTCACCATTGGCGTCGCGCACGGGCTCCTCGAAGACCCGAGTGCACGCGCCCATGCCGAGGCGATTCGCCTCCTGCGTTACGTCGGCGACGCGCTCATCGAGCACGAAGCGCGCTTGGCACAGACCCGGTCGAGCGCCCGGTGACGCGCCTCTCTTCCGATCGACTGGCGCTTCCTGAACGGTGTGCTGAGTTGGAACCGTGCTCGACTCTCGAACGATGCGCGACCGGATCGCTCAAGGCGTTCTCGTTGGCGGCGTGGCGCTGCTCAGCAACGCCCGGCACCTCTACGACGTGAGCTACGTCTGGTACCCGGAAGGCTGTTCACCGCCCAAGGTGCCGTGGCTCAGCGGCGTCGGTTCTTCACTCGAGATGTCCGTGAGTCTGCTGCCACTCCTTCAGCAGGTGCTCGAATTCTCCTGGCTGGGGGCGCTCGCGATGGCCGTCATCGCCAGCTTGATTCCGTTCGGAATCCCGCTGCGCCGGCTGCTCGCCTTCACGGTGCTCATCGGCGTCGCCGCCATCGCTTCCCAGCTGCCGCACCTCCTCATGCAGAACTGGACGCTCACGGCGACGGCGACGCCCTGTCCCCGGGTGCTCGATTGCGGCGGGGCGTTCCGTGCTCATCCAGGGTGTGGGCCGTAGGCGCTGATCTGGATCGTTCGCGGCCTCCGACGGCTTGGCCCGAGTGGAGAGCTCGGCGCTCGCACCGTGGCCGTCAGCGGAGCTCCAGCTGCACTTCGGTGAGGCAGGTGTCCTGAAAGCGCGCCGGGTACACGGCGTCGACTGTGAGCTTGACCGACGCGGTAGGCGCGGTGCGCGCCAGCTCGACGCGCCGCCACTCGCCCCATTTGGCGTCTGGGAGTTCGACGGTCTCGTGGGTGCCATCGGCGAAGGTGATGGTGAGGGTCTTGAGCCGCTCGTTCTGCCGCCACACGGAGGGGCTGGTGCCGCACCCGGGCTGAAGCCTCAGCGTCCGAAGGGCCATCGGTGCGGAGAGCTCCAGGGTCAGCGACTCGCCGGTGCCGGGGCCCTTGACCCCCTCGGCCCAGGCCGTCTCGGAGAGCCCGTCGACGGCGGCGCTCGGCGCGTAGAAGTCCTGCGGCAGGCCCTTCTCAACCAACTGCGAGGAGGCGCTGGCGCGCTTGAGCCACGACGGCGGGTGAGGCACGAGCGGCGACGGGCAGGGCTTGTCTGCGGTGGTGCCGTCGAACGAGGCGCCGGTCCAGACGTACCGGGTCAGGGTGCTGGTGGACTTGTCGCTGAAGTCGCCCTTGGCATCGACGTCCCAGGACGCGTCGGTGGAACTCACCTCGAAAACCTGCACGCCGTTGGTCTTCTGCCGGCAGAGGTGGAGCTTTTCGGTGTGCGCCTCGCCGGGCCCGTCGCCTGAGTTGCGGGAGCGCAGGGTGAGCACCGACGTGGAGCTGGCGCCGTCGAGGAGCCGGTAGTCGGCGTTGGTGAAGCTGCCCTCGCCGTCGGACCGCGAGGAGGCCTCGACCCGCATCAGCTCGCGACCCGGCACTTCGATCTCCGCGGGGCCGGCGGTGCAGCCGATGGGCTCGCCCAGTACCCCGCGCGGGTTGGCGCGCTCGCAGGCAGCAACGGCCTCTGCGATCGCCAGGTCGCGCGGCGGCACCGTCAGCGTCACCGGCTTCCCACCGGCGCCGAGCAGCTCGAGCTTGGCCAGGCACACGTCCTCCACGCCGGCCTCTGCAGGCAGGCTGATGGTCAGGGTGGCCTCGGTGCCCTCGCGCGGGTCCTCGAGGAGCAGCTCGAGCTTCTTCGCCTTGCGCTGGGTGTCGTTCTTGGAGTCGACGCTCTCGAAGCCCACCGCGAACGAGAACGCGGCTCGCGTCACCTCACAGGTCGTGACGCGGAGCCCGGCGAGAGGGAACGGCTTGGCCAGCCGCCACTTCACCTCGTGGGCGAGAACCTTGCCGCCCGAGAGCAGGTCGAACCGGTTCTCGCCCGACGGGCCAGCGACCTCGAGCGAATCGAGGGCCGCCTGATCGGGCGTGGCGGCCAGCAGCGAGACGAGCGTGAGGAGCAGCACGGCCCGAGCGTAAGCAGAACCTCGCCGAAATGCGCCCCAACGGGTGACGCCGCGAGGCGCGACAGAACTCCTGGCCGCCTCCTGGAGGCCGCTCTCCGCGTTGGCGAGGCGCCGCTCCAAGGCTTCTGCGCCCAGCGGCTTCGCAGCTTCTTGCGCGTCTCCTTCGACCGTTACTTGGGCCCTCGGAGCTGATCACGACCCGGTTGGATCGTTCGCGGCTTCCGACGGCTTGGCCCGAGTGGAGATGGTGGGCTCGGCCGGCTTCACCAACGAGTTCGGCGGCACCGAGCGGGTCAGCACCGCGCCGGCCATGATCTTCGTCCCGTCACCGACATGAATCGGGCCGAGCAGCGTCGCGCCGGGGCCGATGTGCACGTCCTTGCCGAGCGTCGGAGCGCCGCTCTCCTTCGTGACTGGATCGAGCGCCTCTCCCAGGGTGACGTTGTGGAAGAGGATGCAGCCCTCGCCGACCGAGGCGCGGTGCGAGAGCACGAGGCCGGTGCCGTGCACGAGCGAGACGCCGCCGGCGATCTCCGTGTCCCAGTGAATCTCGGCCCCGTACAGGTGACGGATCAGGCGGCTGCCGATCTGTCCTCCCAGCGGGAGGTGGAGATCGCGCGCCAGCCGCATCACCCGCGTCGCGAGCATCATCTGGAAGCCGATCTTCTTCACCGCGTCGACGGGCATTCGGGTGAGGGGAATCGACTCCGAGTGGTACTTCTGCCGGTAGCGCTGCACCGAGCCGTAGTCGGCGCGTACCGTGCTCACGAAGGTCGACAGCGCTTTGCGGATCACGCGGGCACTCTACACCGAGGCTCACCGGACGCCTCGTCGACAGGCCGTTCCAGCGCAGACGGATCTCCGCCTGAACTTGGATCCTGCGGGACTCCTCGGGTAGACGAGAGCCTTCCTCCCGAGGGACCTCACCGATGCCGACCTCCATTCGCCGACTCGCCACCGACGCTGCCGCCGACCGCCGCATCACCAAAGAGGAGGCTCAGGCGCTCGTCGCCAAGGCCACCACCGACGGAAAGGTGACGTCGTACGAGAAGGGCCAGCTGCGCTCGGTGCTCAACCAATACAAGGACCTCTTCTCCGCCGACGCGAAGAAGCTCGTCGAGGAGCTGCTCACCGCCAAGCCGCCTCCCTCCGGGCAGGTCATCACGCTCGACCCGACGCCCTCGCAGCGGCCGGTGTACCTCGCGGCCGACGGCACCTTCACCGTGAACGCGAACGGAACGCCTCCGTCCACCGCGCTCCAGAAGGGCGATGCGCTCTACCGGGCCGGCGAGCTCGTCGACAACGCGCGCGAGAACGTCTTCGCCAACCTCTCCAAGGAGACCCGCGCCAAGGCCTTCGAGCAGCTCGAGAAGACGCTGACGACCCCACCGAGCGGTCTCGACGCCCGCCAGGCGCTCCAGCTCCGCGCCTCGAGCGCCACCGTCCTCCTCCATCTGATGGAGGGCACCAAGGAGCCCGAGCTGCTCGCGCCGATGCTCAGGCGCTTCGAGGCGACGGTGCGCGGTGAGACGGACAAGCGGCTGCAGGAAAACCTCGTCTTCCACCTCTCCAACTCGCCGCTCGCCAAGGCCGGGGAAGCGAAGAAGCTCTCCGACACGCTGTTGCCCGCGCTCGCGCCCATCAAGCCGCCCTACGAGAAGTGGTTCGCCAACGGGAACGACACGGTGAAGCTCGACTGGCAGGTCGGCGACGAGTTCATCGCCAGCTTCCGCCGCTCGCTCACCAGCAAGGGCTGGAAGGAGACCTCGTCGGGCAGCGGCGTCTACACCAAGACGTTCAACGAGCCCGGCGTCGGGGAGACGAAGTTCGAGATCCGCACCCGGCTCGGCGGCGGCTCTGGCCTGCTCGAGAAGATCGCCGACCCCGGCGTGCAGATCATCGGCTACGACGGGCACTCGAACTGGGGCCAGAATCAGGTCAGCTCGCTCAAGCGCGCGCCCTCGGTGCCCGACGGCGGAGACGGCAAGCTCTACTTCTCGAACCTCTGCGTCGGGAAGTCGCAGATCGACGCCTTCAAGGAGAAGTACCCGAACCTCCAGGTGACGACGACCTACGGCAGCTCGTCGAGCGAGACCGACATCGACGGCCTGGCGAAGCTCTTCTCGAAGCGCGCGCCGTGGACCGACATCAACCCCTTCCTCGACCGCGGCGACTACGCCTGGGACCGCAACAACTTCGTCACCCCCATCTCGACCCAGGTGCGCGAGCAGGTGCTCGATCGGGACAACGACGGGCAGGCCGACTACCTCGACAAACACTTCAACGTCTCCACCTTCGACGTGGCGACCGACACCCAGCGCGAGTTCCGGCCGGTGAAGCAGGACCGCTCGGCCGAGACGCTCGACGGCACCAAGGTGCTCATCTCGGCGCAGGTCATCAACACGGTGAGCGAGTTCAGCGGCATCTTGCGCGAGGTGAACGAACACTCACGGGTGCTGCCAGCGGGCTGGTTCGAGCCGAAGGCGGGCGAGAGCGAAGTCGTGAAGTTCACCAAGGTGCCGGGCGGTGGCCTCAACGGCGCTCCGACGTTCCAGATGCAGGTGAACGCGCGCTACTCGCACATGAGCGAAGAGGCGCTCCGGGCGACGTGCATCTACGAGTTCAACCGGTACCTGCAGAGCTCCGGCGAGCAGAAGCTCGACCCGGTCGATCGGAAGCTCGCCTCGGTCATCAGCTTCGCCCAGTCGCTCGACATCGACGACAGCTGGCGCGACGACGAGGTCTTCAAGAACTTCCTCACCCGGTACAACCTGCCGGCGTTTTCCCGTTCGGACATTCAGGTGCTGCTCGACGCCGAGCACCACGACTACGCGGGCAGCGAAGAGATGGTGAAGGCGCTCAAGGCCAAGCTGTCGCCTGCCCTCCTCGCCGAGCTGAAGAAGCCCGAGGTGGGCGAGCCGGTTCGTTATCTCTGAGCGACGCGCCGGTCTTCTCCCTCGACGCGCGCAGCGCCGGGCAGTACGTGACGTGAGCCGTGAAGACGCCCCGACTCAGCGTGGTCATCGCGACGTGGAACCGGCTCCAGCTGTTGGGAGAGCTCCTCGACGCGCTCGGCCACCAGACGCTCCCAGCCGACGATTTCGAAGTGGTGGTGGTCGACGACGGCTCGAAGGTGCCGGTCGCGCCCGAGCTCGCCAAACGAAAGGACCGCTTCGCGCTCCGCGTCTTCACCCAAGCGAACGCCGGAGCCGCCGCCGCCCGTCACGCCGGCGTGCTCGAGGCGAAGGCGCCCATCATCGTCATCACCGACGACGACATGCTGGTGCCGCCGGAGTTCCTCTCCGAGCACCTCAAGGCCCACGACGCCGGCTACACGCTCGTGCTCGGGCACATCGACAACGAGCCCGGCCTCGACGACAAGCCGTTGTTCGAGCGCTTCCACGCCGAGCAACTCGCGCGCTTCGTCGCCCGCTACAGCCGGGAACCGACGGCGGTGCGCGGAGTGATGGTCTGCACCGGCAACGTCTCCTTCCGCCGCGACGACTACCTCAAGGTGGGCGGCTTCGACCGGTCGCTCGATCGCTCCGAGGACCGTGAGCTCGGCGTTCGGCTCCAGAAGGCCGGCGCGCGGCTGTACTTCGCGAAGGACGCGCGCACCATCAACCGCAGCGACCACGTCGACCTGAACCTGTGGATGACGCGCAACTTCCGCTACGGCATCTACGACAGCCGCATTCATCAGAAGCACCCCGACCGGCTCGACGCCGATCCCTGGCACTTCTTGTTCCTGGTGAACCCGGCCTCGCGCGCCTTGTTGCTGCTCAGCGCGAGCGCGCCGACGGTGGGCAAGGTGCTCTCGCGTGCCGCGTATTCCGTCGCGGAGAAGTTGGACGAGCGCCGGCAGCTGCATCCACTTCTCGGCAAGGTGGCCATCGCGGGCGCGACCTTGAGCTACGGACTCGAGTACTTCCGCGGCGTGCGTGAAGAAGCGGGCTCACTGCCGAAGACCTGGCTCGACTTCGCCCGGCACGCGGTGGCGCAAGCGCGCCGAAAGGGACAACCGTGAAGGTCTGGGCTCCGGGCGACGCGCTGCCGGGCGACGAGACGCCTTCGTACCTCGCCCATCAAGGCGCGCAGCTGTACCTCGTGCATCATCGCGCCGCGGCGAAGCGCCCTCGAGCGACGGTGATTCTCGCCGGGCCGATGACGCTCGAGCGCGCGCACGGCTACCTCACCTGGGTACGGCTCGCCCGAAACCTCGCGGTGAACGGCTACGACGTGCTGCGCTTCGACTACCGCGGCGTCGGCGAGAGCACTGGAGCGTTTCGTGAGCAGTCCTTCGACACCTGGCTGGCGGATCTCGGCCGGGTGATCAGCCACGCGAAGACGCTCGGGCCAAAGCGCGTCGTCTGTCTGGGCTTGCGGCTGGGCGCGCTGCTCGCGAGGCCGTACTTCGAAGACGGTACGCTCGACGGGCTCATCGCCTGGGAGCCGCCGCAGACCGCGCGCGCGATGATGATGGACATGCTCCGGCGCAAGCTCGCCGCCGACTACATGGAGTTCCCCGACGCCCCCCGGAAGGTCCGCGACGACTACGTGAAGGACTTCGAGCGCGGCGCCGAGGTGGAGGTCGAGGGCTACCCGTGGACGCCGAAGCTGTGGCGGTCGGCCGACGCGTTCGCCTTCGCGGAGCCGGAGCGCATCGGCGGCGAGTGGCTCTCCGTCTTCCTCGACGGCCGCGCGGAGGACAAGCTGCCGGCCGCGAAGCGGAACCACTACGGCGCCTTCAAGGTTCCGAAGCCGCCGTTCTGGCTGCAGAGCACCCACCTCATCGCCGACCTGCGCGAGCCGTTCACCTTCACCTTCGAGCGGCTCCACCAGTGGACGAACGCCTGGAGCGTCACCGATGGAGGTGACCAATGAGTTCGCGCGAGCTCGACGTGCTCGACCTGCCCTCGGGGCGCTGCGTGGGCACGATTCATCGGCCGGCCACCCGCCGCAGCGACGTCGGGCTGTTGTGGGTGAACTTCGGCTACGTGCCGCGAGACGGCCACGGAGGCCTCGCCAGTCAGGCCAGTGACGCCTTGGCGGACGACGGCGTGCTCTGCTTTCGCTTCGATCTCCCCGGGCTCGGTGACGCGCCCGGCCCGCTGCCGAAGGTGACCCACGACTTCTTCCCGGTGGTGACGGGCGGCTCCTTCACCGCGGTGACGGTGGAGCTGGTGAATCGCCTCTGTGAACGCGAAGGCCTCTCCGGACTCGTGGTCGCTGGCCTGTGCGGCGGCGCGGTGAACGCCATCTTCACTGGAGACGCGCAGAAGGCGCGGGTGAAGGGCCTCTTGCTGCTCGAGCCCGAGCTCTACGTCACCGAACCGAAGGCGGCCGATGGCACGGTGAAGCCGATGCGGCTGCGCGCGTGGCTGCGGGAGCAACTCCCGAGTCAGAAGAACGTCGCCACCTCGCTGCTCGATCGCGCGCTCTCGACTCGGTTGCCGATGGAAGAGTCGGTGAAGGCGGCGGTGCTGCGCGTCGTGCCGAAGCAGGCCACCAACTACTGGGGGTGGATGCGGCTGCTCACCGCCGAGGGAAAGTACGCGCGCTTCGTGCCGATTCCGCGCAAGGCCCTCCTCGACTTCGTGATGTCGCGCTCGGGGCTGCCCGACGTCACCAACCTCCCGCTCGCCGCGGCGTGGAAGAGCTGGCTCGAAGAAGGCCGGCCAGCGCTCGTCATCACCGCGAAGGGCAAGCTGCGCGAGCTCTTCTTCGATCGCATCAACGCCGGCATCCAGGCGCCTTCGACCGGGCCGCGGTACCAGCACGTTCGGCTCGCGGGCACGAACCACATCTTCACCACCGGCGGCGCCATCGCCACCGTCACCAAGCACATCGAAGGCAACTGGAAGCTCTTCGGCTGAGGGTCAGGCGGGGAAGGCGACGACGACCTCGGCACCGGAAGTGGTGGGCGCGACGAACGCCCGGCCTCCATGACGACGCGCGACTTCACGCACGATGGCGAGGCCCAAGCCGGTGCCGGGCGGGCCTCCACGCACTCGATGAAACGGCTCGAACACGTTCTCACGCTCGGCTTCGGGAATGCCTGGCCCGGTGTCCTTCACCGAGAGGGCAAACTCGCCGTTCGTCACGCTCGCGCGCACCGTCACCGTGCTCCCGTCGGGCGCGAACTTGAGGGCGTTCGAGAGCAGGTTGTCCAACACCTGGCGCAGCTCGATGGCGTGACAGCGAACGGACAGCCCAGGCGTCACCTCGGCGCGGAGCTCGACGTGACGAGTCGCCGCGGCGTCACGACTCACCGAGAGCGCGTCGTCGACGACCTGCGAGATCTCCACGACCTCGACCGAGCGCTCGTCGCGCGCGATGGAGGCCGTGTCCAACAGCCGTGACGCCAGCGAGGCGAGCCGCACGACCTCCTGCCGGGTCTCGGCCAGCGCCGTCTTGAGCTCGTCTGGGGTGCGTTCACGACGGAGCGCGAGATCGAGCCGGGTGCGCATGAGCGACAGCGGCGTCCTCAGCTCGTGAGCGGCGTCGGCGAGCAACCGTTCTCGAGCGTCACGCACCGCCTGCAGCCGCTCGGTCGCTTCGCCGAGAACCTGGTGCACCTCGGAGACCTCGTCACGGCCGACATCGGGCTCGAGCCGGCGCTCCAGCTCTCCAGCGCGCACGGCTTCGAGGTGCCCTCGCAGCGCCGCCAGCCGTCGCCGGAGTCCCCTGCCTTGAACGCCCTGAATCAGCACCAGCACCAAGACGGTCGCGAGGGTGGCGCCGAGCGCGACGAGGTGAAACGTGACCGTCGAGGCGTCGGCCTGCGCGAGGGACGCCGAGAGCTTCAGCGCGAAGACGTCGCCCGACGGGCTCTTCACCGAGACGACGAGCTGTCGATGACGGTGGCCTTCGTGTTCGACCGTCGAGAGCGAGGGCGTGTTGGGCACCGACGCGGGCAGGAGGGATTCGCGCTGCGTCCCCTCGAGCGGCGGCGGGTAGCGCATCACCTCGGCGCCGTCGGGACCGAAGAGGATGCCCTCGGGCGCGAAGGGCCTCACGCTGTCGACGAGCGGTGACGAGGCCATGTGCAGATGCGGCTCGTTCTTCGGCCCGTCGAAGAGGCTCACGCTCTCGATGGCGGCCTGGGCGAGGAGCGCTTGATCGAGGGTGCGCTCGAGCGCGGCGTGAAACACGGTGTCGGCCGCGAAGAGCACCATCGCCAAGATGGCCGCGGGAAGAATGGCGCCCCAGAGCCACAGGCGCGTCGAGAGCGTCACGAAGGCACCTTCCGCAGCCGGTAGCCGATGCCACGCACGGCGGCGATCTCCACGTCGTTCGCCCCGACGTCGGTGAGCTTGGTGCGCAGGTAGCCGACGTACACGTCCACCACGTTGGGCATGCCGTCGAAGTCGGAGCCCCACACCGCCGAGAGCAACCGCGAGCGCGAGAGCACGTCGCCCGCGTGCGTCCAGAGTTCGTTGGCCAAGGCGAACTCCCGCGCAGTGAGCACCGCTTCCTTGTCTCCGCGGACGATGGCGCGCTTGCGGACGTCGAGGGTCACCGCCCCCACTTGTGGGTTCGCGCTCGTGCCCAGCCCCCGGCGCCTCAAGGCGTCGATGCGCGCCAGCAGCTCGTCGAAGTCGAAGGGCTTCACCAGGTAGTCGTCGGCGCCAGCGCGCAGGCCGGTCACCTTCTCGCCCGTCGAGCCGCGCGCCGTCAGCATCAACACCGGCGTCGACAGCCCAGCCTCTCTCCAGCGCCGCAGCACCGTGAGGCCGTCGACGTCGGGCAGCGACCAGTCGAGGAGGATGATGTCGTACGCGACGTTCTTCGCCTGCACCGCCGCGTCTTCACCCTTCGCGCAGACGTCGACCTGATGGCCCTCTTCGACCAGCCCGCGCTGGAGCAGCCTCGCCATCTGCGCTTCGTCTTCGACCAACAGGAGCTTCACGGGAGTCATCATGACGCCCTCAGTGCGTGGAAGCAGCTTCTGCGTCAGGCGGCACGCTCGCCGAACCGCGCCGTCGGCCGATGACGACCGCGAACAGCGAAGGCAACACCAACAAGGTGAGGAGCGTCGAGGTCGCGAGCCCGCCCACCACCACCGTCGCCAACGGTCGTTGCACCTCGGCGCCCGCGCCCGTCGCCAGGGTCATCGGGAGGAACCCGAGCGCCGCCACCAACGCCGTCATCAGCACCGGCCTCGCTCGGTCGAGCGCCGCCTGCCTCGCCGCCTCCTCGGAGGAGCGGCCTTCGTCTTCGAGCTCGAGCGCACGCGACACCCAGACGACACCGTTCATCACCGCGATGCCTGAGAGCGCGATGAAGCCGATGGCCGCCGGCAACGACACCGGCATGTCACGCGCCCAGAGCGTCAGCACGCCACCGACTCCGCCGAACGGCACCAGCGCGAAGACGAACAGCGCGGGCTTGAGCCGAGAGAAGACCCAGGTGAGCAGCGCGAGGATGCCGACGAGCACCACCGGAATGACGATGGAGAGCCGGTGCGTCGCCTCGAGCAGGTTCTCGTACTGCCCGCCCCACACCAGCCGGAAGCCCGAGGGCAGCGCGAGGTCCTTCACCGCGTCCTGCGCGCCCGTCACCGCCGTGCCGAGATCCTCTCCGCGCACGTTGAAGCCCACCACCAGCCGGCGCTCGCCGTTCTTCCGATTGATGAGCGCGGGGCTCTCGGTGCGCACCACGTCGGCGACGCGAGAGAGTGGAATCAACCCGCCCGCGGGAACGGGGAGCGAGAGGCTCTCCAGGTTCCAGGCCGTGGTGCCCGTCGTCAGCAGCCGCAGCGGCACCGCCACCGGTCCATCGAAGGTGACGCCGACATCGACGCCCACCCGGGCAGACTGCACCGCATCGAGAATTTCCCGAGACGTGAAGCCCACCGTCGCCGCGTCGATGGGCCGCGGCTGCACGGTGGCGAGCGGCACGAACGGCGGCGCGAGCACTCGCACGTCGGCAGCGCCCGGCACCTTCGAGACCCGATGGGCCACCTCGTCGGCGGTGCGCCGGAGATCCTTCAAGTCTTCCCCGTACACGGAGATCGCGACGTCGGTCACCGCGCCACCGAGCAGCTCGTTGAAGCGCATCTGAATCGGCTGGGTGAAGGACGCCTCGGGTGTGCCCTCGTGCACCACCGGCTCCATCTGCTCGACGAGCGCTTCCTTGGTGAGCCCCGGGCGCCAGCGCGAGGGGGGCGCGAGCTTCACGAAGATGTCGGCCTGGTCGTAGCCCATGATGTCGGTCGCCACCGCCGGGCTGCCGACGCGCGAGACGACCTGCAGCACCTCGGGGAACGCGGCCTTGAGCCTCGCCTCGAGCCGGCTGCTCGCCCGCACCGCCTCCTCCAACGAGATGTCGGGCGCGCGCACCGTCTGGATGACGAGATCGCCCTCGTCGAGGCGCGGCGTGAACTCCACGCCCAATGTCCGCCCGGCCAGCACGCCGACCACGAAGAGCACCCCGGCGCCGATCGCCACGCCCGCACGCCGCCGGAGCCCAGGGTCGAGCACCTTCGGGTAGATCCACTCGACGAAGCGCACCAACGGTGGCGGGCGCTCCGGCATGTCCTTCTGGCGCAGCACGATGGCCGCCACCGCCGGCACCCAGGTGAGCGAGAGCAACAGCGCCGCGGTCAGCGCGAACACCACCGTCAACGCCATCGGCCGGAAGAGGATGCCGTCGACGCCGGTGAGGGAGAGCACCGGCACGTAGACCAGCAACAGCACCAGCACCGAGAAGAAGACCGGCCGCGCCTGCTTTCCCGAGAGCTCTCGAATGCGCGAACGCATGCCGTCACGGGTGAGCGACTCCGAGCGCGAGATGCCGTGAAAGAGCCCCTCGACGAGCACCACCGCGCCATCGACCAGCAAGCCGAAGTCGAGCGCGCCCAGGCTCATCAGGTTCCCAGGCACGTCGAGCAGCGCCATCGCCGCGGCCGCGAACGCCATCGCCAGGGGAATCACCGAGGCGACCAACACCGAGGCGCGCAGGTTCCCGAGGAAGAGGAGCAGCACCAGCACGACCAAGAGCCCGCCCTCGAGCAGGTTCGACGCGACCGTTCGCAAGGTGGCCTTCACCAACGTCGAGCGGTCGTAGACGACGTCGATCTGCACGTCCTCGGGGAGCACCGCGCGGACCTCGGGCATGCGCGCGTGGATTCGGCTCATCACCTCGAGCGCGTTCGCGTCCCGGAGCATCTGGGCCATCAGGTAGAGCGTCTCCCCTTCCCCGTTCGCCGTCGCCGCACCGAGCCGGAGCCGCGCGCCTTCCCGCACCTCGCCCACGTCACCGACCCGCACCGAATTTCCCGACACCACCGCGGCGCCGAGATCGCCCGGTCTCGAGGGCAGCGCCTGCCCGCGCAGAAGAACCTGCGACGCCCCCGAGAGCAGCGCTCCACCAGGCGCGATGCCCGACGCGGCTTCGAGTGACGACTTGAGCTGGCCCAACGTGAGGCCGCGCGAAGCGAGCCGCTGCTCGTCGGCCACCACGTCCCACGTTCGCTGCGCCCCGCCCCACGAGTTCACCTCCACCACTCCGGAGACGGACTTGAGCAACGGCGCCACCCGGTACGTCGCCAGCTCGAGGAGCTCGGCCGGCGTTCGTTTCGGGGAAGAGAGCGTGACGTGGAAGATCTCACCCAACCCACCAGTGAGCGGCGCGAGCTCGGGAGACGCGCCGCCAGGCAGCTGCATCGTCACCACCCGCTCGGTGATCATCTGCCGCGCCAGCCACGGAGAGACGTGCGGCTCGAACACGACGGTGACCGACGAGATGCCCGAGAGCGAGAGGCTGCGCTGCTCGACGAGATCCGGCATGCCACCCAGCGTCACCTCGAGCGGGCGAGTGATGAGCCGCTCGACCTCCTCGGGCGTGAGGCCGGGCGCGCGAGTGAGGACGATGACCTGGTTGTTGGTGAGATCGGGCAACGCGTCGAGCCGCATGCGCAACGAGAAGACCACCGCGCCGATGGCGAGGAGCACGGTGAGCGCGGCGACCCACCAGCGCTTGTCGACCGAGAACTCGACCAGCCGGGAGATCATGGCCGGCTCTCACCTTCCGCCGCGACGACTGCTTCGGCCGAGAGCCCTTCGACGACCGCCTCGGCGCCGCTGCGCGCGATGACGCGCACCTCGACCAGGCTCGAGCCATCTCCCGTCCGCACGCGAACCTGCACCCGCCCCTCGGAGTCGATGAGCGAACGCGCCGGCACCACCCGCCAGGACGGATCCGCCGAGACCCGGACTCGCCCCGTCGCGCCGACTGGGAGCCCAGCATCGGGAGAGGTGAACCAGGCGAGCCGGGCGCCGTCGGCGCTCTCGAGCCGAGGCGACACCGAGACCAGCTCGATGGGTCGCACCTGCGCGCCCGAGACGAAGGAATAGCGCGCCGCGGGACTCGCGCTCGCCGGGAGCCGGGCCTCGATGCGTCCTTCGCCTTCGCCCACGACTTGGATCAGCGGACGCCCTGCGGGATCTCGCACCTCTCCCACCACGGCCTCGACCGCGCTCACCACGCCAGCGATGGGCGCGCGCAACGAGACGACGCCGTCACCCGACACCAGGGCCTCTGCCGATCGATCGTTGATGCCCGACGCTCGCAGCGTCGCTCGCGCTGCCTGCGCATCGGCCCGCGCGTTCGCCAGCAGCGCCTCGACCTCGGCCAGCTCCGCCACCCGCACCAGCCCTTCGCTCTTGAGCACCTCGAGCTGCGCCTTCCGTCGCGAGAACGCGTCGACCTTGAGCTGCTCGCCAGCGAGATCGCCCGCGGCGTGGAGCAGCTCGGGCATCAGCACGTCGACCAACGACTCTCCCGCCGACACGCGCTGACCGGGGCGAACCCGCACCTTCACCACCCGCGCTTGGAGCGGTGGGGCGAGCGAAGCGACGCTCTCGGGGCTCGGCAACACGCGCGCGGGCGCTTCGAGCACCGTCGTGTCTTCGGCGCTGCGAGACTCCACCCAGCGGGTGGCCACGCTCCTCGGCGCAGAGGGAGCCTCGACCGGCGCCGGCACCGACGCGCGCTCGCACCCGACGACCAACACCACCCAGAGCCACCTCATCGACGTGCCTCCTCGGACAAGACCGCGAGCCGGAACCGAGCGAAGACCTCGTCGGCGCGGGCCCGAATGCGCCGCGCGGTGGTGGCGACGAGCGTGCGTCGGGCCATCACCACGTCCTGCGCCGTCGCTTCTCCCGCTGCGAAGCGGCGCTCGATGCCGTCGGCGGAGTCGGTGGCGGCAGGGAGGAGTTCGTCTTCCACCGCCTTCCTCACCTCCGCGGTGTGCTCGACCTCATGGAGCGCGTCCCGGCGCTCGAGCCGCTCCTCGACGAGCGCCGCGCGCTCCCGGCCTTGGGCCTGCGCCTGGGCTGCGGCGTTCGCCGAGCGCTCTCGCTGAGCCCGCTCGAAGACCGGGAGCGTGAGCTGGAGGGTTCCGACCGCAGCGAGGTCGCCTCCACCTTCGCGCCACCCGAGCGCACCGACCTGCAGGGAGGTGCCGCGCTGCGCCTCGAGCTCCACGCCGTGGGCCTTGGTGGCTTCGGTCAGCGCGGCAGCAGCCCCGACGACCGACGAGCGCGACGCGGCGTCGAGCACCTCCGAAGGCGCGACGTCGGCGAGGCGAATGTCGGGGAGCGCCCCCGCGACGAGGGTGTCGTCGTCGTCACGGCCGAGCACACGGTTGAGCGCGATGCCGCGGGAGAAGACCTCTCCCTCGAGCGAGAGCTCTGCGAGGTGGGCTTCGGCGACGTAGGCGCGGGTGACGGCGACGTCGACCTTCGTGAAGCCGCCGGCCGCCGCGCCGCGAGCGACCTTCTCGTGGAGATCGACGATCAAGGTGTGTTCCCGACGCGCGGCCTCGAGCGCACCTTGCGCCGCCCAGAGCGCGAGCCAGGCCTGCGCGGTGCCCAGGCGGAGGATTCGTCTGCGAATCGCGAGCTCGAGCCCGTCGGCTGCGCTCTCCTTGAGGGCCGTCTCGCGTCGCGAACGGCCGGCTCCAGCGAGGCTCACGTCCTGGGTGACGCCGAGGTAGAGTTCCGGGCCGGTCCCGCCGGTCTGCAGCCTGCGCCAGCCTGGTTGCACCATCACCGACGGGTTCGCGACGAGCCACGGCACCGACTCGGCGAGGGAGCGCCGCGCTTCGACGCCTTCTGCTTGCGCCTGCACCACGGGGTTTCGCTCGGCGAGCGCGAGGGCCTCGTCGAAGGTCAACGGCTGCGCGAGGGTGACGGCGAGAGCCCAGACGAGCATGGGCGTGATGTATGCGACCGGCCCCGACGCTCCCTGACAGCTGGAAAAGAGAACTCTCAGAATTGCGTCACCGCCGAGCGACAGCTCGCGACGTTCCTGTTTCCCTTCGAGCGGGGCAGTTCGGGTAAGGGGCGGCCATGCGCACCGAGTTGGTTCTCGCCGCCCTCGTCGTTCTCTCCGCGTGCGGTCAGACGACGACCGTCATCGGAGGAAAGACCGCCGATGCGGGCGTCGACGCCGGTTCTGGCGGAGGCTCGTCGGGCGGAACCGTCGGTGGCGCTGGCGGTGGGCTCGCGGGTGGACGGACTGGTGGTGGAACGGTCGGCGGTGGAACGGTCGGCGGTGGAACAGTCGGTGGTGGCTCGGTCGGCGGTGGCTCGGTCGGCGGTGGAACGGTCGGCGGTGGAACGGTCGGCGGCGGAACCGTCGGCGGTGGCTCAGTCGGCGGTGGCTCAGTCGGCGGTGGAACAGTTGGTGGTGGATCAGTCGGTGGTGGCTCGGTCGGTGGCGGGTCGATGGCTGGCGGCGCATCGGGTGGCTCTGCGGCGGGCGGATCAGTCGGCGGTGGCTCGGCGGGCGGATCGCTCGGTGGTGGCTCCTCCTCTGGCGGGACCGCGGGAGGCGGAAGCGCCGGTGGCTCCGTCGCGGGCGGTCGCGCTGGCGGCACTTCGGGTGGCGCATCGAGTGGTGGCAGCACGGCGGGTGGCGCAGCGGGCGGCACGACGGCCGGTGGAACGAGCGGTGGCGGCTCCGCGGGCGGCGGCACGGCCGGTGGAACGAGTGGTGGCGGCTCCGCGGGCGGCGCGTCGAGCGGCGGCACGGCCGCGCTCCCCACTGAAATCGTCGTGGTGCTCGTCGGTGACGGCAGCGCGGCGCTGACGACGGGTGCGACCGCGGTCACCTTGCAGCGACGGCTCATCAGCACCGGGAATCTCGTGAGCAGCCTGCCCATGCCGATCGCGGCGAGCGGGGCCAATCAACCCTTCACCCTCGGCGGCACCGCGTCGGCTGACGGCTCCCTGACCCTCTCGACGAACCGCCGCACCTTGGCGCTGGCAGGCTATGCCGCGACGCCGGGAACGGCTTCGGTGCAGACGACGACGAGCGCGCGCATCGTCGGGCTCGTCAACGCCGCGGCGTTCACCGGAGGGGCGATCGACACCAGCACCGTGCTCACGACCCTCTTCCCCAACAACCCACCGCGCACCGCCGTGTCCGACGGAACGAACGTCTGGGTGGCTGGCGGGAGCGGCGGCATCTTCCGCACCACCGTGGGTTCCACCTCGACGCCCATCAACATCTCGACGGCGCCCTCGACGGGCCGGGTGCTCGGCATCTTTGGCGGCAACCTCTTCCTCTCCACTGGCTCGCCGCCGACCGGCGTGCTGCAGGTGGGCACCGGGCTCCCGCTGGTCTCCACCACCACGACCTCCGTCGTCGCGGTCGGGAGCCCCTACGGGTTGGCGTTCTTCGACGTCTCCACCGAGCCGGGCGACGACCTGCTGTACGTGGCCGACGAGAGCGCGGGCCTGCTCCGCTTCGTCAAGAGCGGCGGCACCTGGGCACAATCGGCCACCTTCACGCCCGCGGTTCGCCACCTGGCGTGCTTCCTCGACGGCGCCGACGTCGTCTGCCTCGCCACCTCGTCCTCCACCTTGCTCAAGCTGCGCGACGTCGGCCACGCGCTCGCGTCGGGAGGAATGAGCTCGCTCGGAACTGCCTCGACGAACACGGCCTTTCGTGGCCTCGCGTTCATGCCGCTCCCCTGAGGTGATCATTCGCAAGCGTGTCACCCCGACACGGTCGCTGAAATCGCGCGGGGGCGGCTGGTGCGCAGGTCCCTCGTCGCTCTATGTCGCGCGCATGCGGTCATCACTCTCGTGGGCGCTCGCTGCGCTGGCGCTCTCCTGTGGACAAACCATCACCACCATCGGCGGGAAGATGAACGACGCCGGTGTCGTCACCGACGGAGGGACGGGCGGTGCTGGCGGAGGCGCCTCGGCGGGCGGCTCAGCGACGGCGGGAGGAAGCGCCGGCGGGACGGCGACGGCCGGTGGCTCAGCGGGAGGACGCGCTGGCGGAACGGCGACGGCCGGTGGTTCAGCGGGAGGACGCGCTGGCGGCACGGCGACGGCGGGCGGCACGGCGACGGCGGGCGGCACGGCGACGGCTGGCGGCACGGCGACGGCTGGCGGCACGGTGACGGCTGGCGGCACTGCGACGGCGGGCGGCACGGCGACGGCGGGCGGCACGGTGACGGCTGGCGGCGCTGCGACCGCTGGCGGCTCCACGGGAGGCGGCGTGGCCGGAGGCGGAACGAGCAGCCTCGGCACCGAGTTCGTCGTGCTCGTCGTCGGCGATGGCTCGGGCGCGCTCTCGAGCGCCGCAGCGCCGGTCTTCTTGCAGCGTCGCAGCCTCACCAGCGGAGCCGTCCTCGGAACGCTCCCGCTCCCCACCTCTGCGTCGGGCGCGAACCAACCCTTCACCTTGTCCGGCACCTCGGTCGCCGAGGGCGCGCTCACTCGTTCTCCCGACGGACGGAGGCTCGCGCTCGGCGGCTACGGCTCGGCGCCAGGCACCGCGAGCGTCTCCACCACCGCCACGCCGCGCGTCGTCGCGCTCGTGCAGGCGAGCTCCTTCACCAGCATGACGGTCGACACCTCGACGACGCTCTCGACCAGCTTCAGCGGCGCGAGCATTCGCTCGGCGATCAACGACGGCACCCAGGTGTGGGCGGCGGGAGCGACCGAAGGCGTCGTCTTCACCTCGGCGGGCTCGACGACTGCCCCAACCCTCGTGGTGAACGCGCCCTCGAACGTGCGCGGCCTCGGCTTCTTCGGAGGAAACCTGTGGGTCTCCACCGGCTCGGGTCAGGCGGGCGTGCACCGCGTCGGGCTCACTGGCATCGGGCCTCCCACCTCGCTCACCTCCGTGTACCTCGGCGCCGGCACGAGCTCGCCCTACGGCTTCGCGCTCTTCGAAGACGACGCCAGCGAGCCGGGGCTCGACCTCGTCTACGTCGCCGACGACTCCTTCGGGCTCATTCGCGGCTTCAAGAGTGGCAGCATCTGGACCGCCGACGACTACTGGACGCCGATGGTGCGCCATCTCTCGTGCACCGAAGACGGCCGTGACGTCGTGTGCCTCGCGACGACGGCGACCGACCTCTATCTCTTGCGCGACGTGAACCGGTTCTCGCTCGGGCGCGCGCTCAGCTCGCTGGCGACCGCGGCGCCCAACACTGCGTTCCGAGGCGTGGCCTTCATGCCCGTTCCTTGATCGTTCAGCGCCTCTGGTTTCGAGGAGTCTCGATGGCTCGCAGTCGAAAATGCCCTGACGAAGCCGCCGCCCAGTTTCCAGTCGGCACTCAGCGGCTCGGCAACGACGGCCGGCTGTGGACGGTGACGCTCGGGAAGCACGGCCTTCGGTGGACGTATGGGCGACGCCGAAATCGCGCGCGCGCCAACACCAACCGGGCTTCGTCACCTCGCGCCCGCCGCCCGCGACCGAGTCACCAGGCGCTCGCGCTCGAGTGGGTTCGCCTCCACCCACGCGGGCTGATGACGCTCGTGCGCGACGACGGGCTCGCGACGGTCCGCGCGCGTGCGCAGCTCCTCTCGCTCGTGCGCACCTTTCGTGACGGCTGGGAGGCCCTCACGAGCCGCAATCAAGATCTCTCCGAAGAACGGCTCGCCGAGGAGTCCGATGCGCAGCTGCGCCGGCACCTCAGCGAGTACTCGAGTGAGTCGATGCGCGCGCTGCTCGCCGAACGCCTCGCCCAGCTGCTGGTTCGCGCCACGAGGCGGTAGCGAATCGGAATCAATCAGGGTCGCAGGGACCGTCGCAGGTCTGCGCGATGGTGCCGTCGCGGAAGAACTGGTCGAGCTGCCGAAGCACGGGGACGCGAACCCGCACGCCTTCGTGCACCGGCGTCGACATCGCGGGGAAGTCGGCCCGCCGATAGAAAGCGTCGGGGTCGCCCAGCTTGAAGTCGTGAATCTGGAGGCCGCTCGTCGCCGGAAAGTCCGTCTGCTCGAAGCCGTAGGGCACCACCGGCGTCGGCCGCAACACGGGCAGCCCGATGAGGCGCGCGTGCTGCCAGCTCCCCAAGTTCGGAACGGCCGCGTCCATCAACCCGACCTGCATGAGCACCCGCTTGTCGGGGTTGCCGGGCAGGGGCTTCGCGAGCAGGTGCACTGCGTAGGTGGCGGGGTCGACGCGATCGAGCGGCCGCTGGAGCATCGCCAACAACCGCTGCACCTCGAGCGGCTCGTCGACGCTGAAGGCGAGGAACTCGAAGAGCGTCTTGAACGCCTCGGCGCGCATCATCATCGTGGTGAGTCCACAGCCTCCGACCTCGAGCGCGATTCGCTGCGTCGTCGGGTTGAGCGCCGCCATCGTCCCTCCGAGGATGTGGCCCTGGCTGATGCCGATGAAGGCCTCGGCCTTCCCGGTGACGAACGGCTCGCCCGAGGAGCGTTGGAACGCAGCGTCGCTCCCGAAGCTCTCGACCGCCCGAGTCACCACCAACCAGTTCGCCATCGCCTGGTGCACCCGATCGGTGAAGTGGGTCGCCTGGCTCAGCCGGTTCGTGAGCGCGTCGCCCACCACCGCGACGTCGGAGAAGTGCATGCCCCACCACTCGACGCCCACCATCGTGCGCCGGGTCTGAGCCGCGATGCCGCGTGCGCTCGAACTCTCGAGCTCTCCCAAGGTGCCGAAGGAGCCGTGCCCATAGAGCAACGACGGTGAGGGCCCCGCCGCGTCGAGCACCGTCTTGGGCACGATGGCGACGAAGGGAATCTCGACCGTTCCGTCCTCCTTCACCTGCCCGTCGGGGTCACGGAGCAAGGTGCACCCGGCGAGCGCCTCGTTCGAGCAGAACCTCGGGCCCGTCACCGTGCCTTTGATCAGCCTCGCGGTGTCTGGATAGGGCGCCTCGTCGAAGGAGCGAACGGTGACGTGCGGTGGGTGCGCGTCGAGCCAGGCAAGGGTGAGCGCTCGAACGCGAAAGAGATCTCTCGTCGCCCACTCGTGGCTGCCGGTGGTGAACTCCCAGGCGAGCTGGAGCTTCGAGCGCTCGATGCCCATCGCACGAACGGCCGGCATGATTCGTTGCTCGAACGCGTCGCGGAGTCGATCGAACGCGGGATCGTTGGCGGTCAGCCCGTCGCGGAGCCGGCGAAACCCCTCCGGCGCAGGCGCGAGCGCACCACTCGTCTGCTTGGCGCCGTGAACGAGCACCACGTAGCGGCGGCGATCCTCGAGGCCAGCGAACGCGTGGAGCACGATGGCCTGTCGCGTCTTGTCCACCGCGCGGGGATCGAGATCGGCGAAGTGCGCGACCGGCTTCAGCGTCTCCGCGTCGACGAGCACGGTGTTCGAGGTGTCCTTCGAGAGGCTCGGCTCGCCTCCATCCTCGAGGCGCACGAAGCCCTCGGCCGAGAGCTCGACGCCGAGCGTCGCGACGATGGTGGGCACGGTGGAGAAGCCGTCGATGGGCACCTCGCTGGTGACGTCGAAGCGCTTGCCGTCCTTCGTGCGCGGCGCGACGTCGGAGGGAATGGTGACTCGAAACCCGCTCGGCTGCTTCTCGTCCACCACGCGGAAGAAGTCCGACGGGTAGGGGAGAATGCAGTCGGCGCCGGCGAGGAGCGGCTGACACCCACGCGGCAGCTCGAGCGGCTTCGGCGGAGGCGCGCAGCCCAACCCGAGGAAGATGATGAGAACTCGTCGCACCCAGCACTTCTACGCCCGAACGGCGCCTCGCGAAGAGCGGAGCGCCCCGGTGTCACCGAGCGGTGACCAAGGCTCGGCTTCTCAGAGCTTGACGACGACGGTCTTGAACGGCGGCCGCTTCGTCGACGGCGCTTCCTTGATGAACTGCTGGTGCACCAGCTGCGCCGAGAGAATGCCCACCACCGCCATGTTGTCGGTGTTGGAGAACTGCTCGTCGTTCGAGCGCGTCAGGCACTTCTTCCAGAGCTGGCCGACCGGGCCCGGCGCGAAGAGCCCCGAGTCCTTCAGCGCCTGCTCGCTCATCAGCTCGTCGACGTAGGCCGGGCGCCGCTCACCGATGAAGCTCAGCGCGTCGGGCGCGCGGTACGGCTGCTTGGGCCGCTCGAGGATCTCCTTGGTGACGAGGTCCTTCGCGACGCGCTTGAGCACGTGCTTCTCGTCGAGCACCTTCAGCTTGTACGAAGCGGGCAGGCTGTTCGCGAGCGCCATCACCTCGCGGTCGAGGAACGGAAAGCGCCCTTCGACGCTGTTTCCCATCAGCATGCGGTCGCCCTGCGACGAGAGCAGGTAACCCGAGAGCAGCGTGCGCACCTCGAGGTACTGGTCCTGGGCGAGGAAGTTCCACGAGCCGAACTCTGGCGGCAGCGTCGCGAGGAAGCGGGCGCGCGCGTCGAAGCCCTGGAGCGCCGCCGCGACGTCGGGCGCGAAGAGCCGCTTGAGCGCGTGGGTGCCGCTCCAGCGTGGCTCGTGGGAAAAGCCCGGCTCCTTCGCGCGCTCGAGGCCGCGGCCAAAGAACTGGCGAGTGAGCGCCTGCTGCGAGACCGGCGAGCGGGTGAGGTACGGATAGAGCCGCTCGAGCAACCGCGCCCGCCACTTCGACTGTGGTTGCCGTGCCCAGAAGCGCCGCACGCGCGCCTCGCGGAACAAGTCGTACCCGGCGAGCATCTCGTCCGAGCCCTCGCCCGTCAGCACCACCTTGATGCCGGAGTCGTGCACCAACTTCGAGAGCAGGAACAACGGCGCCGGCGCGGTGCGGAGGATCGGCCGCTCGGTGTGACGAATCACCTTGGGGAAGACCTCGGCGATGTCTTGCCGGGAGACGACGACCTCGGCGTGCTCGGTGCCCAGCCGCTGCACCATGGCGCGTTGATAGGGCGTCTCGTCGTACTCGGCGTCGGCGAAGCGCAGCGAGAAGGTCTTGAAGCCCGACGGCTTCGCCCGGCTGGCGAGCGCGGCGACGACCGAGCTGTCGAGGCCTCCCGAGAGGTAGCTGCCCACCGGAACGTCGGCGCGCACCATGCGCAGCCGCGTCGCGTTCTCGAGCGCAGTGGAGAGCGCCTCGGTGGCCTCGGCGAGCGAACCGGAGAAGCGGTGCTGAGCGCCGAGCACGTCTGGCGCCGATCGAGTCTCGCTGCTCGGGTACATCGGCCGCCAGAAGGCGACGTCGTGCACGAAGCGCCCGTGCTGCCACACCGCGACGTGGCCCGGCTCGAGCTCACGAACGCCCTTGAAGATCGACTGCGGCGGCACCACCGTCCAGAAGGTGAAGGTCTCGTCGAGCCCGACCGGGTCGAGCTGCCGCGAGAAGCTCGGTGCGCCAGCGAAGAGCGCCTTCACCTCGCTCGCGAAGTAGAGCCGGCCCGCGTGCTCCATCACGAAGAGCGGCCGCACGCCGACACGATCGCGCGCGAGCACGAAGGTGTGCGTCTTGGAGTCCCACAGCGCGACGGCCCACTGCCCGTTCATTCGCTCGAAGGCCGCCTCGCCCCACGCTTCCCAGGCGTGGACGATGACCTCGGTGTCGCTCTTGGTGCGGAACCGGTGGCCGAGCTGCTCCAGCTCGGCGCGCAGCTCGACGTAGTTGAAGATCTCTCCGTTGAACGAGATCCACAGGGTGCCGTCCTCGTTCGAGAGCGGCTGCTGCCCGGTGGAGAGGTCGATGATGGAGAGCCGTGAGTGCGCCAGCCCGGCGAAGCGATCGAGATAGAGCCCGAACTCGTCGGGGCCGCGGTGCTCGAGCGCACCGGCCATCACCTCGAGCGCGTCACGAGACGGAGGCGCCGAGGCGTCGAGGTTGATGATGCCCGCGATGCCGCACACGGGAACTCAGCCCTTCTTCTTCTGCACGAAGGCGACGATGTGGTTCACCGCGTCGAGGTTCTCGGGGACCATCTCGGCGTCGTCGACGGTGACGCCGAACTCGCTCTCGATGAAGTTGATGACCTCGAGCACGCCGGTCGAGTCCACGATGCCGGCGTCGAGCAGCGACGCCTCGTCCTTCAGGCTCGAGGCATCGGCGACGTAGAAGTTCGAGACGATGAACTGCCGAACCTTTTCCTTGATGTCTGACATTGAAATGCTCCGTTATTTCTTCCGCGCCACGACGACTCGCGGCGCACCTTCGTGATTGTTGGCAAACCTGACGTCTTCGTAGGCCTTCGCGCGCTGGAAGAGCGCCGACATCTGCCGCTCCTGCCCCAGCCCGAACTCGAAGAGGAGATACCCGCGCGGCTTGAGCAGGGCGAGCGCTTCTTTGATGACCCGCTGGTGAATCGACAGCCCATACGGCCCGCCGTCGAAGGCCTCTCGCGGCTCGTGGTCGAGCAGGGTCGCGCTGTCGGCGGCCAGGCGCCCAGTCGAGATGTAGGGCGGGTTGCAGACGATGACGTCGATGGACTCGGCGGCGACGTGCGGCGCGAGCGGCGCGAACAGATCGCCCTGGTGCACGCTGACCCGCTCCGAGAGCCCGAGGTGGGTCACGTTGCGCGACGCCAACTCGAAGCAGCCATCGGTGAGATCGCTCGCGAAGACCCGCGAGGTCGGCACGTGATGCGCGATGGCGCAGGCGAGGTTCCCCGAGCCGCAGCACACGTCGATGACGACCGGCCGCTCACCGGCCTGGCGAACGAGCGCGACGGCTTCCTTCGCGAGCAGCTCGGTCTCGCGCCGCGGCACGAGGGCGCCCTTCGAGACGAGCAGCGTCAGCCCCATGAAGCTGTAGGTGCCGCGCTCGTAGACGACCTGCACGTCCGGCTGTTCTTCGCTCATCGCTCGGCGAGCCCCGTCTTCTTGATCTTCCCCGTCGTCGTCTTCGGCAGCTCGTCGAGGAAGGCGACGTGCTTGGGCACCATGAAGTTCTCGAGCCGCTTCTGGCACTCCTTCATGATGTCCTTGTCCGTCATGGTGACGCCCTTCTCGAGCACCACGAAGGCCTTCACCGCCTGGCCGAGGATCTCGTCGGGCACGCCCACCACCGCGACCTCCTTCACCCCGGGGATGTTGGTGATGGCGCCTTCGACTTCCTTCGGGGCGACCTTCTCACCGCGCGACTTGATGATGTCGTCGGAGCGGCCCACGAAATAGAGGTAGCCCTCTTCGTCGAGGCGGCAGAGGTCGCCGGTGTGCAGCACGAACTCGCCCGGCACCGGCCCTGGCTTGAGCTTCTCGGCCGTCGCTTCCGGCTTCTCCCAGTAGCCCTTCATCACCGTGGCGCCGCGAATGACGAGCTGCCCCGTCACGTTCGGGCCGACCTTCTGGCCGTTCTCGTCCACGATCCACAGCTCGGTGTCGGGGATCGCGAGGCCGACGCTGGTCGGCTTCCGGTCGATGTCCTTCGGAGGCAGATATGTACAGCGTTTGCACTCCGTCAAACCATACATCGAATAGATGCGCGCCGTCGGGAAGAGCTCGCGCAACATGGTGATGTGTTTGACCGGCAGCGCGGCGGCCGTGTTGGTGACGAAGGCGATCGACGAGAGGTCGAAGTCCTTCAGGTTCTTCATCTCGGCGAGCACCGCGTAGATGGTGGGCACGCCGGGAAAGCCGCTCACCTTCTCTTCCGCCATCACCTTCAGCACTTGGGCGGGGAAGGCGAAGCTGCGCTCGAGCACCAGCCGGCCGCCGACGCGGAACGTCATGATGAGCTGGTACAGCCCATAGTCGAACGCGAGCGGGAGCACCCCGAGCACCACGTCGTGCTCCTTCATCTCCAGGTACGTCGAGATGCTGGTGCCCGCGGTGAGCATGTTGCGATGGGTCAACATCACGCCCTTCGGGTCGCCGGTGCTGCCCGAGGTGTAGATGATGGCGGCGAGGTCGTTGTCGATGCAGCGGCGGCCCGGCGGGCCGTGCTTCACGTGGGCGAAGTTGGCGCCCTTCTCGGCGGCAGCGGCTCCCCGGCCGATCGCGCTCGACCAGGCCTCGGGGTTCTTCACCGCGCCGAGCTTGGCCGCGTCGAAGGCGCCGCTGACGATGGTGCGCACGAGGTGCGGCGTCTTCGGCGCGCATTCGTTGAACACGGCCCCGAGGTGCATGTCGCTGATGAGCACCTTCGCGCGGCAATCATTCAAGTAATAGGTGAGCTTGTCGGCCTTGGTGAGCGGGTTGATGATGCTGACGATCGCGTTGGCCTTGAGCACCGCCCAGAAGCTGACGACGGTCTCGACGGTGTTGTCGGCGAAGATGACGACGCGGTCGCTCCGCTCGACGCCCGACTCGACCAGCGCGTGAGCCAGCGCGTTGGCCTGACGGTCGATCTCTCCGTAGGTGACTCGAGTGCCCTTGCACACGAGCGCGACCTTCTCGGGCAACCGGGCGGCGGTCGTCTCGAGGAAGTCGTGGAGCAACGGGGTGGCGAGGCGGTGGAGCGCAGGGGGCGGAGCGAACGTCGTGGTCATGCGGGTTCCTCGAGGAGAGCGAGCGTCAGAGCTCGTGCGTTTCGTGGAAGATGGGTTCGACCAACAGCGGCGGCAGGTGGCCGTAGCGGGTCGCGCGGCGCTTGGAGGCGATGTCCTTGAAGACGCGCTCCACCTGGTCGGGCTTGAGGCCGATGGTGGCAGCGACCTCCGCGGCCGGCACCTGGTGGTTCACCGCCCAGAGGCAGAGGTCCATGCGGTCGTACGGCAACGCGAAGTAGAACTCTTCCTGCGTCTGCGGCAGCGAGTAGGTGTCGGTGGTGGGCGGGCGGGAGCGGATCTCGGCGGGCACTCCGAGCGTCTCGGCGAGCGCGTAGACCTGCGTCTTGTACAGATGTGCAATCGGCTTGATGTCGGCGGTGCCGTCACCCTGCTTCACGAAGAAGCCCTGGTCGTACTCGAGGCGGTTCGGCGTGCCCACCACGGCGTAGTTGAGCCGGTCGGCGTGGTAGTACTCGACCATCTTTCGCACGCGCTGCTTGTAGTTCGTCGCCGCCACCAACTGCAGATACGAGGTGAGCGGCATGCGGGCGGTCTCGAGCTCGCCCGTCGGAGACTGCACGGTGAGCGAGAACACGTTGAGCCGATCGGAGTCGACGAGCGACGGCAGGGTGATCTTCGACTTCCAGCCCTTGCCGTACTTGGGGAACACCTCGCGAATCGCCTCGTCCTGGCGCGCGTAGCAGCCGGCGCCTTCGAGCGCCGACGCGATGGACTCGGTGATGGCCTGAATGCCCAGCGACTTGGCGAGCAGCTGGCCGAGCTCGAGCGACTCCGAGGCCGAGTGGTGTTCGGGCATGAAGACCCCGAAGACCTTGTCGGGCCCGAGCGCCTTGACCGCGAGCGCCGCGCAGACCGACGAGTCGATTCCCCCCGACAGGCCGATCACCACGCCCCGCTTCTTCAGCGTTCCCATCACGCTCGCCTTGAACCAGGCGGTGATGCGGGCGACCTCGGCGGGGCGATCGAGGTTCAGCACGTCTTTCGAGAAGGGCATCACGCCCATGTTCGCCCGAGTGCCCAACCAACGCACGAGGTTTCACTGACGGCGGACGACCTGCTCAGCGACCGCCTCAGCGCACCTCGGCGATGGCCTTCTCGCTCAGCTGCCACACCGTCTCGACGAGCTGCGCGTCTTCCCCCGCCTTGCTCGGCGGCGTGACGGCGCAATCGGCGAGGTACGCCCCCGACTGCCCTGTCAGCGACGGCGAGGTGGCTGCGAAGACCGAGGTCGCCGCGCCCTGAGGCACGCTCTTCATGAAGAGCCCGCCGACCGCGCGGAAGATGACGCCCTGGAGCCCCATGCTCCGGCTCAGGTTCGTGTTGATGACGCCGGGGTGAATCGAGAACGCCTCCACGCCCTTCGGCAGCCGCTTCGCGAGGCCCTTCACGAAGAGCACGTTGGCGAGCTTCGAATCTCCATAGGCGTCGAACGGCGAGTACGCGGTCGGCTTCTTCTCGAGCGCCGCGATGAGCCGTCGACCGTCACCGCGGGCGTGGAGCGTGCTCGAGAGGGTCACGATGCGCGCGGGCGCAGACCTCTCGAGCACCGGCAACAACGCGGTGGTGAGCGCGAAGTGCCCCAGGTGGTTGGTGCCGACCTGCAGCTCGAAGCCCTGCGAGGTCTGCCCCTGCGGCGTCGCCATGATGCCCGCGTTGTTCACCAGCAGCTGGAGCGGCTTGCCCGAGTCCACCCAGCGCTTCGCGAAGGCGCGCACCGAGGCGAGGTCACCCAAGTCGAGCGCCTCGACGCTCAGCCTCCCGGCGGTGGGTGGGAGCTGGGTTCGAAGCTGGGCGGCGACCTCTTCGCCGGACTTCACGTTGCGCACCGCGAGGGTGACGTCGGCTCCAGCGAGGGCGAGCACGCGGGCGGTCTCGATGCCGATGCCGGAAGACGCGCCGGTGACGATGGCCGTCTTGCCAGTGAGCGACTGGCCCTGCAGCGCCTGCTCTGCGGTGGTCTTCTTTCCGAGGGAGGTCATGCGCGCCACTGTGCAGAGGCCGACGCGGCGACACCATGAAGAAGTGTGAACGGCCGGCGCACACCGCTCGTTGACGAGGCCGACCCTCTCCACGCTACCGTGCCGTCGGTGCAGCGCGAACGGGAGCCAGCGAGCGCGACGACGACCGAGCTGTCCGAGGCGGTCTCGGTGCTCGACGGCGTGTGGCGCGAAGAGGAGGACGTACGACCTGCGGTCGCCTCGGTGCTGAGCGCAGGCGCCGACCCTCGACCGTTCTTCGCGTCGGTGCTCGCGAAGCTCGGAGACCCGACCTTCGGCAGCGAGTCTCTGGGCGGTCGAACCCGGCGCTCGGTCTATGTCGAAGCGGTGCTCGTGGGCGGCTACCCGTGGGCGCTCGAGCTCGAGCCGACCGACGTCGCGCAGGTGCGCCAACAGGTGCAGCGGCGGTCGTCGAGGCGAAGCCCAAACCCCGTGCTGGTCGCCGCCCTCGTGCTGGTCGCGGGGGTCGCGGCGACGTTCTGGCGCGCGAATCGCACCACGCCAGTCGCCAGTGAGGTCGTCGCCCCGAACGGCCTGGTCGTGCCGCGCGCGGTTCCGACGAAGGTGATCACCCCCGAGCTCGACGTGCCGACGGCCAAGCGCAGCGTCGAGGAGACGGCCGAGGCGATGCGTGAGCGGCTCGAGACGGGCGACCTGGCGGGGGCCAAGCTGCTCGGTGAGGCCTGCGTGCTCTCCTTCAACTCGAGCCAGGCCTGCATGGTGATGTTGGCGGCGACGGAGGAGCGGCTGAGCCGCGAGAACAACCTCCCGACCCCCGAGCTGACGGCGGCTCGACGGTGGTACGCGCTCTCCTCGCGCACCGACGTCTTCCGGCGGACGATCGACGCCCGCTCCAACTGCACCTCGAGGCTCGCCGCCGACTGGCAGCGACTCATCGTCGAGGTTCCCGATCCCCACGGGTTGCTCCACCGGCTCCGAGAGGCCGCGCGCGCCTCGTGCATTCCAACGGAGCCGAGCTGCGACTCGCTGGTGAAGTACTTCTTCGAGGCGCGTGGCTCCGTGCCCTGAGTCAGCGATCGGGCCAGCCGTTCCAGGGGAGCGGTGGGTCCTTCGCGTCGAGCGCACCGAAGAAAGCCAGGAGCGAGTTCACGTCCTCCGCGGACAGTGCGGGCGCGCCGGCGTGCGCGTGACCGGTGATGGCGTCGGCGAGCGAGCCAAACCGCCCGTCGTGGCCCCACGGCCCGGTGCGCAGCACGTTCCGCAAGGTCGGGGTTCGATAGGCGCCTTCGTCCTCCGGCGAGGGCATCGGAACGCTCGGGCCTGCGAAGGGGGAAGCTCTCAGGGTCGCGAGGGCCTCCTTCCGGGCTCGTGGAGGCGAGTCGACCCAGCCGATCGCGTGAAAGGCGTCGTCAGAGAAAAGCCAGGTCGAGTGACACGCGGCGCAGGCGCTCGTGAGGAAGGTGTCCAAACCCTTTCGCTCAGCCGAGGACAAGGCACGGAAGTCGCCGTCGGCGAACGCGTCGAAGCGGCCTCTGCCGAACGCCAGCTTCCGTTCGTATGCCTCGAGCGCCCTTCCCACGTTGGCGACGACGCGGTTGATTGCGGCTCGATCGGGCTCCGTCATCGCCTCGTAAGCGCCATCGCCAGGGCGCCCGCGGGCGGGAAACCGGCTCAGATCGTCGAGGGGTGGCATCGTTCCGAACAGCCCTTCGTATCGCTCGCGGTAGGAGTCGAAGACGCGGTGGGCGAGCTCGAGCCGGGTGAAGTCCATCTCCTTGGGATTCTCGAACGCGAGAAGGGGCTGCGACCACAGAGAGTCGGCGCGTCCGTCCCACATCTGCCAGTGATGCCAGGCCGCGGCGTAGAGGGACGGCGAGTTGCGATCGACCTGCTCGAGCCCCACTGAACTGGGCCGGAGATCCGCGAACATCTTCTCGGGGAGGTGACAGCTCGCGCACCGCACGGTCCCGTCTCTCGAGAGCCGTGCGTCAAAGAACAACTCGAAGCCCATCAGGGCGGCGCGCTCGTCGTCAGCCACCTCGTTGTTCGAGGTTGGCAGGGTCGCGCTCGTTTGCTGGAGCGAGCCGAGGCCAAGGCACTCGTTGGCCGTGCGGCCGGGGGCCTGGTCGCACGGAGGCAAACACCCGCCGAGCACTGACGCCAAGGCGGCGCGGCTGAACACGCGAAGCATGAGGCCGTCTTGCTCCTCTCGGGGCCGTCGCCGCAAGGGTCGTTTCAAAATCAGGCGAGGGTGCCCCCACTCAGAGGGCATGACTGCTTCGCTTCGACGCCCGTTCCTCGTGCTCTCCCTCCTGCTCGGCCTGGCTTCCGGCTGCGCGCACCAGACGTATTCCAACAAGATCCAGCCCTACGGAGACTCCAGCGCCATCGGCGAGTTCGCCAAGCTCTCGGCGCGCTCCAACGAGATGGACGTCGAGGAGGCGGCGCACATCAAGGTGCTCGTCAACCAACTCCCCGAGGGCATGACGACGAAGGACGGCGAGCTCTCGTACGACCGAGACCGCTACAGCGTGGTCGCCGAAGTGAAAGTGACCGACGACCCCAGCTACATCGGGCTGTGGTTCGAGAAGTACGACGACCACGAGAAGTGGAAGAGCGGGTACTGCAACGCGCAGGTGCCGCTCAACTGGATCACGCTCTACACGTGGCCGATCCTCCCGTTCTACTGGCCGTGCTGGAAGGGCGGCCTCAAGGAAGAAGACCGGCTCGAGCACATGGTCGCGCGGATTCGAACCGCCGCCGTCGTGCTCGGCGCCAACCTCATCGTCGCCGTTCCCGGCTCCACCAGCCTCGTCGAACGGAGCACGCGGCGAGTGGTGTCGACCGCCGACATGACGCACCTGATGGGCCTCATCATCAAGGACAACGGGCCGGGAGCCGCGCCAAAGAAGTCTCCCAGCACCGCCATCCGCGAGGTGACCGAGGCACACCCACCGAGCCGTGGAGTCAGCGACTGAGGCGTGCGCGCGCACGAGGGCTACAGTGACGTCGTGACCTCTGCTGCTGGCGGCTTCCAAAGAAGCTGGTTGAGCATCGCGTTGATCGCGACCCCTGCCTGGGCGCACATGGGCCCGGGCCTGGACACCGGAGACCTCGTCGTACTCGCCGTCATCGGCATCGGCATCGCGAGCCTCGTGCAGGGAGCGCTCACCTGGCTGGTCGCGAGGAACACCTTCAGCACGCCACGGCTCTTCCTCCGGTCGTGGGGCTTCTCCGCGTTGCTCGACATCGCGGCCGTCCTCGCGCTCGTGCTCACCGACGCGCTCGAGCTCGACGCACGCCTCTTCGGCAACCGCGGCCCGCCTGCGTTGGTGCTCGTGACGCCGGTGTTGATGGCAGTGTCATGGCTCGCGTGGCCGCTGCTCGCTCCAGCTTCGAGCGCTCGTTCACGGCTCTTCGGGAGCCAGCTCCTGGTGTTCACCACCCTCGGCACCTACGTGGTGGTGATGCTCCTCCTCGGCTTCAACCCGTTCGCGTCCTGACCGGCGCGACTCGGCTCGCCGCCTCTCGACGTGCGTCGCGACCCATGGCACGACCGACTCCATGCAGCGCCTCTTCACTCCGACTGAAACTGCCTTCTTCGCCGCGCTCGCCGTCATGGCGTGCACCGGCACCACGGCGCAGACGATGGAGCCACCCCCCACGCCCGACACCCCCATCGACATGCCCGGCATGCAGCCCGCCGTCGTCGTCGACAAGGCGACCGCACCCGACGCGGAAGACGGCACCGCCTTCGGAGGCCCGAGCGCGCCGCTGATGGAGGGCGTGCAGGTCGTCCCCAACCGCGACAGCGTCACCATCGTCGTGCCGGCGGTGATGGGCGCCGTCGACTACCGCGTCTTCCGACTCCCCGCGGGAGCGCGCGTCACCACCGACAACGGCGGCGAGAAGGTCACCGGAACGACCCTGCACTGCGCGGGCTACCGGCAGCACAACGACACGGCGACCGCCTCGCGCGAGCTGTTGCGCAACATCGACGTCACCGACGTCAGCGCGCCGATGGCCCTCGTCGTCGAAGCCATCGACACTCCCTGTCCCTTCCCCGGGCTCCTCGCGCCGGTGCACGCGAACCTGAAGATGGGCATCGACGAGGTGCCGGTCGCCGATCGGGTCGACTTCTCGTTCTTCACCGAGGCGGAGGTCGCCGCGAAGTACGGCAGCCTCGTGCGCAACGGCCACGGCAAGGGCTCCATCCTCGGCGGGCAGGGACCAGTCGCGTCGCCCAAGGTGCTCTCACGCACGACGGTGCGGGTCACTCCACAGGGCAAGGCGATGCCGCGCACGAAGGACTTCTTCGACGAGTTCGACGGCACCTCGGGGCCGTGGATGGCGATGGGCGCCGTCGATGATGGGAACCGCGCCCACAAGGACGGCCGGCGCTTCTCGAACCCCAAGTGGGACGTCTCCATCTACAACGACGAAGCCGAGGCGGCGGTGCTCGACGAGGTGCACGGGCTCTTGCGCGTCACCCTCCCCGACTGGATTCAAGACGTCTTCTCGTCGGTGGTGCTGGTGCCTCGCCGCGTCGCGCGGCTGTCGGACACCGACTATCTCCACCTCACCTTCGAGGTCGCCTCCAACGCCACCTCGCGGCGCTACTGGTGGGTCGGGGTGTGCGGCGCCTCGGAGGCGGGCAAGACGTTCGACGCCAACGGCCACTTCGCCGGCAAGCTCGTGCAGACGCCGTTCTTCTACCAAGACGACGGCTACAACCCCTCGCTCGAGAAGTGGAACTGCCTGCAGTTCTTCCCGCGTGACGGCTCGCCCTTCGACATCGCCGGCGCCTCGCGCTCCGAGTCCGACGTGCGGGTGATGCTGAACCGGCCCGACGCCGGAGAGCGCGACAGCGTGGTGAACCTCTCGCCCGCGCAGTACCCGGCGAGCAGCGCCAAGCCGAGCTGGTTCCGCATGCAGAACGCCACCGGCACCCTGGGCGCCGGCATTCTCGACGACCAGATGTTGATTGCCCCGCGCACCCGCTTCGACGCCTGGGTGCGGCGCGATCGCCTGGTGCTCTACGTCAACGGCCAGCAGCGGCTCTGCAACGACTTCGGCCCGCACCGGCTGACGATGGCCGAGGGCGCGGTGGCCTTCGGGCAGGTGCTCTATCACTCCGCCGCCGAGCGCCTCGAGTTCTCGCGCAGCTTCAACGACCGCACCGGCCAGCGCTTCTACCTGGAGAACGCGCCCTACGCGGACGAGCGCGAGTGGGACAACCTCGGCTACGAGGAAGGCGTCGGCGCTCCGGCTGGCTTCGACGCGAGCCAGTGCTACGTGGCGAAGTGATGGCGAACCCGCTCACCACGGCCCTCGACAAGTTTCGCCGCGATCGCGCGAAGGGCACCTCGACTCGGCGGCTCGTCGAGCGGGCGGCGCGCTATTCCTACGAGCTGGCCGCCGCGAAGCTGTACCTGCGTGACGTCTCCATCGTCGGCTCCGGCGTGCGGTGCAACGGGCGGCCGCGCATCGTCAACCACGGCACGATGATCATCGGCGCGAACACCCTCTTGCGGAGCGTGATGGTGGCGGTCGAGCTCACCTGCGACGAGAAGGCCGTGCTCAGCATCGGCCAGGACTGTTCGATCAACTACGGCGCGAGCATCGGCTGCACCAAGCAGATCGAGATCGGCCCTCGCTGCCGGTTGGGCCCGTACACGATGATCATCGACAGCCAGTTTCACGAGCTCTACGACCGGCGGGCGCGGCCGGCTGGCGTCTTCACCACCCTCGAGAGCGACGTCTGGCTGGGCGCGAAGGTGAGCGTGATGCCAGGCGTTCGCATCGGGAAGGCCTCGGTGGTGGCGACCGGCGCGGTGGTGACGAAAGACGTCCCTCCGTTCACCGTCGTCGCCGGAGTCCCCGCGAAGGTCATCGACCGAATCGACCCCGAGAAGTTCGTCGCCCGCGCGCCGTCCGGCGCAGAAGTCGAGGACTGAGGCGTGCGGCACGTCATCGCGGGCGCGTTTCGAAAGCTCCGGCGCGATCTCGGCCACGGGCTCAAGCCACGGGTCCTGCTCGAGCGAGTCACCCGCTACACCGCCGAGCTGGCGGCCGCGAAGCTCTACCTCCGAGACGTCACCTCGACCGGCAGCGGTGTTCGGTGCCTCGGTCGGCCACGCATCGTGAACCACGGGACGATGCACCTCGGCAGTCACTGTCTGCTCCGCAGCGTCATCGTGCCCGTCGAGCTCACCTGCGAGGAAGGCGCGACGCTCAGCATCGGTGACGACTGCTTCTTGAACTACGGGGTGAGCATCGGCTGCACGAACCGCATCGAGCTCGGAGCGCACTGCGACATCGGGCCGTACTGCATGATCATCGACACCCAGTTCCACGATCTCCACGACCGCTCCAAGCGCCCGCCGGGCGTGCCGACGATCATCGAGCGCGACGTCTGGCTCGGCGCGAAGGTGAACGTGATGCCTGGCGTGCGCATCGGGCGAGGCTCGGTCATCGCGGCTGGCGCGGTGGTGACGAGAGACGTCCCGCCGTTCTCGGTCGCAGCCGGCGTTCCCGCCAAGGTGGTGCAGACGCTCGACCCGTCGAAGTTCAGGGCCAACGCCAGCGCTCCGCCCGACGATCTCTGAGGGCGGGCGACTCCACCGCTTCGTCGATCGTGCGCACGCTCAAATGGGCGAGTTCGGTGTCATTTGCGGCTCCACTCCATCACCCCACCCGAGAGCGTGCGCAGCGAGTCCGAGGCGAGATAGGCGCGCGCCGCCGGGAGCCCCTTCAGCTGCGCGTCGAAGAAGGCGAGCGCGGCAGGCTCGAGCCAGGTGAAGTAGGTCTCGCAGCGGGCGACGTCGGCGCTGCGCTGCTGCTGCCAGGTCACGCACCCGTCGAGCTTGTGCTCGAAGGTCGTGTGCCGCGCCGACGCTTCGGTGATCCACCCGAGGTACTTCTCGCCCGCCGGCATGCGCTGATACGGCTGAGGCCGCATCGCGGCGGTCGCTTCGGACGTCTCGTCGCCGATGCCGGTGAGGCTCAGGTACGGGCGGGTCACCGAGTCCCACGAGGTGTCGAGGAAGCCATCGTCGCCGGGGCCTTCGGGAGAGCAGCCGACGAACGCCTTCACCCGGGGATCCGCCAAGGTGTGCACCGAGGTGCCGAGCTGCCGCGTCGCGCCCGCCACCATCTCGGTGGAGCCCGCGCCTGCCGAGTGCCCCAGGTAGCCGAGCTTGGAGAGGTCGAGCGACCCCGCGAGCGGCCCGGTCGAGTTGGTGCGCTCGAGGAGGTCGATCACCTGGCGAACGTCGTGCGGTCGATCCCAGTGGAGGTACTTGAAGGTCGCGCACTCGGCGACGGTCGGAAGCCCCAAGGAGGTGCAGAGCGCAGTCCGCGAGGCCTCGTCCCGCGGCGCGTGCGCGATGGCGACCACCAGATAGCCAGCGCGGACCAAGGGTGCCGCCCACTCCTCACCGACGGTGAGCGCGTTCGAGATGCCCTGCGCTCCTCCGTGAGAATAGAGAATCACCGGGAGCGGGAGCGGTGCGCCCTGCGGCCGTCGGAAGGCGACCTCGATCGTCCGGCCTCCGTCGGTGAAGCCGTCGTCGTAGGTGAGGCTGCGCACCACCGGCGGGGCGGGCGAGAAGGTGCCGGACTGATAGCCGCACGCCGTCAGGTTCGAGCTCGAGCACCCAGCATCGACGCCTGGGATGCCCGAATCGACTCCCGCATCCACTCCGGCGTCGACCCCCGCGTCCACACCCGCGTCGACCTCGGCGACGACTCCCGCATCCTCACTTCGCGGCCGCTCACCGCAGCCGACGAGGACCACGCACAGCACGAGAAGAGAGCGCATGGTCCGTTCAACCCGTCGGGCGCACGCAGGTTGCGCGCACGTTCTCCCACCTCATCCCAACCGGTCCTTCTTCAGGGTGCGGAGGAAAATCACGACGAACTTCGGGTCGTTGATGAGGTAGCGCCGCCAGAGTCGGCCGGGCTCCTGGCTGAGCCGGTAGAGCCACTCGAGCCCCGTCTTCCGCATCACCGCCGGCGCCCGCTTCACCGTGCCCGCGAGGAAATCGAGGCTCGCGCCGATGCCCAACATCACCGCTGGCTTCACCCGCTCGGCGACCGCGTCCATCAGGAACTCCTGCTTGGGCGCCCCGAAGGCCATCATGATGAGGTCGGGCTTCGCGGCGACGAGCTGGTCGGCGATGCGGCTCAGCTGGGCCTGATCGTCCACCTTCACCATCGGCCCATCGAAGCCGACCACGTTCGTCCCGAAGCGCTCCTTCGCCACCTGCGCGGCCTTCTCGGCGACGCCAGGGCCGGCGCCGAGGAAATAGACCCGCCAGCCTTTGCGCGCGGCCAGCTGGAGCACGGGCTCGAGGAGATCGGACCCGGCGACCCGCTCCGGCAGCGGCGTGCTGAGCAGCTTGGACGCCCACACCAGCGGCATGCCGTCGGCGACCGAGAGCGAGGCGCGCGTGTAGATGCGCTCGAAGGCGGCGTCGTCTTCCACGTTCACCACGTGATCGATGTTCGGCGTCACCACGAAGCCGCCTTGCTTCGCCTCGACCAACGCCTCGATGCGGTCCATCGCCTGGTGGAAGGTGACGACGTCGACGGGGACCTTGCCGATGGTGAGCCGCTGCATTCGCGCCGACTGTACGGTGGGTGTTTCCTTTGGCCACAGTTTCTTCCTCGCGGAAGGCGCGCTACGCACGGCAGGAGTGCTCCCCGCGGTTCGCCAGCTCCTCAGGCCCGATGACGCAGCCCGTGCCGTCGGCCGTTCGCTCCCTCGCCCGGCGCTGGAGGTCGGGGTCGGCGCTGCGCTCGCGGGCTTGGGCGTCTCGCTCTGTCTGCATCGCGTCGGTCCGGCGCGCGCTTCCGATTGGCAGCCGGGCCTCACCCTCGAGGCGAGCGCGCTCGACGAGCTGCTCGAGCTGCTCCTCACCCGGCGCCCCGGCTCGGCGGCGAACTGGCTCTCGTTGTCCTTCGATGACGGCTACCGCGACGCGGCCGACTACATTCGGTCGCGCGCGCCTCGTTTTCCGGCGGTGGAGTTCTTCTTCTTCGTCTGCCCCCGGAAGATCGAACGGCGCGTCGGCTTCCGCTGGGACCTGGTGGAGAAGCGGCTCTTGGCGGGCACGTCGCGTGACGAAGCGGTGGCGCTCCTCGACGAGCCGCACTCGACCGTCACCGAGCACCAACGCGCCGAGCTGCGCAGCCTCGCCGACGCCGCGCCGTTTCAGCTGGCGAGCGTGGAGGAGCTCGGCGCGCTGGTGACGTTCCCGAACGTGAAGCTGGGGAATCACTCCAACCTGCACGCGAGCCCGAACAAGCTGCCCGACGAAGAGGTGACCCGCGACTACCGGGAGTCGAAGGAGGACTTCGAGCGCCTCTTCGGCCAGCAGCAGCACTTCGCCTTCCCCTTCGGCACGCCGCAGCACCACTTTCAGCAGCGCCACGTCGACGTGCTTCGGTCGCTCGGCGACTTCGCCATCTGGACGACGGAGGCGCGGCCCTACCGGCTCACCGAGCGACGGCCCGGGGCAGTGCTCCCGCGCTTTCCCATCAACGGGCAGCGAACGCCCGCCGAGCTCGCGGGGTGGATCGCGGCACGCGCCACCGCCTTTCGGCTCGCCGGTACCCGACACCACTTCTGAAGATGGCGCGTCGTCAGGAAGGTGATGGGGTGCAGCTGTGCAGTGTCGTGCACAGGCCCGAGCCTGAGCCGTTGATCCACCGCGCCTTCGATTTCATACTCCTTCGATGCGCCTCTGCTCGTCCTCGTACCTCGTCGCTGCAGTCCTCTTCGCCGTCTCGTGCAGTCCCGCCGTCGGAACGAATGACGCGGGGGCGGGCGGCGGGCTGAGCGGGACCGGCGGAGGCCTCAGCGGAACCGGCGGTGGCACCAGCGGAACCGGCGGAGGGACGACGGGCGGCGGCGCCAGCGGCACTGGTGGCGGCACGACCGCGGGCGGCTCGAGCGGCACCGGCGGAGGAACGACGGCCGGCGGCTCCAGCGGCACCGGTGGCGGCACGACGGCGGGCGGCTCGAGCGGCACCGGCGGAGGAACGACGGCCGGCGGCACCAGCGGCACGGGTGGCGGCACGACCGCGGGCGGCTCGAGCGGCACAGGCGGAGGCTCGGTGACGCTCCCTGACGGCGGGCTTCCTCGCTTCAGCTTCTTCGTCGTCAGCCACGCCGCCGTGTTGCGCGTCTCCAACAACCCGCAGGGCTTCGGCGGCGACCTCCGGCGCGGAGACACCGGACTCGGCGCTGGGCTCCGTGGCGCCGACCGCACGTGCACCGAGTTGGCCGAGCGTTCGATGCCCGGCGCGGGAGCCAAGGTGTGGCGCGCCTTCCTCTCGGCTGACCAAGGTGAAGACGGCGGCGTCGTGCACGCGCGCGACCGCATCGGCAACGGGCCCTGGTACGATCGCCAAGGCCGGCTCTTCGCGATGACCCTCTCCCAGGCGCTCACCACGCGCCCCACCGGCTGCGACAGCACCATCTGCAACGACCTGCCGAACGAAGACGGCGTTCCCAACCACGGCGCCAGCGGCATGCAGGTCGACAACCACGACACCCTCACCGGCTCGTCCACGATGGGGATGAACATCGCCGGGCGCAACTGCCGCTCCTGGACCACCAACGCCACCGACGCGGGCACGCCGCAGCTCGGGCATTCCTGGCCGGCGAGCTCGGGCCAGAGCTGGACGACGGTGCACCTCGCGGGCGGCTGCGGCGCGGGCATCAACCTCCAGCAGACGGGCGGGCCGAACGCTCCCACCGTCGGCGCGGGCGGCGGCTACGGCGGCTGGTACTGCTTCGCGCTCACGCCGTGACTCAGTCGTCGAACGCGCACCGAAAGGGGAGCCGCTCGGTCGCGCGCTCTTCGACGAGCTCCTCCGACTCGACGCGGAAGACGGCACGCCCGAGGGTGGCGATGGCCCGGTGCCACTCCGACAGTCGAGCGAGCCGTTTGCCGGCCCAGCGCGCATAGGCCCTCGCGTCCTCGAGCTCGACGACGATGGGGAGCGCCCCGAGATTCGGCGGAGGCGTCGCGCCACCCCACTCCGAGGGCGGAGCGCGGTGCGTCCCCAGACAGAAGCGCGCATACTCGTCGTGCGTCACCGGGCGCTCGTCGAGGAGCAGCTCTCCCACTCGCACCATCGGCCTCGCATCTCGCCCGGGCCACTCGCGCTCGAGCACCTCGTCGTCCTCTTCGTCCGTCGGCGTCGCCGCGCTGCGGAGCGGGAAGGCCGGGAGGTCGACCGGCACCAGCGACGACGCCGCGAGGGTGGCGCCGAAGTGGCCCAGGTCGAGCCGCGCCATCTCGTCCTCGAGCGCCCATGCCGCCGCCCGCTCGTTGGGAAAAGTGCGCTCGAGCACCGCGGCAAGCGCGGTCGCCTGCGCAGGTCCGACGTGGTCCTGAACCTTGGCGAAGGTGGCGAGCAGCGCGCCCCACGACGGAAAGCGCGCGGTCGGCTCTCGCTGCAAGCACCGCTCGGCGAAGGCCTCGACCGACGCAGGGAGCCCAGCGCGACGCTCGCGCAACGGCCGGGGGCGCTCGGTGAGGAGCTGGCGAATGAACTCGAAGCCCTCCCCGGGAAACGCCGAGGCGCCGGTGAGCAACTCGTGGAGCACGAGCCCAGCGGTGAACATCGGGGAGAACGGGCTCGGCGGCAGGCCCCGCACCTGCTCGGGCGACAGGTAGCGCGCGGCCCGGAGCGGCATCGTCACCATCGCGCCGGCGGCCATCGTGCGCTCCGAGAGGGTCGCGGCGTCGAGCTCGGCCCGCACCTCGCCCTGCCAAGCGAAGGTGAGCTCCGCGGCGTCGAGCCCCAGGCCGTCCGTCTGTCGACGGCTCAGCTCCGCCCAGGCGCGAAGCAGCGGCTCCAACACGCCAAGCGCGAGCCCGGCTGGCAGGTCGGTCATGGGCGTGGCGTGCACGAGCTCGTCGAGGGTGACGTCGCCCGGAGGCGCCTCGACGAGCGCCACCACCTCGAGCGACTCGTTGGCGAGCGCTGCGAGGAGCGATGGGAAGGCGCGGCTCGTCACCGTCATCAGCAGCCGGCCCCGACGACGGAGCAGCGCCTCGTGCTGACGAAAGAGCTCGGGGTCGCCGCGGAGAGGCGAGGCGAGCTCGCGCACCACGCAGAGCCGAGGTCGCGCATCGTGGATGACGATGGCGCGAGAGCGCGCGAACCAGCCGTCGCTCCACTCGGGCCCAATGACGAGCGCCGGGCCCACCCAGCGCGTGGGTCGAACGAGCGACTTCATCGGGCCTCCAGGGCGACGAAGGTGGCGAGGCTGCGAGCGCGAACGCTGGCGAGCGGAGCGATGCGCACGTCGAGGCTCACCCGGGTCATCGGCTCCTCCACCACCTGCGCGCCGTGCAGGTGCAAGGGCGTGAACAACAGCACCTCGCCCTTCTTCACCTCGAGCGGCGGCAGTCGGTGGCGGGTGAAGGCAGGGTCGTCATCGAGCAACCGCTTCGACTCGGCGAAGGGCACCGCGTGGAGCGCCGCCGTGCGTCGCGCGTCCGTCAGGGCGAACCAGAGGTTCCGCTCGTCGAGGCCGTGGCCGATGTGATGATCGGTGTGGACTGGCACCGGTGAGACCTGGTCTTTCGGCACCAGCACCCGGAAGTGCGGAATCGCCTGCACCGCGACGGCCTCGAAGGGCAGCTCCGGCAGCGCCGCGCGAACGAGCGCATTCACCAGCGCCCGCGCCTCGTGGCCGTCACCCTCGAAGCAGAGCGCCCGCGACGCCTCGAGCGCCTTCGCCGGGTCGAGCACCTCGTGGGCCCGCGCGAGCGACGCGACCTGGTGTCCCCTCGAGCGGAGCCGTTCGAGCACCCAGGCCTCCAGCGCCGAGACGTCGACCCGCCGCCGCTCCAGGTCCCACGCGGGGAGGAAGCCGGTGAGCCTCGGCACCGCTCACCTCATCGATTCGACGGTGATGGCTCCGAGGAACTTCTGCTTGCCGATGATGCCCACCGTGTTCTCGGCGTCTTCCGTCTTGGTGATGCCGAGGTGCACCACCAGCACGGCCGCGTCGGAGGCGAGCGCGATGGGCACGCCTGCCTGCTGCGAGATGACGGACTCGACGCACACCACCGCGAGCCCGCCCGCCGAGATGTGCTGCGTCATCTCGACGATGAGCTTCGCGACGCCCGCCTTCTCGTGCCCCTCGGCGAGGAAGAGCCGGGTCGGTGCGCCGCGGGCGAGCTTGGCGACCTCCACCATCGCGTCGGCAATCTGACTCGCCGACATCGTCGGGCTCGCGGGCACCACCACCAACGACTGCCAGCTGCCGCGCATCACGCCGAGCAGCTGCTGGTAGACCTGTTGGCTCAGCTTCGGCTGTGCGTCGTGCTTGCTCACTTCGTCTCGCCCTCACGCGTGGTGCGCACCCAGGTCTGAGGTTTCTGCGACGCCTTGCCTCGAAAGGCCAGCATCACTTTCCACACCACGTAGGCGGGCGCGAAGGCGAGATCGACGAGGCCTCGCAGCCCCGTCTTCGAGTGGAGCCAACCCGCGGTGACGTAGAGCCACAACGCGAAGGCCGAGAGCGAGAAGAGCGACGCCGGCAGCAGCACCCATCGGCTGGGCAGGAAGAAGGCCAAGGCCGCGGCGGCGATCATCCCGCCCACCGTGGCGACGGCGATGCGGCTCAGCGGAGGCACCAGCACGTCCATCGCGAGATCGAAGAGCAGCCCACTCCGAACCGAGAGCGCCTCACGAAGGAGCGGCCAGCCGTGCAGCTTCGCCATCTGCGCGCGGCCATGCTCCCAGCGGTTGCGCTGCGAGCGCGACGCCTGCTCACCCGACACCATCTCGCCCAGCACGTCGGCCTCGCCCACCCAGACGACGCGATGGCCGCGCTTGCCGATGCGAATGCCGTACTCGAGGTCTTCCACCAGCGAGAACGCGTCGTGCGGCACCTCGGCGAGCAGCTTGGCCGAGAAGCACATGCCGTTGCCGCGCAGCCCGCAGGAGACACCGAGCCGCTCTCGGCCGGTGGAGCGCACCTGATGAAACATGGCCAGCGCGATGCGCATCAGCCGGGTGCGCCACGAGGCGTTGGGGTTCGAGACGCCGTAGTGCGCCTGCATGGCCGTCGCGCCCGCCGCCAAGCGCGCCGAGAAGGCCGAGAGGAGGTTGGGCGAGACGAGGGTGTCGGCGTCCACCACGCAGCAGGCGTCGGCCTTGAACGCGTCCTTGGCGCTCCACTCGAAGGCGTAGGCGAGCGCGAAGCCCTTGCCGCGGCGCTCGGTGTCGGTGCGCTCGAGCACGGTCGCGCCAGCTTCCCGCGCCTTCTGGGCGGTGTCGTCGGAGCAGTTGTCGGCGACCACCACGACGCGCCGCAGCTCGGGTGGATAGGCGATGGCGAGCAGGCTCTTCACCGTCTGCGCGATGCCGAGCGCTTCGTCGTGGGCGGGCACCACGAGATCGAACCGGTGCGTCGGCGGCGAGGGAGGCGTCGGCGCAGGAACGGGCCGCGAGAGGAGCGCGAGCACGCCGAGATACCCAGTGGTGAAGAGCACCGGCAGCGCCAGCACCGCGAGCGCCAGCGCCAGGGCCTCGTTCACGGCAGCTTCACCTGACTCAACACAGGAATCTCGAGGCGGCGCGAGACCTGCCACGCCTCGACGAGCGTTCGGCTCCGCACGTCCCTCACCGCGCCGATGCAGAGGGCGACGACGAGGGAGAGGAAGAAGGCACCTCCGAGGAGCACCGCAGCGTTCGGTGAGGCGGGCTTCTTCGGCACCGACGCGGGCCGCACCACCGAGTAGCGGTACTTGAACGCTGCGCGCGCGGTGTCCTGCTCGATGCGGGCGCCGTCGATGCGCATCATCAGCTCTTCGTACTTGGCGGCCGCGACCCGGAGGTTGTTGCGAGCGTGCTCGACGAGCGGGTCTTCGGACAGCTCGGAGAGGGAGAGCGCGGCTTGGGTCTGCTGGCGGCGGGGCGCGGGCCGGCTCGGACGGCTCGGCTCGACCAACGCGTCGGGGTCCTTCCCGCCCTTGCGGTGGTACTCGGCGATGAGCTGCTCGATGTCTTGCTTCACCTGCGACATCTGCGGCGAGTCGAGCTTCATCTGCTCGATGCGCTGCTGGGCGTCGATGACGACGGGGTGTTGGTCGGCGTACTGAACGCGGAACTCCTGCAGCTGAGCGGTGAGCTCCTGGAGCCGGCGGCTGCGGAAGTCCTCCAGGTCGGCCAGCGCGCGCTTCTTCGAGTTGAGGAGGAACTTGAGCTGGGCGAGCTCCTGCTCGGTCGCCGCGGGCGGCGCGTTGGGCGTGGGCTCGGGCGCCGACGGAGGGTTCACCACGGGCGAGGCCGTCTCACCAATCGGGGTCGGCACGTTGGGGCCAGGCGCGCCACCCTTGCGCCGCTCGTCCCGCACCCGCTCGAGCTCGTGGAGCGCGTCGTCGACGGCCTTCTGCACCTGCGAAGCATGGGACTCGAGAATGGCGAGGGCTTCGCTGATGGCGGTCATCTCGGTGACGTGCCGGGTCTCGAGGAAGTTCTGCTGCGCCGTCTCGACCAACAGGTAGGCGGTCTGCGCGTCTTGCCAGTCGATGCTGATGTTCACCGTCTGGGCGTCGGTCTCGACCCGAAGCCGCTTCTCGAGCGTGCCCACCATCGCGTCCATGCGGTCTTCGTCGGTGAGCGGCCCGCTCACCAGCCGCATCGCGAGGTCCTTCACCTTCACCACCGGTGGGCGGTGCTCTTCCCAGGCCTTGAGCAGGTTCGTCTGCTTGATGAGCGAGACGAGGTTGTCGTGGGCGAAGATGAGCTCACGCGCGGCACGCGTCGGGTCCTCGGAGCGCACGCTCGACCGCGGGTTGCCCAGCGCGCGAATGATCTCGTTCTGGTTGGCGAGCAGCTTCGCCTCGGCGTGCCAGGTGCGAGGAACGAGGAAGGCCCCTGCGACACCGGCACCCAGCGTCACTACGAAGGCCAGCAGCGAGAGGAGCCGGTGCCGACGAACGCCACGAAACACGAAGCCGATGATGTTGCGAATGAGCGCGTAGTCGAAGAGATCGAGCGACTCTTCCTTCGTCGGCGTCGCTTGGCTCACGTGCCGTCCTGGGAGAGCGTCTCCTTCACCAGCGCGACGAACTGCGACTGGGTGAAGGGCTTGGCGAGGTAGCGCTTGACGCCCAGCTCTTCGGCATAGGCCCGGTCTTCGGGCATCGTGCGTGCGCTGATCATCAGAATCGGGAGCCCCTTCAAGGTCGCCGAGTTTCGCACGTGATCGCACACGTCGTAACCGGAAGACTCCGGCAACATGAGATCGACGCAGAGAATGGAGGGCCGGCCCTCGTCGAGCTTCTTGATCGCCGCCCGCCCGTCCCCGGCGTAGCTCACCGTGAAGCCCATGCGGGTGAGGTAGGCGCCGATGACCTTGCGAATGTCTGGGTCGTCATCGACGACCAACGCTGTCTGGACCGAGTCTGTCACGCGGAGGTTCCTGTCACCGTCCTAGCATTTTTCTGCCCTGGCTGAATCACCACGTGGTGCTGTCCTGGTCATGAAACTGGGCTCCGAGAGTGAGGGCCCAGAGCGTCGTGGGCGCACCTCCGAGCCGGGGCTGCGACGTCCACACGAGGCGGCCCGTTCCGAGGAACGAGAGCCAGGTGGAGAAGGCCCAGGTGGCCGAGGCCTCGCTGAAGAGCGCAGTGTCTCCGGCTTGCGGCGATCGCCCGAGTGGAACCGCGTACCCCGCCCCGACCGAGGCCGTGACCGTCAGCTTCGACGTCGGGCGCGCGTTGCCTCCCAGCCGTCCCTCCAGGCGCTCGTAGACGAGGCCGGTGAAGCGATCGGCGAAGGGCGACATTCGCAACGAGGCGGTCAGCTGCACGGGCACACCGAACGGCTCGGGCGCCGCCGAGAGCGACGCTGCGGCCACTGGGAGCACCTCGAGATGGAAGCCGGGCGGAGGCCCGTTGGGGATCTCCACCACCCGTTCTCGCGTCACCGCCGCACCGCCGCCGAGGGTGAGCACCGTGGTGCGCGCGAGCTGCCACTCGGCCGATTCCATGCCCAACATGATCGACTGCTCGGCACCCGTGATGAACGCCGCGTGGCTCGCCTGCCCGGTGGTGATGAGCCGAAAGCGACGACTGGCGACCCAGCGAAGACTCGCGAGCCCGACCGGGCCGTGCTGGAGCGGAAGCTGGAGGCCTCCGGAAGGGTCGCCCGAGAGCAGGTATGCGCCGCTCAGGGACAGCGCGACTCGGTCGGTCGGGCGCCAATCGAAGGCGAACGCCGAGGCAGAGCGCACGTAGCTCACCGCGCCGAGCGTCTGCACCTCGTAGACCCCGGTCGGCTGCGAGCCCGCCGGCAATCGGAGCGAGCCGATGTCGGCGGTGCCGTAGGCGCCATCTTGCCGGAGCGAGAACGACCACCGCTCGAAGCGCTTGGAATAGAGGAGCGACGCTTGATGGAGCGGGAGCACCCGCGGCCTGAGCTGCCACTCACGAATGATCAGCTGCGGGGCGTAGCGGAGCACCAGCGCCGAGTCCGACCAGGTGAGCCCGCCCTGCGCGAGGGGGTCGAGCTGGAAGTCGGAGGTGAGAATGGTGGCGGCGTCTCCCGGCAGCGGCGCCCGGCTGGTGAGCGACGTCGTGGCCGAGACCTCGTAGCCCACCACCGCGGCGAACCCTGGCGTCGCCCAGAGCGCCAGGAGCACGACGGTGGCGAGGCGAGCGTTCATTCGGCGACGACGACGTCTTGTGGCAGCAGGAGGAACTTCACCGAGGCCGGGTCGCCGTTGGTCAGATCTTCCCAGGTGAACCGAATGCGCACCGGCTTCACGGTGGGGCTCGGCTTGCGAATGACGAAGATGCCGTCCTTGTGAGCGAAGTCGGTGAGCCCACCGGCAGCGGCGATGGCGTGCACGACGCCGGCGCCTGGCTCGAGCACCACCACGCCTGGGCGAACGACCTCTCCGACGACCGAGACGTTGAGCGGCCGCATCTCTTCGAGCGACACGGTGACGACCGGCGTGTTGATGAACTCCTTGAGCCGCACCTGGAGCTCGGACGCGACCTGCGTCGGCATCTTGCCCGCCACCACCCAGTCGTTCACCAGCGGCAGCGACACCTTTCCATCGCCGCGCACCCTCACCCGCGCGCTCATCGCCTCTTGTTGGAAGACGCGAACCTGGAGCGTGTCACCGGGGCCGATGACGTACTCGCCCGGCGCGGTGGCCCCATAGGCATCGACGGGAATGAAGACGCCTTTCGGCGCATAACAACTGGAGCCGACCAGCACGGCCAACGAGGCGAGCGACGCGCGGAGCATGCGCTGGTTCTGGCACGCGTTGAGTCGCGGTCAAGGGGACGAACCCGGTCGTCAGTCGAAGTAGTTCCCGACGACCTGCGCATTCGGCACCCAGTCGCCGCACAGGTCGCCCGTCGAGTGGAAGACGAGCTTCTGGAGCACGCCCGACTGCACGCCCTCGTGATGCGCGACGTAGCTCGCGGCCTCGAACACCACCTCGACGGGGCCGCGGCGGTAGACCTCGTTCGAGTAGTAGTAGCCAGCCGTCATGCCGACGAAGGTCCAGCCGGGCCGGGTGACGAGCGCGTTCGACATCACCTCCGCCATGAGCGCGTGCGCCGAGACGCGATGCCGTTCGATCCACGTCGCCTCGCGGCTGTCTCGATAGAGCGCGCCGAGCTCGGACAACGAGCGAAAGACCACCTGGCTCACCCCGAGCCGCTCCGCTTCGTCGAGATAGGCCTCGACCTCGGCCAGGGTGCCGACCGCCTGCGAGTTGAGAATGCACACGAGCTTGAGCTCGAGCCCCGTCGCGAGCACGTCACGCGCCGTTCGTTCGAACGCCGCACGCGCACGAATCGCGACGCCGTTGTCGAAGCGCATCACCCGATGATTCACCGCTTCATCGAAGTGACAGCGTGAGAGTTCGATTCGATCGAAGCGGGCGCTCGCGAGCGCAGGCAGCAGACGGGCGTCGCACGCGAGGCCGGAGCCGTTCGTGTAGAGGACCCGGAGCGGAAAGAGTCCCTCGTGTGAACGCAGCAGCTCGAGCAACCCGAGCAGCCACTCGGGATCAGCCGTCGCCTCGAGCCCACTCAAGCTGAGGCCCATCGGAAAGCCGGCGAGCTCCGTCCAGGCGCGCGCGAGGCCGTCGAAGTACTGCCGCCGATCGCCGATGACCGTCTTCGCCGAGAGCCGGTTCGCGTCGAGCCGGAGCAGCTCTTCACTGCAGAACGAGCAGTGCGCGTTGCACGGCACTGGGTTCGCGTACGGGGTGAAGGTGAGGCCCGGACGCAGGAGAAATGGTCTGCCGCGGAGCAGTCGCTCGACGGGCGCTGGAGGCTCGAAGCTGCGCCACTTGCCCTCGCGCAGCTCGCCCGGCGTGGTGATGTCCGCCGCGCGGCGAAACTGGTTGGGCCGAACCGTCATGGCGGCGGCCCTACGTCGACGACGCCCGCCATCGCCACCGCGAGCGAACGCGTACCGGAAAACGCTTCCCGCGAGTGGCCGTAGCGAACGTTGTCACAGAGCAGGAGATCGCCCGCGCGCCACTGAGCGCCTTCGCGGGTCTCGAGAAAGCCGTGCAGCAGCAGGTCGAGCTCGCCGCGAGTGAACGGCCTGCCATCTCCGCGCGGATAGCGCCGGTGCCCGTTTCGAACGGACGGTGGATCGAGCGCGATTCGCGGAAACAACAGTGAGCGCCCGCAAAACGCCGGAACTCGAATGCGCGTCATGAGCGTGGCGTGGCCGCCTCCTTCGTCCTTCCACCAGCACTCGTCGAACTGGTGCGTCGCGGCTCGACATCGGCGCGCGGCTTCGGCGCGGTCGGTGGTGGCGAAGCGCTCCTGCCAGGAACGGAAGAAGTTGAGGTGCCGTTCGGGGTGACCCTCGTCGACGAAGCCCATCTCGATGAGGAGCCCGTGCCGGCGCAGCCCATCGAGCAGCGAAGTGCCCCCGTTGGTGACGAGGAAACGTTCGAGCGCCGCGGCCTCGTGCACGAAGGTGCGTCCGCCCTGGTCCGGCTCGACGTCGCGCGCCGAGAAGAAGAGGAGCCGCGCGGGAATGGTGCGTTGGTAGAGCACCTCGTTGTGCGGGAGCAGCCAGAGGTGCGGTGGATACTCGTCGGTCGCGCGCAGCTCCGGGCTCAACGCGCGGCGAGTGGTGCGACCACTGCTCATCCCGCCCCAGGGGAACGAGTCGTTCGGCGAGAAGCCGAGCGCAGCGAGAATGGTCGTCGGGAGCGCGCCCGCGTGCTCGACCTCGATGCCGGTGTTCTGCACGAGCACCGCGCCATGACGATCGAACTCACGCCGAATGGCGGCACTGCGGGCGTCGTTCAGCGTTCCCTCGCCGTCGAAGACACGCACGCTGAAGCGCACGTCACGCCGAACGAGCTCGGGCGGAAATGCGTACGCCTGAGGTCCATCGGTCGCGATCGGGCCCAGCGAGGACTCAGTGGGGAGGATCGGCGAGCTCGCGGCCCTCCCGACGCTAGCCGTCTCGTCGAGGACCGGCAGGGACGCACCGTCGTTCGCGTCGACTCGGTCCATCTCGGCAGGAGGTGGGCCATGGGCGTTCGACGAGGCTGGCGAGCGCGTCGACGAACCAGCCAGGTTGCTCGCGTGAGATGGCCCGGCTCGAACGCTCACGGCTCTCGCGCGCGGCACGAGCGTCGATGCATCGGGGTCGAGCGGAACGGTCGCGGGTTGCCCGTGATTGGCCCGCGCGCCTCGAACGAACGCGTCGCCGTTCAGCTCCGATGATGCATGCCCCATGGGCGGTCCTGAGTCCGCTTGGCCGATCGCTCCAGGCCCGTCGACAATCGTGACCAGCGCCGGGTCGTGAACCGACTCCGGCGAAGCACTGGACGCCCTCACCTCCCCCGCCATCGCGACGAGCACGTTCCGCTCACCGGTGAACGACTCACGCGAATGTCCGAAGCGCACGTTGTCGAAGAGCACGAGATCGCCCGCGCGCTGCGCCACGCCTTCACGAGTCTCGAGCAGCACCGAGCGAACGACCTCTTCTTCATCCGGCGTCAGCGAACTCCCATCACCGAGCGGGAATCGTCGAAGACCATTCCGCGCAGCCGGCCCATCGAGCGCCACGCGCGGAAACCGGAGAAACCCGTCGCCCCACTTCGCCGCGAGGGTGATGCACGTCATCAGCGTCTGCTCCGGCCCCCACCAGCACTGGTCGTGTTCGTCGCTCGCCGCGCTCGCCCGCCGCATCGCCTCGTCCGCGTCGTCGGTCTCGAAGCGTTCCTGCCACGACTGAAACGTGTTCGACGCCTTCTCCGGGTGCCGCGCGTCGAGGAAGCCGGTCTCGATGGACACGCCGTGACGGACCATGCGCTCGAGGAGAATGGGCGCGCGGCGTGCCAGCTCGGCCTCCACCGCCCGCGCGGAGTGAAGAAAGATCCGCCCTCCACTCGGAGCAACCCCGAGACAGGCGAAGAGCACCCAGCGTGGACTCGCTCGCCGGTACTGCACCTCGTTGTTCGCGAGCAGGTAGAGGTCGGGCGGGTAGTAGTCGAGCCGACGGAGCCCAGGCGCGGCCCACTTCTCCTGCGTCGAGGCGGCCGTTCGTCCACCGAGTGAGAACTGCTGCGACGGCCCGAAGCCGAGCGCAGGAAGCACCTCGACGACCTCCTCGACCCGAGTGAGCCCCGTTCCAGTGACGTGAAGCGCCCCGTGCCGCTCGAGCTCGATGCGCAGGCAACGCACCCCGAGTTCATCGAGCCGGCCGCGAGCGTCGAAGACCCGCCCGCTGAAGCGTTCGCCGCGCATCGCGACAGACCGTTCACGCCAACGCTCGACGGGCGACGTCACCAGCCCATCGTCGCAGGTGCTGCACCCATCCTCCAACCGTCGTTACTTGGAGATGTTCTCCTTCAGGATCTGCCCCAAGACGATTCGGTCGGCGACGAGCCAGCGGCCAATCGGCGTCACCGAGCCACCCCGGCTGTACTTTCGAATCGTGTAGTACACGAGCTGGTACTTCTCGCCGTGCGCCTCCGCGAGGCAGACCTGAAACTCGTCGTACACGCGCGGGTAGGTCGTGACGATGAGGTAGTCGCCCTGCTCGCGGGTGTCGGTGCTGGTGGTGCTCACGTGCTGGAGCGCCGAGTTGATCACCATTCGCTCCCACGAGGAGTAGCCCGCCGCCTTGATCGCAGTCGTCGCCGTGCTCATCAGCCCCGAATCGGTCGAGCGCGCTGACGGCATTCGGGTCGCCTCGAGCGCCGCGCGCGCCTGCGAGAGCACCACGTCGACGTGCGCGCGATACTTTCTCGCGAGGGCGAGGCTCTCGGGGTCCTTCTTGCCCAGCCACTGCTCCCGGTACGTCGCCAGCGCCTCGGCCCCTTCAGCGCCATCTTTCAGGCCTTCGATGATGTCCTTGATGACGCGGTGAGGGGCGTTGTTCTCGATCGCCCACTTCCCGCGCCCCATGAGCTGGAAGAACGCTCCCGCGCGCCCGCCGTTCGAGGCCGGGTTCTCGCTCGCCACGTCGGCCAGACACGAATCGAGCTTGGTGCCGAGGTGCATCGAGAACTCCACCTCGAGCCGCTTGAGCCGCTCGTCACGGGAGAACGCGGGGTGCTCGGCCTCGAGGTGTTCGAGGTGGGTGACGCCCTTCTCGCGGAGCTTCTGGTACTGCCGCATGTCGCCCAGCCACTCGCCGATGCGCGCCGGGCTGTAGGGCCGCTTGAGCTTGCAGTCGAAGGTGGGTCCGAACACGGCGGCGAGCTCGTCGAGTTGCTGGCCCACGTCCTTCGCTTCGGCGGCGAACGCGGCGGCCTTCTCCTCGGCGGCCTTCTTTCCCGCGGCGACCTTCTCGGCGAGCTTCACCTCGAACTGGTCGATGCTCGCGCGAGCGGCGACGACCTGCGGGTGCTGCTGATCCCCGACTCGCTCGAGCGCGCTCCGCATCTGCTGCGCGGCACCTTTCAGCGAGATTCGATCGATCGCCGCGATGGGATCGATGGCAGCGAGCTCCTCCTGATAGCGCTCGGCGACCTTCTGGTACTCCTCGAAGTAGTGCCGATCGATCGACCCCATGGCGACCTCGGCGCCCGCAGCCGGTGCTTCTCCAGTCGACGCCGCGAGCCCCTTGGCGCGAATGCGGTCGATGAGCGCGGTCGAGCGATCGACCTGTGCCTTCCACGCCGCGTCCCGGTTGCGCAGCTTCCCGAACTCGGTGCGAACACCGTTCACCTTGAGCACCAGCGAGTTGGCGGTCGCGCGATCCCCCGCTCGAAGGAGCTCGGCTTGCTGCTCGATGGCGTCGAGCTGGGCCTGCAGCTCGGGAAGCTCGGCCAGCGCGACCGTCGCGGCGAAAGCCATCAGGACGACTGCCAGACGATTGGGCATTCGAAGCTCGTGGGTGGAGAGGAAGAGGAGACGACGCTCGAGGACTTCGCGACGGGACGCGCGATTCTGACACGCAGCCCGAAGGTCCCGGAATCACTTCGGCTCCATGGTGTCCCGCGGCGATGCGCTCGCGCGTCTTCTCCGGAACGTGAAGACGCTCCCCACTGGCTACAGCTCAAGCCACTTCGCCAGCCGCGAGCTCGCCAGGCAGATCGAGCGGTTCACCACGCTGACGAGCGCGCCTCCCGTTCGCGGGGCCTTCGGAGCAGCCGATCAGTGGGAGACCGTCGACGCTCGCTCGGCGCCACGAACGAAGACGTCGAACGACCACCGCGACCAGCAGGCTCGGCAGCGCTGACTCGCCATCTCCAGGCTCATCAGGCCTGTGCACCCACCTCGGGACCAGCCAGGGCCGGCTCCTTCTTCCTCGCGGTCTTCACGAAGGCGATGAGCTCCTTCACCTTCACCGCGCCCGAGCCAATCACCAACACCACGTAGACGAGCCCATCGGCGCCGAGCCGCACGAACGGGTGCACCCGCTCGAGCAGGTACCAATCGAGCGCCGAGACGAGCACGCAGGCCACCACCGTTCTCGCGATGACGCTCAGGCTCCGGGCATCGAACGCACGCCGGCCCACCAACGCCGTCATCGCCACCGTCACGACGATCTCCGTCCCCAGCTGCGCGATGGCCGCGCCGATGCCCGCCCCGCCCTGCCCGAACCAGCGCGTCGACGGCCCGATGAAGATGGCGTTGAGCACCGGGTTCGCGACGAGCCCACCGATGGAGATGAAGGCCTGCGTCCACGCCCGCCCGGTGAGGATGAGCGCGTTCGACGAGAGGATCGCCACGTAGGTGAGCACGAAGATGCTCGCGAGCACCTTGAGCGAGGTCGCCGCCGGCGCGAAGGCTGGGCCGTAGAGCAAGGTGATCCACTCCTTCGCGCCCAGCGCCATGAAGAGCGAGGTGGGGAACGCGATGGCGAGCACGAGCTCGAGGCTGCGCCGCATCACCTGGGTGTACTCCTCGTCGGAGCGGGCCCGCGCGCGCGCGAAGAGCGGCATCAGCACCCAGCCGATCATCGGCGTCACCATCAGCGCGAGGCCGGCGATGAGGCTCGAGGCGCCGTACCAGCCGACCTCCTCTTCCCCCGCCACCACCGCGAGGATGCTCACGTCGAGCTTGTTGTAGATGGTGTGCGCCGCGAGGTTCACGACCATCGGCAGCGAGGCGGCGATGGCCAACCTGGTCGCCTTCACGTCGACCCGCCACGTCATCGCGAGGTGCTTGGTGACGAGCCGGGTGCTGACGACGGTCTTGAGCCCTTCCGACGCCACCACCGCGAGCGCCACCGTCCACAGCGGCCACTTCATCACCACCGCGAGCAGCGTCCCTCCGCCCCAGACGATCTTCGAGGCGATGTTGAGGAACGACAGCTCGTTCACCGTGCCTCGCGCGTGGAGCAGCGCGGCCAGGCTCTGGTTGAAGGTGAAGAAGAGCGCCGAGACGCCGTAGAGGTGCACCACCAGCCACGTCTCGGGCGGCCGGTTCGTCAGCATGAGGAACGCCTGGGTCACCCCGAAGAGGAGCAGCGCGACCAGCATGCGCAGCGCGGTGACGCCGCCGTAGAACTCCGAGGCGTGCTGGTAGCGGACCGAGACCTCCTTGCGGATGTAGGTGTCGACGCCGAAGCCCGCGAGCACGAAGAGCGTCGAGGTGAAGGCGTCGGCGAAGTTCACCACCCCGAAGCCCTGCGGCCCGAGGTAGCGCGGCAGGAGCAGCCGCACTCCGAGCGCGATGCCCCAGGTGACCATCAAGGAGCCGAACAGCTTCACCGCGTTCTTCGCGGCGAGCTTGGTGTCCTTCTCGGCCGTCGAAGACGCGTCGGACATGGGAGTGCGCGGGAGGCCTACTCAAGAACCGAGTCGCTGCCTCTTCCAATCCTCATCGACGAAGAAGGCCCGGCAGACTCGAAGGTCCACCGGGCCCGGGAAGAGTTCACCCTCGGCGCTTCAGCTCGCGCCCCTGCCCGTCAGCACCACCGGGAAGGTCTTCAAGATGAGGCTGATGTCCTTCGTGAAGCTCCAGGTGTCGATGTACTGGAGGTCCATGTACATCCACTGCTCGAAGGAGATCTCGTTGCGGCCCGAGACCTGCCAGATGCAGGTGAGGCCGGGGCGAACCGAGAGCCGGCGGCGCTGCCAGGACTGATACTTCGCGACCTCCTGCGGAACGGGCGGGCGCGGGCCCACGACGCTCATGTCACCACGGAGCACGTTGATGAGCTGCGGCAGCTCGTCGATGGAGAACTTCCGGAGGAAGCGGCCGATGGAGGTGATGCGCGGGTCCCTCTTCATCTTGAAGACCGGCCCGTCCATCTCGTTCTGCTCGGCGAGCTTGGCCTTCAGCTCCTCGGCGTTCACCACCATCGTGCGGAACTTCAGCATGCGGAACGGGCGGCCGTGCAGCCCGACCCGCGTCTGGCGGAAGAGCACCGGGCCACGCGAGGTGAGCTTGATGAGCGCCGCCACCGTGAGCAGCAAGGGCGCGAGCAGCCAGAGCGCGATGCCCGAGGAGAGGATGTCGAAGGCGCGCTTGAAGGCCATCGCCACCGGGCGCGAGGCGACCGTCTGGTAGTGGAGGTAGCCGTCCTTCACGCCGTGAGTGCCCAAGGGGCGCGCGCGGTCGAAGCGGAACATCGAGGCGGGGAGCGCGAACGGAATGCCGAAGGCCTCGCACACCTTGATGGCCTTCTGGGTCTCGGGCGCGTTCGCGACGGAGTTCGAGGCGAAGTACACCTCGGCGACCGGCATCGTGCGCAGCACCGAGTCGAGGTCGGTGGTGGTGCCCAGCGTCTGGCCCTTGAGCTGCGACGGCGTGGTCTCGTCGGCGTAGCGAACGAAGCCGGCGACCTGCATGCGGCCGTTCTTCTTCACCTCGTCAGCGGTCGCCCGGCCGAGCGGCCCGACGCCCACGATGAGCACGTCGTCGATGGGGCCCGACTGGCTCGAGAAGTTGCGGAAGACGGAGAACCGCATGCCGATGGCGAGCGGCCAGAGGATGAGGAGGAAGACGCCGACGTTCGGCAGCCCTTCCATGCGGAAGATGAGGCTCGCCACCGCCAACACCGTGGTGACCGCCAGCACGAGCACCGACGTCATCGCCGCGTCGTCCGGCGCGCTGCGCTCAGACGCCCACGGGTCGTAGTGCCGCAACGACATCGCGATGATGAGCCAGGTCAGCAGCGCCGGAATGGCCATGCCGAGCGCGATGGACTCGAAGCCGCCGTGGATCCACGAGGCTGCTGCCAAGGCGATGAGGACGAGGAGCAGGTCGAGCAGGAAGCTGACCCGCGCCACGAACCCTGCTGCGATTCGCCCGAAAAGTGAGTTCATGTGGGATTCTCGCCGAATGACCCGCGTCAGTTGTCCCCTTTGACTCGAAAGTTACATAACGCATCGCGCTAGTCACTGTCAAGGGTCGACGGGCCGTGATTTCAATCACTTCTGAAGAAAAAGGAGTCCTACAGTGGATCTTTTCTGTTGGGCTCCAGGAAAATTGTTCTGCAATCGTGAAATCCGTCTCGACTGTAGAGCCATGATTTTACGACGGTTCAAGAGAGCGTGAAGTTCCGAAATTGGGGTGGTTTTTCATCGAGAGCGGTGCGAGCCGAAGGACGAACGGAGCGACCGCCGTGGGACACGCCATGCGCGTGATCACGCCAGATTCGGGGCCGGAGCCCCAACCAAATGGGCAGTTCGCGGATCAGGCTGCTGATGAGGCGACGCCGGCGGCCTGAGGTCGAGCAAGCGCGCGAGGCAGCACGCCGTACCACTGCCGATGCCGACTGGCGGCGCGCCCGATGATGGCGACGGCGACCGAGACGAAGAAGACGAACTGCATCGCCTGCGTGCCCATGTCTCCGAAGGCCTGGAGCAGATAGGTGATGAGCACCGCGCTCGCGACGAGCAGCCCGATGCGCTCCTCGGTGTCGTCCACCACCTTGATGGCGCGCGCGAAGAAGAAGCTCGTCACTCCGAGGTAGAGCCAGACGGCGAAGAACCCGAGCAACCCGCCGATCCACAACAGCCAGAGCACCGAGTTGTGGCCGATGTGCCCGAAGGCCGACTGCGCGAAGTCGTTCGAGGGAATGAACTCGGTGAAGGCGTGGCCGAAGCCCTGGCCGAGCACCATGTCGCGCTCCCAGGACTTGAGGAGGTTGAAGTTCTCGATGTCGCGCTCGGCGTTCGAGCTCTCCTCCTCGGTCTCGGCGGCAGGCGCGACGATCGACCGGAGCTTGACCACCGGCTTGAAGACGCCCCCCCGCTGATTCCACCCGACGGCGGTGTAGAGCAACAGCACCGGCACCATCGCCACCACGAACTGGGTGAGCGCGCGCTTCACTCGGTGCATCGGGCTCATCAGGTAGATGAAGCCCAGCGCCAGCACGATGTCGACGTAGGCGATGCGGCGGTCGTTGAGCCTCAGCGCCATGAAGAGGAACGGCAGCCAGAGCAGCGCCTCGCCGAGGTGGCGCCACGACGGGCGTTCCCAGATGCGCGCCAGCGCGAGCACCACCCCGATGCTGAACACCATCGTGTCGTTGTGGCCGGTGGTGTGTGGAGGGTACTCGCCCGCGGGGAAGGCGACCCGGTACATGAACCAGGTGCCGAGGAGCGACTTCACCACGCTCCCCACCACCAGCACCCGGCCCACCAGCCGCAGGTCCTTCGGGAAGTCGAAGGCGAGCAGCGAGAGCATCGCCACCACCGGCATGAAGAGCAGCGCGCGGACCTGCCAGAGCGCCTCGCGGAAGACGCCTCCACGCAAGACGCCCCAGGCGACGAGCCAGCCGATGGTGAGGAAAGACACGAGGAGCGCCGTTCGCAGCGGACGCGGGCCCGGCGTGCCTGGCGCTTCCATCGCGCTCGAGCGGCCCACGATGCGGCGGAGCAACGTCAGCCCGGTCAGGCCCATCACCGCGAGCTCGAAGCCGGTGAACCAGGCGACGTTGGTGAAGAAGAGCTTGCCCAGCGACCAGAGCGGCGACCGCCAGAGGTTGTAGTACGGCCGGTCGGTCGGGTCGTCGAGGGTGACCGCGAGCAGCATCAGCCCCAACAGCGGCCACTTGAGCGGCAGCTTCCACAACGCCACCAGCCCGAGCACCACCAGGCCGGGCGCCATGCCGAAGAGCGGGTTGCCTCGGCCCACCGCCAACGACGCGCCGCTCGCGACGCCGAGGAGCACCATCGGCACCACCGAGCGTGCGGCTTCGCCCACCATCAGGCCCGACCAGTCGCGGCGAATGTGCGCGAGCACCGGGAGACCGGTGAGGCGGGTGACCTGCGCCGCGGTGAGGACCCGCCGGCTCAACATCGCTGCGCCGACGCTGCCGCCGACGACCGTCGTCACCGCCAACACCGCGAGCGCGACCAGCCACCCGAGCGTCGACGGTCCATCGGGGCGGCGCGGCGGCAAGGGCGGCTTCGTCACCAGCAACCGGAACCGCGCCGACTTCGCCATCGCCTCGGCGCGCAGGTGGGTGTTGTCGGCCTCGAGCCAGAGCTCCGAGAAGCGCCGCGAGTCGCGCATGAGCTGTTCCTGCACCCCGGCGTAGTTCGGCCACACGCCGAGCGAGCGCGCGCGCCGTTGTTCGGTCTCGATGAGCTCGAGCCGGGCCTTCATCTCGGCTTCGACGCCGTCACGCTGACCGTCGAGGGAGCTCGCGGAGGCCTCGAGCGCGTGCACGTCACGCTCGATGCGGAGGTCCTTCAGCGCCGCCACGGTGCCGCTGACGATGGCCACCGCCACCTCGCGCTCGGGCCAGTCGCAGGCGATGAAGACCTTGTCGCGCTCCACCCAGACCGCGAGGTGCTTGTCCACCATCGCCACCAGCGCGTCGAGGAGGTCGACCTCGCTCACCGGCCCGCGCAGCGTCTCCATCACCCGGTTCTTGAGCCGAATCGGCCAGGGCCGCGACGACTCCCAGCGGTCCATCAAGCCGGTGCGCTTCACCAACGCCACGAGGTGCGCCTTGGAGGTGAGCTCTTCAGGCAATTCCCGGAGGCCCTGCTGGAGCGGCGGCACCGCGTCGAAGGGCGCCGTCAGCCGGTACATCGTCGTCGGCTCGGAGACGATGACCTCGGCCTGGACTCGCCACACCGGCGGCATCGCCGCGTTCACGAGGAACACCGCGAGGAAGGCCGCCACGACGCTCAGGGCGCCCGCGAGCCGATGCCTCGACAGGCTCACCCGCAGCAGCTGCCGCACCCACCGCTCGCGTCGCATCTCAGGTCCCGAGCCGGGGCAGCACCACCCGCACGAAGAAGGCGTAGGTGACGTGGAGGAGGACGAGCCCCAACAACGCGAACCGCAGCCCTCGCACGGGGTGCCGTTGCCTCGCCGCCAGCACCGGAATGCCGATGAGCCCGATGACGATGGAGAGGAGGAGGAGCTTGCTCACGGGGAGAGCACGAGGACCGAGACCGACAACGGCGGCATCGTATAGCGAAACGCGTTGGTTCCGCTCGCGGTGACGGCGGTGCCTCGGGTCACGGTGGCCGTCGAGCCCTGCAGCACGAAGGGCGTCAGCGTCTGGTAGCGCTGCGGGTGGGCGACCGAGATGCCGGCCGCGTGGGCGGTCGTCTCCTTGTTGATGGCGACCAGCACGGTGCGGCCCGGGTTGGCGGCGTCGACGCTCGCGTAGATGGTGGCCATCGGCACGGCGCTCGAGGTGGCGTCGATGGAGGTGTCTCCGAAGGCCCCGCCCTGCCCGTCGAAGTTGCGGAAGGCCTCGAAGGCGGCGTCGGCGAACGTCTCGGCGCCGTTGAGCTTCCAGTAGGTCGCGAGCTCGACGCTCTCTCGGCCAAAGACGCCGAGCACGTCGGCGGTGGCGATGGCGCCGCTGATGTGCCCGCCGCCGCCGTAGTTCCACTCGGTGAAGGCCAGCTTGGTGCCCGGGTTGGTGCGCTGAATCTTCTCGCGCAGCCGTGGCAGCAGTCGCACCGGCTGGTTGTTGATGGTCTGGACGATCCAGCTCGACTCGACGTAGCCGGTGTCCCACAGGCTCCGCGGGGCCTGGACGCGGGCGGTGACGGACGCGGCGCTGGTGTCGGTGCCGATGATGCGCTGGTTGCCGCCGCGGGCCTCTGGGTACCAGTGGAGGTCGAGGTAGTCGACGAGCCGCTTGCCCTCGGTCTGGCTCGCCATCGCGGCCTGGGTGAGGAAGTAGTCGATGTACTCGCCCTTCCCGCTCGCGTCGGTCGCGTTCTGCAGGTTCACGTAGCCGTTCCAGCCGTACGAAACGAAGCCGGTCACCTCGGCCTGGGGCCAGGCGCGCTTGACGGCCTTCGCGTAGTCGAGGCTGCGGGTGGTGAGCTCGACGTAGGTCACCTTGACCGGGTGAATCTCGGCGTGGGTGTCGCTCCAGAGGTCGGGCTCGTTGTCGAGGGAGAAGAGGACCTGGGTCGAGCCGGCGTTCGTCTTCACCCAGTTCACGAACTCGTCTTGGTAGACGAAGCCGTCGGAGGTGTCGGGCGTGGTTGCGAAGGCCGAGCCCTTGGTGTGCCGGTTCTGCTTGAAGCGCGTCGTCAGGTAGTTCGCGCCCGAGCCGCGCACGTCGCCGCCGGGGCTCTTGTCGGCCGCGACGTGATCGACGATGGGCACGGTGACGAGGAGCGCGGCGTTGATGGCGCGCGCAGCGGTGAGTCGATCGGTGATGACCTGCCCGGCGGTGCCCGAGTTCGAGAGGTACCCGTCGTTCTGGTACATGTAGTCGCTCCCGGCGTTCGAGGCGTTGTTCTCCCAGTTGAACGCGGTGAGACGGTTGCCTCCGAGGCGGAGCAGCCCGTAGCGGTTGCGCGTCGGGTTCGCGGCCTGGTTGGTGCCGTAGATGAGGGGCGAAATGCGGTGCCGGTTCCGGTCGGAGCGGATGGTGAAGGTGACGTCGGCCGCTGCGGGGGCGTCGGGCGTGAGGGGCTGATCGAGGTTCAGGCTCGAGCTGCCGCCGCCGGTGACGGTGCCGCCGCCAGTGGCCGAACCTCCGCCGGAGACCGAGCCTCCGCCGGTGACGGAGCCTCCGCCGGTCGCGTCGCCGCCTCCGGTTCCAGAGACGCCACCTGCCGAGCTGCCGCCCCCGACCCCACCGTCATTCCCCATCATCGGCGCGCTGCAGCCGACCAACACGCTCACTGCCACCATCATCGTTCGCGTCGTCATCGTGCACCTCACGTCAGGACTGCACCGGGAACACAGGCTGGGCTTCGCCTCACCCGGTGCAAGGCGGAGCTCTGAGCCGCATCGACTTCGAGTTCGCGAACACAACGTGCGCGCGTCAGAGTAAGGCGGGCGTAGCACTTCTCAAGGAGCGCGTCGCCCGCATGAACGTCTTCACCACGCCCGAGTTCCTCGAAACGGCGGGAGACGTCTTCTTTCCGAACCAGCGGCGCAGCCTCGAGGTGTTTCGCATCGATGGCCGGGTGCTGCGCTTGCTCGTCGTCAACGGCACCGTCATCGAGCGAATGCCCTTCTACGACTATCCCCAGCCGCTCGAGGGGTGGACCGGGCCGGTCGAGGAGCGCTGGTTCTTTCCCCGCACGGTGGTGCGCACGACCGAGGTCAAGGAGCGGACCGAGCCCGAGCCGCCTGGCCTCCAGCCCTCGCCGTACGTCGACTGGAGCCGCTTCGCCGACGAGAAGGCGTTTCAGGCGCACGTCGCGAGCAACCCGCAGCTCAAGTCGAATGATCCGGCGCGGCAGCGGCGCAAGCTCGAGCGTGAGGTGGGGCCGATCGAGTTTCGTTGGCACGACGAGCGGCCGGAGGTGTTCGAGACCTGCGTACGGTGGAAGTCGAGCCAGTACCGGGAGACGGGCGTGGGCGACATGTTCGCCGCGAGTGAGAACGTCGAGTTGTTCCGCGCGCTCGTGCGGCGTGGCGTGGTGAAGGTGGCGAGCCTCTCGGCGAAGGGGACGCTGCTCGCGGTGCACTTCGGCTCGCACACCGACCGACGCTTCACCTGGTGGGTGCCGGCGTACGACCCGGCGTACTCGAAGTTCTCTCCGGGGCGGCTGTTGTTGCTCGAGTTGTTGCGCGAGAGCCAGGCGCGCGGCGACCTCGAGTTCGACTTCCTCATCGGGGACGAGAAGTACAAGTTCATGTTCGCGACCCACAACCGCGTCATCGGGCCGGTGGGGGCTCCGCCGGTGCCGCGGCTGGTGCAGGCGCTCGCGAAGAAGCAGGCGAAGGCGGTGCTCGAGCGTTACCCGAAGGCGATGGAGTGGGCGCGAAGCCTCAAGCGGAAGTTCGGCCAGTGAGCGATGCCACCGAGCCGGCCATCGAGCGGGCCCAGAACCCGAAGTTCGATCGCGAGCGCGCTCGTGGCGCCGCGCAGCACCCGAAACGAACGCAGCGCTGCGAGGAGCCACCAGGGAAGCTGGTTCCCCTGGTGAACCGGGCGAAGTGCGAGGGCAAGGCAGACTGTGTCGCGGTGTGCCCCTACGGCGTGTTCGAAGTGGGCACCATCAGTGAGGCCGAGTTCCGCGCGCTGCCGGTGTTCGCCCGCGTGAAGGTCTGGGTGCACGGGAAGAAGACTGCGTTCACGCCCAAGGCCGACGCCTGCCGCGCGTGTGGAATGTGCGTCGTCGCGTGCCCGGAGAAGGCGATCTCCCTCGTGGCTGGTCGATCGAGCTGACCGAGCTGGACGGGTTCGTGCAGTTGCCGGAGACACCTCACCTGCGCGCTGCGCTCGACTCGAGCCGCCGCATCAAGAACCCGGTCACCAGCAGCGGCGGGAGAAGCAGCACCACCACGAAGAAGGTGAGCGCGTAGAGCAACCCGAGAAAGAGCGCCGCTCGATCCGTCACCGTTCCCGACAAGGCGCTCACGTGCTGCCGCGCCCCGAGCAGCTCGAGGAAGGCGAAGAAGGCGGCGGTGACGACGGCGGTTCGAAGCGCGAGCGAGCGAGTCATGGCGTCCTCGTGAGCATGGGAGTGGCGGAGGCCCGCTTCCACAGTGGGCCTTCGGTGAGCGCGTAGAGCAGCACCGCGTCGGCGAGGTGATTGCCTGCGGCGTAGCGAAGCCCCGTCTCGTCCCGCACCGGGAACGCGGCGAAGCCCAGGCTGGTGACGAGCGCGTCGAGGTACTCGTCGTCGTCGAACGCGGCTGCGCCAAGAAGCGCGAGCCCGCTCGAACCCGCGTTCGCCTCCACCAACGGAATGGTTGGACCCGAGTCGACGTCGTCGACGTTGCGGAGCACCGCCGGCCACTCCGCCGCCCAGCCGAAGCCGAGCGTTCGATGTCCGAGGAGCGTCCGTGCACGCCGGTACTGATCAGCCGCGAACTCCGCGTCGACGAGCTGGAGCATGTGCGCCGACAGCCAGAGCGTCGACCCTTCCGGACCATCGAGCGGCGCGCCTCCGTGCCGAAAGCTCGAGCGGAGCAGCCCGGTGCGCGGCTCCACGAGGTGGGTCTTCACTGAGGCGAGCCAGGCGTCGACGAGCTCCCGATGCGAACGCCCATCGATCCGATCCGACAGGGTCACCGCCGCGACCGCGATGGAGTTGCAGAACGTCCACCCTTCGTCGGGGTAGCTCTCGGCGAGATGCAACGGCGCGACCTCGAGCTGGCGGGCGACCTCGTCCACCTGCCGACGAAGGGCCGTGCGGAACTCCGGCGACTCCCGAACGGTCTGCCGCGCGGCGAGCATGAGGGCGAGCTCTCCGTCGACGAAGAGGCTGCGCTGGGCGTCGTCGTGAAACGGCTCGCGACGCCCATAGGGCAGCAGGAAGAAGAGATGCCCGCGCTGCTCGTCTCGCAGCGTCTGCCGAATGAGCGCGTCAGCGACCGCGAGGTGCTCGTCGGCGCGCCCCGGCTCCGAGAGCGCGAGGTTGGTGAAGGCGAGCACGCCGAAGGTGCGGCTCATCAAGTCCCACTCCGGGTTCAGCCGTCGGAGCAGCGCCCGCTCGTCCGATTCGTCTCGCAGCGCGACCACTGCCTGCCGCCGCGCGAGCTGTTCGACGAGCACCGCTCTCGGCGGAGGCGCGAAGACGAGCTGCAGCGCCGGCAGCCACGCGCCGAGCAGGACCACGAAGAGCACCACCGAACCGACGCGTCGCTTCCCCATGCAGGAAGGATCGTTCGAGCCAGCCGTTTGGTGCAGCTCTTCGCGGCGAACGGTCGAAGGGCGCTCCGAACGGTCGCTTCACCTCGGATCGACGACGCGCCCCGCGAAGAGAACGAGCCCCGTCTTCACGTCACGAATGAAGAACAGGAAGGGTCGATCGATGATCACCTCGGTCGACTGCGGCAGCGCCGTCGGAGCGAAGCCGAAGCTCGTGGCCGCAGCCGCTTCGGTGCCGTTCTCATCCAGAATGATGATCGCCTGGTGGACTGCGGCAGGCACGTAGAGCTCGGGCTTCCCCGTCATGCCGGAGAAGTCGGCTCTCGAAGCATCGAACGCGTCGGCCATGCCCAGCGCCTTCAGATCATCGACGAGCTCGAAGCTGTTCGCGAACTCGAACTTCGGCAGCCGCACGTCGTAGAGGTGAGGCTCCGCGCGCTTCACCAGGTCGTGCAGCTTCGCCGCGTCGAGCCCGCCGACGACGTCGGCGAACTTGCCGACCGGCGGCGCCAGCACCACCAGCGAGACGTCTTGTCCGTCGTAGAGGAGCTCGAGCACCTGGGTGCCGTCGACGAGCGCCGCCTTGGCACCCTTCAACTTCGAGTTGCGCATCATCGTCACTTCGGGCTTCGAGCCATCGAGCAGGGTGAAGGGGTACGGCTGGGTCGACGCCTTGTCGAAGACCTCGTCCCAGGCTGCGTTGAAGTACAGCGTGTTCACCACTGCGAGGCTCACGCCGGCGAGCGCGTTCGGCGCGAACAGCTGGCCGATCTTTCCCTCGGTGCGCTGGCTGACCCACTGGTTGATCGACACCCGTGCGGCATCTGTGGAGAAGTCGAGCAGACGCACGCCGGCCCCGTATTCCTGCGCCAACGTGTCGAGGTAGGGCTGCTCGAAGTGCTGACCCTTCTTGGCGAAGAGCTGGTTGGTCGCCACCAACCGAAACGGACGCCCGTCCTTCCCCTTCGCGTTGACGCCCCGCGACTCGATGGCGGCCTCGAGGGTGTTCATCGCCCGGTGGTGTTGCGCCTCGGGCAACGTCTGTTGGAGCGCCTTGATGATGCCGACGCGGGTGTTGCCACGCGCGCCGACCTCGACCATCGAAGTCGCCGTGGTGATGCTCGAAGGCGAGAAGAGGAAGTTGCCGTGAGGGTGCCTCGCGAGAAGCGAGAGCGCCAACGCGGTGTTCGCGGCGCTGGCGGCTTCGAGATCGACGTCGGGAGCCGCCTGGGTGATGCGCTCGGCCTTCGACGACACGTCTTCACCTGGTGGGGTGATGTCGCGTGGATCGGTACAGCCAACCGTCACCAGCACCACCAACGGAGCGAACCGGATCATCGGCGCTCGTCGTGCAAGGTGACGACCAGCTGGCGCGCTGCTTTCTTGGGAGGTTCCGAAGGTGCCGCGCGCAAAACCCGACTCACCCGACGTCGATGCATGACAGCGCTGCCTCACCTGAGTGTCGGTGCCATCCGACGATTGTCGCCTCGACCCGACGCACCGCCTGGCCGCCTCCCTCGCAGCGTCCTGGTTCCGAGGTTGCACGAGGCGCGCGCGATGAGAACGACCTTCTTGCTCGCCCTGCTGTCGTGCTCGTGCGGCCGAACGCCTGGCTTCGACGAACCGGTCATCACTCCGACCGACCCGTACGAGCCGACCAAGCTGCACCCGCCGGTCGACGCCCCGCCGCTGACGCGCAGCGCGAAGTGCTCGTCGACGAGACTCGCCCCTCCGCTGACGAGCTTCGCCTCGCAGCCTGCTCCCACCGGCCTCACTCGCGCAGACGTCGACCAGCTCTTCGCGGTCGACGGACCGACCGGGAGCGGCGTGCTCACCGCCGATCTCTGGGATGACGGAACGGTCTGGGCGCTCGTCGCCGCCGGCCCCAACTCGACGTTCGCCTCGGTGCCAGCCCCCGAAGGCGTCTCGGTCGTCGGGCTCTCCCCACGCGGGAAGGTGCTCGCGGCCTTCCCGACCACGGTGGGAGGCCGAATCGCTGCCAGCCCTCGCGGCGTGGTGCTCGTGGCGACCACCTTGAACGGAACGATGACGATTCAGGGCACGACGCTCACCAGCCGCGGGCGGAGCGACGTCGCCTACCTCGCGTTCGACTTCGACGGCTCCTTGCGGTGGACCCACGTCGTCGGAGACGAGGGCTTCGACGCGCCCAAGGTCGTCGAGACGAGCGCCGACGGGCACTTCCTCGTCGCGGCAGACGTGAGCTCCAGCCTCCTCACCGAGTCGCTCGATGCTCGCGATGGAACGGTGCGGTGGGCGAATCACGAGGTTCGCGCCGTTTCCAGCTCGCCGAACCACGGCCCGGCGATCGCCTTGGTGGAGGTCGCGGGAGGCGCAGCCGTCGTCGGCCGGTTCGACTCGTTTCGCCCTCCCGGCGCCGCTCCCGTCACGGCGGGTCTCCCTCAAGCGCCCTTCGTCGTCCTCTACGACTCGTCGGGAGCGGTCCGCTGGACTCGCACCGCCAAGGGGACCTGCCCCGGCTGGGGCTCGACGGGCGCGAACGGCGTCAGCCTCCAAGGCGAACACCTGCTGGTGAGCGGTTCGTTCTGCGACTCGATGGATCTCGATGGCGTGGTGGTTCGCGGTGACGGCGCGTTCCTCTGGGAGCTCGACCTCTCCTCGGGCCGCACGACCGGAGGCGTCGCGCTCGGTGGCACGGCCTGGGCGCAGTACGCCGTCGTCGATGGTCGAGGAGGCCTCGCCCTCCTCTCGGGAAATTGGGGCGGCGTTTCGGCCTCACTCCTGCGTTGGTCGCCGGACGGAACCGCACGGCCGCCGCTCGCGCTGAAAGGGGCGCTCAACAACAGCAGCTTCACCAGCCTCGTGAGCAACGCGTGCGGAGACGTGCTCGTCGTGGTCGCCAGCCGGGAGCCAAGCTTCGTCCCGCGGCCCACCAGCTTCGGCACGTCGATCGCGCTCCAGTTCGAGGCTCAGTGACACGCGTTCCCAGCGCCGTGCGGGTGACAGGCTCCCGAGCAGCACTCGGTGCCGGCGGTGCAGCCCTCACCGGTCGCCTTGCAGGCAGCACCACCGCCCGCGCCGCCAGCCGTTCCACCAGCGAGCCCACCACCAGCCGCTCCACCACCAGCGAGTCCGCCACCAGCGACCCCACCCGCCGCGGCGCCGCCAGCCGCACCGGCGTCCATCGCTCCAGACGGCATCCCACACGCCCACGAGAGGCCGAGCAGCACCAGCAGCACGAGACGATTCATTGGCACTCCCTACCCGACGTCGGAGGCGAGGCCCCTGCGACCAATCGTCGCATCTGGTGGTCCGAACCCTGGCTCGAGGCAGCCGCGCGTGAACGGCCTCGTCAGTCGATGACGAGCTTGAAGCCCACGCCCCGCACCGTCTTCAGCTCGAAGCCGTCGGCCTTCAGCTTCTTCTTGAGCGAGGAGACGAAGTTGTCGACGGTGTGCACGTCCACCACCACGTCGCCCCACACCCGGTCGAGCAGCTCGTCGCGCGAGAGCACGCTGCCCTTCGCGGAGAGGAGACAGACCAAGAGGTCGAACTCCTTGCGGGTGAGCGGCACCTCGCCCTTGGGGCCCTTCACCACCCGAGTCGCTTCGTCGATGGCGTACGGCCCGAGCTGATGAGGGGCCGCCGTCGAGACCACCGCCCGTCGAGAGAGCGCGCCGATGCGAGCGAGCAGCTCCTTGAGTCGATACGGCTTGCCCACGTAGTCGTCGGCGCCGGCGTCGAAGCCCTTCACCACGTCGTCTTCCAACGTTCGCGCGGTCAGCATCAGCACCCGCGTCGGCGCACCCGAGCGCTTCACCTCGCGGCAGAGCTGGGAGCCGTCTCCGTCGGGCAGCATCAGGTCGAGCACCAACACGTCGGGCGTCGACTCCTTCAGCGCGGCGCGGGCCTCGGCCAGGGTGGCAGCCGTGCGCACGAGGTAGCGCTCGTCCTCGAGGGTCTCGGCGAGGGCCTCCCGCAGGTTCCGATCGTCCTCCACCAAGAGCACCTGCGCGGTCATTCGTTCCTCAGAAGACGTCGAACCACGCCAGCACGAGCACCACCGCGGCGCTCCCGTAGAGCAAGAGGTAGCCGTTCACCTTCTTCGACAACAAGAAGACCACCAGCACGCCGAGCACCAGCGACGAGCCCTCGAGCACGGGCTCCATCCACCCTCGGCCCTGGAGCCCGAAGCGCGCCGAGAGCCACGCCGCCGAGCCACCCGCCGCGCCCGCCGCCAGCACCCGCAGCCGCTGGTTCCACACCGGCACCCGCCAGGCCTTGATGCGCGCGACCAGGCCATCTCCGAGCGCGAAGCCCAGCCAGAAGAGCCGGAAGCGGGCGATGAAGTGCACCAGGTTGTAGGCCACGACGTAGAAGAGCACCGCCCACGGGCCGAGCAGCGGCACCAGCGCCACCGAGAGCGCGCCCACCGCCGGCCGAAGCGAGAGCCAGAAGAAGCCGTCACCCAGCGCCGCGAGCGGGCCCATCAGGAGCGACTTGAAGCGGTCGACCGAATCGGGTTCGAGCTCGGCGCGCGCGATGCGCTGCTCGATGGCCAGCACCCCGCCCACGATGGCCGCCGCGACGTAGGGGTGGGTGTTGAACGGCGAGAGGTGACGGCTGAAGGCGGCTCGGCGCTGCGTCTCGTCGGGGTAGAGCCGCTCGAGGGCCGGCGCCAACGCATAGAGGAAGCCGAGCGCCTGCATGCTCTCGGTCGAGAACCCGGCCTGGAGGAACAAGCTGCGCCACGAGCAGCGGAGCAACGTCCACGTCGAGAGGGTCGCCTCAGCGCTCATCGCGCCCTCAGGGTGAAGAAGGCGACGATGGCGGCCACCACCACGGCGACGGCCGCAGCGACCCCCGGACGACCCTGGCCTCGGGCGAAGATGGCGAGGCCGGCAGCCACCATGCCGAGCACTGGATAGGCGAGCGCCAGCCCTCGCATCGACGCCAACGGCAGCTCCCCGACGACGAGGTGGAGGACGAGCGCCACCGGAACCGCGACCGCCGAGGCCAAGCCGTAGAAGACGAAGTGCGGCCACATCGCCTTCACGTTCTGCCACGCGATGCCCTCGATGCCGCCCGACGAGACCGCGCTCAACGCACGCCCGAAGTAGCGCCTGGCGCGCGAGTCGAGGCGCAGCTCCACCAGCCGGCCGACGATGCCTGCCGGTGCACAGAGGAGAATCGTCAGCGACCAGAGCGCAGGTGTCGACGGCGCGCCCATCGTGTGTCCGAGCGCGGTGGCGAGGGCGGTCGCGGTCACCGCAGGGAGCGTCTCGTGATCGGGGTGCGCGCCGCCGAGCGACGCCCCGCTGAGGTGGAAGAGCTCGAAGACGAGGCCGACCATCAGCCCTGCCTCGACGTCACCCAACATCACCGAGAGCCCCACCGCTGCCGGGAGTGGCCGGCTCACCGCCGCTTGAAGAAAGGCCCTCCGCTCGAGCGCGAGGAGCCCGCCCCACAGCCCGGTGATGAGCGCCGCAGCCAACACGCCGTCATCCTGCTCGCCGAGCGCGGAGTCGTCGAGAATTCGAGGAGCGCGCTACTTCCCTTCGACGAAGAAGAGAATCACCGAGGTGATGGCCGCGGCTCCAGCGAGGCCGAACATCACGAACGCGCCGGTCTGGAGTCCCTGCACCAGCTTCACCGTGCCCACCGGCCGCTCCATGATGTGCGCGGCGTTGTCGGCGGCGATGGCGTACATGATGCCGCCGGCGATGGCGGCCGCTCCCGCAGTGCCCGCCGCGACCCAGGTGAAGAGCCGCCCCTTCTTCACCGGCTCGGCCGGCTTCACGATGGTGCCGCCGGAGTTGCCCGTTCCACCGGTGTCCTTCGGAGTGAGCTTCGGGTCCTTCGGCGTGTCCTTCGGGGTGTCTTTCGGAGTGTCCTTCGGCGGGTCCTTCTTCGCTTCGATGGCGGGCGTCGCCGGCCGGAGGTTGATGGTCATCTCCGTCGCGCGCTGCACCTGCATCACGAAGGCACGCTCGGTCGTCTCGAAGCCCTCGGCCTTCACGGTGAGCTTGTGGTTGCCGGCGGTGAGCTCGACCGAGGCAGGCGAGTTGCCGAGCACCTTGCCGTCCACTTCGATGAGCGCGTTCGGCGGATCGGCGAAGACGAGCAGCTGCTGGAGCCCCTTCTCCTTGAGCCGGCGCTCGAGGTTCGCGATGGCGTCGTTGACGGTGTCCTTGTCCTTCGCGTCGGGCGCCATGCGGAGGTAGTCGCGGTACGCACGCAGCGCCTTGGGCACGTCGCCCAGCTGCTCGTGGCAGCGGCCGATGTTGTAGAAGAGCACCGCTGACGGCTTGATGGCGTAGGCCTCTTCGAACTTCACGATGGCGTCGGCGTAGCGCGCTTCCTTGTAGAGCTTCTGGGCCGCGAGGAAGGCCTCCTTGGCTCGCTGGGTGTCGTCAGCCACCGGCGCGGGCGGCGGCGTCTTCGGCTTCGCTGGAGCAGAGACCACCAACGCGATGCAGAGCGCGGGAACGATCATGGTCGGGTCATCTCACGGAGTTCCGGCTCATGCCAGAACCTGCTCAATTCGAGTACGGGTCCTTGAGGTCTTCGGGCTGAGCGTAGGGGTCCTTGATCTCCGGTCCGGGTCCCGACGGCGGCTTGGACGGCCCAGGGCCGGTTCCGCCACGCTTCTTCTCGAGCTCGATGGGCGGCCGCTGCGTTCCTGCCTCGGGCACCGCGATCTTCTTCGACAGGTCCTGGTAGCCCTTGAGCGCGAACTTGAGGTTCATGACGCTCTCGGGTTTGCGGTTGAGCTTGAGCGGGGTGATGCCCAGCGAGACCTCGTCCTCGAAGACCTCGGCCCCGCTCGGCCTGGTGTCGAGCACGAACTCGACCAGCTTGGGGGCCTCGATCTTCGGCTCGGTCGGCACGGTGGGCACCGGGTCGATCTTCGGCGGTTCGGGCGGCTTCACCACCACTTCCGGATCCGGCTTGGGCTTGGGGTCGTCACCCTTGAGCAGCACCACCCCGCCGACGGCGATGCCGGCGATCAAGACCAGAGCGAGCGCGATGAGCGGCGCCTTCGAACGTGGCACCTCGGGCAGGGGCTCGTCGGCGGTGACGCTCCCCACGCCGGTGTTGGCGACGGTCGCGCGGGGCTGCGCGAGCGGCAACCCGGAGGAGGTGACGCGCACCGGGCTCAAGGCCGCGGGCGTCGCCGTCGCAGGGAAGCGGCCCGAGGCCGTCGCGGGCGGGAGCTTGGCCCCCACCTTGAGGTGCGCCTCGAGGGTCTCGAGCGTCTGCACCACCTTGTCGAGGCTGGGTGGGCGGGCGTTGGGGTCCTTCTCGAGCATGGTGAAGATGAGGTCGTGGAGCGCCGCGGGCACCGAGCCGGCGAGCTCTTGCGAGAACGGCGGCGCCGGCTCGGTCACCTGCTTCACCATCAAGATGCTGGCGGTGTCTCCGCTGAAGGTCGGAGCGCCCGAGAGCATCTCGTAGAAGATGAGGCCGAGCGCGTAGGTGTCGGTGCGGGTGTCGACGACGACGCCCATCGCCTGCTCGGGTGACATGTACTGCGGCGTGCCGACCACCATGCCGAGCTGGGTCTGCCCGCCCTGCCCCGGGCCGGTCGAGACCTTCGCGACACCGAAGTCGAGCACCTTCACGAAGTCGGGCTGCCCCGGCCGCTGGAGCACCATCACGTTCTCGGGCTTCATGTCGCGGTGGACGATGCCCTGCGCGTGGGCCGCCGCCAGCGCTCTCGCCGTCTGGAGGCCGATGTTCACCATGCGCTGCACCGGGAGCGCGCCCTGGCGATGGAGGAGGCTCGCGATCGTCATCCCATCGAGGAACTCCATGACGAAGTAGAAGCGGCCGTCGTCGGTCTGACCGAAGTCGGAGATGTCGATGATGTTCTGCTGGCCGATGCGGCTCGCCGAGATGGCCTCGCGCTTGAACCGGTTGACGAACTCCGGGTCGGCGGAGAGCGCGGGCAGCATCACCTTCACCGCGAACTGCTTGTGCAGCTCGACGTGCTCGGCCTGGTAGACCTCGCCCATGCCGCCGGCCGCGAGCTTCTTGATGATGCGGTAGCGGTTCTGAATGAGCGAGCCCTCGGGCAGCACCGTGCGGCCGATGGTGGGCTCTTCGCCGATCTCGCCCGCGCTCGAGTAGCTGCGCTCGTCGCGGGTGAGCTTCGGCTGTTCACCGGTCAGCTGCGGGAGGTCGTCGGGCGTGAGCCGCGGCGCGTCCTTCGTCATCGCCGGGTGCCGGGAGCCGCTGAGCGCGCGACCGCTGCCACTGGGCCGCACCGGCGGCGGCGGTTGAAAGGGCGTCGGGCGCTTGGCGGTGGCTTCGATGGGCGGCGTGGCGAAGGGCGTGGGCCGCTTGGCGGTGACGTCGAGCTTCACCTCGGCGTTGCGCACCTCGAGCTCGAGCTTGCCCAGGCGCACCAGGGAGCCGACGGCGAGGGGCGCCTTCGCCGTCTGCGTGCCGTTCACCCAGAGCTGGCCCTGCTTGGTGAGATCGCGAATCCACGGCACGCCCTTGGCGTCGAGCGCCACCTCGGCGTGCTCGGCTTGCACCAACCGCCCGTCGAAGCGAAGGCCCACGGCCGGCCCCGACCCGATGGTGAACCTCTCGGAAGGAAACGAAAAACCCGGCGACTCAGGGGCCCCCGCCATCGCGAACTCGAACGCGTTCATGCCGTCGCCGAGGCTAGCACCCTTTCCCCCAATGAGCTGATCAACCGGTCAGGCTTTGGAACCGATACCCATCGCGAGGTGTGGAACGTCGGACCCGTGTGCACCCTCGTGCCCAGTTGTCACGAGGGGGCGGCTCTGGTTTTCCTCGCTTGGTGCGGTTCGCCTTCGTCTGCCTCCTCCTCACCGTCTCGAGCGTCGCGCTGGCGCGGTCGGGCGGCCTCGCGGCGAGCGGCTGTCAGGGCTGCCATGGCGGCACGGCCCACACCACCACCGTCGACGTTCAACCCGCGAGCTTCATGCCCGGCGACACCGTCACGGTGACGGTGACCGCGCGTGGGAACGGCAGCAACGGCGGCCTCTACCTCACCACCACCAAGGGCAGCTTCACCCTCGTCAGCGGGCAGAACACCAAGCTGGTGAACGGCGACGTCGTGCAGTCGTCTCCGAAGGCCTCGAGCGGAGGAGCGGTCAGCTTCCAGGTGCGCTGGACGGCGCCGACGACGCCGGGCGGCACCCAGTTCTCGGCCTTCACCGTGCTGGGGAATGGAGATGGGCGATCGGGCGGTGACTCCACCGGAGAAGGCTCGCGGTCGGCCGTCTTCGGCTGCACCGGCATCACCTTCTTCCGCGACTTCGACGCCGACGGCCTCGGCAACGCGACCAACGGCACGACGCTCGATTGCGCGGTGCCGCAGGGCTACGCCGCGCGCGACGGCGACTGTGACGACTACAACAACCTCGTCTTTCCCGGCGCTACCGAGCGCTGCAACGGGCGGGACGACAACTGCAACACCCTGGTGGACGAGGGGCTGGCAGCGGCCTCCACCTGGCCCGACCTCGACGGTGACGGCTACGGCGATCGACGCGGCGCAGTGGCGACTGGTTGCTCGTCTTCGGGCCGGGCGCCGAACGATCAAGACTGCGACGACGCCGATGCGCGGGTGCACCCGGGCGGCACCGAGGTGTGCAACCTGAAGGACGACGACTGCAACGGCCGCCTCGACGAGAACGTGCGGGTGCGCTGTGGCACCGGGTGGTGCGAGGCCTTGGGCATCACCTGCGACCCGCTGTCGTGCACGCCCGGCCGACCGATGACGGAGCGCTGCAACTTCCTCGACGACGACTGCGATGGCGAAGTCGACGAGGGCGCGCTGTGCGCCGCGGGGCAGGCGTGCGTGCGCGGCACCTGCGTGGTGACGGAGGTCGAGGTGATCGATGGTGGCGTCGATCATCCCGCGCCGACCGACGGCGGACCGCTCGACGGTGGAACGACCCAGCCACGGCCGACCATGCAACCCGTCGATTCGTGCGCCTCGGTGCCGGTGCCTGTCGTGGTGGCGGCGGTGCTGCTCCTCGTCCGGCGCCGTCGCTGACGACTCGTTCGAAGGCGTCGAGAGGCTCTTCGCGGTAAGTCGCCGGCAGTGACCCCCGCTCACACCATCGACGGCATCTGCCGCAACGAGGCGCCGAAGATCGTCGCCGCCATCGCCCGGCTGGTGGGAGACGTCGCCGTCGCCGAGGAGCTCACCCAAGACGCGCTCGTCTCGGCGCTCCAGCAATGGCCGCGCGACGGCGTTCCCGAGAACCCAGCCGCCTGGCTCATGGGCGCGGCGAAGCACCGGGCCATCGATCTCCTCCGGCGCGGCAGCACCATCGCGGGGAAACACGACGCGCTCGCCGTCGCCGCGGAGTCCTTCGTCACTCCCGATCTCGACGCCGCGCTCGACGACGTGGTGGGAGACGATCTGCTCCGGCTCATCTTCGTCTCGTGCCACCCGGTGCTCAGCCCCGAGTCGCAGGTCGCGCTCACCTTGCGGCTCCTCGGGGGCCTCACCACGCCGGAGATCGCCCGCGCCTACCTGGTGCCCGAGGCCACCATCGCCCAGCGGCTCGTGCGGGCGAAGCGCACGCTCACGGACGCGAAGGTGCCCTTCGAGGTTCCGACGGGTGACGCGCTCGCCGACCGCCTCGGCTCGGTGCTGGGCGTCCTCTACCTCATCTTCAACGAGGGCTACTCCGCGACGGCTGGGGAGGACCTGATCCGTCCGGCGTTGTGCGACGAAGCGCTCCGGCTCGGTCGGCTCCTCGCGCGGATCGACCCCAACGAGCCCGAAGTGCACGCGCTGCTCGCGTTGATGGAGTTCCAGGCCTCCCGCTTCGCCGCGCGCATCGGGCCCGACGGGTCCTCGGTGCCGCTCCACGAGCAAGCTCGAACGAAGTGGGACCAAGCGGCCATCGCGCGAGGGCTCGACGCGCTCGTGCGGGTGCACGCGCTGGGCGGTGATCTGGGGCCGTACGCGCTGCAGGCCTCGATCGCCGCGTGTCACGCCGCTGCCACCACCGCCGCGCTGACCGACTGGGGCCGCATCGCCGCGCTCTACGACGTGCTCGTGACCCTCGCGCCGCAGCCGGTCGTGGAGATCAACCGCGCCGTCGCCCACGCGATGGTGTTCGGACCAGAGGCCGGGCTCGAGATCCTCGAGGCGCTCGCCGATGAGCCGTCGCTCGCCAGCTACCACTTGCTCCCTGCCGTCCGAGGTGAGCTGCTCGAGCGCGCCGGACGGACCCTCGAGGCAGCGGAGGCGTTTCAGCGCGCCGCCTCACTCGCGACGCAGCGCCGAGACAAGGAAGCCCTCGAGGCGCGCGCGGGGCGGGTGAGTCGTTCCTGACGGGCACTGTCACGTCGTCTTCGCCTCGCCCGGCACGTTCACCCCGAAGCCCGGGTCGAAGGAGAACATGACGTCGACGATCTTGGTGAGGAGCGTCACCCGCTCGTCCGGCGACAGCTCGACGAAGGTGTCGTCGAGGAAGGCGCGCAGCTCGGCCAACGGCGGGACGGGCTTCGATGCTTCCCACTCCTTGCGCGCCTTCTCCTCCTTGGCGCGCACGGCGTTGCAGCAGTGGGTGTGGTTGCGGCCGGGGTAGCCGTGAAAGATGCGCAGCGTGCCGTTGACGGTGATCTCGACGACCATTCCGCCCGAGATCCACGAGTTCCACCGCCCCGACGGGTTCGGGTGCTCCGCCCACGCTTCGTCCGCCGGCAGGCCGTCGTAGGCACCGCCCTCGAGGACGATGGGCTTGCCGCACAGGTCGCACCGCAGCGGGCCACCATCACGACCCATCTTCGCGAGCGGGTACACTGGCGTTGGGCCGTTCCCTGCGGTGGCCTCGGCGACGCGACGCGCGTAGGCCTGGTGCAGCTCGAGCACGGCGGCCTTCTTCTGGTACGCCTCGTAGATCGCGCGCGCCCGTGAATGATCGCGACGGGGCGCGGGTGAAGCGACGACCGGCGCTGGAGCGGGCGCGGGAGCACCCAACTCCTCGAGCCGCGCGTTCACCGGCGACAGCCCGAGCTGGGCGCGCAGCTGGTTGATCTCCGCCAGCTCGGTTCGCTGAACGACCACCGGCTGACTGAGGTAGTCGGCTTCCAACGCTCGAAGTCGCCGGCGCAGCTCGTCTGACATCGCGTCCGCCATCATGGCCCAGCCTCCACGACGCGGAAAACCCCGAAAGCCGGGCAGTCGGGGCATGTCGATTTCGTGAGGCGCCATTCGACGTGTTGAGTGAAGGTCGGAATCGTCCGGCCCTCCAAACAGAGAGAGACCCATGCGTTTCATCGTCATGCACAAGGTAGGGCCCCGCTACGAGACCGGCGCCATCGAGCAGCGCGAAATCGTCGAGATGGGCGCCTTCATTCAGCAGGGCATCAAGGAAGGCGTCTTCACCAACGGCGCGGGGCTGCTGCCGAAGGTGCCTCGAACCCGCGTCATCGCGCGTGGGGGAACGTGCGAGGTGCAGCACGACGTGAAGGGCAGCAACAACCTGCTCGCGGGCTTCGCGCTGCTCAAGGTGGCCAACCGCGACGAGGCCATCGCCTGGACTCGCCGCTTCGCCGAGGTGGTGCAGGACGGCGAGCTGGAGATCGGCCGCGTCACCGAAGCGTGGGACCTGGGCTTCGTCCCCAAGCCCGAAAACCCGCCCGAGCGCTACCTCACCTTGATGATGGCGAACTCCGCGAGCGAGTCGGGAGCGCCGCCGTCCGAGCGCGAGATGCAGCAGATGGGCGCGCTCATCGCGGAGATGGTGAAGGCCGGCGTGCTGCAGGCCAGCGAAGGCATTCTGCCCAGCAAGCTCGGCACCCGGCTGCGCTTCAAGGCCGGCAAGCGGGTGCAGACGCTCGACGGACCGTTCGCCGAGTCGAAGGAGCTCATCGCGGGCTTCTCGCTCATTCAGGTGCCCTCGAAGGAGATCGCGCTCTCCTGGGCCGAACGGTACGGCAGCATCCTCACCGACCTCGAGGTCGACGTGCTCGCGCTGCACGAGGAGTCGGCCCATGCGGGCGAGAAGCCGGCGCCGTTTCCCGACGCGAAGAAGCCTCGCTGAGGCACCAGAAACGCCAAGTTCACGGGGTGAGCGCTATAAACGAGCGATGCGGACTCTGCGCGCGCTCGCCGCCCTCTCGCTCACGACGCTCTTGGGCTGCCCGGAGCCAAGCACCTGCACCACCATCGTCGACTGCGCGACCGGGCAGCTCTGCCTCGCGAACAAGTGCGTGGCGAAGGACGCGGGGACCAAGGGCGGTGGAACGTCGGGTGGCACGAGCGGCGGCACGGCAGGCGGACTTCCACTCGCGGGCGGCATGGGCGGCGGCAGCGGCGGGGCGGGTGGTGGAACCATCGACGGCGAGAGCTGCGCGCGACCGACGACCCTGATGCTGCCGGCGACCCTCACCGCGAGCACCATGGGCGCCGCGAATGACGTCACCCTGCGCTGCTCCGGCTTCGGAAACCCGGGGCCCGATCGCGTCTACGCCTTCACCGTTCCCGCGGGACAACGGCTCGTCGCCTCGGTGGAGCCGACGGTGCTCGACGCTGGCCTCGTGTTCGACCCTTCGCTCTCGCTCGTCGTGGGTCCGGCTGCGAGCTGCAGCTCCTCCGATGCCGGGGTGTGCCTCGCCGGGCGTGACGAGCGTGGCGGTGACGCGCTGGCCTGGCTCAACACGGCGACCTTTCCCGAAGACGTGTTCCTCATCGTCGACTCGTCACTCTCGGAGCCCGACGAGAACGCGGGCCTCACCTTCCGCGGCGAGTACCTCTTGAACGTACGGCTCGAGCAACCCGGCGTGGGCGACCGCTGTGAGACGGCCGAATCGCTCACGGGCAATGGCGCTCGCAGCTCGTCGCTGGCCGGCTACGGGCCCGACTACCCGTTCTCGCGAGGCACTGGCTGCGCGCTTCAGTCCGGGCCGGACCGCGCCTTCGCCATCGACGTCCCCGGAGGGCAGCGGCTCACCGCCACCGCGACGCCGACCGCCGCCGACGGAGGCCTCGACCTCGTGGTGAACATCGTGCGCGCGCCAGCCTCGTCCTGCGGCGCGACTCCACCGGTCTGCGTGGGGAGCGCCGACCGCGGCTTCCGTGGCGACCCGGACTCGGCGACGTGGGTGAACTTCGACGCGGCGCCGCAGAGCGTCTTCGTGGTGGTGGGCAGCTACTATTCGACGACCCCCGATGACGCCTTCACCCTGACGACCTCGACGCAGGCCCTGCCACCGGGCGACGTCTGCACCGCGCCGACCGCGCTCACCGTGGGGACCCCGCTCGTCGGAGAAGCGCTCTCGAGCTACGGCAACGACGTGGAAGACGGCTTCGGCTGCGCGTCTCCTGGCCTCGTCGGAACCGGCGCCGACCGCTTCTATTCGGTGACCGTCCCCGCCGGGCAGCAACTGCGCGTCACGGTGACGCCGCAGAGCACGCTCGACACCCTGCTCTCCTTCGTCGACGCCGCGAACGTCTGCGCCGACCCGTTCGAGTGCCTCGTGGGCGACGTGTCGCCGCAAGCGCCGGCTGGGCAGCCCGACAGCCTCGTGTTCACCAACCGAGCTGCGACTGCGCGCGCGTTGGTGGTGGTGGTCGACTCGCGGGCGAACACGAGCGGAACGTTCGACCTGGTGGCGACGCTCGGCAACCCGCCCGCGGGCGACTTCTGTGGCCTCGCTGCGCCGCTCACCCTCAACCAGCCCGTGCAGGGCACCACCATCGGCGCTTCGAACGACTACGAGTCGGGGCTGGGCTGCGCCACCGGCATCACCGGGCCCGACACCGTGTACGCCTTCGACGTGCCGCCGATGCAGCGCGCCGCGGTGACGGTGACGCCGACCTCGGGTGATGGGGGCTTCAACCCGTCGCTCAGCCTGGTGCCTGCGCCTGCCAACCTGTGTGAAGCCGAGCCGCGGGTGTGCCTCGCCGCCGCGAACGCTGCCTTCGGCTCGGCCGCACCTCGCACCGCGACGACGTTCAACGGTGGGTCGACGCCGCTCTCGCTCTTCGCCATCGTCGACGGGGCGAGTGGAGGCTCCGGCACGTTCTCGTTGAGTGTGGCCTCCGCCGCGGCGGCAGCGAACGACGTGTGCAGCACCGCCACCGTCACGCTCCCGGTGATGCCGCTCTCGAGCATGCAGCCGCTCGGAGGCCAGACGCTCACCGGCTTCGCGAAGGACTACGCGTGCGTCGGGACCGCGAGTGGCGTCGACCGGGTCTACACCGCGCCCATCGGGCAGCTCGAGAACCTCACCATCACCGTGACGCCCACGCCCGCGATGGCCGACGCGGGGAGCTTCGACCCGGTGCTCTCCGTGCTCGATGGCCCGGCGAGCCGGTGCGATTCGGCCGGCCGAGTGTGTCTCGCCGCGAGCGACGAAGGCGCCCAAGCCGCACCGGAGGTCGTCAGCATCAACAACCCAGGTGCCGCCAAGCAGGTCTTCGTGGCGGTCGGCGCGTACGAGAGCGCGCCCCTCGACAGCACCTTCTCCATCGTCGCGGTGAGCCGGCCGATTCGCGACGGCGACGTCTGCGAGAAGCCCATCGTCGTGCCCACCACCAACACCCGGTCCGACAGCCTGGTGGACCTCACCCGCGACTACGACTTCTCGCTCAAGCAGAGCCCCCCGGCGGTCGATGGAGGCCAGGGGCTGCTGGCCTGCCAAGACGCGAGCGGCGCCGATGCGGTGTACGCGCTCACCGTCACCACCTCGCTCACCGTGCAGGTGACGCCCGACTCGAGCAGCGACGTGGTGGTGAACCTGCTCGACGGGCCAGCGAACGGGTGCGGAGCCGCGGTGGGCTGCCTGGCGACCGCAGACAGCGGAGGCAGTGGCGCCAGCGAGGCCATCACCTTCCTCAACCCGACCGGCCAGGCGCGCACCGTCTACCTCGTCGTCTCCCGCTACGCGCCCGGAGCGATGACCTTCACGATGGCCGCCACGCTGAACTGACTCGTTGGCGTTGGCACGAGGCTTCGTTTCCGTGAGGGCCTCGAGCACTTTCGGCTACACCGTCGACCGTGCTCCGAGCGGCGGTGGGACTCATCGTGGCGTCGACGGTCGCGCTCGCGGCGCCTCCCGAGGGGCGTTCCATCAACCCTGGGGTGCTCGGCGCAAACGCGCTCCCCACCCTCCCGTCCGAAGCGCCGTGGATCGACGACGCGGTGGTGCTGCAGCTCGGGTGGTCGGGCCAGCTCTCGACTCCGGCAGGTGGGGGACTCGACCAGTCGATGCTCGTGCCCTTCCGTGCGGGCCTCGGCCTCGTCGAGCGAGTGCAGTTCTGGGCAGAGGGGAGCCCCTTCGAGCTGTGGCAGTACTCTCCCGAGACGAACGGCGCGTGGACGCCGAAGCGCTCGAAGGGCATCACCCGCGCCGACGTGCGGTTGGCGACGAAGGTGCTCCTCTTCCCCGAGGCGGGGCTTCGGCCGGCGACGGCGGTGCGGGTCACCTTGAAGACCGCCACCGGGGAGGATCTCTCCACCCGCCGGTTCCTCGACGCGCCCGCGTACCAACTCGACGCCATCGCGGGCTGGCATTGGCTGCTCGGCACGACCCGACTCGAGGCCTGGGCCACCGTCGGCTTCCTCGCCTGGCAACAAGGCGCCATCGGCCAGAACGACGCCTTCGCCTATGCGGCCACCGTGCAGGCGAAGTGGCCCTTCGTCTCCGTGCGGCTCGAGCTTCGCGGCTACGCCGGGTGGATTCACGACGACAAGCCGGTGACCGTCGCGGCGCAGGGCGAGCTGCTGATCAGCCCGGCGTTCTCCCTCGTCCTCCACGGCTCGCGCACCTTCTTCGATGCGCCGTCGGTCGAGGTGGGACTTGCGGCGAAAGTCCGGCTCGGCGAATAACTTTCCCTGTGCAGTGAAACAATTCTCGGAGCGCTCCGTAGGGTGTCTCCGAGATGAGAAAGACCATGAATTTCAGAAGCTTTTTCGTGTTGCTCGTGCCCGTGCTCTCGGCCTGCGGTGCCAAGCCCATGGAGCTTTCGTACAAGGTCGTCGCCCGCTGTGAGTACAGCGGACCCAACAGCCGAATGCCCGAGTGCAAGGACTACCTGGGCGCGTGGACGGCGGACAACGCCGCCTCCGACTGCGGCATCTTGAAGGGCACGTTCACCGGTGGGGCGGCCTGCGCGCCGGCCGCGTCGCTCGGCTTCTGCATCGTCGCCACCAAGCCCGAGCAGACCCGCACCTACATCGCGAGCGACAACACGATGAAGTGTGCGTCGGCGAAGACGGGCTGCGAGGTGTTCGGCGGTGGGCAATGGACGCCCTCGGCCACCTGCGGCGGAGTGAGTGACGAGCTCGTCGTGCTCGAGAACGCGTGGAAGCTACCGACCAAGAAGTGCTTCGACCCGAAGCCGGGCCAGCCGCCGGGCAAGTCGGCCAACGGGCAGGTCTGCGTATGGGAGACGATTCACGGCTCGACCGAGGAGGGGCGCTCCTTCCGCGAGGACGCGGTCTGCGACAACTCGCGTGCTGGCCGTCCCTACTACCCGCGCGACCCCGGCCCGCACCTCAACGACGCCGATGCTCGCCGCAGCGACCCTGCCTATCTCGCCGAGGAGGCGTGGGTGCGCTCGCAGATCAACGCGAGCTCGTGCGTGTGCTGCCACTCGGGCTCCGCGCCGAACGGGGCCTCGCTCTTCGACGTCGATCGCCCAGGGAGCCTCGCGAACCAGCTGACCGATCGCGGCCTCGCGCACGGTGCCGGCGTGGTGGTCTCGATTCCCCTCGGTGCGTTTCCGCCCGAGCAGAACAACGGCTTCTCGAAGTCGGACTGGTCGCGGCCGAACGACTCGGTGTTCCTCACCACCGACCCGGCGCGAATGAAGCGGTTCTGGCTGGCCGAGCTGCAGCACCGCGGGCTCACCGAGGCGAGCTTCGCGGGCGTCGACGACGGCTTCGGCCCACTCTCCGAGCAGCTCTACTACCAGCCCAAGCCGTGCACCGGCCGCGAGGGCATCGGCTCCGACGGGACCATCACCTGGGGCAACGGCCGTGCGCGCTACGTGTACGTGATGGAGGCCGACGCGAAGTCACCGACGGTGTGGCCGAACCTCGACCTGCCGGCGAAGACGCTCTGGCGGCTCGACGTGCCCGCGACGGGAGCGCCGCTCGCCTCTGGCTCGGTGAAGTACGGCGTGGTGCCCGAAGGCCTCACCCAGACGTTCCCCACCTCCGGCGCGCCGGCGGCGTTGGTGAGCGGGCGCTCGTATTACCTGTACGTGACGGCTGATCAGATGCTGCCGATCACCCGCTGCCTCGTCACCGCGCCTTGACCTTCTTCTTCCGTGCGTCGAGCTGCTGAAAGAGCGGCTCGAGGCCCTTGGGCGTGACGTCGAAGGCGACGCCGATGCGGCTGAAGGTGCTCGCCATCGGGCTGCCGGCCTCGGCCCAGGCGACGGTTCCGGTGAAGTCGACCTCGGCGCCGTCGACGAGGAAGAAGCCGTGCACCTTCGAGCCCGGGAGGAAGACCTGCGGCAGCTCGGCTTGAAAGCCTCCGCGCGAGACGTCGGCGGTGAGGGCTGGCAGGCGGCGGCCGAGCGAGAGGGGAAGGCGCAACGCACGGCGGAGCGAGGTTCGGCGGGTCGTCATGCGCGACAGGCTTCCACAGGGCTGAAGCGCGTCCAGTTTTGGGCCGTCACCAACGCGTGCGATACAGCCCGCATGAGCCGCCCGCGGCGACGACCGGCTTGGCAATGGACGACCCTGCTCGTGTCGATCGCGCTCGCCGGCACGCTCGGGGCCACCATCTACTTCACCACCTCGAGCCTGCCGTACCTCGCGTCCTCGCCGACGACGGACCCGACCTTCGGCGCGCTCAACGCCTGCCTCCATCATGAGCTGCCGTCACGGGCCGGGTTCGCGGTCTCGAGAGACGCGCGCGCTGCGGCGGCCTGGTCGACGAGCGCGGTGGTGCGGTGCGTTCAAGACACTGATGAGACGCGGGTGAAGCGATGGGAGGTCGCGGGGGTGACGGTCGGCGCCTTCGATGGAGCGGGTGAGCTGTGGGTCGTCAGCCAGCCTGGTGGGCTCGCCTCGACGCTGCTTCGCCTGAGCGAGCCGGCGCCGACCGAGCACGGGGAGAGCGGCGTGAAGGACCTCGTGGGGACCGCGCAAGGCATCGTGGTGCTGGAAGAGAGCGGGCGACTGGTCGCGGTGGCGAGCTCGGGTGAAGGCACTGGGGTGTCGGAGATTCCAACCGGCCGGGCGCTCCGGCTCTCGACGAGTGGAGACGGGGCGCGCGTCGCCGTCACCGGAGACGGCGCGATTCGGATCTTCGAGGCGGCGCGACTGACGCCGGTGCGCATGGAGGCCCCGTGCGACGTGAGCGGGTTCTGGTGGCTGCGCGACGGGCACCGGGCGGTCATCACCTGCCGCGCCGACGAGCTGTCGTTGATCATCGACACCGACACTGGGGCGCAGGAGACCGCACCTCCGGCACGACGGCCCGCGTCGTTTCTCGCCGGAGCCACCGGGCCATACGTGGAGGCCTGCGACGTGCTGCCCTGCACGAGCCGAGACCCGCTCGGTGCCACGCGATGAAATGGTGGCTCGTGCTGTTCACCGCCTGTGCGCCGTCGCTGCAGGTGACGCGCACGACCCGACCGGCGCTGCACGACGCCCAGGCCATCGCAGTGGCGGCCTCGGGGCCGTACGCGCTCGAGCTGGTGGCGGGCGTGCGGGCGAAGGTGGGCTCGCGCGCGAAGGTCGAAGCCTGCGTGCTCGGCTGCCCACCCGTCGGGCTCTACGCCTCGGTGAGCCTGACCCCCGGGCCACACGAAGGCCGGGTGCTCCGGACCTGTCAGCTCGAGGTGTACGAGGGCCCGAGCTGGATGAACCCGACGAAGAAGCGCGCCGAGCTCGTGCGGAGCGTGGACGACCTCGACGGCTGCGTGAAGGTGGTGAGCGCGGCGTTGCTCGAGCCGTCGACCGACGTCGTTCGGCTCCCACTCGATGCGCGCGGCGTGCTCGAGCCGATGGCCCGTGATGCCGCGCAGGGAAAGCTCGACGAGGCCCGCGCCGCGCTCCTGGGGCTCCTCGAGAAGGACCCGAACCTCGCTGGCGCGCAGTACGACCTCGCGGTCATCGCCGAAGCGCGCGGCCAGCGGGACGAGGCGGTGAAGGGCTACGGCGCGGCGCGACGATCACAGCCCGACGAGTGGCTCTCGGCTCAGCTCGAGCGATGCCCCTGAGGCGCTGATCTCATTTGAGACCATCCTGCCCGCCTCCTTCACGCTCTCGGAGGACGTGCTCGCGTTCCTCGTGAAGGTCGAGCGTCTGCTCTCGGCCGACTCGGGGGCCTCGCCAGCGGGGTCGCCCGGCCGCTCTCGCGCACGCTCGGAGAGGGCGCCGGGCCTGATCCACCCGACTCACTCGGCGCCGGGCCTGATCCACCCGACTCACTCGGCGCCGGGCCTGATCCACCCGACTCACTCGGCGCCGGGCCTGACACCGATCCCGCTCCGTTGCCCGACGCAAGCGCATTCGTACTGGTTGATCAGCCGACCACACTTCGCTGCTGACGAGCCGTCGAAGGGCTGGCACGGTGCGCGTCATGGATACGCAGACGCTTCAGCGACTCCGCTCCGAGGTGGAGGCTGCTTCCACCTTCCACCTCGCGCTCGGCCGCATCGCGCAGAAAGCCAACCCCGCCGCGCCCACCGCCTGGACGGGACCGTTGCTGGAAGAGCTCGAAGACCACACCGACGACGACGGCGGCTTCTCGCACGAGGGCATCGTCGAGATTCGGCGGCGCGCGGGCTCGGCGCTCATCGCCCAGTACCACGCGGTGAAGGCCGCGGTGGACGGTGCGCCACAGGCGACGCGAGACCACTTCCAGGAACTGCTCGACGCCACCCTCGTGACCGGCACCGGCAACGCCTCGCTCCCCGCCTCGAGCGGCGTGACGGGCGTGCTCTCGGGGCTGGTGAAGTCTGGTGAGCTGCGGCTCGACTTCGCGATGAAGGCCGCGATGCTCGCGCGCGACGGGCTGCCAGGAGCCGCTCCGCCGCCCCGTCAGTCTGCGCCTCGTCCCGCCGCGAAGCCTGCCAAGACGTCGAAGCCCGCGCCGAAGCCGAAGAAGACGACGAAGCCCGCCGCCAAGACGAAGAAGGCGCCGAAGAAGCCGGCCAAGGCGAAGAAGGCAGCGCCCAAGAAGCCCAAGGCGAAGGCGAAGAAGCCCGCCAAGCGCTGAGCCGTCGGGCGTGCGAGCCGGCGCACTCGAGCGGAGCCGTCAGGAGTCCTTCACATGAGATGCGCCCTCTTCACCCTCGCGCTCGCCAGCGCCTGCGCGACCACTTCCTCCACGAGGACCGAGCCCATGACCTCCGCCGCGCTCCCGAAGGCTGCGACCTTGCTGTCCGGAACGCCGGCTGGCTTTACCGAGACCTGTGAGAAGGCGCTCGCGACGGCGAAGGCGAACGTCGAGCAGCTCAAGGCCACCAAGGACGACGCGAAGAAGCTCGAGCTCTACGACGAGGCGACGCTGCTCCTCTCGAACGCGGGCGCGCGCAGTGGCCTGTCGCGAGAAGTCCACCCCGACCCCGCCTTCCGCAGCGCCGCCGAGACCTGCGAGCAGCGCATCGAGGCCTTCAACGTCGAGCTCGCGCAGGACAAGCAGCTCTACCAGGCGCTCACGGCGGTCGACGTGAAGTCCCTCGACGCAGTGACTTCCTTCTGGCTGTTCAAGACGCTCCGGGAGTTTCGCCGTGCTGGCGTCGACCGTGACGAGCCGACCCGCGCGAAGGTGAAGGCGCTCAACGAAGAGCTGGTGAAGCTGGGCCAGGCGTTCGGCCGCAACATTCGAGAAGACGTGCGCACGGTGAAGGCCTCGCTCGCCGAGCTCGAGGGCGTTCCGAAGGACTGGCTCGACGCACACCCTGTCGACGCGCAGGGCCAGGTCAGCGTCACCACCAACCCGCCCGACTACTTGCCGGTGATGACGTACGCGAAGAGCGCCAAGGTGCGTGAGGCGCTCTGGCGGGCGTACCGGAGCCGCGCCTTCCCCTCGAACGTGCAGGTGCTGCAGACGTTGCTCGCCAAGCGCCACGAGCTCGCGACGCTGCTCGGCTACGCCTCCTGGGCCGACTACACGCTCGAGACGAAGATGGCGAAGTCGGCGAAGGCGGCCGGCGAGTTCATCGAGCGTGGCCGGCAAGCGACCGAGTCGAGAGCGAAGGCCGACCTCGTGGTGCTCCTCGCGCGCAAGCAGAGGGACGTGCCGGGCGCGACCACCCTCGAGCCCTGGGAACAGGACTTCTACGAAGACAAGGTGCGCAGCGAGCAGTACGGCCTCGACTCGCAGGCGCTCCGCCCATACTTCGAGTTCGACGCGGTGAAGAAGGGCGTGATGGAGGTGACCTCACGGCTCTTCAGCGTGCGCTTCGTGAAGCGCGACGACGTGCCGGTCTGGCACCCCGAGGTCGAGACGTTCGACCTCTACGATGGCGACGTGCTCCTCGGCCGGTTCCACCTCGACATGCACCCGCGCGCAGACAAGTACAAACACGCAGCGGAGTTCGGCCTCTCGACCGGCCGTGGAGGCAAGGAGCTGCCCGAGGCCGTCCTCGTCTGCAACTTCCCCAAGGCCGGCGGGCTCCTCCAGCACTCCGAGGTCGAGACGTTCTTCCACGAGTTCGGCCACCTCCTGCACGAGCTGTTCGCGGGCCGGCAGCGCTGGACGGGCGTGTCGGGCATTCGCACCGAGTGGGACTTCGTCGAGGTGCCGTCGATGTTGTTGCAGGAATGGCCGCTCGACGCCGAGGTGCTGCAATCTTTTGCAAGACATCATCAGACGAATGAGCCGATTCCCGCGGCGCTCGTGAAGCAATTGCGAACCGCGAAGGAATTCGGTGTTGGTCTGTCGACGCGGAGGCAGTTCTTCTTGTCCGCCGTCTCGCTCGGGTACCACGACCGCAGGCCAGGCTTCGACACCAGTGTCGTGTTGAAGGAACTGCAGGACACGTTCCTCCCCTTCCGTCGCGAGTTCGTCGAGGGCACCCACTTCGAGCTGGGCTTCGGTCACCTCGATGGCTACTCGGCGGCGTACTACACGTACCAGTGGAGCACGGTCATCGCGAAGGACCTGCTCACCCGCTTCAGGGCGAAGGGCCTGCTGAGCGGAGAGGTCGCCACCGAGTACCGGCGCAAGGTGCTCGAGCCCGGAGGCTCTCGTGAAGCCGCCGCGCTCGTGGAGGACTTCCTGGGCCGGCCGTACCAGTTCGACGCGTTCCAGGCGTGGCTCGACGCGAAAGAGCCGCGGTGAGGCGCTCAGTGCAGCGTCGAGAAGCGCGTGGCCCAGGTGAACGTCGTGCCCGGGAGCGCGACCCGCAGCCGGCACTCTCCATCGGTCAGCACGCGCGCGCCGAGGCCGCGGGCCGAGCAGACTGACGGCGTGTCACTGGTGACGACGAACCAGCTCGCTGGGAGAACGCTGCACACGCGCCCCGCCTCCACGGTGGGCGACTCGACCCGGAACTCGACGGTGACGGGCTCATCCGGGTTCCCGAACGGCACGATGACGGGGTAGCTCGTTCCCTCGACGATCTCCCCGTACAGCGAGCCCTTGTTGACCGGCCGAATGAGAATGAACTTCGCCGGCACGGTGCGCAGCGCGTCAGGCCCGAGCGCAGTGACTTCGGTGAGGCCGACGACGGGAAGCTGCGTGCGCGCGACGATTCGCACCACTCCGGGGGACGCCACCGAGAAGTGTTGCGCGTCTTGGTCGAGCTCGACCCTCGAGGAGCTCTCGAGATCGAGCGCGACCGGCCGTGGCGCGTTGGCCGCCCCGAACACCATGCCGCTCGGGTCGATGAGCCGCGCGTTGGGCAGCCAGACCGGGGCCCCCGCGGCGACGGTGAGCGCGCCCGGACAGGAGAAGAGCGTCTGTTGAAACGACTCCACCTGGACGCCTGAGACGCGGTGCACCCGAAGGCCGACGGAGAGCTCGAACGGAAAGGCGACGGTGCCGCCATCGAGCAGCTCGGTCGAGGCGACGCCAGAGACGGTGAGGCGGGTCGCGCCCTCCGCCCGAGGCACCACGCTCAGCGTCTGCCCCACCAACGAATGCGTCACCACGTCAGCTGGACCGGTGACGCCCACGAAGGCGAGCGTCGCATCGTCGAGCGCTAGCATCGGAATGGTGAGCCGACGGGGAAGCTCAAGGTTCGACCTCTCCGGGAACCCTTCGCCCCAGGCGAGGTCGTAGTCGACGCCCGCCCTCGCGACGCCACCGTCGAGGAACGCGACGTGCACCGTCGTGGGAACGAAGAAGGCGTGCTGACGAGGAACGGTGGTGACGTACCGGATGGACTCCGTCCCTCCGTCTGGTGGGAGGTCTCCGGCAACTTCGGTGGGCAGCTCGAGCCGGGTCGCGCCGCATCCCACCGCGACGATGGCCAACGGAAGCAAGGTCGACTTCATGAGAGGTCCTTTCGTGAATGACGCATGAGAAGTAGCGAACGGGCGACTGGGCCGGAATGCACACCAGCGCACACGAGTCGTGCAACGATGCACACCCATGCACTGGGACGATCTCAAGTTCGTGGCGGCGCTCGCCAAGGCGGGCTCCCTGGCGAAGGCAGCGCAGGTCCTCCGCGTCGAGCACACGACCGTCGGGCGGCGCATCGACTCGGCCGAACGGCACCTCGGGGTGAAGCTGTTCACTCGAACTCCGCGTGGCTACGTGCTGACTCGGGAAGGCGAGTCACTCGTCGAGCCGCTCGCCGTCGTCGAGGAAGCCGTCGAAGCGCTCGAGCGAGGCATCAGCGCCACGCGGGACGAGGTCGAAGGCCGGGTGCGGGTGACGTCGCCGGAGACGCTCGGCATCGCCTACCTCGCGCCGCGGCTCACCGCGTTCCGCCAGCAGCACCCCTCGCTGCAGCTCGAGCTCGTGCCCGCGGGTGACGTGCTCGACTTGAACAAGGCCCAGGCGGAGATCGCGGTGAGGACCTTCCGCACCCGGCACGAGCGGCTGGTGGTGCGCGAGGTAGGAGCGATTCGGTTTCGGCTCTACGCGACCCGGCGCGTGCTCCAGCGGTGGCCGGTGAAGTCGGCTCGCGAGCTCGCTGGAGTTCCGCTGCTGGCCCCGACGAGCGGCGTCGACCGCCGGTGGCTCGACAGCTTGGTGCCCCGCTGCGCTCCCGTCTTCACCAGTGAGGTGTCGCTCGCGCTCCTCGCGGCGGCACGGGCCCATGGAGGCGTCGCGGTGCTCCCGGCCTACCTGGTGCCAGCGGACGACGAGCTCGTTCCCGTCGAGCTGCCAAAGGAACCCGTCGAGCCGGTGTACCTCACCGTGCATCGCGATCTCCGCCACACCGCGCGCGTGCGAGCGCTGCTCGACTTCCTCGTCGCCACGTTCTCGGCCGATCGCACGCTCCTGCGGGGACGCTGATGGCATTGCGTCGCCCGTCGGTTGTTGCGACAGTTCTCCCGTCCCGCTCACGCGCGACGTCCATGGACCTCTGAGTTCGACCCCGAGTTCTCGAGCCGTTCGACTCCGCTGGCCAGCTGGCCCGCGTTTCTTCAGGTCCACTCATGCCTTGTCTTCGTGTGCATCACCTCTCGGCCACCGTCGCCGGACGTACCCTCTTTTCCGACGTCACCCTGCAGCTCGACCCCGGGTGGACCGGCCTCGTCGGCCCGAACGGCGCGGGCAAATCGACCTTCCTCTCCATTCTCCGTGGCGGGCGCAAGCCCGAGGAAGGCCACGTCGAGCGCGTGCCGGACGATGCTCGCGTCGCGCTCATTCCCCAGCTCGGCGAGCTCGACGAGGCCGTCACCACCTTCGCCGAGGCGGTCGATCGAGCTGCGATGCGATGGAAGGCGCGGCTCGAGCTCGATGGCCTCGACCGGTGGCACACCTTGTCCTTCGGCGAGCGCAAGCGCTGGCAGCTCGCCGCCGCGTTGTGGACCGAACCGGACGTGTTGCTCCTCGATGAGCCCACCAACCACCTCGACGCCCAGGCCGCCGAGCAGCTCATCGCCGTCTTCGAGCGGTTGCCGACGGTGAACCTCCTCGTCTCGCATGACCGGGCGCTGCTCGACCGGCTCACCACCCGAACGCTGCGGCTGCGTGATGGGCGGCTCGACGACGTGCCTGGCCCGTTTTCTCAAGCGCGTGAGACCTGGCTCGCCCAGGAAGCGTCGACCCGAGACGAGCTCTCGACGTTGACTCGAAACGCGCGGCGGTTGACCGCGTCTCTCGATCGAGAGCGGCGAACCCTGACCGAGGTGACGAGGCAACGGTCGGCCGGGGCGCGAATGAAGTCGAAGAAGGACTCCGATGCGCGCTCGGTGACGGAGAACTTCCGCGCCGAGCAGGCCCAGGCGTCGTCGTCCCGGTCGGTGCGTCGGCTCGAGGAGCAGCTCGGCCGCGTCGATCGCGCACGAGGAGAGCTCGCTCCAGTCTTCGACGAGCGCATCGAGCTGGCGCTCCCAGAGGAGCGGTGCCCAGCGCCCGTCGTCGCGAGGCTCGAGGCTCAGTCGCGGAGCACGCCCGATGGGAAGCGCCTGTTCACCCTCGAGGCGCCGTTCGAGCTCGCGCGCGACGCCCGACTCGCGATCACCGGCCCCAACGGCGCAGGCAAGTCGACGTTGCTCGACACGATTCTGGCGAGCGCCACCGTTCCTCCCGAGCGCATCGTCGTCATGCCGCAGGAGCTGTCCCGAGAACGGACCGAAGCTGCGCAGGAAGAGTTGGTGAAGCTGCCGCGGCTCGAGCGAGGCCGGGTCCTCCAGTGGGCGCACGCGCTCGGGCTCGATCCCGACGCGCTCCTCGTTTCGAAGGCGCTCTCGGCGGGTGAAGCGCGCCTGCTCGAGCTCTCGCTTCGCCTCTCGCGGGGGCCATGGCTGGTGCTCCTCGACGAGCCGACGAATCACCTCTCGCTCGAGCTCATCGAACGGCTGGAGTCCGCGCTCCAGCAGCTCACCTGCGCCGTGGTGCTCGTGAGCCATGACGCCAAACTCGTCGAGGCGATCGCGAAGACGAGGTGGGAGTTGCCAGGCCGGTTGGGGTGAGCCGGTTCACTCGACCCAGGGCCGGGCCTGCTTGATCGACAGCTTCCCGTCCTTGGTGAGCTTGAACTCGATGTCCATCGCGAAGCCGTCGCCCGCCCGGTAGACGTTCTTGAAGTGCGCCTGGAGCTTCTCCATGGCCTGGCGCAGCTCGCGCGTCTGCGCGGCGGTGAGCACGGGCTTGTCACCCGTGGTCAAGCTGGAGTGCCGAATGAACTGCGTCTCCCACTCGCCGTGCTCGCCGATGGCCGAGATGAGCAGCTCGTCGGGCGTCGCGTTCGGGTCCGGGTTCGTCACCAGGCTCTCGCCCACCTGCACGTTCACGTAGAAGCCGGGCCAGTTCGGGTCGTAGATGTTCTTCGTCACCGCGACGCCGTTCGCCTTCTCGTCGTCGGTGTTCGGAATGACCGCCACGCCCATCGCCGCGCTCAGGTGATCGATGCGGTTGAACTCGCGCTCCTCGTAGGCGCGGTAGTTCCACAGCGACGCCCACACCTGCTTGACGGTGTTCGACAGCTTTCCCTCGTCGGGACGGTGCGTGTACGAGTCGTAGAGCCCGGCGCCGTTGAAGCCGGGGAGATCTTCGTTGTTCGTCGAAGAACGGCAGCGAATGCCCTGCCCCGCGGGGAACTTCTTCTGCAGCTCGGCGAGCTTCGTCTCGAGCTGCGGCGGCACGGTGGCGTCACGCACCTTGCGACGAAACGCGGTGAGCTCCCGCTCGCGCACCGCGGGGTCGGACTTGAACTGCGGGTTCGCCATCATCTTCTTCGCGGCGTCGTAGAGCCCGTTCGCCTTCATGAAGTCGTCGTAGAAGCTGAACGGAATCGCGTAGCCGTCCGGCACCATCGTCGCGGGCAGCACGTTGCGCAGCTCGCCCAGGTTCGCCGCCTTCGCGCCGAAGGTCTTGGTGTCCTTGTTGGCGATGGCGTCGAGGTCGAGGATGTTCTTCTGCGACAAGTCTCTCGGCGGCCGCTGCACGGTCTTCGGCCGCATCTTCTCGAGATACGCCTCGGCCTCGGCCTGCGTCGCTTCGCGAAGCTCGAAGCCGTCGGGCCCGACCTTGTAGTGCACCAGCTTGCCGATGAACGGCGCCACCCGCGGGTCGGTCGAGGCGTCCTTCACGTAGGCGTTCGGAGTGTCGTTCTGCTTCGCCTTCAGGTTGATGTGCGAGAGCGGCGTCTGCGGCGCCTCGGTGATGACGCCTCCGACGTGGGAGAGATCGTTCGGCAGCTGCTTGAAGATGACGACGTCACGCACCGACGGAGGCCGGCTCCCTGCCGCGCCGTCCATCACTCGCAAGGTGCCGAAGCCCTCGCCCTGGTTGAGCGGCGTGTAGGTGACGTTCTTGAAGAGCGCGCTGGTGTCGATCGACTTCACCCCGAGCCGCTTGAGCTCGGCGGTCTCCTTCTTGAAGAGCGCTTCCTGGGTGTCGCCCGCGGGGTGGTAACGCAGCTGATCCTTCGCGAACGGCATGTTCTTGCCGATGAGGTCGAAGGCCATCGAGACGTGCTTCGCCTTCACCGGATCCGTCGGCCAGAACTCCATCGCGTAGAGGCCCTTCTTGCCTCCGGTGCCCGCGAAGCTGTCGTGCGCGATGAGGGAGCCCGCGAGGTACTTCCGGTTGTCGGTGAAGTAGGTGAGCCGGTTGAACTCCTCGAGCGTGATCTGCTTGCCGAGCCCCTTCGTCGCGAAGTCCCAGTGGTACGGGTGGTTGTTCGTGTTGACGAAGTAGACCTGCGGCTTGGCGGTATCGACGCCGACGATGAGGAACTTCACCTCGCGGGCACCGGGCGCACCTGGCGAGTCGTCACGGCGCGCGAGCTTCTCGAAGGTGGCCCGATCGGCGAGGGAGGTCGCGCCCTTCGAGATGGGCAGCGAGGCCGTGGTCGTCCAGAGGGCGTCGGTGCGCGCGCTCGGCGCGGTCGTTCGGCCAGCGGGTGGATCGAGCACTGGGCGCGCGGCACCCGTGTTCGCGCGTGGGCGTGCGGTCGGCTCGGTGCTGCGCGTGCGCGAGGTGGAGGCAGCTCGACGAGGCGCCGAGGCGCGGGGCGTGGTGGTTCGGCGCGTGCTGCGAGAGGTGACTCGGTCGACGGGCATGAGACCGTCATTCCACGACCACGACGGTGGTTCAACGGCGCGACGCTCAGCGGCACGGCGGCGTGACGAAGGCCGAGTCCTCGAGATCACCTCGCACGTTCCCGGCGTTCCCGAAGTCCGGCGCGCCCCACGGGTCGAAGTGGAAGAGGGTCTGATCCGTCCACCCGTTCGCGGCGGTGATGAAACCCGCGTCGGTGAGATCTCGCACGAGCGGCGCGGCTGGCTCTCCTACGTTCACGAGCGGGACTCCGGTTCGGCGGCCCATCGCGCAGGTGTCGAGGCAGGTCAGCGTGCCGCAGCCCGAGAGCGAGACGTAGCCGGCGTGCTTGTCCTTGCTCGAGTAGAGCGTCGGGGAATCGGTCGGCGTCATTCGCTCGCAGGCCGAGAGCCCTCCGCAGGTGCCGCAGGTGGTGATGCGCTGGCAGAGGGTGCCCTGGTGCGAGATGGCGCGCAGCACGGTGACGCCGCGCTCGGGTGGCTGTGACGGGTCGATGGTGACGCCGAAGGCCTCGTTGTCTCCCGGGTGCGAGGTGAGCCCGCAGTCGCGCTCGAAGAGGAACGAGAAGGTCGCCGCGAGCAACCCGCCGTCGGGATCCATCGGGTGTGGGCGCAACCGGTAGACGAGGCCGCCACGTGGACACGCGTCTTGCGGGTGGAGCGACAGCACCGGCAGGTAGCGCGCCGCCACCGTGCGCTCGAAGTCGTCGTCCAGCCCGTCGAGATCGCCGTCGACGAACGACCCCGCATCGAAGGCCGTTCCCGCGTCGGCGCCACCATCCAACCCGGCTCCAGCGTCGAGCACGCTCGCATCGATTGCGGCGTCCGGCCGGCCCGCGTCGAGCGGAGCACCAGCGTCGTCCGCCTGCCCTGCATCGGAGACCGGTCGGGCGCCGCAGGCCGTGGTGAACGCGAACGCAAAGACGAGGGAGCGCATGAGCCGCTCGCTATCGTACGGCGGAATCGAGCGGCATCGGCGCCAGGATGACGCGCGGTCAGCGGCCAAGGACCAACTCGCACCGAACGCCACTGAGCGCAGCCATCGTCGGTTCGACCAAGTGGTGTGGTAGCAGAGCGGCATGACTCAGCTCCGCGTCGAAGGCGATGGTTCCTACCGCCCCAGCCCCGAGGACCCGCCCTATCAGCGCCTCGGCGGCACCGACGGGGTGAAGGCGCTCGTCGAAGCCTTCTACGACGCGATGGAGACCCATGAACCCGCGCTCGCCGCACTCCACCGCTGCGATCCACCGGGCAAGGTGAGCCGCGCCTCGCGAGATCACTTCGCGTCGTTCCTCGTCTACTGGCTCGGCGGACCGCAGACCTACCTCGAGACTCGAGGCCACCCGCGGCTGCGCATGCGACATGGACAGGTGCTGGTGAACCTCGCCATGCGCGATGCGTGGCTGCGCGCGATGACCCGCGCGATGAACGAGCGGAAGATCGAAGGCGGCGTGCGCGCGTATCTCGATCAGCGCTTCGCCGAGGTCGCCGACTTCCTGCGGAACACCGAGGGCTGATCAACTGGACTCAGCCGGCATCGACGCGGAGAGCTCAGAACCGGCCCGCGATTCCCGCTGGCGTGAGCATCAGTGAGACCGGCGTTTCGCCCTTCTTCGTGGGCAGGTCGACCACCGGCAGCACGTGCACCTTCGGCCCGGAGTCGACGATCATCCAGATGCTGACGATGGTGAGGGGAATCGTCACCGCGCCGGTGATCAACCCTGCGGCGCACATGCCGCCTCGTTTGGCGGTGTCACTGCACCCGACGGCAGTGAGGGTGATCGCCACCACGTCACCCATCGAGCCGAGCGTGGTGAAGACGATGCCGTTGATTCGCTCGCCGGCGTTCGGGCCTTCGGCGATCAACATCGCGCGACGGTGCCGCGGCAGCTCGAAGGCCATCGGGTTGAGGTAGACGACGTCGCCCGCGTTCGAGGCGAACGAGAGGTTCTCGTCCTCGTCCACCATGCGCGCACAAGGGAGCGGACAGGTGCCGGCGCGATCTCGAAGCTCCCAGCTCCGGCCATCGTGTTCCGACATCGCCGTCACCCCGACCTTCCCGGCCGGCGGTTCTTCGGTGAACGCCTCGGGCGACGCGCTGACCGAGCGGTGAACACAGCCAGCGAAGAGGACGAGGACGATTGCGAGGCGGAGCACGGTCATGAGACGGAAGAGGAGGCGTTTTGATCAACCGAGAGTGAAGCGCGAAGAAGGCGTCGAGTGAACGAGGACTTCGCGCACGAGGCGAGCGAGACCTACCTCGGCGCTGGTTCTCCGACCCTCACCCGGCGAACGGGAACGAGCTCGCGCACGCCGTCGTCGACGGTCAACGAGGAACGACGCGGAGCGCACGTGGCGCCGCGCACTCGAGACAGGCGAAGGCCTTGTCGTCCTCCCACGCCGTCATGACCGCAGCACCGGCGCAGGCGCGACACACCTCGTCTCCACAGCGGGCGCAGCCACGCGTCTCGCGCACCGAGTGGCAGCGCTCACAGCTCGAGGACACGAGCTGCTCTTCCTCGTTCGCGACGAGCTCGATGGGATCGCCGGTGCTGCCCTGGTGGTGCTCGGCCAACTCGACCGGGCCTTGCTCGAGCACCTCGGCGAAGTCGGCGGTGGTCGCATCGAACGCGGGCTCGTCGTCCTCGGCCGGATCGTCGGCGAACCCGCCCGGCAAGACTCGCTCCTCTTGCACGACCCAGAACGGCGTCGGCTCGGAAAGATAAGGACTGGGAGGCTCCGGCGCGGGTCCCCAGGCGCGGGCCTCTTCTTCCTCGCGCTCATCGTCGAAATAGTCCTCGTCGTTGTCTTCGTCGCCATCGAACTCGTCGTCTTCCGGCTCGTCAGTGTGCTGCGAGGGGCCGCGCGCCAGCTCGGTGAAGACATCGGTGTCACCAGCGTCGCCGAGGAGCAGCCGTGGTTGGGCGAGATCGAGCTCGACCGCGAGCGCCTCGAAGAGCCCCGGTCCAGGATCGAAGCCGATCATCGCCTCGACGAGCTCGCGCAGCACCGCGTCGTGGAAGCTGAAGCTCTCGTCTCTGCGAGTGCGCACGTCGGGGCGGGCGCGGCGATGTGGGCCGAAGGACCAGCTCTGCACGGCACCGTTGGCGTTCGAGAGCGCGAAGGCGACGACGTCGAGGCCTCGGTGACGCTGGCTCAGGAGCCGCGCGACCTGATGCGGCAACACCGGCTCACCAGTGCCTTGGAGGCGAAGCACCTCCACGGTGCCGAAGCCGGTCGACCAGCTCGCCTGCCTCGCGACCAGCCGCTGCGTGCCCGTCTCCCGGCCCAAGTCGGTGACGAGCGCGTCGGTCTCGGCCGGCAGCTCGTTTCTCGCGATGACGAAGGCCTGCTCGAAACACGTCTGGCTGGGCACCACGTTCGGCAAGGGCGACTCGGCACGGGTGCGGGCCACCACTTTGGGCTCGTCCGCGAGCAGCGCCCCGAGCCGCGGCCCGATCTCCCCTTCGACCAACGCCGCCGTCAGCCGAGGCGCGAGCTGGGTGAGCCACGGCGTCAGCGCCTCGACGGCGAGTGAGCCGACGGAGTTCCTCGTGCTGCGCAGGACCGCTGGGTCGACGAAGAGCTCGAGCCGCTCGAGGTTCGGTGCATTGAGCGAGAGCTGCTCGAGGAGCTTCGGTGTGGCGTGGGTCGCGTTGACGCTCTCGAGCCGCGGCATCGGGTCGAGGAGCACGTTCTCGATCACGACCGACGACGAGGTGATCACCAACCGCTCGAGCTGCGGCAACGCGCGGATCCACGGGCGAAGGTCGAGCAGGTCGGTCGCCGCGAAGTGCCTCGTCTCGAGCTCGAGCGTCCTCCACGGCAACGTCCGCCCGACCAACTTCGTGGCCCACTGGGCGAGCACCGCGGGCGTCGTTCGGAGCACCGCGCGGTCGAGGAGCGCGCAGGACGGGTGGTTGATCAACGCGTCCAGATCGTCGCCGTCGAGCGCTCCCGCACACCAGATCATGCCTCGCCGGAAGACGGGCGCGAGCGACTTCTCCCGCGCAACCATGGTGAGCAGCGGACGAGGGGTGAGGAGCTGCATCAACCGCCGCCGCTCGTTCACCTGCGCTGCGTCGAGCGCGACCGGCGTGTGCTCCTGCTCGAGCATCAGCGACATCAGGGACCCGCGCGGGTCGCCGCTCGACTCGAGCCAGTCCGCGTAGACCGCCCACTGCGTGACCTCCGCCGGGTTCGCGCGAATCGCCGCTTCGATGGAGGGCTCGGCCATCGGAACCCGAGTTATCGCATGGGGCATGGCCGATGCACTCGAACGCGAGCACCTGGTGAGGCCGGGCGCTTCGCCGGCTCGTCCGCGCACGGCTTGCGGCGGTCGATGGGAATCGAGGTGCCTCGAGATGCGACGGCGCACGAGGTGTCGAATGATCGTCACGGTGCTCGGGTTGCTCGTGGGCGTGCTGGCGGCCGTGCTCGTGACGCTCGTGTGGTGGAGCACGCCGGGCCGTCCGGCGCCCTTCCTCGACGCCGAGGGCCGACCGCTCGCCGGGAGCCTGTCGGAGAAGCAATGGGTCGAGCTCAACGGTGCGCGGCAGGGAATGATCATTCGCGCGCGCGATGCGAGCCGCCCCGTTCTCCTCTTCATTCACGGCGGGCTACCGGAGTACTTCCTCGCTGAGCGCCAGGCGCGTGGTCTCGAGGAGCTGTTCGTCGTCTGCTGGTGGGACCAACGCGGCGCGGGCCTCTCGTTCCGAGGCAACGACCCTGCGGTGCCAATCACCAGCGAGGTGCTCATCGCCGATGCGCTCGAAGTGACGAAATACCTCCAGCGCCGCTTCGGCCAGGAGCGCATCTACCTGATGGCGCACTCCGGCGGCACCTTCCTCGGAATGCAGCTGATCGCCCGCGCTCCCGAGCGCTTCCACGCCTACGTCGCCGAAGCGCAGATGGTGAATCAGCGACGCTCGGAGCACGAGGCCTACGAGCAGCTGCTCGCCGAGTATCGGCGGCGAGGCGACGCGACGATGGTTCGACGGCTCGAGCAGGCGCCCGTCACCGCCGATCGAATTCCGCGCGAGTACCTCCAGCTCCGGGACCAGGCGATGCACGAGCTCGGCGTCGGAACGACCCACGAGATGCGCTCGGTGGTGACGGGCCTGTTCCTGCCGTCGCTGCAGAGCCCGGCCTTCACCCTCGGCGAGAAGCTCGACCTCTGGCGCGGGAAACGAGCGAGCGGGGTGAGCGCGTTGTGGGACGAGATGCTGACGGTCGACCTGCTCACGCTGGTGCCGAAGGTCGACGTGCCGGTCTACTTCCTCCATGGCGCGTTCGATCGAACCTGCTCGCTTCGTGAGGCGCAGCGGTACTTCGAGCGGCTCGAGGCGCCGCGAAAGCGCTTCCTCCTGCTCGAGCACTCGGCGCATTCCCCGCTCTTCGAAGAACCCGCGCTCGTGTTGGACTTCCTCCGCACCGAAGTCCTCGCGCAGCCCTGAGACAGCTCGCGTACAGTCGAACCCGATCGTGCCGTTGACCGTGACCGACCTCGAGCGGCGCCGTCGCCTCTGGGCGGCGATGAGCGATCTCTTCCTCGACACCGAGACGCGCTGGAACGTGCCCTTCGTCGGCCGCGCCTGCGCCGAGTCCACCCTCGATGACGCCGCGCTCGAGCGCGTCTTCTGGTGCGAAGTGTTTCCGCTCGCCATCGACAACCTCCACGACATCGCCGGCGAGTGGGCGATGCTCGAGCTGCCCGAGCCGGCGTTGATCGAGCGCGCCGAGCGGCAGGAGCGCGACCGCGTGCGCGAGCTCACCTCCGCGTGGATGGTGACGCACACCTGGACCGCGTCGCTCGCCCTCTGCCGGCGCCTCCGCAGCGAACCGCCGACGCGCTGGCTCGACCTCCAGAGCTGCTGGGACGTGGTGGGCAAACGCTTCCTCGAAGACGTGGCGCGCGATCTCCTGAGCGACCCCACGAAGACGCTCGCCACCGTCCGCGCAGGCGGCATCGACCCCATCGCGGAGTGGCAGTTCTACCGGCCGCTCCTCGTCGAGCTCGCGACCGACGAAGAACGGCGAGAGCTCGCGGCGCGCTCCCACGCCGTCGACCAACTCTTGGGCAGCTGACCCTCGCTACGGCACGTGGAGCCCGACCTGCACGAAGGCGCTGAACGCGCTCGAGCCCAGCTCGCTCCGGAACCCGAAGGTCCGCGTCGCGTCACCGAAGGCCTGCGACTGGAGCAGCACGTCGCCCCCGGTGAGGGAGCGGAACACTGCCGCGTCGGGCCGCGCGCCGATGGGTACGTTCCCTCCGACCCGCACCAGCACCGTCTGCTCGAAGGACCACTCGAGCGCTGGAATGAGGAGCACGCTCGGGTCTTGGAGGTTGCCCAGCGCCGTCAACGCGAGCGAGGCGAGGTCGTGAAAGGCCCAGGAGCCGACGAGCGCGAGAAAGTGGCGGCCGGCGCCGAACACCTCTCCGCGAACGACGCGCGGTGAGCTCAGCTTCGCGACGTACTCGGAGGGCGAGCCCGCGCCGTAGCCGTTGAAGTGGTACTCGACCATCACCAGCACCTTTTCGTGCGGACGCCAGTCGGCGCCGACGACCCCTCGGAAGAAGTGCTCGCTGAGCGTCACCGACGAGCCGCGCTGCCCCAGCCCCGAGAGCCCGAAGGTGTAGGCGCCCTCGCCGTGCACTGCGACCGGCCCGACGTCACCGACGACGTCTGCGCCGACGACCACGTCCTGCACGTACTTTCCGACCGAGGCCGACACGTCCCATCCGCCGAGGTTCGTCTGGAGCCGCGCGACCCCGCCTTGGTCGGCGAGCTGCTGCTGCGGCAGATAGAGGAGGTCGAGCTGCGTGGTGGCTCCCAGCTCCACCGCGAGCCGAACGGCGTCGAAGCCTCGCCGCACTTCACGGTCGACGACCGTCGGAGGAAACGGACTCAAGACGTCGGTGGGGTTCCAGACTCGACCAGTGCCCCACGAGAGCGCCTGCCGTCCAACGGTGAGATCGCCGAAGGGCAGCGAGAGCCGCACCGAGAGGCGATCGAGCTGCTGCTCCACTCGCAGGCCGGGCCGGTTCACCATCACCGACGAGAGATCGACGAGGCGCCGCTGTGCGCTGGTGGGGTTCCCGGCGCCGCCGATGGTGCCGGTCAACGACGAGCCGGCCGAGAAGCGACCATCGGAGGCGAGCAGCGCGGTGAGCTGCCAGGCGACGTCGACGGCGACGAGCTCGGCATACCGCCCCTTCGCCCCGACGCGCAGCACGTGTGCATCGAGCAAGACGTGCGAGGGCAACCGAACGTCGGAGGGCAGGAGCGCCGCCTGCTCGGGTGGGACGAGCGCACGTGCCTCGTCGACCGCCGTCTGGAGCGCCTCGGTTCCCTCCACGAGCGAGGGCTGCAGCCAGACCGACGAGACCAGCGTCTTCGCGAACCCGCTCGCCTCGAGCACCACTCCGCCGTCGGTGCGCACGAGTTCCTTGGCAGACGCGCCGCTCGCCACCAGGCCCATCGCGAGCACCGCCGCCCTCACTTCTTCTTCCGCTCGTCGGAGACGACCTTCCCGTCGACCAGCCGCACGATGCGTTCGGCGCGCTCGAGCACCATCGGGTCGTGCGACGAGAAGATGAAGGTGACGCCGCGCTCCTCGTGAAGCTGGTGCATGAGGTCCATCAACGCCGCGCCCGTCGCTTGATCGAGGTTCGCCGTCGGCTCGTCGGCGAGCACCACCGCCGGTTGGGCGACGAGCGCCCGCGCGACCGCCACGCGCTGTTGCTGGCCACCGCTCATCTCGAGCGGGCGCGAGTTCACGTACGCTCCGAGCCCCATGCGCCCGAAGAGCTCGGTCACCTTCTGCGCGCGCTCCTTCGCAGGAACGCCCCGAAGCTGGAGCACGTACTCGGCGTTCTCCTTGGCGGTGAGCACCGGCACCAGGTTGTACGACTGGAAGACGAAGCCGATCTCGTCTCGCCTCAGATCTGCCAGCTGCTTGCGCGACATCGCGGCGACGTCGCGGCCCGCGATCTTCACCGACCCGCTGCTGGGTTGGTCGAGCGCGCCGATGAGGTTGAGCAGCGTCGTCTTCCCCGAGCCGCTGGGCCCGGCGAGCGCCATGAACTCGCCCTTCTCGACGGTGAGCGACACCCCTCCGAGCGCGGTCGTCGGCGTCGCGCCCTTCTCGGCGTACACCCTCGTCACGTCCTTCACTTCGACCACCGGCGTCGGCTGGGCGCTCATGGGTTGCCTCGTCAGACGTGGCGCAGGGCGGTCGCCGGCACGAGCCGGGCCACCCGCAGCGCGGGGAAGATCGCCACCACCAAGGTGACCAGGTACACGAAGCCGGCCGCGAGGAGCACGTCGCGCCAGACGAACCGCGTCTTGAAGGCGGTGAGCAGATTGACGCCCTCGAGCTGAATCGACTCTCCGGACGCGGAGTAGATCGAGAGGGGGTTCACCGAGAAGTACTGACAGACCGCGATGCCGAGCGCGCCGCCGACGACGACCGCGACGGTGGCGATCCAGAACGACTCGGCGAAGACCAAGGCGACGACCTGCGACGGCCGAGTGCCGACCGCCATCAAGACGCCGAACTCACGCGTCCGCTCGAGCACCGACATCACCAAGGTGTTCAAGATGCCGAGGCCCACCAACAGGTACACGAAGAGCGAGATGCCCGCGATGACCGCGTCGATGAGGCCCTCCATGCGGCGGAGCAGCGGCAGCAGCTCGCCCCAGCTCTTCACCTCGAAGCCCTCGCCGAGCTCGCCCTGGAGCCGGGCCGCCAAGGCGTCGGCGTCTTCCGGGTGCTCGAGCTGAATCACCACCTGATGGCTCACCGCGCCGACGCCGACGAGCTCGCGCACGGCGTGGGTCGAGGCGAGGATCTGCCGCTTGCCGATGGAGGGCGCGACGGAGTGGAAGATGCCGCGCACCTTGAAGAGCTCGGCGCCCATCTCGCCATCGGCCCGCTGCACCATCACCCGCAGCTTCGAGCCCACCTTGAGCCGGAGTCGGAGCGCGAGCTGCTCTCCGACGACCAGCCCACGTGCGTCGTCGGCCGCCGGGAGCACACCTTGCCGAACGTCTCGCAGGTGCGCCGAGGTCGCCTTCTCTCGCTCGAAGTCGACGCCGAACACCTCGACCGGTTCACTCCCATGGGCGCTGCTCGCCAGCCCGCGCGCCAGGACCCGGGCGCTCGCCTCCGACTTGGGCGGGAGCTGGAGCCGCCCCTCGAACGACTCGAACGAGGGCATGGTGACGCTGGCGGTGCGGCGAGGCCGATAGTTGGTGGGGAAGATCTCGACGTGCCCCATGCCGCCGTTGTCGAGCTGGTTCTTCGCGTCGCTGATCACCCCCGCGACGAGCCCACCGTAGAAGATGGACAGGAACAGCCCGATGCCGATGGCCGACATGGTGATGACGGTGCGGCGCCGGTTCCGCCAGATGTTGCGCCAGGCGAGGGTGAGGGTTCGCCTCATGAGTGCCTCATGGCCTCGACGGGTCGCAGACGCGCGGCGCGCAGCGCGGGGAGCAGGCTGCCGACGAGCATCGTCCCGAGCGACACCCAGGCGGCGCTCTGCACCGCGGCGAGCTGCAGCTCGAGCTTCACCGCGCTCGGCATGCGCGCTCCGAGGACGTCGCCCTTCATGATGGTGGTGAGATCGACGGTGCCCACGCCGTAGAGGACGAGGGCGGCGAGGGTCAGCCCGATGGCGAAGGCCAACACGCCCTGGAGCAGCGCCTCGGTGAGCACGAGCCCCAAGATGCGCCGAGGCCGCGTCCCCAGGGCCGCCAAGACGCCGAACTCGTGAGTGCGCTCGAAGGTCGACATCGTCATCGCGTTGAAGACTCCCAGCGCGACGATGAGCAGCACGATGAAGCTGAGCACCGACTGACTCCTCCGCTTGGACGCGATCGAGGCCTTGAGCTCGGGCAGCAGCTCACCCCAGCTCATCGCTTCGAGGGTGGCGAGATCGAGCGCGCCCTTGGCCGCGGTGAGAGGCCCCGACGCGTCCTCCTCGTGCTCGGGGAGCCGCACGACCAACTGGTGGACACCGTCGCCCAGCCCGAAGAAGTCCTGCGCGTCCTTCAGCTGAAGGAGCACCGAGGCCGCGTCCAGCTCCGCGCTCGGCGAGCGGAAGGTGCCCACGATGGTGAAGCGATCGTTCGCGACGCTCCCGTCGGCCGCCTGCCCGACGAGGATCAGCTCTTCGCCGAGGCTGACTCCGAGCTCCTTGGCGAGGTCCTGGCCGATCAACGCCTCGTGCGCGGGGTGGGCCGAGAGATTCGCCCCGCTCGTGACCGTCTGCAGCTCGTGCCCGCTCGTGGTGGCGCCGACGCCGATGACCATCACCGGCGCCGATTGGTCTCGAACGCCAGCGAGGCCTGCGCCCATCACCCGCCGCTCGGCGAACGCGCCGGGTATCGACTTCGCCAAGGCCGCCTCGACGAGCTCGGGTTGGCGCACCACCGAGCCGATGGCGGGCGTCTCCTGGTAGCCGCGCGCGTGAATCTGGAAGTCACCGAGCAGGCCTCGGGTGATGTCGCGAATCATCATTCCGTAGATGGCCTCGCGGTAGCCGGCGAGGCTCACGATGCCGGCGACTCCGAGCGAGAGGGCCGTCATGGTGATGAGGGTGCGGCGCGCGTTCCGCCAGAGGTTGCGCCAAGCGAGGGCGAGCAGCATTCAGTCCTTCCCTTGTTGGAGCTTGCGCAGGCTGAACGTCTCATCGGGCACGTCGACGTCGAACTCGATGGACTCGTAGGTGATGACGGTCTTGCGGCCAGCCTCCGAGGGCACGACGGTGAACCGCATCGGGAAGGTGCGCCAGCCCAGCGGCTTCAAGTCGGAGAGGAGGAGCGAACGGGTCTGCACTCCGTCCTCGTCGAAGAAGCGCTGCGCGAGGGGAACGCACGAAGCTCGGTCGACGAGCAGCTCGACCTTGCCCCAGATGCTCGAGCCGCCCGACTTCGGGGTGAGCACGACGAACCAGGCCGAGCGCCCCTCGTGCTCGACGATCTTCTCCACCTTCGAGGTGTAGTCGTTGGAGAGCGACGAGCCGCGGACGAGATCGTCGTTGGTGAAGTCGCTCCCCATCCACGAGTCGCCCATCATTCCCGAGGGGAGCTTCATCACCCGGCCCGCCTGCGGCAGGTAGTTCCACAGCTGCTTCTCGCGCTTCAGCGTCATCATGCCCGTCTCGCGTGGTCCGCCGGCGAGCACCCGCACGAGCGCGAAGTCGCGGCCCTTCGACCAGATCTTCATCTTGAGCGAGCGCTCCCAGGCAGGCGTGGTGATGGTCATCTGCATCACCGCGATGGAGGACCGGCCATCGAGCAGCTGCTCGGTGCGCTTCATGAGCGCGATGACCTCGGGCGCCTCGCTGTCGGACGGACACGGAGGGACGTCTTTCGGCGGCGCGCCAGGGGGCTCGGCGAGCGCCAGCGAGCTCACTGCCATCAGCAGGACGAAGCCGCGCATTCGTCACCTCCGAGGCGCACCGAAGCGCCGTTCACGACGCCGTGCAACCTCGGCGAGCACGGCGAAGTGCTTGAAGGGACTCGGGGGCGGCACGGCTTGAGCTGCGACAGGTGCCTCGCGCCTCTCACGGTGGTGCTTCGCTTCGGTGCCGTGCTGCTGCTCAGTGGGTGTCTTGGCGTGGCCGAGGAGTCGCTGATCTCGGCGCGGGTCGACGCGGGAGCGACCGTCGACGTGGCGGACTCCGGAAGCGAGGCGCGCGACGCCGGGCACGAGCCTGTCGACGCGGGACCAGGAGAACCCGACGCAGGCGGAGGTGACGCCGGAACGAGTGTGCCCGATGGAGGACGCCTCGACTCGGGCACCAGCGACGCGGGCGCACCGAGCGACGCGGGCAGCTCGCTCGTTCCCGTCTTCGTCCTCGTGGGCAAGCAGGGGCGCCGCGCCATCTCCTGCGACGACGGGCGCAGCTGGAAGAACGACGTCTCCTTCGACGACGCGCTGCCGGCGAGCCTCCAGTTTCACTGCTTCTCGGGTGCGTTCGCGTTGCCCGACGGTGGCTCCAACAACACCGACTGCGACCACAACGGCTGGTCCTCGACCGCGCTCGCCTCGCTCGGAGACGCCTTCGTTCACACCATGGGCTGGGGCGCGCCCGGCACCTTCTGGCGCTCGACCGACGGGGTGACGTGGACGCAGACGTTCACCGGCGCGAACGTGCAAGACGTGATGGTGGGCCCGTCGCGGTTGATCGTCGCGACCCGCGGCACCAAGCGCTCCGACGATCGCGGCCTCACCTGGACGAGCGGGCCCGACGTTCGGCTCCAGAGCGGCGCGAGCGACATCTGGAACGTGCGCGGCGGCGCGTACGGCGGTGGCAGCTACGTGGTGAGCGCGCAGGACGGCACCAACACCGACTGGCAGGTGAGCCGAGACGAGGGCGCGAGCTGGCAGCGGCCCCAGCTCGTCGGAGGCGGTCGCATCGACGCCTGCGGCTCGGCACACCCGGTCTACGGCAACGGCGTCTTCGTCTCGGCGACCTGGAACGGCACGCGCACCATCTTCTGTCGCAGCGCCGACGAGGGCCTTAACTGGACGGTCCTCAACGGCCCGACCGACATGATGGAGAGCCGGCCGCTCTTCACCGGCTCCGCCTTCATGATCTGGTCGAACGGCAAGGTGCACCGCTCCACCGATGGCTCGACGTGGACGACGATGAACACCGTCACCCGCAGCCCGACGGGGATGATGGGTGGTGGGCCGAACGTGGGCCCGGTGGCGGTGAGCGCGGTTGGCACCTTCGTCGCGGTGCGCGGCGGGTGGGACGTCTGGTACGACAAGCAGCGGTTCTATCGGTCGAGCGACGGCATCACCTGGGACGAGCTGCCCGCCACGGCGTATCGAAGGTGGCACCCCGTCACGATGATGGTCGCCGGGCTCGCCGCGCGCAGCAGCGTCTGCCCCTAACCTCGACGAACCGGTGAGCCGTCAGCCAGCACGGCCTACTGCACGACGAGGGTGAAGACGTTGCGCCGCGCGAAGTCTCCCACGCCGAGTTCACCGTTCACGTTCTCTCCGCAGCAGAAGAGCGTGCCGTTGTTCTTCCTCGCGCAGGAGTGAAACCGGCCGACCTGCACCTCGGACCAATCGGCGTCGGTGCCGACCTGGGTGAGCGCGAAGTGCGGTTGGTTGTCACCGAGCCCGAGCTGGCCCTCGATTCCTCGCCCTGCGCACCACAGCGTTCCGTCGCGCTGAACCCCGCAGCCGTGGAAGGTCTCGACGCTGAAGTTCCGCCACGACGCGGCCCCCATCGAGACCGGCTCACCCGACGGCGCCTGGCCGGTGAGGTTCGCGTACGTTCCGCCCCAGCAGCTCAGCCGATCCATCGTGTCGAGACCGCACGAGCCTTCCTGCGTCGACACCACGTCCTTCCAGTCCGACCGAGTGCCCACGCGAGTGATGGTGCGGACCTGAACCGGGGTGCCGGCGCCGATGCCGAGGTGCAAACGATCGTTCCGACCCCAACACCAGAGGCTGCCGTCGAGCTCGAGGCCGCAGGTGTGGCCCTGTCCCGTCGCGAGCAGCCGCCACTGGTGCGTCCCCGCGACGAGCTGCGGCGAGAGCTGATCCGCTCCGGGCGCTCGATCTTCGAGGCCGACCTGCCCTTCGAGGTTGTCGCCCCAACACGCGGCACGTCGGTTCTCCAACGCCGCACAGGCCGTCGCGTGGTTCGAGGCGATGGTGAGCGCCGGGTTCGGCAACGTCACCTTCTCGAAGGACGAGCGCGCGACGAGGTCGCCCAAGCCGAGCTGACCGCGACCGTTTCCCCCAGTGCACCAGACCGTTCCGTCTCGACGAAGCGCGCAGGTGCTCTCTTCCGCGGCGGCGACCGAGACGAACTCGGTGCCGGCGTCGACGCGCGTCGGCACGTTTCGTTTGGCGAGCTCACCGGTTCCGAGTTGGCCGACCGTTCCATCCCCCCAGCACCGCAGCTGCCCGCCGCGAATCTCACAGGTGTGACGATCGCCGAGGCTCAAGAACGCGCCGCCGGTGACGACGGGTGGCGTGCCCGCGTCGTGCGCGAGCAACACGGGAATCTCCTCGACGCAGGCCGACGCGAACACCGCCCAGAGGAGCGCGAGCCGGCTCAGAACGCACCTCCGAACCCCAGCGCCGCGCCGCCTTCGACACCGGTGGTGCCCGTCACTCGAACCCCCGAGTCGGTCGCCACTGCGCCGCGAAGGGGGAGCCCCGCCGTCACTCGGAGAACCAGCTGCGCGGGCCGCGCGACCCACCCGAGCTCGAGCCCGGCACGCACGGTGCCGATCCACGCCCCGCCAGCCGCTGAGGTCGCCTGGTCCTTCGGCCGCCCCTCGAAGTGCACCCAACCGAGCCGACCACCACCCACTGCGGCGAGGGTGAACGGGCCGAAGCGGAACACCTCGACGATGGCGTGGAGCGCGCCGCCCACCAGCCACGCCGAGACGGAGCCCGACGTCGACGAGACCTCGAGGCCCAGCCGAAATCCCAGCGACGGCTCGAGCGAGAGCCGGCCCACGAGGCGAAGCCGGCCGAAGACGTCGAGCCCGCCGTGAAGCTGGCCTCCGCTGAACGCTTCTCCACCGAGGAGCCCGCCCACGCCCCACTTCGACGGCTCGGGCGGCGGGGCGAGCGAGGGAATCTCCCGACGCGCCTCGCGCAAGAGCTCACCCAGGTTGGAGCCGATGGCCAGGGCGACGCCGTCGGCCGGAACGCCGCTCACTTCCACCGTGCGCGAGAGCTGCCGAAGCGACTGGCCGAACGCAGGTGACGAGGTGATGGAGAGCGAGAGCGGCCCTTGCTCCGGCCACGAGATGCGCGCGGTCGCGGCGACGTCGGCGGACTCCACGACGCACAGCTGGGCCTGCGCGGCTTCGTAGACCGCCTCGGCCCGCACCGCCGACTCGAGCGAAGCGACGACGCCAGGCCCCTCGACGACGAGCGCCAACCTCGGCCAGCCCGTCTCGCAGGGGACCTGGTTCACCAGCGCGAGGGCCGCGACCATCAGCAGCACGGCTCGGGAGGTCCTTTCACGACGCGCATCGGCGCGAGGACGATGGCACGGATCCGCCTAGAAGTCGCAGAGCCGCTCGAGGGTCGCCGCGTGCACGCCCGAGGGGAAACGCCCCAGGTACGCCGTCTTCGCCGCGCTGCAGGCCTTCGCGTGCCGGAGCTGATCGTGCAACCGGACCAGCCGCGCCATCGCGTCTTCGACGTGCGAGCCGCTGGGCGACCGCGCGATGGACTGCTCGAGCGAGTCGATGGCACTCGAGGGCGCTTCGAGCCGATCCATCTGCAGCCGCCCCAGCTCGAAGTGCGCGAGGCCCGCGCGGGAGTCGTTCGGAAAGCTCGAGAGGAACGTGCGAAACGCGCTCGCAGCCTCGGGAGCCTGCCCTGCCCGGCGCGCGTCGAGCGCGATCTTGAAGAGCGTCGAGGGATCCGGCTCGCTCGTCGTCGAAGGCACCGGCGCGGGCAGCGGGTCGTCCTTCGCCGCTGCGATTGGCCGCTTGTGCTTGGGCGTCTTCTTCTTGACCGGCTTCGACGGGGCCGAAGGCTCGGTGGGCTCGTCGGCCTCGACCTCCGATTCGGCCTCGGCCTCGACCTGGGTGTCCGGCTCGAGGGGCGCGACCGCCTGACGCGGCTCTTCCCACGACTGGCCAGCGGTCAACACGGCGCGCTGCGCTCCGCCCTTCCACACCTCGACGACGCCACGCTCGACCTGCACGCTGGCGATCGCCTCTCGCCGAACCACGAAGCGCGTCCCCACCACTCGCACCTCGACGTCACCCGCCACCACCGAGAACCGTCGCGCCGGGTTCTTCGCCACGTCGAAGCGCATCACTCCGCGATCGATGCGCACCCGCACCTGGTTCGCGCTCACCACCTCGACCGCGCCGCTCGAGGCCACCTCGGCCTGAACGATGGACCCCTCTCGCAGAGTGCCCGTCAGTGGCGCCGTGCCCGTTGCGATGGCGGTGCCCGACTCCAAGGTGAGGCCCTCGGTCGGCTTGTGGAGCACCCCGAAGCCGATGACGACGGCGACGGCAGCCACCGCTCCCGCGAGCACGAACCACTTGAGCGGCGAGCGCTCTGGCCGGAGCGAGCCGTCGAGGCGCTGCCACGTCTCGTCGACCTCCGCGTCGGTGGCGGTGAAGTGAACGTACGGCGCCAGTGGCCTCTGGTCGTCAGCCATGGTGCACCTCCTCGAGCTTCTCTTGGGCCGCGGCGATGCGGCGCTTCACGGTGGCGAGCGAGAGGTCGAGCGCGCTGGCGACCTCGGTCAGCTCGAGCCCCTCCACGCGATACAGAAGAATGGCCATGCGTTCCTCGGTCGAGAGCCGGCTCAGCCCCCGGTACACGTCGGTCAGCGCCGCCTTCGTTTCGGCAGACGCGGTCGGCATCGGCCGCACCTCGAGCTCCTCGTCGCTCGCGTGACCGAAGCCCAAGCGGGAGAGCAGCCGACGACGACGCAGCCGCCGCCGCACCTCCGACACCACGATGCCGCCGAGCCAGGTCGAGAACTGTGCCGGGTTGCGCAGCTGGTGAATTCGAGTGAACGCGTTGAGGAAGGCGTCGTGGGCGATGTCCTGCGGGTCCTCCTCGGGCATCAGCCGGTAGGCGAGCCCCATCGCCAGGCGAGCGTGCCGTCGAAACAAGGCCTCCTGGGCGTGACGCTTGCCGTCGCACACGAGCGCCACCAGCGCTTCGTCGCTCTCGGTGGAGGTCTGCCGCAAGGGCAGCACTCGTGCGTTTTCACCCATGGCCATCGAACGTAGGAAGCCCGAGCCTCCCAGAACAGCTCACTCCAGTGGGCACCTTCCTCAGGTGATGATGGGCAGCTTGGCGCTCATGTCGGATAGCTGCTCCGGCAGGTAGGGCACCAGGTTGTCGCCGGGTTCGATGAAGGGGTCTCCATAGCCGGGCACCAGGCCGCCTCGTGACGCGAACTTGGTCGCGTAGGCCGCGTCGCTCAGCTCGTACTCGGCGGGCGTCAGCCCCATCGCCTGGCAGAAGTTCGCGAGCAGCCGGTTCTGCGGCACGCCCGCCCTCCACATGTCGCCCCAGCGCCCCCGAATCGCCCGCGCCTCGTTGGTGAAGTCGACGTAGTTCCCGGTGCGGAAGAAACCTCCACCACCGCCGGCGAGGATCGACGGGAGACACTTCGCGTTGTGCGTCGAGGTGCCCGACTCGGCCGACCAGTACACGACGGCTTGATCGAGCATCGACACGCCCGGCACCACCTGCGTGGCGTCGAGCTTGCGACAGAGGTCGACGAAGGCGTGCTCGAAGTTGAAGCGCTGCGTCTGCATGATCAGCCGCTGCCGATCTTCGAGGAAGTGGTTGTGAAAGCACATGCCGTGCGCGTCGGTGCGCTGGGCCTCGAACTGGCTCGCGGTGTTGAAGACGGTCGGGTTCCACTGATCGAGCAACGAGCTCAACAGCCGCACCGCGACACGAGTCGACCCACACTGCATCGCGCTCACGAGGATGAGGTTGGAGAGCTCGAGCGCGTCCTTCGTCTCGGCCTGGCGCGCGCTCGTGCCCACCGGAGCGTTCGACCATTCCCAATCGGCTTCGCCCTCGCGGTTGGAGATCGACCGCTGCGCCTGCGAGACCGTCGGAACGCTGCAGCCCGCGCTCACCGTCGCCCGGAGCCGAACGCCGATGGTCTGCACCCCCGCGACGTACTCCTCGAGGCGCACCCGATCTTCGCGGCTGATCCGCCGGCCTGGTCCGAACGCGCCACGGCTGGTGCGCACGTAGTCGGCGTGCACGCGGTCGACGAGCGACGCGCGCGGATCGGTCTGGCCCGGCGTGGTGCGCACGTTGGCGAAGAGGAGATCGAACAGCGCACCCAGGTTCGACGCCGAGTACGGGTTCGCGGCAGTGCCCGTTCCCGAGCGGTAGGTGGACACGCGGTCGGCCCGAATCGAGACCGAGGGCGCCTTCACCAGCGGCCGTTCCGCCGCCGAGTACACCTTCGCCGACTGACCGAGCACGTAGTCGATGGAGGGGATGCGCACGTTGGCGAGCCCGTTGTCGGCGCCACCGTCGCGGTTGACGAAGTCGCCGAGGAAGCCGCGGGTGTGGCCGCCCCAGTGGAGAAAGTCGATGCCCCGCAGCACGTTCATCTTCGCCAGCAACGTGTCGGGCACGAAGGCGCCGATGAGCGGGGAGACGCGCGGCGCGCCCGAGTCCCAGTCCGGCAGCACCACGGTGCGAGCCGAGGCCGTCTGCGCGTGGGTGCGCTTCACGTCCATCAACCGGGCGGTGCGCAGCGCGTGCGCCGGGTAGAGGCTCTGCGAGGTGAGGCTCACCGTCGACGGAATCGGGTAGGTGTTCTCGTCACTGACGCCGCCGTGGCCGTGCCAGAAGGCGACGAAGAACTTCGGCAGCGAGCCTTGCGCCACCTGCGCCTCGGCGCGGCTCATCAGCGAGGGCAAGAGCGGCAGCGCGAGGCTGGCCCCCAGGCCTTGGAGGAAGTGGCGTCGACTGGCGCGGTCGTAGTGCATGTCAGAGGGCGGGAGTGAAGTGACGGAGAGAGAACTCGCGAGCCTGGGTCAGCGCGCGGCCGACGTCCTTGAGGCTGCCGGTCGCCGAGGCGTTCTGGAGCGCCGAGAGCACGCAGCCGTCAGTCGTCGCCTCATCGCGTCCAGTGAAGGAACGGAAGACGTTTCGCGCGTAGCAGGCGTGGAAGCGGTCGGAGCTCGCGAGCGCAGCCGAGAGCTCGAGGGCGTCGTGGGTGGTGGTGTCGGCCTCTCGGCTGATGAAGCTGGTGGCGGCGAAGTCGACCGGCTCCCAGCGCACGATGGCGCCGCTCGCGTCGTGAATCGGCTCCTGACGGCGGTTGCGACCGAAGGCGTCGTATTGCTCGAGCGCGAAGCCCAGCGGGTTGACGATGTGCGTGTGGCAGCCCGCGCAGGCAGTGCCCGGAATCTGCGTCTTGGCGGCGACGAGGTTGCGCACGGTCGGCACCGCGGGCGGCTGGTACTGCTCGGGCGTCGAGACGTTCGCGGGCGGCTCCATCACCCCGCAGAGGTACTCGACCTGCAACCGCGCGCCGCGGTGAATCGGGTTGGTGTCGGGGTAGCCGGAGAGCAGGAAGGCGGCGCGAGTGAAGAGCCCGGCGCGCTGGCCCGGGGGAAGGGAGACGACCTGGGAGGCCTCTCCATTCCACGCGGCGACGCCGTAGACCGAGGCGACGTCGGCGGAGCGGGCGAACGAGCGCGTGCTGGTGAGCGCGTCGCGCATCGAGCCCGCCGGCGCATCGAAGGTGTAGTGGGTCATCATCGCGACCTGCTCGTCGAACGCGTCGAGGCGGAACTGCGAGAGGTCGAGCGAGGCGGGCAGCGGCGCGCCCAGCCGATCTGGATCCTGCACCGCGAGCGCCGAGGTCGCCGACGGGTTGAAGCCGGGCACCCGGTTGAGCCGCAGCCACTGGCGGTAGAAGCCCTCGAAGTGCTCGCGCGCCCGAGGCTGCGAGAGGAGCCGGTCGGCCTGTTCGGCGAGCGTGTTGCCCGAGCCGGTGAAGTTCGCCCGCGCGGCAGCGAAGAGCGCGTCGTCGGGCATCGAGCCGGTGAGGGTGAACGAGAGCCGAGACGCGAGCTCGAAGGGCGTCAGGCGCACGAGATCGTCGCGGCCGTTCTCCAAAGTGCCCTTCAGCTCGGTCCGGAAGAGGAAGCCCGGGGCGAGGAGGAACGCCGCGATGAGTCCGCGATACCCTCCGTAGGTCGCGTCGTCGTAGGCCCCTCGATAGAACGCGGCGTCGCCGTCGGCCAGGTCGAGCGGCCGCCGCAGCGCGCGCTCTCCGAAGCTGGCGATGAAGGCGTCGACGCACCCGCTCGAGGTCACGGAGGAACAGGCCGTTCCACCTGCGAACGCGCGCACGAAGGTCGCCAGCCGGTTCGAGTCGGCCGAGAGCCAGGTCGCCACGCCCGTCGCGACGTCGAGCTGCGGCTCCACCAGCAAGGTGCTGATCCGTTGATCCTGGGTGTCGTAGGTGACGCGCGCCTTGTCAGCGCTCCCGTCGTCGGGAATCGCGGCGAGCGCCCGCGCCACCTCACCTTGTCCGAGGAACGTCGTCACCGTGTTCGCCGGAAGCCCGCGCGCGAGGAGATCGGTCAGCGTCGCCCGGTACTGGTGCTTGGTGAGCCGGAGCACGATGGTCGGCGAGGGATCGGCCGCGGCGCTGCACTCGAAGATGGGCGGCAGCGGCTCGGTCGGGGTCGTCGGGGTGGGCGGGTTCGAAGGATTGGTTGGGTTCGACGGGTTCGCTGGCCGCGTTGGGTCGACCGGCGCGTCGCTCGTTGGGAAGCCTCCGACGAGCTCGCCAGAACAAGCAGTCAGCAGGAGCAGCCACCAGACGCGATGCGGGGTCACGCCCAGTGTGAAGCCTGACCTCGCTCAAACGGCTCAGTCGCCTGGTGTGGGGGCTCCGGCCGGGTTTTCGGAGGAAGGTCGAATGGTTGCGTGTGGCGCTGTATCGTCCGCGACCAGGTGGAGACGCCGCGACGCTGGGGCTTTCGGGTGGTGCTTGGTGCGGTGGCGCTCCTGCCCCTCCTCCTCGTCGGTGGAGTGACGGTCTCCTCCGAGCTCCGGGCGAAGCGGCTGGCCGAGCGGTTGGTGGCCGACGCCGTCGTGCTCGCGAACCAGCGCCGCGAACGGCCGCCGCATCGAGAGGCGACGCACGGCTCGGTGACTCGCTGTCTCGAGGCCGCGCTCGACACCGCGCCCGACGTCAGCCGCGACGTGCCGTGGATGACGCCACAGTCGCTCGCGGTGCGGCGAGGAGAAGCGCCGCTCGAGTCACTGCCGTCGAGTGCGCTCGAGGCACTCACCAAGCACGACCCCTGGCTCCGGAGCACCCTCGCCTGCACGCACCTCGACACCCTCGAGGCGGGCGCCGGCCTGGGTCCGCTCGCTGATCCACTCCACCCGCGACGACAGGCGCTCCCCACCTTGCAGGAGACGACGGCCGCGCTCGCGCCGCTCCGAGTCAGACTCCTGGTGGAGCACGGGCAGCTGAACGAGGCGCTCGAGGTCTGTGGCGACGCGCTCGCGCTCGCGGGAGATCTGCTCTGGCTCGAAGGTCCCGAGGCGTCGCTCGGTGCCCTCGGTCAGGCGACGAGCGTGGTGCCTCCGTGTGCCGAAGCGCTCTGGCGCGCCCAATCGGCCGAAGCCGCCACCTTCCAGCTCCAGCTCGCCCGGCTCCGCGCGAACGCGCCGCTCTACTCACGGGTGGTGCAGCTCGAGCGCGTCGCGCAGGAACTCCACATCTTCGGGGCGTTCGTGACGGCCGAGCAGGCGACGTCGCTCCCCGTCGGGCCGTCGTCGATGGTGCGCACCGCCAGCTCACTGTCACGCTCGCGGGTGGAGCGCGTCGGCCTCGCGCGCTGGTGGTCGTCGGCCGATCGCGCGTTCACCGGGGTCATCGCGGCGGCCGATCTCCCCGAGCCTCGGCGCTCTCGGGAAATCGTGCTCGCCCAGAAGGACTTCGAGTCGAGGTGGCTGTCGCTGGTGAAGGTGCCTCCGCTCGACGTGCGCTACCAGATGTACGCCGAGAGCCACGAAGCGCTGCCGATGGCGCTCGAGCTCTTGGGCACGGTCGCCCAGCTTCGCGAAGGCGCGACGCCCGCCACCACCTTCATCGACGTGGCGAAGACGCCCGAGGCGATCGTGCTCAGCCCCAAGACCACGGAGTGGAAGCCGCTCGAGGTGAGGCTCCGGCTCCGCTGAGCAGCATGCCGCTTGCGCTTGGTCTCTCGACGAGAAAGCCTCGGTGCGTGCGGTGGATCATCCTCATTGCGGCGATCGTCCTGGTGCTGAGCCTCGGCGTCGCGGTGGCGGCGTGGCGCCTCGTGCTCGCGGAGAAGACGCCCTCTCCGGTCCTCGTCACCGCCGTCTCACCGGGGAGCGTTCCCACCCAGACCGAGCGCAGCCTCGTCATTCCCCTCGAGCACGCGTTGGTGGCGGTGAAGCACGTGAAGCGCGTGCGTTCGGTGGCGGGCGAGGGCTTCGGCTCGGTGTTCCTCGAGTTCGACGAGGGCGACGACTTCGTCAACCTGCAGGCGGTGAACGAGACGCTTCGAAGGGCGCAGGCGACGCTCCCTGACGGTGTCACTCCGTCCGTCGAGCGGCAGCCCTCCGAGCGCGAGTTCGAGCATCACCGCTACGCCGTCAGCAGCGACCAGCACACCCTCGTTCAGCTCACCGCGTGGTTCGACGAGACCTTCCGCTTGGCGGTCGAGGTGCAACGCGGGGTGACGCGCGTCGAGGCGTGTGGCCGCAGAGCGCCCGAGCTGCACGTCACCCTCGATCGCGCACGGCTCGCCGCCATGGCGGTGAGCCCCGACGTGGTCGTCTCGTCGATGCGCGAGCTCGCGTCGACCGACCCAACCGCCTCCGTGGAGCAGCTCGAGGCCGTGCCCGTCGGCTCGGCTGGCGCAAGGCTGAAGGACGTCGCGGTCATCGAGGCGTCGAGCGCCACACCCGACTGCCTGGCCTTCGACGCGCGAGCCCCCGTGCTCCTCGTGGACGTCACCACGCGCGACGCCCAGGTCCCGCCCACCCTGCCGCCACTTCCGCCGGGCGTTCGGGTGCGCGAGCTCCCTCGAGAGCTCGAGTCCACTCAGTTCGCCACGATCGCCGCCGAGCGCGCCCTCGCCGAGCTCGCCGCGACCCTGAGCGCCGCGGGGCCGACGATGACTCGTGACGGCGTCATCGAGGTTCTCCATGAACGACCAATCGATCCTCAGTTGGTGCCGGCGGGCGTGGCGCTCAAGACCGAGTCGAGTGGAACCGTCGTGCGCTGGCGCGGCGCCGACCTCGAGCAGCTCATGCGCGTCGCCGAGGCCGGGCGGGCCACGCTCGTCGCTTCTCGCGCGGCCTGGGTCGGCCTCGTCTCGCCCTCGACGACGAAGCCCGAGCACCGGGTGACCATCGATCGCAGCAGGAGCCCCTCACCGCTCGAGGTCGCGACCTTGCTCAAGCTGATCAGCGGTGGAGAGGAGCTGCGTGTGTTCGGAAACAGGGTTCGGGTGCTGCTGCCCGGGCGCTATGAAGAGGCGCTCCAGCTCACCCGGCTGCGTGATGGCCGATCGCTGGCAGACGTCGTCACGGTCGAGCTCACCCTGTCGCCGGCCTCGATTCTGCGGGTCGATGCTCAACGAGCGGTTGAGCTCCCGGTGGGACTCGACGAGCGCGCCGCTTCGGAGCTGCTCGCCGCCGACGCGCTCCCAGCAGGCGTCACCCTCACCATCGAGCGCTTCCGGCGGTGAGCCGTCGGCGCTGAACGTCACCAGCGCTCCCACCCGTGTTGCATGGGAGCGCCGGCTGGAACGTCAGGCGTGCTTCGTCGCGCCGTTCTTGGGCACCTCGGCCTTCGGCGCAGTGACGTTCGTCTTGAGCAGCGTGCTCACCAGCGCCTGCGCGAGCCCGCCCTCGCCGCCGCCGACCGCGATGTCGGGCACCAGCTTCACCTGATGCTCACCGAGCACGTTCGCCAACTGCACCGCGACGAAGGCCTCGCTGCCCATCGCCGCCACGCCCTCTCGGTACGCCTCCGCCTTCGCCATGCCGGTGGCGCGAGTCGCGTGCGCCTCTGCGTCGCCCGAGAGCTTGGTGCCCTCGGCTTGGGCCTGCGCCTTGAGCCGCATCGAGGTCGCCTCGGCCTCCGCCGCCAGCTTCACCCTGGCCGCCTCACCACGCGCGGTCTCTTCGGTCGCCAGCGCGTTCTTCTGGCTGATGGCCACCATCTGCTCGCTGCGCACCACCTCGCCCTGCATGTTGGCCACCGCCGTCTCGCGCTCGAGCATCTGCCGGCGCATCTGGGCCTCGCGCTGCACCTCGTACGTGCGCTGCAGCTCCTCGGCGATCTTCCGGTCGGTCTGCGTCTTCATCAGCTCGGCCGGCGGCATGATGTCGCCGATGAGGGTGTCGATGCACTCGATGTCGTAGGCCGCGAGCGCGTCCTTGATGGCCGCGAAGGCCTCCGCCTGGCGCTGGGTGCGCGCCGAGAGGAACTCGAGCACCGTGACCTGCTGGGCCGAGTTGCGGAAGTAGTTGGCCACCGTCGGTTGCAGCACGTGGTCCACCAGGTTCTGCATCGAGCCGACGCGGGAGATGACCCGCGGCGCCTGGCGCATGCCGATGTGGATGATTTGGGACACGTCGATGGTGAAGCTGAAGCCGTCCTTCGAGCGCACCGTCACCGGGCCGAGGTTCGAGTCGTAGCCATGCTGCTCGACCCGGCTCGACCAGTTGAGGACGATGTTCGTCGTCGGCACCAGCTCGACCTTCATCACGCGGGTGTTGATGGGGTGACGACCAGGCAGCAGCGCGTCGATCCACACGCCCTTGCGGCCCTTCTCCACCAGGTCGCCGTGCATGAAGTCTTCACCGGAGAGATCGATGTGCTCCTTTCCGACGTAGCTGACGACGACGCCCACGAAGCCGATGGGGATCTCGGTCATCGGCACGAGCTCGACGCGCACGAACCACGGGTTCAGGTTCCACGAGCCGGCGAGCAGCACCTGCTCCTGCAGCCCGCGCCCACCCCCAGCGTCGATGAAGGCCTGACCGCGCTGGAAGTTGTCGTGCCCTTCGACCACCGACGCGGCGAGATCGCCCGCGGGAATCGGCCGCCCATCGAGCGTCGAGACGATGCCGACCTTGTCGCTCGGCACCTGAAACACCTCGAGCTGGTTCGGGTGCATGGCGAAGCGCGCCGCGTTCTGCGCGGTCACGACCTGGAACAGCGCCGGGTTCACCCGATAGGTGCCCGCCCGCAAGAAGGCGAGCTGCCGCCCACGCTCACCACCATTGGTGAGGAAGGCCCGCGCGTCTTGAAAGTCGTCGCACTCGACCTCCTGTCCGAGAATGTTCTCGGCGGGGGTCGCCTCGCCGTCCGCCGCCACCACCAGGCCGATCTGCCCGGGCGGAATGATGACGAGCGGCACCCGCGTCACCTCGAACCGCCACGGCCACAACCCGAAGTGCCAACCAGGCGGGAGGAGGTCGGCCTGGTAGCCGGCCTCGCCCTGCAGCGCGATGAGCCGACCTGACGGGAGCGACGCGCCGAAGCGCCGAATGACGAGCCCCGATTCGTTCGCGCGAATCACCCGCACGCCCGAGAGGATGATGAGGAACCCGACGCCGAGCAGCGCGGCGCCGAAGACGATGAGGAGAGGAACGAGGTTTTCCATGGGAACTCCTTGAGGTGGTGGAGCGGGCTCGTGCAGGCCCGAGACCAACCCCGAAGTGGGCGTGATGACTCGAGCGCCCGCGCCGAGACACGATTTGAATTGCCGGCCGCGCCAGGCCTTCACGGGCCGGCGGACAAACTGACAGGCCCCGTGCTACCGCGCCGACATGCGCAAGAAGACGTCACCCATCCTCGACGAGGTGCGCGCGCGGTGTCTCGCCATCGAGGGCGCGGTCGAGAAGCTGTCGCACGGCGAGCCCACCTGGTTCACCGGCCCGAAGGGAAAGGTCTTCGCGATGTTCGACGACCATCACCACGGCGCCGAGCACGTCTCGGTGTGGGTGGCGGCTCCGCCCGAGGTGCAGCGCGCCTTGGTGGGCGCCGAGCCCGAGCGCTACTTCGTGCCGCCCTACGTCGGCCACAAGGGGTGGATCGGCGTGGTGCTCAGCAAGAAGCCGAAGTGGAAGGTGGTGGCGTCGCTGCTGCACGCGTCGTTCGCCTTGGTGTCCAAGCCTCCGCTCACCCGCGTTCCCCGCCGGAGGTGAGGCCCGACGCCGAAGCGATTTGAATCACGTCATTCGGGACTCCAATCGCGCGCTGTGCTGGAGTGGCCCGATGAACGTCTCGTTTCGAGGGAGTCCACCCTCTCCCCAGCTCACCCGGGCCATCGAGAAGGCTGGCTGGGCGGTGTCGGACGACGCGGTCGAGGCGATCGTCCATCGGAGCAAGGCGCTCCCTTCTTCGTCGGGCCGCACCCCGTTCATCTGGGTGACGACCTCGACGCCCACGAGCGCGCAGCTCAAGACCGCCATCGAGCGCGGCGCGGTCGACGTCTTTCCTGCCGAGGGTGACTGGGAAGCGCGCCTCGTTCGCCGCTTGGAGGAGCTCGCGACGCCCGAGCTTCTGGTGCAGGCGCCTGCGAACGTGGTGGCCGAGAGCCCCGCCTCGAGACGAATGCTCCGGCAGGTGAAACAAGCGGCGCTGACCTCGATGCCCGTGCTCCTCACCGGAGAGACCGGCACCGGCAAGGAGCTGGCCGCCCGCCTCATTCACGAGTGGTCGCCCCGCGCCTCGAAGACCTTCGTGCCCATCACCTGCGCGGCCATTCCCAACGAGCTGATGGAGGGCGAGCTCTTCGGCTACACGAAGGGCGCCTTCTCGGGCGCGGTGAAGGACTACGACGGCCTGCTCGTCGCGGCCGAAGGCGGCACCGTCTTTCTCGACGAGGTCGACGACACGCCGTTCTCGCTCCAAGTGAAGCTGCTCCGCGTGTTGGAAGATCACGTCGTCTCCCGGCTCGGCGAGTCGCGCTGGCGGGCGGTGAACTTCCGCGTCATCGCCGCGACCAACCGCGACCTCCGCCCGCTCATCAAGGAAGGTCAGTTCGGCGCCGACTTCTACGAGCGCCTCGCGACGGTGAACATCGAATTGCCGCCCTTGCGCGAGCGCCTCGAGGATCTCCCCGCGATGACCGCGCAGCTGGTCGAGCGCTACTACCTCGAGGACAAGAGCGCGACCCGCCGGCCGATGGTGCGCGACGTCACCCGCGAGGCGCTCGAGGTGCTCCGCAGCTACGCGTGGCCGGGCAACGTACGCGAGCTCCGCAACGTCATCTTCGCCTCGCTGGTGCACAAGCGCGCGGGCACCTCGTTGCTCGCCTCCGACCTGCCTCGTCGAATCTGGGCCTCGTCACCGAGAGAAGAGAGCGCCGCGGTCGTCTCTCGGCAGGCCGTCGAGCGCAAGGTCGCTGACGGAACGATGAACCTGAAGGACGAGCTCGAGACCCTCGAGCGCATCGCCATTCAGGCGGCGCTCCAGCGGGCGGGGGGCTCGGCCGCCGAAGCGGCGCGCCTCTTGGGAGCGATCGGTCGCGGCACCGCGAAGGACCCCGGCGGCACCTTGCGCGTGATGATGCGGCGCCTGGGCCTCGAAGGACCGTCGAGCGCCGACTGAGCCCACCCAAATGCCTCGCACTTTCTCCGCAATCGATCGCTGGGCGCGCCGTTTGGTGAATCACGTCACACGTCGTTCTCCCATCCCCGGCGTGTGCCCGTGGCTGGAGGCCCGAGGTTCTTCGACTTCGGGCCTCTGGCCGCTCTTTCGTCGACGGGAGGCGCCGTGAGTGGGCTTGATCGCGCTCAGGGTGAGCTGCGGCGGCTCCACGCGCGGCTCGAGGCCTGTCGACGATGCCCGAAGATGCTGGGGCCGGTGGTGCACGGCGCGCCGGTGCGCTCGAAGGTCTTTCTCCTCGGCCAGGCGCCCGGCGTGAAGGAAGGCCCCGCCCAGAAGCCCTTCGCGTGGACGGCTGGCAAGACGCTCTTCGGGTGGTTTCAGCAGACGCTCGGCGTGCCGGAGGAAACGGTGCGGGCGCGGGTCTACTTCGCGGCGGTGGCGCGCTGTTTTCCGGGAAAGAACCCCACGGGAGGCGACCGCAAGCCCGACGACACGGAGGTCGCCGCCTGTGAGCCCTGGCTCGAGGAAGAAGTGCGGCTGCTCCGGCCTTCGCTCGTGCTGCCCGTCGGCGCGCTCGCCATCAACCGGGTCCTCGGGCACGAAGGGCCGCTGGCGGAGGTCGTCGGCCGCGTCCATCGCGCGACCTGGCATGGGGTGAAGGTCGACGTGCTTCCGCTCCCGCATCCCTCCGGCGCGTCGACCTGGCATCGCACCGCGCCGGGAAAAGGGCTCCTCGCGCGTGCGCTCGTGCTCCTCGGGCGGCATCGAGTGATGCGGGAAACGCTCGAGCTCGACTGAAACGACTCAGTGGGTGACGCCCTGCACCTTGGCGACGAGCACTTCGATGGTGCGAGCCAGCCCGTCGGCGTCTCGAAGGTGAGGCCGCTGCTCGGGCAGGTGTTGCAGCCACCGCACCGCCTCGGGGATGGAGGCGACGATGTGCGAGTTGGTGCCGTTGAGGAGATCGACGGTGGTGAGGATCATTCGCAAGAAGGTGCCCTTGAGCCCGGGCACGGTGACCGCGGTGACGTTGCCCAAGATGTGGCTCGCGAGCTCACGCATGCGCGCGCCTGCCTCTTCTTGCGTCTGGCGATCGGCGCGGAGCGGCCCATCGAAGCGAGGAATGACTGCGACGACGGTGACCCGCCCGTGCCTGCCGATCGCAGTTTCCTGGAGCTCGACGATCTTCCGGTACACCGCGTTGTCGGGCGACTGGAGCGAGACCATCACCAACAGCCCATCGGTGTCGTAGGCATGCAGCGCCGGCGAGGTGTGGAGCTCGTTCAACACCACGCGTTCACTTCTTCTTCACGAGGTCGGAGAAGGACCGCTTCTTGGTGCCGTCCTTCTGGCGCCGGAGATCGTCGGAGATCTCCTCCCAGGCACGCTCGAGCCGCTTCTCGCGCTGCAGGTCGGACACCTCGGCGGCTTCGTTCTTCGTCACCGCGTTCAGCTTCGGCACGGCGGTGGCGCGACGATCTGGTCGGTACTCGGAACTCACGGCTCGACGAGTGTACCGTCAAAGAACCGTCTCTGCACCTCGGGCGGATCAGGCCACGCGCCGCTTCACCTTCCCGCTGACGTCGACCTCCACGGCGAGGGGCACGATCGACACACCGTACTTCTTCGCCAGGTCTCGCCGCTTCGACACGTCGACGCGAATGACCGAGGCGCCGCGCTCGTCGAGCTGCCGGCCCAGCGTCTGACAGTCGCTGCACAGCGGGTGGGTGAACAAGACGATGGAGCCCGCCACCGGCTGCGCGCCCAGCTGGGAGAGATCGACCTGCTCGATGGTCCCGCCGCGAATCCCGCGCACCTTGGCGACGACTCGATAGACCTCGCAGCCGACGCAGAGGCCGGTGGTCGCCGCGAGCGAGGCCAAGACCGCCACCATGCCACCGAGCACCAGCCCGACGGTGGTGAAGCCAGTCGCATAGCCGGCCGACGCCGAGAGGAGGAAGACCGTACCGAGCATGTTGGCGAACCGCGGCGCCCGCGAGTCCTCCACCGCGCCTGGCCCGAGCCGGGGCTGCACCACCTCGAAGTAGAAGACGCAGGGCAGGCAGTACTTCCGGCCGAAGAGCACCGAGACGCCGAGCTGCGCGCCGAGGACCAGCAAGATGGGCCAGAAGCCCGTCACGACGGCGAGCGTCGAGCCGAGCGCGACGACGGTCTGGTTGAAGCGCGGCGCGCGCACGTCGATGACCGAGAGGTCCGAGTTGTCGATGGGGAGCGCCAGGGTGCGGGAGTGAGCCATGTCTGCCTCGACGGATGGTTGTCTGCCATGACAGATAGCATCCGTTGGAACAGACATGCAACTGTCAGAGCGGAAATGGCCGCTCAAGCGGACGAGCGGTCAGTCCGGCAGGCGCTCGATCTCCTCGAGCCAGCGCTTGCCGAGCTCGGGCTGCACCATGTGGACGAAGGCGGCGTAGCCGGTGAGCCAGGAACGGAAGTTGGGCCGCCCACGCGCCTGGCTCTGCACGCCGTGCTTCTTGCAGTTGTGGAGAATGGCCTTGAAGCGGCGCCGGTCGTCTCGGGCGATGGCCACCTTCTCGTTCACCACGAGGCCGGTCACGCGCTGCCGGTTCGACGAGCGCATCAAGCGGCGCTTCTTCCCGTGCTCGAAGAAGCCCTCCTGCTGGCAGATGGCGTTCACCCACCAGAGCACCCGGCCGACGTTCTGCGGCAGCTCGCGGAACGAGAAGGTCAGGTCGTCGGCGTAGCGGGTGTAGGTCGCGCCGTAGCGCTTCGCGAGCGCGCTCAAGCGGCGATCGAGCCGGCGGCAGATGAGGTTCGCGATGGCTGGTGACGTCGGAGCGCCCTGCGGCACGACTCCGGGCCAGGCGACGGCTCCAGACGGCAACAGCGGCCGATAGGTCGTCAGCCCGGCGAGCGCGTGCGCCACGTCCCAGGAATAGCCGAGCGAGGTGAAGAGGCCTTGGACGCGCCGGAAGTGAATCGTGGGGAAGAAGTCTTCGAGGTCGATCTTCGCCACCAGCGCGGCGCCGACGTGGCCCGTGGCGTTCGAGACGATGGAGCGGCGCTTCACGAAGCCGTGCGCCTGCGGCTGCGGGTCCACCTTCTCGAGGATGAGGGAGAGGATTCGACGCTGCACGGCCCGAAGCGGCGCTCGAGGCGCGGCGATGCGACGAACGCCTCCCGTGCGTTTGGGCCGCTCGAACTCGACGTAGCCCGAGCCAGGACCCACGCCCGCGCGCATGAAGCGACGCAGGTCCTCCGTCTTCAGCCCCAGCAGACTCGCGAGGGCCGCTCGGTCACGAAGCGGCGGCACCGCCGGCATCGTGCGGCTCGAAGCACGCTCACCCGAGAGCCCGAACAGCCAGCCGCTCGGGTTCCAGGCGCCACGATTCCAGGGGCGCTTCGTGGTGCGAGGCCGGTAGCGCACGTCGGGCGGAGCCACGTCGGCGAGCCGCAAGCTCTTCACCTGCCGCACCGCTTCGGCGCGCACCGAGGGCACCGGGTCTTTCACCGCCCGGCGAAGAACGGCCGCTGCCGGCGCCCGAGCGAAGACGAGCCCGACGGCCTGAATCGCTTGACGGCGCACGACGGGGTCGACGTCTCGGAGCCGCGCCTCGGTCTCTCCCCGCATCACCGAGGTCACCAGAAACCGCGCGACCTCGTACTCCGCGCGGGTCGAGTGCTGCGCGAGGAGCCCGACGATGGCGCCGAAGTTCGCGCGTGGGTCGACCAACAGCCGCTTGAGCTCGAGGACGACGTCGACGAGCGGCTTCATGAAGAGCGCCTCCCGGATGAGGCGACCTGCTCGCTGGGAAGCCGGGAGAAACGGCTGCTTTGCACGATTCTCGCGATGGACCCTGGTTCACGACTCATCGACCACACCCGCGACGTGACATCGCAGAAAAGCTCGCTGCCCTCCGGGAGGCGCGCGAACCGTAGCGAAGGTGAGTCTTCGGAGGAACAGGTGACCTGCTCCCACACGACGACGTCGTTCGAAAAAGGGCCGTCGCCCTGAACGCGTACGTCGTTTGCTTCATGTTCGTTCTTCTCCTTGCGCGACGTGACATCGCACGACGGCTCGCTCCGTCCTCCGAAGACTCGGCCGGCATCGTGGGAGACGCGATCGGGCGAGTCAACGATCGATCTTTCCGAGCGAGCGAACCTGCCGCACCAGGTGATTGAGCGACGACGACGAGCCGCGAACGATCTCCCCATGGCGCCGCAGCGCTGCTTCCCGGCTCGGGTCGAGCGGCTCGGCTGTCAGCGCCTTCAGACCGGCTTCGAGCTCGCTCACCGTGCGAGGCGCCGCAATGACGGCGTTCATTCGCTCGAGCGAGAAGCGGTAACACTCGTCGGCCGACGCTGGCTCGCCGTCGCCTTCGCGTTCGAGGAGCCGGCCGTAGCAGGTCGAGGTGAACCCGAGCGTGCCGACGTTCCGCTCGGCGAGCACTGGCAAGAGGCTCCGCTCGGCGCCTGGGTGCGCGAGGGAGTAGCGCGTCATCACCACCGGCCAGGCCCGCGCGCTCACGGCGTCGGCGGCGACCTCCCGAAGATGGGTCGAGAACCCGAACGTGCGCAGCTTGCCTTCACGTCGCAGCCGTTCGAGCGCGTCGAAGTTCTCCGCCGAGACGCGGCCGGGCGAGCGCACCCAGAAGAGGAGGAAGACGTCGAGGGTCTCTCGGCCGAGCCGTCGCAGCGCACGCTCGACGTCGTCACGAAGTCGCCGCGCGCCGGAGTCGTAGCTCCCGGCGACCACCTGACACGCCGGGCTCGCCGAGCGGAGGAACCGCGTCGTCGACTCGTCGTCGGGCTCCCAGAAGAACGTGTTGCAGCCACGCTCGGCCGCCTCGAAGAAGCCGCTCACCGGCAGGGCGTTCGCGCCAGAGAGAATGAGCGGGCTCACCTCGACGCCGGTCGCTCCCAACGCTCGCCAGCTCGGCAGCCGGAGCGGCACCACGCCGGCATGCGCGACGACGGTCGGTGCCGGTGCAGGCTCGGGCGGATGCGGACTCGCCGCGAGCTCGAGCGCACGGAGATGTTCGTGCTCGGCCTCGGAGCCACCAGCGGCGATCAGGCCCGGCAGCTCCAGGCCCAGCCGAAAGCGCCACTGCCACAGGCCCAGCCGCGCGCGCTCGTCGTTCACCGAGGCGGGGTCGAGCCGGGCGGGGAGATTGGGAAGGGCTTCGAGGGCCTCCGCGGCGAGCGAACGAACCCCTGGGTCGACGTCGACGTCGAAGGCCAACAACACCGCAGTCACCTGAGCGTCGGTGAGACCGGTCAGCAGCTGCACGCCCAGCGCTCGCAGCTCGGCCTCTGGCTCGTCGAGGGCCCGCGTCGCCACCTCGAGCCGGGTGAACGCGGTGAGCTCACGCCTCGACTCGACCAACCGCTCGAGCGCGAGCCGCTTCGCGACCAGCTCACCTTTCGCCGTCTCCTCGACGAGCGCGTCGAGCGAGAGGAACGGCACCCGCAGCCAGGGGTCCATCGAATCCGGGGCTGGCCGCGTGGGAACACGAAGCCGCAGCCACTCCACCGCTCGCCTCGCGAGGGACGGCGACTCGTGGACGAACCGCTCGACGGCCGGCACCTCGTCCGCCTCCATCGCCTGGAGCAGCTGGAGGGAACGAGAACGAACCTCGCAGCGAGGAACGACCTCGAGGGTCTCCAGTGACCATTCGACGAGGAGCCGATCGACCTCCTCGAGGGAGCCGAGCGCTGCCACTGCGCGCTTGGTCTCTCCGACCTCCAGGAGCGTCATTACCGCGGCCGCCCGCCGAGCCGCGCCCGTCGAGTCGAGGGCCGAGGTCACGAGGGACACGTCCTGAGGCGAACCGCGAAGGAGCCAGCCCATCGCCCACCCCAGGCTTCCTCGGCCTTCCACCTGATCCACGACGTTCCGCGCGAGCCCGAGCGCGTCGTGCGCCGAGAGCCGGCTCAGCACCGAGCGCGCCGCCTCCACGGCCTCCGCGAGTCGCGGCTCGTCGAGGTACGGCAGCACCGCCCGCGCCATCGTCTCCGGTTCGAGGTCACCGAGCCGCTTCACCGCCACCGCGCGCAGCCGCTCGTGCGGATCAGCGAGGAGCGAGGCGAGCTGATCAGCAGCGAGCGTGCGCTTCGACTCCTCGAGGAGCTGCGTCGCCACCGCTGGATCGTCATCGAGCGGCAAGGGACGTGGTGGCTCGTTCTCCTCCGATTCCCCGAGCACGAACCGGCAGCTCTGCCGCACCACGTGGAGCGGCGAGCGCTCGAGCAACGCGCGGACTTCGTCGAAGGCACCGAGGTGGCGCAGCGCCCGGCAGGCCGCGTGACGAACGCGCCATTGAGGATCATCCAAGGCGTCGAGCAGCGCCATCGAGTCGCCAGCCCGCTCGAGCGCCGCGACGATGGACCGGCGCACCCACCAGGTGGGCTCGATGCCGAGCAGCAGCCGGGCGACCCGCAGCAACTCCGATGAAGGCCGGCGAATGCCCTGCCAGGCGAGGTGCCTCACCGACGGCGCTTCGTCGCGGGTCGCCTCGGCGAGCACCAAGTCGATCGACGGCCGAAGCGCGCGGGCCTCGTCCGCGAGGAGTCGCTCGACGGCGACGGCACGAACGGTCGCGTCTTCATCGAGCAGCGCGAGCTCTCGAACCGCGAACAGGTCGCCAGGAAACCGGGCGTGCCGCAGCGCCGACAGCCGAGCCCGCACGTCGACGTCGAAGAATCCTGGTCTCGAGGGTACGGTCACCACGTGCCCGACATGGTCGCCATCATCAGTCGTGCTGTCTACGACCGAGACTTCGCCGACGCGAAGCTGGGCACGGTCGCGGCGCTCCACCAGTACGTCAGCACCAACGCCGCGCTCACCAAGCTCTCCCAAGGCGGTCGGCTCTTCCTGCTGAGCGTTCGCCCGCCGAACGAGGCGCTCTGGCTGATGGGCGTGCTCGTGCAGCCGCGCTTCACCGGCACGCTCTGGGAAGCGGCTCCGAACGTCGTTCCCGTCACCGACGTTTCCTCGCTGCGCTCACGGCTGCGCTTCGAGAATGGCAAGGGGCTCCCGGCAGAGGCTGGCAAGCTGGGCATGTCGCTGCAGACGCCGCGCGTCCTTCGCGCCGACGACGTCGCTCTCTTCGAAGAGGTGCTGAGGGAACCGAAGCTGCAGCCGGGCAACGCCGCGCAGATCATCCTCAACGAGCACCACACCGCCGCCGAGCCGTGCCTCTGCAAGCGTTGCCTCCCGAGCGCGCCGGAGGAGTACACCGCCGAGGGTCAGCGGTTCGTGCGCCGATGGGTGAGTGCGAAAGGCCGGGCGCTCCACTTCTGGGTCCCGTTCGAGCTCGCTGACGAACCGGCGCTGCTCTCCTCGGTCCGCGGGACGCTGCTCGACAAGCTGGAACGGCGGCCCGGTCGAGCCTCGATGGTCGAGGCCGCGGCGAAGAAGGACTCGGCCGCTCCGCAACGAGTGAGCGCTCCCGAACCGACGCCAGTTCAGGAAGCCGACGAGGATGGCGAAGAGGAAGCTCCGTACACCGCGGAGCAGCGCGCGAAGGACCTGGCCGAAGAGCGGCCCGCGAAGGGCGTGGCGGCCTGGTTCAAGCGCCTCTTCGGAGGCTGACGCCTACTTCGCGCTGGGCTCGTTCGTCGTCGGCGCGGTCGCACCTTCGAGCTTCTGGGCGCCCTGGCCGTCGTAGATGACCTGCAGCACGGTGCCCAACACGGTGAAGGACACCACCAGCGTGGTGGTGAGCCCGATGCACGCCACGATGCCGATGCTCTGCAGGCCGTAGTGCTGGGCGAAGATGAGCGAGGCGAAGCCGGCGACGGTGGTGAGGGTCGAGGCTGCGACGGCCGAGCCGACCGAGCGCAGCGCCACCAACGGCGGCGTTCCCTCGAGGAAGCGGTGCAACAGGTAGAGGCCGTGACTCACCCCGAACCCGAGGAGGATCGGCATCATCACCAGGTTCATGAAGTTGAGCTTCTCTCCCATGATGGTCATCACTCCGAGCATCATGAGCAGCCCGACGCCGAGCGGAATCACCGAGGCCGCCGCGAGCTTCACCGAGCGGAAGTCGAGGTAGTGCATCAGCAGAATCCACACCGCCGCGAGGATCACCGTCACCTTGCCGTCACCCAAGACGATCTGTGCCAGCTTCGCGTAGAGAATCGCGAGCCCCGCGCCGCGGTATTCCTTGCCGCTGACGCCCTTCACCACGCTCGAATCGGCCGCGAACTTGATCAGGTTCTTCCCGTCCCAGAGATCGATCTTCGGGTAGAGGAACGTGAGGTAGCCGCGGTTCTCGGGCTTCGTCTCCGGCAGGTTGCGGAAGTTCGAGGCGTAGACCTCGGGCACACCGTCGACCTCGAACGGCTTCTTCTCGAGCACCTTCATGAAGAACGCCGCCTTGTCCTGCATCTCGGGCGGCAGCGACTTCGGGTCGATGTCCTTCAGCTCCTCGCGCCACTCGGCGAGGATCTTCGCGTTCGCGGCAGCCGTCTTCGGCGGAGGCACGAAGCTGAAGATGCTGACGACCTGGTCGACGGTCTTGAAGCGCTCGCGGTCGACGTTGAACTCGTACTCCGGGTTCTTGGTCATCGCGTACCAGATGTCGCGCGCCTCTTCGATCGACTCGGTGGGGATCGCGATCGGATCGGAGCTGATCTGGAACCGCCGCGAGATCTCGTCCTGCAGCTTGATGGCCGGCTGGCCCGGCGGCACGAGCGCGCGGGTGTTGTAGTTGAACGAGAGGCCGTACTTCAGCTTCTCCATCAGCGAGAGCTTGTGGTCGGTCGGCGGCGACTCGTCGGTGAACGGAATCGCGAAGGCGCACACGCCGGCCACGATGACGGTGAGGATCGCCAGAGTGATCTTCGGTGCCGGAATGCGCGTCGCGCCGGTCATCATCGCGTCCGAGGGCGGCGTCATCTTGCCGATGAGCTTCTCGGGCCAGGTCGGGTTCTTCTTGCCGAGCAGCATCAGAATCGACGGGCACCAGGCGAAGAGGCAGAAGCCGGTGAGGAAGGTCGCCATGCCCGAGAGCAGGCCGAACTGGGAGAAGCCGCGGAACTCCGAGACGAGGAGCACGAAGAAGCTGCCCGCCGTCACCACCGCCGCGACGAGCGCCGGCCGACCCGCGTTGATCAACGCGTCGAAGATCGCCTTGTCGTACGGCTTGCCCATGCCCAGCTCGATGCGGGTGCGGAAGGTGAAGTGCAGGCCGAAGTCGATGCCGAAGCCCAAGATGATGGCGGCGATGATCGACGTCACCATGTTGAGCTCTCCGAGCGCGAGCTTGGCGAAGCCCATCGAGTAGATGGTGCCGAGCACGGTGCCAGAGAGCACCATCACGGTGGGGAACCACTTGCGGAAGAAGATCATCGTCACGACCGCGATGCTCACGAGCGAGAGCAGCGTCACCTCGTCGAGCGACTGCTGAATCGCGTAGCTGTCGTCGAGCGCCGTCTTGTACGAGCCGGCGAAGCCCAGATAGACGGTCTTCGCGTCGCCCATCGCCTCGTAGTCCTCGAGCATGGTGACGCCGAGCGACTTGCCGACCTCGCCGATGAGCCCGTCGGTCTGCATCTTCGGCGGCGGAATCGCGTTGTATTTGTGGCCGGTGAGGAACTCGACGAACTTCTCCGTCTTCTGGAGATCGGTGGAGTTCCACATCGGCTTCACGAGCATCATCAGCATCTTCTTGTCGTCGCTGATGTAGTAGTCGTCGCGAATGCTCTTCTTGCCGACCGAGGAGTACTTCTTCACCAGGTCGTCGAGCTCGAGCTTCACCGGCTCGGTCTTCTTGATCTCGATGAAGAACGGGTTGTTCCGGCGCAGCTGATCCTTCATGTACGCCATGATCCGGCGGCGGCCTTCCTCGAGATCCTCGGTGCGAATGAAGAGCACCATGTTCTCTTGAATGAAGTCGACCGGCACCTTGTAGGTGATGAAGCGGACGTAGGGCGTGCCGTCGGGCTGCTTGGCTTCCTTGAGCTTCACGTTGAGCTCGTCGGAGAGCTTCTTGAGCGTCGGGACGTCGTCCGCACGCAAGGCGAGCTGGAGGTAGCCAGCGCCTCCCACCATGTCGATGACCCGCCGCACCGCCTTCACCTCGGGCAGGTCCTGGGAGATGAGCGAGAGCTGATCCGACTCGATGGTGAGCTTCGAGGTGAGCCAGGTGCTGACGGCCCCGAGGATCAACAGCGCGCTGAGGACTCGACCGGGATGGGTGGTGATGAGGCGCGCGTACCAGGTGGTCGCGCGGGTGATGAAAGCAGACTGGTCATTCATGAGCGGCGAGCACCCTACTCCCGCCGGTCCCCACCCGAAGAAGAATCGGTGACGGAGTTCAGAACCCCGACGCGCACTTCGAGCTCAGCTTGAAGAGGAGGTTGTCGGTCGCGCAGGAGACGCGCTGAATGTTCCACGACGTCGTCTGCCCCTCGCTGCACACCGGCAAGGCGTTGAGGCAATTCGCGTAGAGCTCGACCTGCTTGAGATCGGTCTGCGAGCAGTTGGGCAGGTTGTCCTCGCAGCTCTTCACTTTGTTCGGGCTCCACGAGGAGTCGGTGCCACCGCCGCAGCCCTTGCCTCGGGTGTTGGCGTTCTCCTGAGCGGCCGCGACCCGTGAGCACGGCGTGCCGCAAGCGAAGAGGACCGACGAGAGGGCGAGGGCGGTGAGGAGTCGAAGCATGAGCGGCTTCTGCCAGATCCGCCCGCCGCTTGCACTCACGGCACCTCGACCTGCGCCTTCGTCGGCGCCTCGCCCTTGACGCCCTGAATCCAGAGAATGCGGAGCGAGCCCTTCTGCACCGTGCCGTCGAGGAGAAGCACGCAGCGCGTGGCGTCCTTGCACACCCGATGGAAGTGGTCGGCGAGGCTGACGCCCATCGAGCTGTCGTCGAGCTGGAGCGCGAGCCCCTTCTCGCTGCCCACGAAGCCGGTGCGCTCGAGGCCGTGTTCTCGTTGCATCACCACGACGGGCAACCGCACCCGCTTGGGCTTGCCGGCCGCGTCGACCTGCGCGTCGAGCCACTTCTGGAGCGCGTCTGCCGGTTCGAGCGCGGGCCCATCGGCGAAGGTGCGCTTGGGTTCGGGCTTCATCGGTCCTGGAGTGTTCGGCATGGGGCGCGGTCCGATGTCGGCGAGGGTGAGGAGGACGATGAGGAGCACGGCGCGACTGTAGCTGGGAATGGCGTGGCGAAGGCCACTGGGAAGGACTACCACTTCAGGCGTGAGCCGGGCGCCGCTGTCGACCCACTTGATGCTCGACTACCTGCTCGAGCTGGGCGGCGAGCTGCTGTCGGCGGGCTGCCCCAGTTACCGGCTGGAGGAGCTGCTCGGCGTCGTCGCCGAACGCGAGGGCTTCTCGGCCGACGTCTTCGCGGTGCCGACCGGGCTCTTCGTCTCGATTCGAACGCCGACGGGTGAAGCGCCCGCGATGTCGATGGTGCGGGTGAAGGAATGGCGCATCGACCTCGAGCGGCTCGCGGTGCTCGACGAGCTGCTCAACCGGGTCGTCGACCGAACGCTCTCGGTGGAAGACGCGAGAGGTGAGCTGCGACGGCTGACGGAGAAGCCGCGCTGGCCGACCTGGGTGCGGTTGCTCGCGGGCGCGGGCGCGAGCGCAGGTGCGGCGGTGAGCTTCGGTGGCGGAGTGAGTGACTTCTTCATCGCCGGGTTGGGCGGGCTGGTGCTCCGCGCGGTGCTGCTTCGAACGCAGCGCGAGCCGGGCCTGCGCTTCTTGGAGAACTTCCTCGGAGGCGCGCTCGCGGCGTTGACGGCGTACTTCTCGGCGCTCTTCTTTCCCGGACACTCGCGAGACGTGCTGGTGCTCGCGGTGGTGATTCCGCTGCTCCCAGGCATGGTGCTCACCACCGGCCTCGCGGAGATCACCTTCAAGAACCTCGTCTCCGGAACGGCGCGGCTCGTCGACGCGGCGGTGACGCTGTTGTCGTTGGTGTTCGGCATCGCGCTCGCGCTCGCCTTCGAGCAGTGGACCGGCGTTCGACCCGACGCGGCGGTGGCGTCGGAGGCGCCGTCGTGGGGCTGGCAGTTGGTCGCGGTCGTGGTGGCGTCGCTCAGCTTCGGCGTGTCGCTCGGGTTGCCACGGGAGAAGCTGATCATCGCGCTCGCTTCGGGCGGCATCGTCTGGGTGACGCAGTTCGTGGTTCGCAGCGCGCCGGTCGCCTGGGCGGCGTTCCTCTCGGCGCTGGTGCTGGCGGTCTCGGCGAACGGGTACGCGCGAATGACGCGAAAGCCATCGCAGGTGTTCTTGTTGCCGGGGCTGCTCTTGTTGGTGCCCGGCTCGTTCGGGTTCCGCAGCTTCGATGCGCTCCTGCGCGGCGACTATTCGCAGGGCGCGAGCCAGGCGGTCGACATGTTCACCCTGGCCGGTGCGCTGGTGATGGGCCTGCTCGTCGCGAACGTGGTGCTGCCGTCGAAGAAGTTCCTCTGAGCGCGGCGTCGTCGATTCGAAATTGCTCGCCACTGGCCGATTCGTAAGCGGCATTTGCACGGGTTCTCTTCAACCGAGCAGAGCGGGTGGCGAGAACCCTGCATGGCACTCAGCGTCACTCGCACCACGTCTCCGGATGTTCGCGCGCGGACCTCGACGACTCCCGCTCCAGCCGCGCCGACCTACGAAGTTCGTCCCGGAGACACCTTCAACGCGATCGCCGACGAGGCGGGCCTCTCGCCCAACCGGCTCGCGAAGCTGAACCCGCAGGTGGCCGATCGCAACGTCATCGACGTGGGAGAGGTGCTCCGGCTGCGTGCGAAGGCCGCCAAGGCCCGGCCGACGTACACGGTGAAGAGCGGCGACACGATGAGCGGCATCGCGACGAAGCACGACCTCACGCTCGCACAGCTCGAGAAGTACAACCCGCAGGTGAAGGACCCGAACGTCATCGAGGTCGGGCAGAAGCTGTTCCTCGCTCCGAAGTCGCGGCCCGCGCCGACACCGAATCCCACCACGCCGGAGCCGACTCCGACGCCGACGCCGACCCCTGGGCCGATCACCAACGCGGGCATTCCGAACACCTCGGGCCTGTCGACCGCGAAGCGCTTCGCCCTCTACGAGCAGTACCTGACGAAGTTCGGAGACGCGCAGGCGAAGAAGGATCTCGCGAGCGGGAAGCGCGTCATCCTCGCGCTCCGGCAAGACACGCCGATGACCGCCGACCGCGCGTATCGCGGCACCTACGACGATCGCATCGTGGTGATGTGGAAGGACCGCTCGGGCCCGCACGTGCAGGAGCTGCTCGCGAACACCGAGCCCAACCGGCGCTGGTCGATCCCGGCGAACGAGAGCAGCAAGCCCGTCGGTCGCCTCGCCGACAACCAGACGATTCGGTACCACAAGGCGTGGAGCTCGAAGTTCGGCAATCACCTCGAGCCGTACGGCAACCCGTGGGCGCAGCGCGATGCCGACCGGGACTACCGCTTCGAGAAGAACGAGAAGGCGTACAACGGCGAGTGGGGCGGGCAGGCGATGTTCATTCACCGCGCGTGGTCGACCGACACCGGCTCGCAGGGCTGCCAGACGATGGAAGAAGGCCGGTTCAACACGTTCTGGAACGCGCTCGGTGGACAGAACGACTTCAGCTACGTGCTGGTGAACGTGAGCAAGCGCTGACGGCTCAGCGAGCGACGCCCACCGCGAACCGGGTGAACCCGGAGCCCTGCGGATTGAAGACCGAGCTCCACTGACTGAGGCTCGTCGACGCGAAGATCTGCGCTGGCCACGAGAGCGAGAGGTACCGGCCGGCGAAGTACGCATCGACGTCGCGCGAGGTCGTCACCGGCGTCCACGTCATGCCGTCGGTGCTGCGGTAGTGACTGCTCCCGACACCGACGATGAACTCCGTGCCGGTGAAGGCGACCGACGTCGCGCCCGTCGTCGCGAAGGTCACGTCCGTCCACGTCATGCCGTTCGTCGTCCGCGCGACCCGCTGCCCACCCGTCGCGATGAACACCCCGTTCCCGAACTCGATGTCGGCGAACGCCGCGCCACCACGGTGCGTCTCCATCCACTGGGTGCCGTTCGAGGTCACCGCGCCGATGCCCACGTTCGGGGTGGTGTCGTAGTTGTGGCCCACGGCGATGACGATGCCGTTCCCGCTGGCCACGTCGCGGTAGTGAATCGGTTGGTAGCCGGGGTCGCTCGTCCAGGTGACGCCGCGGTCCGTCGAGCGCACCCGCAGGCCGTTTCCTCCAGCCGCGACGAACTGCCCGGAGAGGTACGCCACGTTGCCCAGCCACGCGCGCGGCGTGCGGTTCTCGTTCGCCCAGGTGATGCCGTCGGTGCTCGTCATCGTGTACGCGTGCGTCGAGCCGCCGACCGCGACGAAGGTGCCGTCGCCGTAACCGACGCCACGGAAGAGGTTGTCGTCGTCGCCGCCATTCGGCGTGAGCTGCTGAAGGTTCTGCCAGGTCTGCCCGTCGACGCTCCTCGCGCGACGTCCGCCGTAGCCGACCACCACGATCGTCGGGGTGCCGCCGTCGAATGACGTGCCGCCACCGGTCGAGCCTCCCGCGGAGGATCCTCCGCCCGTCGCGCCGCCGGCCGTCGATCCACCAGCGACTGATCCACCTGACGAGCCGCCCGCCGCTGAACCGCCCGAGGTCGAGCCACCGCCACTCATGCCTCCGCCTGCGGAGCCACCGGCACTCGCACCACCCGCCGCGGAGCCACCAGCGCTCGAGCCTCCAGCCGCCGAGCCGCCCCCCGTGCTGCCTCCCGCGGACGCCCCGCCGCCGAATCCGCCATCCCCTTCATTTCCCGGGGCACCACACGCGACGAGGCCAAAGAAGACGAACGCGAGGAAGAAGCGCATCACGAGACCTCGAGACGGGGGTGCCAGCACGGTCGCAAGTATGAGGCGTGAGCCCGCCATCGCAGCTCACGAAAATCGAAGGCCACCCACGCACCCGGCCGTTGTCCCCAACATGGTTTCGAAGGAACCTCCGGCATGCGCTCCGCACTGCTCCTCGCCCTCCTTGGCGCTGCCTGCGGCTCTCGAACGCTTCCCTCCTGCCCGAACCCAAGTGCACCGCGATGCACCCCTGACCGCGGTGGCGGCTATTCGGCCTCGACGTGCGAGGCCGGAAACCTCTGCCTCTCCGACGGTGCCGGTGCGGGCTTCTGCGTTCCCGACATGAAGTTCCGCGCACGTGGGCTCGACGGTGGCGAACTCCGCGCAGCCGACGGTGGTTTCGTCTTCTTCGGCCAGCTCTCCGGCACCTGCAACGGCTGCGGCACCTGCCGCTTCCTCACCGGCGGAGTCGCTGGCTACGCCGCTCCTCAGGGCTGCGTTCAAGAGGGCCTCGACCCGGGCTGCTGTGATCGCACGACCACCTGCGTGTGGACGTACTGACCGCCTCACCTCGCCGAGAAGTACGCCCACGGCTGCACGCGCTTCTTCGTTCTCTTTCCAGCCCAGTAGACCAAGCCGCTGTCGTGCTCGGTCGGCTCGACGGTGATGCTCCCGTTCTCCAGCCCCTCCGCGGTCCGGTGCACCAGCTGCTCGAAGGAGTCGCAGACGAACACCAGGTCGATGTCGTCGCGCGCGATGATCTGCCCTTCGCGTCCCTCGGGGCCGGGGACGAAGTCGATCAGCAGGCGGCCGTAGTCTCGTCGACGTAGCGGCGATCGTCCTTCCAGCACTACGTGAGCGAGGCGAGCGAGCCGAGCCGCATCGCGAAGGGAATGATCCGCAGGCCGGGATGATCCTCCTGCCCATCGTGCACGAGCAGCGACGCGCGAAACGCGTCGGGAAATCGAACCCCCAGCGTCTTCTCGGCCGCGGCGATCGCCTTCTTCGTCGAGGGCGGCCGCAGCTCGAGCTCCAGGGTCGGGTGATGCGTCGCGCCCCACCGCTCGATGAACGCCCAATCGTCGGCGACCGACATGCTCAACCCTTCGAGAGAAACGCGCCGAAGCGCCGCATCGTCCGTGCGTGCATCGGCGCCTGGGAGGCCCGGTACATGAGCCACGGCATCGCCGGCACGAAGTCACGCAAGGTGGTGAACAGCGCGTCGCCCGCGAGGCGAAACTCGAACACCCCGACCTTTCCCGAGGCGACGAAGGCGCCATCGCGCACCTCGAGCACCTCGAGTTCGTCCCGGCACTGCCCTTCCAGCCGGCGCAGCCGCAGCACGCTCACCCCGGACAGCAGCACCTCGTAGGTCGTGCTCCCGAGCACCGTCTTCACCGTCGGCACGTCGGTGGGGAGCCACTCGAAGTAGTCACGCGCGAGCTGCGCCGCCGTGCGCCCGGCCTTCCGAGGCAGCCGCTGCACCGAGAGCACCGTCGAATCGCCGCTCCACGCCGACGCCGTTCCGCTCGGACCCTTCACCGCCGGGAGCCGCCGCGTCTCGACGTCCGACGCGCGCACCAACTCCTCGAGCTGGCGCACCGGCTCGTCACCTCCACCGCTCAGCACCGAGAGCGGCACGCCCGACGCACGCAAGAGCGCTTCCCGCTCGTCTTGCTCGTTGGTGAAGAAGGCGACGAGCCGCTTCACGCCGACCAGCTTCGCCGCGCGCGCGACCGAGTCTGCCAACACCGCGTCGACGTCGGCAGCCACTCCTTGGAGCAACCTCGCCCGCGCCCCCGACGTCCTCGCGAGGAAGACGACGGTGTCGGCACCAGCGAGCGCCACTTCGGTCTCGGGCACCGAGAGCACGTTCGCCTTCCAGGTGTTGGTGTTGGTCGCGTCCCGGGTTCCGACCGCCAGCACCTCGAAGTCGCCCTCGAGCCGCTTCTGGAGCTCGCGCCCCAGCGGCCCGGTGCCTCCGGCGATGACGACGCGGCGGCGCGCGGAGGACATGGCGCCTTCTTGCCTCAATCCGTCACTCAGCTGAACTCACTTCGTCGAGGCTGTGCGAGAGTCGGCGGATGGCCCCCGTGAACGGAAAGAAGTACCTCACTGCCTCGCTCGCCGAAGTCCGTCGGCGCACCCGAGCCGGTGAGAAGGTCGCGGTCTCGTTCGACGTCGACAACACCCTCGTCGACACCCGCGGTCGCGCCCTCGCCATCGGCAAGGCGTTCGATCGCCAGAACGGCACCCGCTACTTCACCGGGAAGACCGCCAAGGCGATGGGCAACGACGCGAAAGAGACCGCCACGCTCGTCGGGATGACGCCCGAGCACGCGAAGAAGTTCAGCGCGCTCTGGTTCCGCATGTTCTTCGACGGCTCGAACTACCGCTTCGACCTCGAGATGAAGGCCACCATCGACCTCGCGAAGAAGGCGGCCGCCGCGGGAGCCGACGTCTACTTCGTCACCGCGCGCACCCAGCGCGAAGAGGTGCACACCATCGCGCAGCTCGAGTCCTTCGGGCTCGACACCGACGATCACTTCGTCGTGAGCAAGGCGCGCATGCGCGACAAGACGCCCGAATACAAAGCCTCGGAGCTCAAGAAGCTCTCGGAGCGCTACGACTACGTCGGCTGGTTCCTCACCGAGAGTCGCGCCGACATCGCTGGGGTCCAGAAGCTCGACACGCCGGTCACCTCCGTCTTGCTCGAGACCCGGTTCAGCGGCGATCGAGCCGTCGATCCCGAGACGCCCATCTGGAAGCTCAGCAGGAGGTGAGTCGTCCGGGAGCCTGCGATGACGAACGAACTCCAGCAGTACCTCGCCCAGCTCTCGAAGGCCGCCGGCTTCACCCTCGAGGAGCTCGAGACCAATCGTGAGGGCCGGCTCCACCCCAGCCAGCTCGCCCGCGTGCAGCGGCAAGCGAAGGTCTGGCCCATCGCGGCGTTGGTCTTCGCGTTGATCGTGCTCGCCGGTGGCCTGACCGGTGCGGGGCTCTACTACGACGACTGCCGCAAACCCCTCGCGCGGCTCGATCGCAACGCGGTGGTGATGATCCTCGGCGCGACGGTGTTCGTCTCCGGCCTCCTCTTCGTGAACGCGGGCTTCACCCTGCGGCGTCACCGGCGGAGGACCCAGAGCTACCTCGCCGGCACCGTGCGCCGCCTCCAGGGCGTCGTGCAGAAGCGCGCCGTCGTGGGCCGCAACAGCCAGCAGCACTGGCTCGAGCTCGAGGGCAACCGGGTGCACCTCAACCGCACGGCCTGGAAGCTCGTCACCGACGCCACGACGTATCGCGTGTACCTCGTCGGCCCCGAGCTGGTCTCCCTCGAACCGGTGATCAAGTCATGAACCGAACTCGACGCCTCCATGCCCGGCGGCGAGCGGCGCGCGGCATGTCTCAGTACGAGCTGATGCAGTGGCTCGGCCTCGGCGCGGGCGCCATCGTCTTCGCGTTGATCGTGCGCGCCATCGTTCGCTTCGTCCGCGCGCTGGGGCGCATCTGGCCCGACACCGCGGCCAAACACGGGCTCACCTTCGTCGAGGAGAAGGACTCCAAGGACGGTCGGAGCATCGAGCGGCAGGTGCTCACCGGCCCGTCACTCTCGGTCGTCTCGAGCCGCGAGCAGTACTTCAACCAACGCACCACCTCGACGCGGGTGGTGGCCAAGGCGCCGCGGCTGACGGCGAGCTGTCTCTTCGACGTGAGCCGGCAGCGCCCCGAAGCGACGCTCCACCTCGTCACCACCGGCGACGCGAAGTTCGATGGGCTGCGCTTCGTCACCACCGAGTTCAAGGAGCCGGCGCGCGCCCTCCTCACCGAGCCCGTCCGCGCCGCGTTGTTGGCCTGCCCGCTCCATGGGCTTCGGGTGAGCTGCCGCCCGGGTGAGGTGACGGTGTCGTTCGGACAGCTCGTCACCGGCATCGAGGAACTCGAGGGCGCGATCCAGGTCGCGCTCGCGATCGCGAAGGGCTGACCCGGCGCTCAGCGAGGGCGATAGGTGCCTTGTGGACCGCCCGCCGAGCCGACCCAGCCCGTCTTGGCCACGTCGAGGCTCGGGGTCGAGAACACCTTGATGCCCTGGTTCGACCTGGCGACCGTCACTCCGGCGATCACCTGGAGCGCGGTGCTGCCGGGCATCACGCAGCGATCGAGCTCGTCGCCGGCCGCCGAGACGATGACGAGCTCCTGCACGGTGGGGCCATTCACGAAGGCCGCGGTCCGCCCGAGATCGAGGCGCTGCACCGAGACGTTCTTCGAGAGGTCCTGCGACACCAGCGTCGACCACTGCACCGTCGAGCCCTGGGGCCGGGTGAGGTGAAAGCCCTGCGCGCTTCGCGTCACGTAGACGGTCTCGGTCGGGCTCCAGCCCGGGCTGCCGACGACGAAGGAATGACCCATCGGCAACGGCAGCGCCGCGTTCGGGCCGGCCGAGGGTCCCGCCAGTTCGAACTGCGTCCCCGTCCACAGCACCGCCGAGTCCATCGCGAAGCCGCTGAGCCAGGCGTTCTTCGCGACGGTGCTGAGCTCGGTCCCGCTCGCATCGAAGGTGGTGAGGTAGGACTGCTGCGCCCAGCACGCGGCGTGAGACACGAAGAGGAGACCGCTCTTCGTCACTCCGGCCTGCGCGTGACCCGAGCGATGAACCTGAAAGCGAACCGCGCCGTTCGCACCGTCGAGCGCCAGCACGTACGACTGGTGAATCGACTTGCCTTCGACCGCGAGCACGCCGACCGCGCCAGCATCGAGGAGCATCAGCCGTTGCACGTCGACCGCCTTCTCCGAACCATCGGTGAGCGGAACGTCTGCGCTCACGTCGTGCTCCCAAATCAGTGCGCCGGTGTGCAGATCGAACGCCTCGACGACCGTCTTCGGCGTCGGCACGTTGTAGGTGCGCACGGCCACGAAGAGCCGGCCGGTCGCGTCGTCGATCATCAGCGCCTGTCCGAGCCCGGGCTCGGCCGTGAGGTCGACCTCGAAGCGGCTCGCGCCGGTCTTCTCGAAGGCCTTCACCACGAGGCTGACCGTGCGTGTGCTCGCCTCCAGAAAGAAGAGCGCTCCATCGCCAGCGACGGCATGGGTGACGATCGCGCCGCCCATCGGCGGCGTGTACGACCAGGCGAGCGGAGGCGTGTTCGAGTTCGGCGCTCCACAGCTGCCGGCCACGCAGCGACGTTCCGCGCGGCAGGTCGTGGCAGGCGCACAGACCGATCCTTCCGGGCTCGCCCGCTGAACGCAGGCGCCGGCAATGCACACGTGCGCCGTCTGGCAGTCGTTCGCGCCGCAGCTCGTTCCATCGACGACCGGCACGGTGCGGCACCCGAGCACCGGGTCGCACGCGGACGCCTGGCAGGGATCCGTCGAAGGCTGGCACTCGATGGCCTGGTGCGCGCAGCCCGTCTGCGGAGCGCAGGAATCGGCCGTGCACGCATTGCCGTCGTCACAGACCGCGGTGTTCCCGAGGCACTCGCCGCGATGACAGGTGGCGTTCACCAGGCAGCGATCGCCCGCGCCGCAGCTCGCGCCTTCGGGCTTCTCGACGTCGACACACCCGCGGCCGGGCTCGAAGTGCCGCTCGATGCACTCGCTCGACTCACAGCTCGGCACCGCGAGCGCGCTCGCCTGGAGCGGCACCTCGACGTCGCGCCCCTCGAACCGGACGTGGAGCGTGCCGTCATGCAGCCCTTCCGCCGCCGGACGAAAACGGAGGTTGAAGGAGCCACTCGACCCGGCGCCCAGCTCCATCGTCTGCGTCGCGACCTCGAACGGCGCTTCGGCGCTCAGCGCGATCGATCGAGTCGCGCGCGATTCGTTGCGGAGTTCGACCGTCACTTCGCTCGTGAACCCGACGAAGGTCGGCTCGAACGCCACCGACTCGGGCACGCTCAGCTCCCCGCCGACCGAGCGCAGGGCCTGCGAGCCACAAGAGAAGAGGAGTGCCGCGACGAAGGCTGCGATGAGTGGGCGCGTGTCGTACATGGTGACCCTTTGTCGGTTCGAGTGCGGCCGGGTTTGCTTCGGGTTCTCAACGGCCTATCCACATGACATCACTTGCAAATTCGGAGCGTCCACGGTCGAACCCTCGGATTCGAGCCCGCGGCTGAAGGTGGCCAAGCCCGCAGAACGTGGTGAGGAGAGTCAGGGTTGAACGAGGAAGAGCTGGGTCCCGCTGATGCCCCAGAGCGAGCCGCCCGCACCCGAGAGGCACGAGACGGAGGCGAGCCCGACGACGCCCTGCGATCGCAACGCCGGCGTCGCATCGAGCTGCTGCACCGTTCCATCGAAGCCACCGAAGAAGGCGCTCCCCGAGCCGGCCCACACCGAGGTGAGCGAGCCAGAGATCTCGGTCGTCAGCCACTGGGTGCCGTCGAAGTGGCGCAGCTTGCCGGTGTTGGTGACGAGACTCTGCACCCCGCCAATCGACAGCCATAAGCCGCCGGCCGCCCAGACGTCGTTGGGGCCGGTTCCGGAAATGCCGCTCACCCAGAAGTTCCCGAGGCCCGGCGCCATCTCGAACGCGCTGCCGTTCCAGCGCGCGAGGACGTTGACGCCACCAATCCACACGTCGTTCGCGCCCGCCGCCCAGACCGTGTTCAGCCCATTGGTGATGCCGGTGGAGACGGCGCTGAAGGTGGTGCCGTTCCAGTGGAGGACGAGCGAGGGCGTTCCGGCGGAGCCTCCGATGACCCAGACGTCAGTGGGAGAGATCGCGAAGACGTCGCCCAGGCCCGCCGTCACTCCGGAGCTCACCGCTGACCAGCCAGTCGCGGTGCGATGCAGCACCGTTCCCTGCGCGCCGACGACCCAGACGTCGTTCGCGCTCGAGCCGTGGACCGAGCTCAAGATGACTCCGGTGACGGGGAGCGTCTCGTCGGTCCAAACGCCGTTCGCGAAGTGGCGCACGCCGCTACTGCCAACCGTGTACGCCTCGGTCGCGCTCACCGCCCAGACCCGGTTGGCCGTTTCCCGCACCGTCGGAGCGACCTGCGTCCAGCTCGTCCCGTCGAAGTGGAGGATGACGCCATTCGCGCCGACTGCCCAGACGTCGTTCGCGGCGAGGCCCCAGACGGCGAAGAGCGACGTCGTCACCGGGTTCGCGACCGTCGACCAGCTCGTGCCGTTGAAGTGGAGGATCTGCTGCCCCACGGCCCAGACGTCGTTCGGCGTTGCGCCCCAGATGTCGAAGAGGACGCCGGTGCCTGCCGGAAGCGTCGAGCGTGACCAGCTGGTGCCGTCGAAGTGAATCACCGCGCCCGTCGTGGAGGTGGCACCTCCGACCGCCCAGAGGTCGTTCGGACTGAAGGCCCACAGGCCGCTGAAGCCGCTCGCCGGGCCGATCGGACTCGGCCACTGCGTCCAGGCCATGCCGTCGAAGTGAAGGAAGTCTCCGCCGAGGCCAGAGACCCAGACGTCGCTCGGAGTGATGGCGTGGACGGCGGAGAGGAACGACGGAGTGAACGGCATGGTCACGTTCGTCCACGCGGTGCCGTTGAAGTGCCTGACCTGGCGATCGCCGACCGCATAGACGTCGTTGGCGCTCGTTCCGTGGAGCGCGACCATTCCCGAGGCGCTCGTGGAGGTCTCGGTCCAGCCCGTGCCGTTCCAATGCCAGAACCGGGCGTCGCCCACCGCCCACGCGTCGTTCGCCGAGCTGCCCCAGATGGCCCAGGTTCGTGGCGGCGCGACCCCCGACCACCCTGAGGCCGACTTCGCGAACACGCCCCCACCCGTCGTGCCGGTCACGTTGCGATCGCTCGCGCCGGCGAAGAGGCTCGTGCCCGCGCCCCAGAGCCCGTGGAGTCCGAGGAGCGTGGGGAGGCTCGTCTGGGCCGCGAAGGAGAGTGTGCCTGCGTCGGGTGCGACACCGGCGTCGACTGCGACGACGCCTGCGTCCATCTCGGGGAGTGGCGAGCCGCCGCCGACTGATCCGCCGCTCGATCCACCGCCGCTCGATCCACCACCGGTCGATCCACCGCCGACTGATCCACCGCCGATCGATCCGCCACCCACAGATCCGCCACCGACTGAGCCGCCACCGACTGAGCCGCCGCCGACTGAGCCGCCGCCGGTCGAGCCACCGCCAGACGCTCCTCCCGCGCTCGCGCCGCCATCGACCTCAGTCGGAGCTGGGCCGCACCCCACGGCGAGGACGACGAGCGAGCAGATCAGCAGTCGGTACATGGTGTTCCTTTCTCGTCGGGAGACACCTCGAGGTGCGGTCCTTGTGCGTCGGGTTCCGAGCACGACGAAACGCCCGCCGTTCTTCCGGAATCGGGCGCAGCCGAGGTGGTGGACGACCGAGCCTCGGGTTCCGTCAGTTCTTCAGCGAGGCGCGAAGCCGACGAGGTGAAACGCCCGCACGTCGAAGGAGCCGTCTCACCGTTCCTGCGTCGGCGTAGCCAACCCGGGCCGCGACCTCTTCCACCGACGAGCGTGTGGTCTCGAGCAGCTGCGCGGCAGTCTCGACGCGAAGGCGTTGCACGAAGGCAATCGGACTCAGCCCGAGCGATTCATCGAGCCGGCGCGCGAGCGTTCGCTGACTGACCCCGACTGCGCGAGCGAGCTGAGCGATCGAAAACGACTCCGAGAGATGTTTGCGCGCCCACGCCTCGGCCTGACGAACCGGCTCTTCGGTCGCGAGCTGGTTGAGCGCCATGTACGGCCCCTGGGTCGCGTGCCCGTCGAGGAGGAGCACTCGCATCACCTGTCGTGCGAGCGTCGGTCCTCCTGCGTCGGCGACGAGCGCGAGCGCGAGATCGGCCATCGCGAACACCGCGCCCGCGGTCAGCAGCTTGCCCTCGCGAATCAACGAGCGCGTCTCGTCGAGCTGCACCGCCGGAAAGCGCCGCCGCATCTCCGGGCCAATCCACCAGGTCGTCGTCGCTTCACGCCCGTCGAGGAGGCCGGCCTTCGCGAAGATGAAGACTCCAGAACAGGAAGCGCCCAACACGAGGCCTCTCCGCTGGGCTCTCCGGAGCAGGTCACAGCACACGTCGACGTCGGCGCGCGCGAGGTAGTCCTCGAGCTGCTCGGGCCGCTCCATCCAGCAGCCTGGCACCAGCAGCACGTCGCAGCGGAGCGCCCGGCGGAAGTCGCCATGCACCCCGAGCACGAGCCCCGCCGCGCTGGTCACCGGCCGCCCATCGGGCGACAGCGCCTCGACCTGGAAGGGCGGCAATCGACCGGCCCGGGTGGAGATCGCATTGGCCGCCCGGAGCACGTCGAAGGCGACGCTCACCCCGGAGTCCGTCACCTGGTCCAACACGAGCACCCCAACCCGCTTCGGCATGGAGTGAGTCTAACGCCCCTGGAGCGCGCTGGCGAATTCGGCCTGTTCAATGTCGAATTCGCCACTCGTCCGGAGCGACGGTCGTGAACATGATCGAGCCATGCACTACGGCAGTCTGGCTTGGGCACGCGCGACGAAGGGGCACCTCACTGGCATGGAGCGGCTCCATCAACTCTGGGTGGCGGCCGTCTTCCAGCTGAGGTCCCGGCGGCGGCCTCCGCCTGGTCTCGACGCGAAGGAGCTCGACTCGGCGCTCGAGGAGACGACGCTGCCCGACACGCCCGCGGTCGCCGCGAGCTTCGCCCACGTCTCGTCGCTCGGGCCGCCGGCGCTCGTGGGTCACGTGGTGCGCACCTACGTCTGGGGCACCCTCCTCGGCGTGCGCGACGGGCTGCGGTGGGATCGAGAGCTCTTCGCCGTCGCCTCACTGCTCCACGACGTCGCGCTCGCTCGTCGGCGGCACGAGTTCACCTGCTTCGCGCACGACGGAGCGGAGCAGGCGTTCACGATGCTCGAGAAGGACCTGCCAGCAGAGAAGCGCGTGGTGGTGAGCGACGCGATCTGTCTTCACCTTCGCGTCGAGGTCCCCACCTCGCTCGGCATCGAAGCGCACCTGGTGCACGCCGGCGCGGGGCTCGACGTGCTGGGCCAGCGCGCTCGCGAGCTGAGCCCAAAGGTTCGCGCCGACGTGCTCGCGAAGCACCCGCGGCTCGACCTGGTCGACGTGCTCTCCCGAGTCCTTGGGGAAGAGGCCACCCGACACCCGACCTCGCGCGCCGGCCGCTGGGTGAAGTCCGGATTCCTCCAGTTCGTTCGCGCCAACCCACTGGAGCGCCGATGACGACGCTGAAGCTGACGTTCATCGGCTCGGCGACGCTGCTCATCGAGCTGCAGCGCGGTGACGACGTGCTTCGCCTGGTGACGGATCCGGTCTTCGATCGACCGGGCACCAGCCACCGGGTCTCGGGCCTCGAGGCCTTCACCTACACCCATCTCACTGAACCGGCGCTGTCTGCCGATTCGCTGCCTCCGCTCGACGCGGTGCTGCTCAGCCACGATCACCACAAGGACAACCTCGATCGCTCGGGTCGTGCGCTCTCGGCGTCGGCCTCGCGTGTGCTGACGACGGAGCCAGGAGCGCGACGACTCCGAGACAAAGGCCTCACTCGCGCCGAGGGACTCGGGCCCTGGCAACAGACCGTGCTCGAGCGTGGCGCGCTCAGGGTTCGAGTGACGGCGACGCCCGCCCGTCATGCACCGTTCGGCGTCTCGTGGCTCGCTGGTCCCGTCATCGGCTTCCTCCTCGAATGGGAAGGTCAGCGTGGTGGCGGTGTGTGGATCAGCGGCGACACGCTCTGGTTCGGAGGGCTCCGGCGGCTCGCGGGCCGCGTCGGCGTGGCCGTGCTCCACCTCGGCGCCGCGCGGTTTCCGTCGGTTCCCTGGCTGCGCTTCTCGATGGACGTGACGGACGCACTCACGGCCGTACGGACGCTCTCACCGCGCCTCGTCGTGCCGATTCACTTCGAAGGCTGGAGTCACTTCACCGAAGGGCGGTCGGCCATCGACGCCGGCTTCGCTCACGCTGGCGTTCCGACCCGGTGGCTCGTGCCGGGCGAGGCGACGGCGATCGACGCGTGAAGACGAGACGGCCCCCGCTCCTGCGAGAGGAACGGAGGCCGCCGAACGTCACGAACGTCGCGTGCTCTTAGAACATGCCCCAGAGGTACTGGTTGGTGACCTCGTGGTGGAACTGGATCTCGGGGATCTTGATCTGCGTACCGAGCGCCTTCGGGCAGCGATCGGCCTGCATCTGCTTGAGCTCGGCGAACTTGCCCTGCACGCTCTCGCCGAGCACGTCGGCGATGAACTTCGAGCCCTTGAACAGCCGAATCGCGTCGTAGATGTTGTCGGGCAGGAAGCGGGTGCGCGAGCGCTTCGACTCGTCCTGCGTCTGCTCCGAGCCGGTGCCTTCCATCGCGGTCTTCATCAGCGTGTAGAACACGAGGTACGGGTTCGCGTCGGGCGCGACCGAGCGCACCTCGATGCGGGCCGAGCGCTCGTTCCCGGTGGGGATGCGCACCATCGCGCCACGGTTGTTCGGCGACGCCTTGATCTGGTTCGGCGCCTCGAAGTGCGGGTCGAGCCGGCGGTACGCGTTCACCGACGGGTTCAAGATGAGGCAGATGTCGTCGGCCGAGGTGAGGATGCGATCGATCGCGTCCCAGCCCGCCTTCGACAGCCCGTCCTGGCCCTTCGCGTCCCAGAAGAGGTTCTTCCCGGCCTTCGCGAACGACATGTTCGTGTGCATGCCGTTGCCGTTCACTCCGGTCACCGGCTTGGGGAGGAACGACGCCGTCATGCCCAGGTTCGCCGCGACCTGGCGGCAGAGCAGCTTGTAGAGCTGCACCTGATCAGCGGTGATCAACGCCTCGCTGTAGGTGAAGTTCATCTCGAACTGGCTGGGCGCCACCTCGGGGTGATCCTTCTCGTTGCCGAAGCCCATCGCGCGCTGCACCTCGGCGGCGCTGTCGATGAAGGTGCGCAGCTTGTCGCCCGGGAGCGAGTGGTAATAGCCGCCCGTCGACACGTACTCGAACGCGCGGGTCTCGTGGTAGCGGCGCTCGGCGTCCTTGCCCATGAAGAGGAAGCCTTCGATCTCCGGCGCGACGTGACAGACGGTGCCGTCCTTCTTGAAGAGCTCCTCGCCGTACTGCTTGAGCCGGCTGCGCAAGTCGGAGGAATACGTCGTGCCGTCACGACCGAGCACCTCGCTGAACACGAGCACCTTGCCCGGACCGAAGACGTCGGCCGGCAGCCAGTAGAACGCCGACCAGTCGATGTTGAGCCGGAGGTCCGACTCGTGCTGCGCCGAGAAGCCGCGCACCGACGAGCCGTCGAAGGTGAGGTTGTCGCCGCTCTTGAGGAGGAACTTCTTGTCGTAGTCCAGCATCTGCAGCCGGCCTTCGAGATCGGTGAAGCACACCGTCACCGCCTTGATGCGGCGCTCGTCCGTCAGGTACTTCATCCGCGCTTCACGCAGCTTGTCGGGCGACTCGCGGTTGAGCCGAGCCTGCTTGACCGACAGGTTCATCTCTTCGAGCTGCTCGTAGGGAATCTCCAGGAAGTCGCGCAGAGGGGTCGTGGTCATGAGTCGCTCCGTTCGTCACTGGCTTGATCGCCAGTCGGCAAGGCTCCATCTCACAGGAACAAGCCTTCGTCGACGGCCAACAAGCTCTAATTCATGCGAAACAACGTCTTCAGCCAGTTCTTCAATCCTTCCGAAGACTTGTCATACTGAGCAGACGGGGGGGCTCATGATCGAACGCGCGTACGACTCTCCAGTCTTTCGGTTCGGAGCAGTGGGCCCGCTCGTCGTCTCCTTCTATCGCGGCGCGACGACGAAGGCGCAGCTCGAGCAACTCGACGCGTTTCAGACCCAGTTGCTCGCGACGCATGGGCGCATCATGTCGCTGTCGGTGATGGGCCAGGTGGCGGCGACCGTGCGGCTCGACGACGAGGCGAGGACCTTCAGCGCCGATCTCGCGACCAAGTACGAGCAGACGAACGTGGGAACCGTGATGGTCGTGAAGAGCACGGGCCTCGGCGCGGTGGTCGTGCGCAGCTTCCTCTCCGCCTGGTTCCTGATGCGACAGACCCAGCTCAAGGTGAAGGTCACGCGGACGGTCGCCGAGGGGCTCGAGTGGCTCAACGCCCTGCCCGAGCCGAACCCGATTCGGCAGGTGTCGGTGACGGCGGAGGAGATCGACGCCTTCTGCGAGGCGCCCTGAGCGTGCTCAGTTCTGAATCGCGCCGGCGTTGATCCACGAGCGAATGATGACGAGCTCGTTCGGCGCCACCGCGGGCTGGTTGAGCGGCATCCGCGCTCCGCACGCGAAGGGGAGGCCGAGGCCCTCCATCTTTCGATAGAGCAACGACATGGTGGGGTTGAAGGGCGCAATCCGTTTCGTCGCGATGCCGCACGTCATGCCCTTGGCGTGGTCCGCCCGCATCGCCGTGTAGGTCGCGGTCGCGTTCAACGGGTTGATGGCGAAGCCCCCGGTCGGGAGCGCGGCGCCGTGACACAGAGAGCTCGCGCAGCCACCAAACGCGGTGCTCCCGATGACGCTGCCGCGAAGAATGTCCGTCGTGAAGAAGGGCGCACGCACGGTGAGCGGCTGGGAGAAGGTCACCGGCGGGTTGGCTCCGTCCGAGATCGACACCTGCACGTCCCAGCTCGCGAAGGGCGTGCTCAATCGCGTCACCTCCGGCGAATACCAGGTCGGTGAATCGGCCGCGGCGTCGCTCAGCGTTCCGCCATCGATGCTCCAGGTGTACGTGAGCGGCTGGCCTTCTGGATCGAACGCGTCGGCGACGAACTGCACCATCTGCCCCGCGAAGACCGGGGGCGTCAGTGCAGTGGTCGAGTTCGCCCGAGTGAAGACGATGCCGGTGACGCTGGGAGGCTGATTCGTCGAGCCACCCGCACTTCCGCCTGCGGCCGCGCCGCCCGAAGTGCCACCTGCCGTCGCGCCACCTGCCGTCGCGCCACCCGCCGTCGCGCCACCCGCCGTCGCACCACCCGCTGTCGCACCGCCCGCCGTCGCACCACCCGCTGTCGCACCGCCTGCGCTGCCTCCACCGATGCCGCCCGCGTCACCGCCGCCCACCGTTCCGCCGCTCGATCCGCCGCCGCTCAGTCCACCAGACGAGCCTCCGCCCGATCCCGCGTCCGCGCCGCTCGGGGTGCCACAGGAAGTCCACGCCACTGCAAGAAGGGAGATCGTCAGCCATCGGTTCATGGGGGACGGCACTCTTGCGCGACGGGCCCCCGACTGTCACGGCCGGTCGCCAGTCGACGGGCGTCAAGTTGCGCGACGCGAGACGCGAGCAGCGCTTTCACCGCCCATCAGCTCCGCTCGTCGAGCGGGTTGCGTGAGCGTGTGTGGAAGCGCAGCCTGAGCGTTCTTTCACTCTGTCGCGAGCGGCCCCGGAAGTGGCGTACGGCGTTTCCCCTTTCCGAGCGGCTGGTGGTATTCCCTCATCGTGTCTGCCTCGCTCGTCACTGGGCTGTTGGGAGTCGTGCTCGGCATGCGCCACGCGCTCGAGCCTGATCACCTGGCGGCGGTCTCCACCCTGGCGACGGAGCAGCGCTCGGGACGTGAGGGCGTGTGGCTGGGCGTCGTCTGGGGCCTCGGCCATTCTTTCTCGCTGATGGTGGTCGGCGGCACCCTCGCGCTCGTCGGCGGCACGATGCCTCCCACGGTGACGGCGGCGCTCGAAGTGGCGGTCGCGGCGGTCATCATCCTCCTCGGCATTCGCGCGCTGCGGCGGTCGCTCGTCGAGGGCACCGTCGGCACCGACTCCACCCACAGCCACGGCCCGCTCGAACACAGCCACCCGACGTCGATGGATCATTTGCACGTCAAGGGCCGCACCTTGGCGACCCGGCCCCTGCTCGTCGGCCTCCTCCACGGGCTCGCCGGGAGCGGCGCCCTGACCGCGCTCGTCATCGCCGAGCTACCGACCCTCAGCGCGCGGCTCGCGTACCTCCTCGTCTTCAGCCTCGGCACGATGGCCGGCATGGCGCTCGTCACCGGGCTCGCCGGAGTTCCGATGATGCGGCTGTCTCGCGCGCCGCGGGTGGCGACTGCGCTGCTGAGCCTCGCTGGAGTCCTCTCCATCGTCGTCGGGCTCTGGTGGGGCGCCGTCTCGGTGCGCACGCTCCTCGCGGAATGAAGGCCGCGCGCGAGGTCGCTCCTTGGCTCTTGCTCGTCGGCGTCGTCTGGGGAGGCGGGCTCCTCGTCCAACGGCTCCGGCCCGCACCGCCGAGCGATCCCCTCGCCCCGTGGCAGCACACCTTTCGTGAGCTGCCGAACGTCGAGCAGCGCACCTTCCGCCAACTGAGAGAGGCGCTGCCCGAGCTCGAACGCGCGCGGGTGGCCGATGGGCGCTGGCCCGCACCGGAGTTGCTCGCCGCACTCGAGCCGTTTCGAGAAGACGAGGTGACACGGCCCCGCCGGTGGACGCTGCGCACGAACGGTCCGTACGCGACGTACCTCGGGCTCCCGACGAGCGCGGCCGACGAGCGCTGGCTCGTGCTCTTCATCGAGCCGACCACCAACGAGGCCGCGCCCTCCGAAGACGAAGAGCACCACACGCTGCCCGATGGACGAGGCGTGCACGTGACGGTCTGGTCGCAGCCGGGTGAGGAGCCGACTCCAGGAGACGACGTGCTCGCGTTTCCCGCCGCGGAGAATTGGCGCCAACGGGTCGGGCGCTGACGCCAGCACCGTCGCCGCCCAACTCGCGATAGCCGACGCGACGGACACGCGCCGGGCATACTGGGTCCATGCGCGCACCGCTCCAGCTTCGACCTCTTCGTCGTCGAGGTCGTCGCCGCCTGGGTGGACGACGAGCACTTCTCGAACGGGGAGTGGCGCTTCGCCCGACCGGAGGCGCACACCATTCACCACGTGACGAAGGGACACTTCTTCGCGACCGGCGCACCGCTCGAGGCGCACGAGTGAGCTGGGTCGAACACGACTCGTTGCGCGAGCGCGCCTGCGCCGACACGGTTGGGTGGTGAACGTCTCGTCCGCGAGCGGAGCGGCACTTGCCGGGCTGGGCCGAGCCGAGGCGCAGTTCGACCGCGCCGCGCAGCAGCTGGCGCTCCCGGTGGATCAGGTCTCCATCGGGCAGCGTGACCCGACCATCGATGGGCTCACCGGGCTCATGTCCGCGAGCCACGCGTTTCGAGCGAACCTCAAGGTGATTCAGAGCGCGGAGCAGATGAACGACGATCTCCTGAGGCTGCTCACGCGCTGACCCGGCTGATCGTCGACGCGACTGCTTCGATGTGAGAGCGTTCGCGGCATGCTCACCGCGTTGATGCTCGTCCTCATGAGCCAACCCGTGCGAGTCGACACGCGCGGTCATGAACTCCGCGCCATTCAATTGGGGCTCGAGGCTCAGCTCGAAGCCATCGAGGACTGCTCGCTGGGGCCGCCAGCTCCCGCGACCGTGCAGGTGGGCTGGGAGCGCTCGGTGGTGACGCTGTCGATCGCGCTCGAGGTCACCGGCGCCGTCATCTCCGCGAAGGTCGAGAACCCGGGGCACTTCGACGCGCCGTGCGTCGAGCACGTCTTGCATCGCGCCCACTTCGCCCCCATGCCGGAGAACCCGCAGCACAGAACGACGCTGGTGTCGGCCGAGCTCTCCTGTCTCAGAGATCGCTGCCGGTGGTCGTGGGCGCCGAAGTCGGACGACGCGGCCATGCGTTCCGTGTTCGACGTTTCGAGGAGCTGGTTCGAACCCTCCAGCTCGACCACCTTCGTGTTCGCGGCTGACGGAGGCGTGGCGACGAGCCGTTCGACGGCCGGCCGATGGCACCTCATGGGAAGGACCGTGCGCGTTCGACTCGACGAAGCAGATGGTGGCCATTCATCGAAGGAGTTCACGGTCGAAGACGGCGGCCTCGTCGGCCCACGCGAGCGGCTGGAGCCGGGAACCGTCGAGCTCGTCGAAGACGTTCGGCTGCGAGGTGGCGTGCCCTGTGACGACGCCTGCCCTCCCCGCCAGACCTGCCTCGCGCTCCAGACGAAGTGCCGGAAGGCGCCGTGCCCGCTCGTCTCGCGCTGCGTCTACGAGTGAGCGGCGACGAAGAGCCCCACGCCAATCGGAACGACGATCCACCGACTGACTTCGAGCGGGCGCGCCCACGGCCGTGCCTCGAGCAGCGCCGGGAGCACCCCAGCGCTCGTTCCAATCCACCCGGCGATGGCGAGCTTCCAGGGCAGCGGGAGCCCGAGGCCGAAGGTGAGGAAGAGGAACGTCGCGAGCAGCATCACCACGAACTGCGCGAACACGTAGCGGCGGAGCGGGCGCGGCGCCTCGACGTCGTACTTCACTGCCGGGTCTCGTTTGTCGGCACTGCCCATCCACTCGGGGCGCCAGGCCGGCGAGGCGAAGAAGACCTTCACCGCGTCGACGACCGACGGCGCGCGCGCGGCCAGCCGAACCAAGTCGACGTACCGCTCGAGCTGCGCCCAGATGGGGCTGAAGCTGCGCAGCGGCGCCGTGGTGCCGTACACGCACGGCTCCTGCTCGGGCGCGTAGGTGCCGAAGAGTCGGTCGAAGATGATGAAGGTCGCGCCGTGGTTCTTGTCGAGGTACCGCGGGTTGATCGCGTGATGCACCCGGTGGAGCGCCGGCGTGTTGAACACCCTCTCGAAGACCCCCAGCGGCTTCACCAGCTCGGTGTGAATCCAGAACTGATAGAGCGTGGTGAGCCCGAGCATCACCGCGAACGGTGTCGTCGGCACTCCGAGCCAGGCGAGCGGCAACCAGAACGGCAAGCTGGTCGCCCAGGTGGTGACCGACTGCCGGAGCGCGACCGCGAGGTTGTAGTCCTCCGAGTGGTGGTGAACGACGTGCGCCGCCCACAACAGGTTCACCTCGTGCGAGAGCCGGTGCCACCAGTAGTAGGCGAGCTCGACGCCGAAGAGCGCCGCGACCCAGGTGATCCAGCCGGCGGGGAGCTCCACGAGCTTTCGCGCGAAGACCCACTCGTACGCCGCGAGCGTCACCCAGCCGCCGAGCAGGTTCGAGGCGAGCTGCTGCACCACCCCGCAGCCCATGTCGCCCACCGCGTCGCCCAGCCGGTAGACGCGCAGCCCACGCTTCTTCGCGACCGCGAGCTCGACGCCGATGCCGACGAAGAAGAGCGGAATCGCCAAGGCGATGAGGTTCGGGCCCACAGGCAGCGTCTAGCCTCGCGCTCGAAGGAGGAGAAGACTCGACGCTCAGGCCGGAATTTTCGAGAGCGCTTCTTGCCGGAAGATCCACGCGACGATGCGGCTCTCCTGCGGCTGCGTCAGCTCGACGAAGCGCACCACGAAGCCGTCGGGGTGGTGCCGAATCACCCGCGCGAGCGCCCGAAGCTCCTGCCCGTCGAGCACGAAGGCGCACTCCCCTTCGATGCCAACCGCAGGGAGCGGACTGCCCAGCACGTGGTGAACGACCCGCGCTCCGCCGGCGCTCAAGTCGAGGGTCCGGTACAGCTCGAACGAGTCCTCTCCCCACGCAAAGGTGAAGCGGAGGCTCGCACGGAGCCTCACGTCGGCGCGGCGGTTCTCCACGAGAAATGACTAACCGGGCACGAGCTGCCGAACCGTCGAATGTGGGCCGGCGAGCGGGTCACCACTGCCCCAGGCGACGGCCACGCCGGTCCATCTCCATCAGTGCGCGGGTGGCTCGGCCGGCTTCGGAGCAGCGAGCTGCTCTCCCAGCTCCTTGCCGCCCTTGGTCTCGCGCCGAACCATGATGCGTTGAAAGAAGGTGGTGTTCGGCACGTTCATGAAGCGGCCGTCTCGGGTCTCCAGCGTGGTGAAGAAGAACGAGAGGTCGATGACCCGGCCCTCGAGCTCGTCGGGCGGAAAGGCGATCTCGTCACCGATGCGGAACGGCCGGGTGATCAAGATGAGAATGGTGCAGAGGATGTTCGACAGCGTGCTCCACAGCGCGACGAAGGCCGTCGCCACCAGCGCGAAGGTGCCGGCGATGATGGTGAAGAGGTCGAGCTCGGTGAAGTGATTGACCAGCGAGCCCAGGGCGACCAAGGCGATGAGGCTCCGGGCGCCGGTTCGCACCGGCCGCAGCGATTCGGGTGGAGCCCCGACGCTCTTCGCGAGCGCCCGCACCATCAACCGGCCGATCAACCACCAGAAGAAGGCGGTGATGACGAGCACGATCGCCACGAAGGTGAGCTCGGCGAGCAGCGGGCCCCACGGCCCCGACTCCGCAATGGAGCCGAGCAGCCGGTGAAGGAGGCCACGAGAGATCGCCACGGGGGCCAGGGACTCGGTCGCCATGTCTCGCTCGTATTCCGAAAGCGCCTGGTCGGCCATGTCGTCCCGTCGAAGCCGGTGAGGTTGAGTGACGAAGCGCTGGAGAGACCGCCGGCGAGCTCGCTCACCGCGGGAAGACGCTGCTCACGCCAACTCGCGACGAGCACGGGCGAGCGTCAGCACGTGCACCACGCGCGCGCCGGCACCCAGCAACGTGCGGGTCGCCTCCGAGGCCGTCGAGCCGGTGGTGTAGACGTCGTCGACCAGCACGAGGTCTCGTCCGCGCACCAACGGCGACGCCGTGAAGGCCCCGCGAACGTTGGCATCTCGCGCGTCTTCGGAGAGCCCGACCTGCCGTTCGGTCGCGCGCGTTCGCGCCAACCACCCGTCCTCGACCGGCCGCTTGGCGATGGCGCCCAGCTCCACCGCGAGCAGCGTCGCCTGGTCGAAGCCACGCTCCCGAAACCGCGCGGTGTGGAGAGGGAGTGGGACGACGAGCGAGTTGGGCACCGCGTCGAGGAACCGCTTCGCGCTCGAGGCGAGCAGCGAGGCGAGCGGCCGGGAGAGATCGGAGCGCTGCTCGTACTTGAAGCGGTGAATCGCTCTCGCCACCGAGCCATCGTGCTCGAACGGCGCGAAGGCCTTGGCGAACGGCGGCGGGTGTCCCTCGCACCTCGGGCAGATGCCGCGTGGGTACGCGCCCGGCTCAGCGCACCGACGACAGTGCGGCGACGGCGTCTCGAGCACGAGCTCGGCGCAGGCCTCGCAGAAGAAGCCCGCGTGGGGGAGCACCTCGTCGCAGGCGACACAGGCCGGCGGGTAGATGAGCTCGAGGAACCCCTCCATGACGAGGAGTGTAGCGCCGACTTCGGTCGATTCGAGCGAGGACTCGTGAGCGGCGTCCCGGCTCGAGCAGGACGCACGACGGGACGACGGGCGAGCGAGGCAGACGATGGAGCTCGCCGCGAAGGCGCGGAGGTTCGACGCACCGCGGTCGACGTCACTGCTCGTCGTTGCCGATCAACTCGACGTGGTTCGCCACCGCCTCACCGTGCTTCTTCGCGATGGCCGCGAGCTTGTCGCGCTCGGCTGGGCTCAACGCCCACCCCCACAGCTGCACCTGCCCGCCGCGCACGCAGGCCGTCACCGCCTTGTAGGGCTTGAGGTCGGCCTGCACCTTCTGGCGCAGCTTCACCAGCTCGGGCGTGCGCTTCGAGTCTTCCGCGCAGGCCATCACGTGCACCCGCGTGCCGCCCTTCTTCCAGGCGAAGGTGGTGCGCACGCCGCTGCAGCTCGCCTCGAGCCAGAACGTCTCGGGCTCCTCGAGGTCCATTCCCTCTTCCACGCACCGCCCCGACGCCGCCGTCACCCGCTCGAGCTCGCTGACCCGAAAGGTGAGCCGCCTCGAAGGCTCGATGGTGACGGCGCGGTACTCGAGAGCACCGAGCGACTCGGCCGCCGAGAGGGTGAGCCAAGCGACGATGGTGACGATCCTCATGGCTTCCTCGACGCACCGGCGGAGCGGAGCTTCAGCCCCGCTCCCCAACCACTCAGCTCACGGCGGGGCGCACATGCTGTTGTTGCACTGCTGGTTCGACGGGCAGACGTTGCCGCACATGCCGCAGTTGTTCTCGTCGAAGCGGGTGTCGATGCAGGTGTTGTTGCACCGGGTCAGACCGGTGCTGCACACGCAGGTCCCGTTGACGCAGCCGTTGAGGGGCCCGCCACCGCAGCTGTTGTTGCACATGCCGCAGTGCTGCGGGTTGCTCTGGGTGTTGACGCACTGGCCGTTGCAGAGCGTGGTGCCGAACGGGCACTGGCAGCTCCCCGCCGCGCAGATGCGCCCGGGCGGGCAGACGTTGCCGCACATGCCGCAGTTCTGCTGGTTCGCCTGCACGTCGATGCAGACGCCGTTGCACACCATGCGGCCGGCGGTGCAGTAGCAGATGCCGCCGATGCACTGCTCTCCGGTGCCGCAGGCCCGGTTGCAGGCGCCGCAGTTGCTCGTGCTCGTCTGGAGGTTGACGCAGGTGTTGGGCGGGCCTCCCGGCGTCGACGGGCAGGTGCTCTGGCCGGTGGGGCACGCCATCACGCAGGTGCCGTTGCTGCAGGCCTGACCCGGGCCACAGACGATGCCGCAGCCGCCGCAGTTGTTCCCGTCGGTCGCCGTGCGAGTACAGACGTTGCCGCAGCGGACGAAGCCCTGGGCCGCGTTGCACTGGCACTGGCCGTTGGTGCAGCCCTGCGCGCCCGTGCCGCACGCGTTCCCACACGCGCCACAGTTCTGTACGTCGAATTGCACGTTGGTGCAGGTGCCATTGCAGTTCTGGAGGAAGCCGGCGCACATGGTGACGCAGGTGCCGAACTGACAGGCCTGGTTGACGCCGCAGGCTCTCCCGCAGGCGCCGCAGTTGTTGACGTCGGTCTGCAGCCGCACGCACTGGTTGTTGCACGAGGTGAAGCCGCCCGAGCAGGTGCAGGTGCCACCGACGCACTGGCCGCCTCCACACACGGTGCCGCAGGCTCGGCAGTTCTGCGGGTCGGTCTGCAGGTTGACGCAGAGGCCGTTGCAGCGCGTGAAGCCCGTCGGGCACGAGGCCTGGCAGGTGCCGTTCGAGCAGATGCCGGTGCCGCAGGAGATGCCGCACATGCCGCAGTTGTTCGGGTCGGTGAGGGTGCTGGTGCAGGTGCCGTTGCACTGGGTCTGGCCCGGCGCGCAGGTGCAGCTGCCGTTCACGCACGAGCCCAGCCCACAGGAGCGCCCGCAGGAGCCGCAGTTGTTCGAGTCCGTCTGGGTGTTGACGCAGGCGCCGTTGCAGACCGAGCCGCCAGGCGGGCAGGTGCAGGAGCCCATCACGCACGAAGCGCCGGCCGCGCAGCCCACCCCGCACATGCCGCAGTTGGTGACGTCGGTCTGGGTGTTGACGCAGCTGTTCCCGCAGCGCGTCGTTCCCGTCGGGCACTGGCAGACGCCGGCCTGGCAGGTCGAGCCCGGGCCACAGACGTTGCCGCAGCCGCCGCAGTTGGTGGCGTCGGTCTGGGTGTTGATGCAGCGCCCATTGCAGAGCGATTGGCCGATCGGGCACGAGCAGGTGCCGTTCTGGCAGGTGGAGCCGCCCGCGCACGCCACGCCGCAGCGCCCGCAGTTGCTGCCGTCGGTGCCGAGGTTGGTGCAGAACTGGCTGCCGTCAGGCCGGGTGCACGCCGAGGTGGGCGGGCTGCAGCTGCAGGCGCCCGAGGAGCAGGTCTGGCCGACGCCGCACGCCCGATTGCAGAAGCCACAGTTGAGGCCGTCGGTGAGCGGGTTCACGCAGATGCCGTTGCAGCGGATCTGACCGGTGGGGCACGGGTTCACCGTGCAGAAGCCCACGGTGCATTGCTGGCCCGCGGAACACATGAAGCCACAGGTGCCGCAGTTGCTCGGGTCGTTGAAGACGTCGGTGCAGACACCGTTGCAGCGCTGCTGCCCCATCGGGCACCCGGGCGTGATGCACGCGCCGCCCGAGCAGACCTGGCCGGTCGCGCACACGTTGTTGCAGAAGCCGCAGTTGTTCGGGTCGCTGAGCCGATCGACGCACACGCCACGGCAGCGAATCTGCGAGGGCGAGGGGCAGCTGGTCGGCTGGCACGTTCCGCCGACGCACTGGTCGGTCGCGGCGCAGGCGCGGTTGCAGGCTCCGCAGTTTCGACTGTCGGTCGTGATGTCGGTACAGACGCCGTTGCAGCTCACCTGGCCAGGAATCGGGCACGCCACCGGGACGCAGGTGCTGGCGCGGCACTGGGTGCCACCCGGGCAGACGCGGAAGCAGGCACCGCAGTTGTTGTTGTCGGTCGAGGTGTCGAAGCAGAAGCCGCCGCAGTTCTGGCGAGGCGGGGTGCAGACCGTCGAGCACATGCCGCCCACGCACGACGAGCCCGGAGCGCACTGCCGACCGCACACGCCGCAGTTGAGCGGGTTCGAGTCGAGGTTGACGCAGCTGCCGTTGCAGTTCGTCTGGCCTGGCCCGCACATCGTCCGGCAGGCGCCAGCGGCGCACACACCGCCGGAACCACAGGAGATGCCGCAGCCTCCGCAGTTGCTCGCGTCGGTCTGCGTGTCGACGCACGAGGCGCCGCACAGCACGAGGGGACGGCCGCAGCTCCCCGGCACGCAGCGGCTCGCCCGGCAGAGGTCGTTCGGCATGCACGCGTTGCCGCAGCCACCGCAGTTGTTTCGGTCGGTGGTGGTGTCGGTGCAGGTGCCGTTGCACAGCGACTGGTTGGGCAGGCAGCTCGAGACGCACAGCCCCATCTGGCAGACGCCGCTGGGGCAGGTCCTCCCGCAGGCGCCGCAGTTGTTCGGGTCGGTGAAGGTCTTCACGCAGGCGCCGTTGCAGAGCGTCTCGTCGCTCGCGCAGGCCTTCTGGCAGGAGCCGTTGGTGCAGGCTTCACCCGCGCCGCAGAGCACGCCGCAGGAGCCGCAGTTGAAGCGGTCGGTCGCCAGGTTGACGCAGGCGGTGCCGCACTGAGCGAGGCCGGGAGAGCAGCCCGCGACGCAGCGGCTCGCCTGACAGAGCTGACCTGTGACGCACTTGTTCCCGCAGCTGCCGCAGTTGTTGCCGTCGGACTCGGTGTTGACGCACGAGCCGTCGGAGCACTGGGTGAGCGGCGCGGCGCACTGGCATCGACCGGTGCTGCACTGCTCGAGGCCACTGCACGTCTTGCCGCAGGCGCCACAGTTGGTGCGATCGGTCTGGGCGTCGACGCAGCGCCCGTTGCAGTTGGTGAGGCCGCCGGTGCAGCCGGTGCGACAGACGCCCGCCTGACAGGCCTGCCCCGAAGGACACGCGGTTCCGCACGCGCCGCAGTTGGCCGGGTCGGTCTGGGTGTTGACGCACTGGCCAGAGCAGCGAGTCGTGCCGCTGCCGCAGGGCTGTGGGTTCGAGTCGACGATGCAGCGGTTGGCGACGCAGACGAAGCCGGTCGGGCACGGTGGATCTTCTGGAGTGCCGCAGAAGTACACGGTGGTGCGGGAGCAGCCGGCCCCGCTGAGAGCGATCAACGCCAGCGCGAGAGGCGCGAGCAGGTGGCTCGCTCCAAGAAGCGATCGATTGGAGGACGTCATCGGACGGTGTCCAGGTGGGAGAAATCGGCCCTGTCGGAAGGAACAGTGTAGGGTGATCTGGCCACGAAACGACAGAACGTCACCGTTTTTGTGGGGCCCCGCCTCTGAGGAACCGTCGTGCCGACCCCGCCCTTCAGCCAGCTCCGGTTGCTGCTCGTCGTCCTCGTGGCCGCGCTCTGGGCCTGCGCGCCCAAGCCGATGACGCCGATGGACGCGTCGGTGGAGGACTCGGGCGTCGCCGCGACGGACGCGGGCACCGATGGAGGGGCGGCCGACGCTGGTGACGCAGGCGTCGACGCCGGGGGCGAGGTCGAACCCGATGGAGGCCCTGCCGAGCCGATGAGCTCGAGCCAGGTCCTCTATGCGGACGACTTCGAGCGCTACCCGAACACGGCTGGGGTGAAGGGCAGCTACGGCGATCAGCGAGAGGTGGGCGGCGCGTTGGTGCTGGACGACTTGGGCGACGCGGGCACCCGAACGCTGCGCCTCGACTACGCGGCGGACGGAGGCTGCGCGAACGCCGACGTCTTCTTGAGCAAGGTGACGGCCATCACCAGCCCCTTGAGGGTGGTGTTTCGCTATCGCTTCAAGTTCGAGGCGGGCTTCCGGTTCCAGCAGCCGGCGAGCCACTGCGCGGGCGCAGGCGTCGGCTCGACGGAGTTCGTGCTCGGCCGGGTGATGGGCGGGCGCGGGACGGTGGTGGTCTCCGCGGGCTCCGACGCGCCGCTTCCGGTCATCTACCCGGGCGTGCCTGGCCTGCGCTGGCAGGTGCAGGTGCGTGACGTGCGCGCGCCGGTGACGCCGCAGGAGCCGCACGTGCTCTATCGGCAGCATCTGCGAGTGACGCGGCTCTCGCCGAGCGCGGTCGCCGACGGGCGGTGGCATCGCCTCGCAGTGCTGGTGCAGCGGGAGACGACGCCACAAGCGGGTGACGGCGTGCTGCGCATGTGGATCGATGGAGAAGCGGTGCTCGACTACGACGGGAGCGCCGGGCCAGCCTCGGGCAAGCTCTACACGGGCACGCCGCAGTTCGGGCAGATCACCTACCCCTCGGTGCTGCTCTCCGGCGCGTCGCAGCCGCAGTCGCGGTGGTTCGACGACGTCATTCTCTTCGAGCCCTGAGCGCATGAGGCTGACCCGGTGGACGAGCGCGGTCCTCACGCCGAAGGTGTTCGAGGCCTGCTTCACCACCGCGCCGACCTCGAAGGCGACCGCGTGGCCGCTGCCCCTCGACGCGCGCACCTCGCTCACGATGACGAAGGGCCGACCGGGCACGCCGCGCTCCATTCTCTTCGTCCAATGTCGGGTGCCGCCCTCGAAGGCGACGGTGAGCGACTACCGACGAGTCTGGGTCTCCCAGTCCGGCGCGGCGCTCGTCACCACGGCCTCGACGCGCGCAGACCGGGCCTTCGTCGAGGCGCTGACCCGACGAGCGCTCTCACGGCTTGGTGCAGCGCGCACGCCGCCAGCGCTCGCCCGGGTCGACCGCGCGAGCCTCACCAGCGTCATCGAGGCTGCCACCTTCGGGAAGACGCGCGGGAGCCGAGTCGTCGACGCCGTCGTGGAGGCCGCGACCAACCCCGAGCAGTACGTGCGTCGCCATCTCGCGCGCTGCCGGGCCCGTGGAATCGAACGGCCCGTGAAGGGCCTCCACGTGCTCGCCTTGATCGATCACCTGCCCAGGCGCTTCGTGCTGTCCATCGACTGGAAGGAGGACCCGCCCGACGTGCTCGACGGTCTGCGGAGGCTGTTCGCGAGCGGGCCGGGGCTGCCGCTCGAGGCCGCGAAGGCTCCGTCGAGGCGCGCTGGTCGCGAGAGGCTCGTCGCGGCAGCGGGAAGACGCAGTGGGGCGTGCGTCGTGCAGATCCGAACGGCCTCCGACCTGCTGCACTTCGTCTGCGTTCCCGAGCGTGCGCGGCGGCTGGTGAAGCGCTGGGCGAAGGCGACCTCTCTCCCCCTCGTGGTGCTCGCCTGAATCGCCGGCCGGGTGAAGACGGACCCGTGCGGCGCTCTTCGCCCTCGTCGGAGTGACGGCGTCGCGGAGGCAGGCTCCTGGCTCAGGCGTGGAGCCGAGTCATTCGCTTCGAACGACGCTTCCCTCCTTCTTCCTGAGGGTCGCCTTCATCGCGCGAAGCTGCTGCTCCGTGGGAAACGAGTCGACCTCCCACCGCACTGGTTCGAGCGCGGGCACTCGGCGCATCGCGGCTCCCATCACCTTCAACGCGCTCGCCTGGCTGGCGATGCGCACGACCGGCTTCGCCTCGGTACCAGAGAAGAAGGCGATGTCGTCGGTCTCCGCCAACCAGGTGCGCACTCCCGACGACCAGGTGCCGAAGGTGCGACCGTTCTGCTCCATGACGTCGGCGACGACGACCTCGACGCGGTTGCGCTCGTGCAGGGTGTCGAGGAGCGCCTTCTGTTCGGAATACACGGCGCGCTGCTCCAGCCGACGAAGCGCCGCGACTCGGCCGGCGAGCGCTCGATTGGTCGGCAGCCACCGTTCCCAGCCACCGTCGGTGCGAACGATCGGCTGCAGGCTGATGGGGTACGCCCCCTGACGCTGGGCGGCTTGCTCGCACGCGCGAGTGAGCGTCGCCACGTCGTCTTCACCCGCGAGCAGGAGCGTGTCGCGATCGAGAACGAACGCGACCGGGCGGCCATGGAGGGAGGTACCGTGGCGGTCGACGAGGAGGACACGCGCGGCATCGAAGGTGTCGCGCTCGTGAGCGACCAACCAGCCGCCCTCTTCGACCAACGGCGTGGAGCGGTGCTCGAGGTTCTCCCGAGCGAGCTGGAAGAGCTCGTCGTCCGAGCGAGCCCACTTGGCGGCGAGGAACCGCGGCACGTCGATGACCGACGACGAATGATCGAACACCAACACCTCGCGAAGATGATCGGTCAGGGCGCGCTCGACGGCGTCCGTGACGCCGGCATCGGTGCGGAGCTCCATGTCGAGCGCGCCGATGCCACGAGAGGCGAGATCGCGCACCCGAGGAAGGAGGTGGTGTCGTGCGACGGCGAAGTCCTCCGAAATGACTGCCTCGATGCTGGGCATCAGCAGCGCGGTGACCGTGTTGCGAATCGTCGCTTCACGGCTGGCGCCGGGCTCGCGGCTCGCGAGGTACATGTTGCCGAGAAAGACCGACTTGCCGTCGATCGTCACCTCTTCGACGGTGGCGCCGAGCCGAACCGAGGCATCGGGCGCTTGGCGACGAGCCTCGGCGATGAGCTCCTCGCGAAACGACTCGCGGTCGTCGGTGATGGGTGGCGGCGTCTTTTCCCGAGGACAACCACCAAGGGCGAGCACGAAGAGGAAGAGCCGTGGGGAGGCCGATCGCATCACTTGTGGTACGGCTCGCCGCGCAGAATCGTGAACGCCCGGTAGAGCTGCTCCATCAACACCAGCCGGGCGAGGCGGTGCGGCAAGGTCATCGCCGAGAGCGAGAGCGTCAGCTGGGCGCGCTTGCGAATGGAGTCGTCGAGCCCTTCGTCGCCGCCGATGATGCAGACCACGTGAGGCCCGGTCGCGCGCTGCTTGTCGAGCCACTGCGCGAACTGCACGCTGGTGAGCGCCTTGCCTCGCTCGTCGAGGGCGATGACGACGTCGGTGGGCTTGAGGCGCGCGAGGAGCGCCTGCGCTTCGTCGGCCTTCGCGCGCTCACCCGACTGCTTCGACTCGGGGAGTTCCACCAGCTCGAGCTTCGCCACGTGGCCGAGCCGCTCCGCGTACTCCTCGACGCCCGGCGCGAAGAGGCCCGAGCGATCCTTCCCGATGGAGAAGACGGTCAGCTTCACGCGACGGCGATTCGGGCGGCGTCGCTCCACAGCCCTTCGAGGTCGTACATCTCGCGCTTCTCGGGCGTGAAGAAGTGCACCACCACGTCATCGAGGTTGAGGCACACCCAGTCGGGCGACTTCTCGACCGACGAGGGGCGGCGATGGCGTTGGTCGAGCAGCTCTTCGACCCCGTTCTTGAGCGCCTCGAGCTGCACGTCGGAGTCGCCGCTCGCGAGCACGAGGTAGTCGTAGCCGACCGACTGCGCCTTGTGGCTGAGGTCGAGCACCACCACGTCGTTCGCCTTCTTGTCGAGCGCCGCGCCGGCGACGGCCTTGGCCAGCTCGAGGCCCTCGGGGTTGGCGGGCCCTCGCTTGAGTGCCGCCGACACCTTCTTCTTGGCGACCGGCCGCTTGGCCGAGGGTCGCTTCGAGGTGCGCGGCGCGACCTTTCGTTTGGTGGGCTTCGCCGCGGCCTTCCGCTTCGGGGCCGGCGCGGGCTTCTTCTTGGCGCTCCCCTTCTTCTTGAGAGCGGGCTTCTTCTTGGGCTCAGCGCGCTGGCGGGTCGTCTTCTTCTTCGCAGCCATGGGGGCTGTGTACACCGCAAGCCAGCGGGAGTTGAGCGGAACCTCGCTTGGTCAGCGAATCTGCCCGTCGCCTTCGATGACGAACTTCTGGGCGGTGAGCTCCTCGAGGCCCATCGGCCCGAAGGCGTGCAGGCGCGAGGTGGAGATGCCGACCTCGGCGCCCAGGCCCAGCTCGCCGCCGTCGTTGAAGCGGGTCGAGGCGTTCACCACCACGGCCGAGGCGCAGACTTCGCGGGTGAAGCGCCGGGCCGCGTCGCGGGAGCCGGTGACGATGGCCTCGGTGTGCTCGCTGCCATAGCGGGCGATGTGGGCGAGCGCGCCGTCCAGCCCGGGCACGACCTTCACCGCGCAGACGAGCTCGAGGAATTCCTTGCCGAAGTCGCGCTCGGCCGCCGGCGTCACCGGCACGTTGGCGCCCTTCAACGCCGCGACCGTCTTCTCGCACCCGCGGAGCTCGACGTTCTTCGCGACGAGGGCCCGGGCGAGCCGGGGGAGCGCAGTCGGAGCGCTGGCCTCGTCCACCAAGAGGCACTCCATCGCGTTGCAGACGCCCGGCCGCGAGGTCTTCGCGTTCACCACGATGCGCTCGGCCATCTCGAGGTCGGCGTCGTGGTGCACGTAGACGTGGCAGACGCCTTGGTAGTGCTTCACCACCGGCACGCGTGCGTTCTCGGCGACGAAACGAATGAGGCCCTCTCCGCCGCGGGGAATGCAGAGGTCGATGAGGCCGTCGAGCGAGATGAGGGCGAGCATCGACTCGCGGCTGGTGTCGGGCACGAGCATCGCCGCGTCGCTCGGGAGCCCCGCGGTGACGAGGGCCGCGCTCAGGGCGCTCGCGATCGCCTGGTTCGAGCGAAACGACTCGGAGCCACCACGGAGCAGCGCCACGTTGCCGCTCTTGAGACACAACGCGGCGGCGTCGCTCGTCACGTTGGGCCGCGACTCGTAGATCATCAGCACCACCCCGAGCGGCAGGCGCACCTTGCGAATCTCGAGGCCGTTCGGCCGCTGCCAGGTCGAGGTCACCTTCCCGATGGGGTCGTCGAGGGAGACGAGGTGCTCCACCGCCGTGGCCATCGCGTCGATGCGCGCGCCGTCGAGACGGAGCCGATCGAGGAACGCGCCGTTCTTCCCAGAGGCGGTGGCGTCGGCGAGATCCTGCGCGTTGGCGGAGAGGATGGCGGCCGTCCGGCTCCGGAGCTCCTTGGCCAACTCGGTGAGCGCGCGGTTCTTCTGCGCGGTCGATGCGCTCGCCATCAGCCGGCTGGCCGCCTTCGCGCGGGTGGCGAACTCGCGCATCGCGTCGAGCGTGCTCACTTGGCGAGCTCCCAGCCGGTGGTCGTCGGGAGCACGCCCTTGGGCGCCGCGCTCGCCTCGAAGATGGAGGTCAGCGTGATGGGGCTCGTCACCCCACCGCGAAACACGCGGGCGCCGCCGCAGCAGCTGGCGACGAACTCGAACTGGGTCGCGCTCGTCCATCGCCACTGCCCGTGCACCGAGGCCGTCTCTCCGACCTTGGGCGCTTCGACCGCGGTCGCGCCAGCCATCGTCTCGAGCCCACTCGTCGCGACGAGCCGGTAGGGGCCGAACCGATCCTCGAGCAGCGCGACCGAGGAGCAATCGGGCGCGAAGACGTCGAAGCTCCAGTCGGAAAAGGTGAGCTCGCCCTTCGGCGTGAAGGGCACCGAGGTGCCGTCAGCGAAGCGGAAGGTGAGGCCGGTGACGCCGTAGGCCTTCGGCGTGGGAGGACCGTCCTTCGGGAAGTCCGCGTCGCTCCCGCTCCACACCGCGGTGACCTTTCCGCATTCCACCGCGTGGTAGGCGCCGGCGAGCGAGACCACCTTGGGCGCCTGAGGGTCCGGCGGTGGAACGTACCGCTCCTTCTTCGAGCAGCCGGCGAGGAGCAGGAGGAGGCAGAGGCGACGCATTGCGACGATCGTCGGCCCAGGGGCTCCTTGAATCAACCGCCGAATGGTACGTCCTCGGCGTCGGAGGGCACGACCCAGATGAGTGGAGAGCGACAGATCGAGATGTGGTGGGTGTGTTCGAGCTGCCACCACCGCAACCTCGGTCGCCACTCGACGTGTCAGGGCTGCAGCAACCCCAAGGACGGCTCGGAGGCGTGGGTGATGCCGGAGGACCCGGCAACTGCTCCGACGGTGACCGACCCCAAGCTGCTCGAGCTGGCCACCGCGGGCCCGGCGTGGCGCTGTGAGTATTGCGGGAGTGATCAGCGCGCGACGGACGGCGCCTGCGGCCAATGTGGTGCCAAGCGCGCGCGCCCGGCGGCGCCGGTCTCCCCGGCGAGCTCGACGGCTCGACCGGCGGCGAAGACGGGTTCGGGCTGTGGCGCGTTCTTCCTCACGCTCCTCGGCATCGGCGGCGTGGGCGCCTTCCTCGCGCACGAGCGGCATGCCTCGGGCACCTTCGACGCCGAGGTCGTCGAAGGCAGCTGGAAGGTGAGCGCGGCGGTCGAGCGGCTGGTCTGGGTGAGCGACGAGGGGTTCAAGGAGCAAGCACCTCCCGATGCGGTCGACCTCAAGCGCACCGGCGAGCGGGTGCACCACGTCGACTCGGTTCCGGCGGGCCTCACCGAAGAGACGTACACGGTCGAAGTCCCGGCGGGCACGAGGCAGCGGCAGGTCTCCGAGACGGTGAGCGATGGAGAGTCGGTCTCCAGCACCACCGAGCGGGTCCGCTGCGGAGAGACCTGCACCTCGGGTCCCCAGTCCTGCCGAGAGGTCTGCACGCCGAACGGCAACGGGTTCGCGACCTGCCGGCAGCAATGCGAAGCGGGCCCTCGGCGCTGCGAACCGAAGTGGTGCAACGAGACGAAGACCCAGCGCACGCCGAAGTCGAAGGTCGTGGTGCGAGAGGTCGACGAACCGGTGACACGCACCGAGACGCGCACGCACCTGGTGCAGGCGTACCGCGACGTGCCGCGCAAGCAGCCGGTCTACTCGTGGAAGGTGAAGCGGTGGCGCGCGGTCGACGCCTTCGAGCGCCACGGCACCGGGTTCGAGCCAGAGCCGGTGCCGACGCCTGCTGGCCCGGAAGAACGAGTGAAGGTGGAGGCCTTCGGTTGGGTCGTCTTCAAGCGCGCCTGGTGGTGGCCGTTGGGCGAGCAGCAGTGGAACTACTCGACGCGCTCGGTCGACGAGCTTGCGTCACTCGGCCAGCGCAGGCGGGTGCGCCTCACCGTGGATGGGCCAGCGATCGTCGCCGTGGAGTGACGCGTCCGACCAAGAAGGTTCGGCGATGCAGCGGATTCGAGGCATAAGGCCGGCATGACCAGCCACCGCGTGCTTCTCGTCCTGTTGTCGTTCCTGGGGTGCGGCAAACCGCTCGCGAAGGTCGTGGCGGAGAATCGCCCGGCGCTCGACGCGCAGCGCGAGAAGTTCCTCAAAGCGGCGGCGGCGGTGACGACTGGAGCGCGACCGGCCGAGTGCACGCTCCCCAAGGACCTCGTCCATCACGAGACCGTCGAGCTCATGCACGAGAGCGCCGCTGAGGAGATCGACACCGAAGACTCGAAGACGAACCACGTCACGGTGAAGCTCGACCCGCATCAGAGCGACCTCCGGCTCGCGCTCGCCTGGTCGAGCCCCAAGCGGCCACCGATGCGCGGCAAGCCGTTCCCCTACTCGCTGTTGGGCGACGACGCGGCGAGCGAAGGGTCGATTCGCGCCATCGAGCGCGCCAAGGGCATCAAGTACGTCGTCTTCACCCGCATCTCCGAGCGCGACGACACGGCGGGGGTGGTGAAGGCCGAAGCGGTCGTCACCTCGCTCGCCGACGCGAAGGTGCTCTGCGTGGTGAGCGCCGAGGGCAAGGCCGACCCGCAGAACGAAGGCCAGGTGCGCGAGTTGGTGAAAGTGGAGAAGAAGACCGGGAAGCAGCTGGGCGTCGTCCGCACCGACATCGTCGGCGACTACGAAGACAAGGTGACGACGGCGGTGGCGAACGACTTGAAGCTCAAGCTCGAGAAGACGCTCGGCTTCGACGCCTGGGCTCGGTGATCCGTCTCAGTCGGCGCCGGGCCTGATCATCCGTCTCAGTCGGCGCCGAGCCTGATCATCCGTCTCAGTCGGCGCCGGGCCTGATCACCCGAGCGCGAAGCGCTTCAGCGTCTTGGCGACGAGCGCCTGGTACTTCTTCGGGTCGGGCGCGCGCTTCACCTCGGCCCAAGTGTGATCTCTCCGCGCGTCGACGGTAACCTCCGCGACGGCGAGGTGGGCCTCGTCGAGGTACACGTGCACCGGCGGGCGACGGTTCTCCACCTCGTGATGAACGACGTCGCGCGACGCCTGCTCCCCGACACGGAGCCAGTGCACAGCGTGAATCGTGCGGAGCGTTCGCAGCAGCTCGTTGGCCGCGCTCGGCAGCCGAGCCGGAACGTCGAGGCGCGCGTCCTGGAGCAGCTTGCGGGTGAAGCGCACCGGGTCGGCCTGGAGCGGCACCTCCTCCGCGGCCCAATCGAGCAGCGTGCGGTCCTTGCGCCGCAGGAGCGTCTTCATGAACTCGATCTCGTGCTGCCGCCCGCCCTCGCGATACCAGGCGAGCTCGAAGGCGTTGAGGGCGGCGAGCGCGGCGGCCTCGTTCACGTGAACGGTGCGCTTCTCGGTCCGTTTTCCCTTCTTGTCGACGGTGGTGAGGAAGCTCACTTCGTCGAGCACGCGCACGATGGCCGCGTGAACACCACGCTTCGAGTGAGCTGAGCCTCCGAGGTACTCGCGCGAGATGCCGCCCTTTCCTTCGACGTAGACCGACCCGGTGTCGACCCAGCCCTTCGGCCGCACGGTGGCGAACGACGTGAAGAAGCGCTTCGCCTCCGCTTCTTCCTCGAAGGTGAGCCCGACGCTCTGCAGGTTGCGAGCGTTGTTCTCGCCGGCGCAGACGAGCACCCGCCGCCCGAACCGCAGCGCCTCGGCGTACTGCGCACCCTTCCACCGCATGCTGCGTTCGTCGAGCGTCTTCGCGTCGTCGAGCCAGTCCTTCAGCGCGTCGAGCCGCACCAGCCGGTTACCCCAGTGGAGCGAGTCGTGAGGCTCGGTCGTCACCTCCACCCCGGCCGCTGGCGTCTTGCCGGAGAGCAGCTGCGCCGCGCGCGCGTCGGTGATGATGAGCCTCAGCCGTGCCTTCTTGTCGTCGTGGAGCACCGTCGTCATTCGTTTCTCCTCTGTCGCGCAAGGCGGGCGACTCGCGGATTGCGCGACGGCAGGTGGCGGAACGCACCCGTCGCGCCCACCGCCCAGACGGTCGGCCCGATGCAGCCGTCGACCCACTCGCCCATCATCGGAACTCCGCAGGACCCCAGCAGGACAGCGCAGACGAGTCGCCACATCGAGTCACCCTCTCGGTGCGCTGTGCCCATCCGCCTCCGCTGTGAAAGGAGCGAAGAGCAGTCTTTCGTCGTGAAGCGGCGCCGCTCTGTGGAAAGCTCCGGCCCTTCTTGGGAGGGTCCATGTCCGACGGCAAACGCTACTTCGAGTTCAGTGAAGGGTCGTCCAACAAGTTCTGGGAAGTGTGGATGACGGGCACGACCGTCTACACGCGCTACGGAAAGATCGGCGCGAGCGGCCAGACCACCGTGAAGGACGAGGGCAGCGCTGACAAGGCGCAGAAGCTCTACGACAGCCTCGTTCGCGAGAAGACGAAGAAGGGCTACCAGGAGAAGGGCGGCTCGCCCGCGGCTCCACCGGCGAAAGCCGAAGCGCCCGCGAAGGCCGCCAAAGCGAGCGCACCCGAGGCGCCGAAGAAGGCCGAGAAGGCCCCCGCGCCTCCACCGCCCGCCGCCGCAGGAGGCACCCGCCGCTTCGAGTTCACCGAGGGCGGCTCGAGCAAGTTCTGGGAAGTCACCGTCGACGGCAGCTCGCACACCGTTCGCTACGGGAAGATTGGGACGCCCGGCCAGGAGAAGTCGAAGTCCTTCGGGAATCCGGCTGCGGCCACCGCCGACGCCGAGAAGCTCATCAAGGAGAAGACCGGCAAGGGCTACGCCGAGGTCGCGGTCGCCGGCGGTGGTGGCGGTGGAGGAGGCCCCGAAGCGCCGCCGCTCGACCCCTCGGAGCTCTCGACCAAGTTCGCCGCCATCGACAAGGCGCCCGAGAAGCCCGACGCCTACCTCGTGTTCGCCGACTGGCTCGAGGGCCAGGGCCACCCATGGGGCAAGTTGATCGCCCAGCAGCACGCCATCGCCACCGCGCCCAACGCGAAGAAGAAGGCCGAGCTCGAGCGAGAAGAGACCGCGCTGCTCCAAGCGCAGGGCCACGCCATCTTGAAGGACCTCGCCCGCGCCGGCCGGCCGACGAACTTCGAGTGGCACTACGGCTTCATCACCCACGCCACCATCGCCTCGCCGACCGACAAGCCGGTGCTCGACGATCGGCTCGAGACCCTGTTCTCCCTGCCCGCCGCCCGGGTGATGAAGAAGCTGACGCTCCACGCCCAGCCGGCGCGGCTTCAGACCCGGCGCGACTGGGACGACTCTCCCGAGAACGTGGTGAACCCGTGGAAGGGCGTCGCCGCTGCGCTCGGCAAGGCGCCAGCCACGCTCGATTCGCTCGCCTTCGGAGAGCCGCCTCCCACCGGCGCCGCAGCCTACGTCGCGATGCCGCCGCTCGCCGAGTTCGCCAAGGCCATGCCCAAGCTCGTCTCGCTCGAGGTGCAGGGCGCGGGTGCGGGTGTCGGCGGTGGGCTGTCGGGCACCTGGGGCTTCCCGCAGCTCACCACGCTGGTGGTTCGCTTCGCTGCGCCCGAGGCCGCCGACCTCGAGAACCTCGCGGCTGCGAAGCTGCCCAAGCTCGAGCGGCTGAACGTGTGGCTGGGCGGAACGACGTACACCGACCTCGACTCGGCTGGGTACGACCCCTACGACAACGAGGACGGCGAGGCGCGCTACCCGGAGTTCTTCCCTGCGAGCGACCTCGAGGCCACCGAGGCCTACGACATCAACGCGTCGGTCGGCGCCGCTCCGGTGGCTGCCTTCCTCGGCCGCGAATTCCGCGCGCTCAAGCACCTGGGCATCAACTCGGCCATTCTCGACGCCGTGATGATCGAGACCATCGCGAACGCGCCGCTCCTCAAACAGCTCGAGTCGCTCGACCTCTCCGGCGGCACGTTGAGCGACGCGACCGCCGACGCCCTCATCGCAGCGAAGTCGAAGCTCGCTCACCTGAAGGCGCTCGACGTCAGCCGCAACCGGCTGTCGAAAGACGGCCTCGCCAAGCTCGAGAAGGCCTTCCCGATGCTGAAGGCCGGCAAGCAGCGCGAGAGCGGCGAGCCGGAGTTCTTCTTCCGCTACGTCGCCACGATGGAGTGACGCCTACTTTCCTCGCTTCTGCTTCGGCACCGCGGCGAGGAACTCGTCCATCGGCTGGTCGAGCGACGACATCGAGGTGGCCACCGAACCATCGGGGCGCACCAGGTAGACGGTGTTGTCGTGGAGGATGACGCCCGACTCCGGGTTCTTGGTGTACTTGAACTCGAGCAGCATGGTGAGGGTGCGCACCTGGGCGTCGTCCCCGACGAGGATGCGCCAGCGCTTTGCCTCTTCGATGCCATAGCGCGCCCGGTAGCCCTTCACCTGCTCCGGCGTGTCGTGCGTCGGGTCGAGGCTGACGACGGCGAGCTCGAGCGGCTTCTCGGCCTTCTCCAGCGCGGCGTCGAGGCGCTTCAGCTTCTTGGTGGTGAGCGGGCAGCTCCCGGCGCACGAGGTGTAGACGAAGGTCAGCGCGTACCAGCGGCCCTTGAAGGTCTCGAGGCTCACCGACTTGCCGCTCTCGTCCTTCCACGAGGTGGGGAGCGCGAGCACGTTCTTCGGCGTCTCCTCGGCGGCCGCGAGCCCAGCGGCGAGGAGCGAGGACACCACGAGCCAGCGAGTCATTGGGCGCTCCTTGCGTCGAAGGCGCAGCGGAAGCCGAGCCTCGGCAGACTCGAGCGGGGGGCGAGGCTCGAGCGCATCGCGTACCGCATGAAGGCGGCGTAGTCCTCGCGGCGGGCGCTCCCCGTCGCTCCAGCGCCGCACATGAACTTGGCGTTCTTGTCGCCGTCTTGACGGTTGTCGCCGGAGACGAAGAGCGCGTTGAAGTCGTCGGTCCATTCCCAGACGAGGCCGTGGAGCGCCTCGACGCCGTAGACGTTCCGCGGGCTGCCCGGCTGCAGGAGGTCGTCGGGCCGGTTGGGCTTGCCGTACCACTCGAGGATGCGGGCGACGAAGGCTGCGTCTCGTGAGGCGTCGGCCTTCTTCTCGTCGGCTGCGGCGGCGTATTCCCACTCGAGCGTCGACGGGAGCCGGCCCTGCCGCCAGCCACAGTACGCGCGCGCCGCGAAGTAGGAGACCTCGGTCACCGGCGCGTCTCTCTGCTCGGGCGTGAAGTTGGCGAGGTAGGCGTCGTCCACCAGGCTCTTCGGCGCTTTCGCCTTCGTCCACTCGGGGTGGCTCTCGAGAAACTCGCTCCACTGGGCGCGGGTGACGGGCCGGCGGTCGAGCGAGAAGGCCGACACCGGAAAGGCGGTCTGCCCCACGTCGAGGCCGAAGAGCGGCGCGAACTTTCCACCGGGCAAGCGCACCGGCTCGGCGAACGCCGGCGGCACCAGCAGCAGCAGGAGTACTCCGGCGGTGGCGTTCATCGGTCCTCCTTGCTTGGCACGGTCCATCCACCGAAGGCGAGCCGACCGTTCGGTGGAGGACTGACTCACGGCTCCGCTCGAGAAGGGCTCCCGAGCGGAGCGACGAGCGCTGGCTTACTTGCCGGCTGGCTTCAGCTCGGGCAGCGACTCGCGCAGCTTCTTGACCTCGTCGGCGGTGAACGGCGGCGCCTTGTTGCCCCAGGTGTTCGACACGTAGCTGAGGAGCGTCGCCAGCTTCTCGTCGTCGAGCCCCGCGACTGGCGTCATCACGCCGTTGTACTCCTGGCCGTTCACCTTGATCTTGCCCGTCTTGCCGCGCAGCACGATCTCGACCAATTCCTGCCGCTTGCTGTTCGAGATGTTCGCCAGGTAGTCGCTCTTCGCGAGCGGAGGGAAGGCACCGGGCACGCCCTGCGCTTCGGCCTGGTGGCACATCGCGCAGCTGGTGGCGAACAGCGCCTTGCCGTCGAGCTTCGCGTTCGGATCAGCCGAGGTGCCCGGGGTGGCCTTGAGGCTGGTCGCGACCGACTCGTCGCCCAGGTACACCTCGTCGACCTCCTTGCCCGAGTAGACGTCCTTCCGGCCGGGGCCCTCGACCTTCAGCATGCCGAGCGAGCCCTTGTTGAAGGTTCGGAAGATGGAGTGGTCGACGAGAATGTAGGTGCCGTCGGTGTCGAGCTTGAACTCGACGATGGCGCTGCCGCCAGCGGGCACGATGGTGGTCTGCACGTGCTCCTGCGAGGCCTTCACGCCGCCCTCGGGGTAGACCTTGTCGAAGATCTCTCCGATGACGTGGAAGCTCGAGACCAAGTTCGGGCCGCCGTTGCCGACGAAGAGCCGCACCGACTCGCCCACCTTGCCCTTGAGCGCGCGCTCACCGACGAGCGACATCGCGCTGCCGTTGAACACCACGTACGAGGGCTTCTCGTCGATGGCCCGCTTCATCGAGAACGGCTGGAGGCCTTTCACGCCGAAGTCCGCGTCCGTGTAGAAGTCGCCCTGCACCACGTAGTACTCGTGGTCGACCTTCGGCAGCGCCGTCTTCGGCTGCACGTAGATGAGCCCGTACATGCCGTTGGCGATGTGCATGCCGACCGGCGCGGTGGCGCAGTGGTAGATGTAGAGGCCCGGGTTGAGCGCCATGAAGGTGAAGCGGCTCTTGTGGCCCGGCGCCGTGAAGGTGCTCGCCGCGCCGCCACCCGGCCCGGTCACCGCGTGGAGATCGATGTTGTGCGGCAGCTTGTTGTTCGGGTGGTTCTCGAGCCAGAACTCGACGGTGTCGCCTTCACGAATGCGAATGAACTTGCCCGGCACCGTGCCGCCGTAGGTCCAGAACGTGTAGTCGACGCCGTCGGCGAGCTGCATCACCTTCTCGACCACCTCGAGCTCCACCTTCACCTTCGCCGGAGTGGTGCGGGTGATGGGCGGTGGGACGTTCGGGGGATCGGTGAGCACGGCCTTTTCTTCCGGCATCGCCGACAACATCAACGCGAGAACCAAGTGCATGGAACCTTCCTTCGGGAGTGAGAGAGAGACCGCGCCGGGCCGGCTGCAAGAAAAAGGCCCGCTTTTCTATCCGACATGATGCATCAGTGTTCCTGATTCTGTTTCATGCTGAAACGGCGCGAAACACATTGGGGCTGTCTCGAACCGCAACCGTCGGGGCACACGACTTGGCACGAACGCTGAAGACGCGCGCGCTCATGCTCTCAAAATCGGCAGCGAAGGCGTTCTTCTTGGGAGGCACCGTGCTCACCGCGGCCGTCTTCCTGGGGCTCACCTGGGACACGTTCCAGCAGATCCCCGGCCGCACCAACGCAGCGGCCCTCACCGAGTCGGCGATTCGGGGCAAGCACCTGTGGGAGTCGAGCAACTGCATGGGCTGCCACACGCTCTTCGGGGAAGGCGCCTACTACGCGCCGGAGCTCACCAAGGTGTACGAGCGCCGCGGGCCTGCCTTCATCCGCGCCATCTTGAAGGACCCGGAGAAGCTGTACCCCGGCCAGCGGAAGATGACGAACTACCACTTCGAAGACGCGCAGATCGAAGACCTGGTGGCGTTCCTCGAGTGGTGCGGGAAGGTCGACTTGAACGGCTTCCCGGCGAAGCCCACCCTCGGGGCGGTGGCCCAAGCGCCAGTGGCGGCGGGTCGCCCGCAGGTGTTCTCTCAAATCTGCGTCACCTGTCACGCGCTCAACGGCGTCGGCGGCGCGGTCGGGCCCTCTCTCGACGGCGTGGGCACCAAGTACGACTCGGCCTACCTCGAGCGCTGGCTCAGAGACCCGCCCTCGGTGAAGCCGGGCACCACGATGCCGAAGCTGCCGTTGGACGATGGGCAGATCGGCGAGCTCGTCACCTTCCTCTCCTCGCAGAAGGCCCAGAAGGAGGCCGCCCAATGAAGTTCCAGAGCCAGAAGGTCGCCTACGGCTTCTTCGCCACCTGCATGCTGCTGCTGTCGCTCCAGCTCATCTACGGCTTCATCATGGGCTTCGCCCGCATCGGCTGGGACGATCTGCACCCCATCATTCCCTTCAACGCCGCGCGCGCGACGCACACCAACCTGCTGGTGATGTGGCTCCTCGCCGGGTTCATGGGCGCCGCGTACTGGATCATTCCCGACGAGTGCGATCGAGAGCTCGCCTGGCCGAAGCTCGCCTGGCTGCAGCTGGTCGCCCTGGTCGTCACCGGCGTCACCGCCATCATCGGCTTCCACCTGAACTGGTGGGAGGGCCGCAAGTTCCTCGAGATTCCCCGGCCGCTCGACTTCCTCGTCGTCATCGACGTGCTGCTCTTCATCGGCAACATCGGGTGGACGGTGTGGCAGAGCCCGAAGAAGTCGACGACCTCGATGGTGCTCTTCTTCGGCCTGCTCGCGGCCGCCCTGCTCTACCTGCCCGGCATGCTCCCCACCGACAACCAGACGGTCGACAGCTTCTGGCGCTGGTGGGTCGTGCACCTCTGGGTCGAGGGCGTGTGGGAGCTCATCATGGGCGCGATCCTCTCGTACCTGCTCATCAAGCTCACCGGCGTCGACCGGGAGATCATCGAGAAGTGGCTCTACGTCATCGTCGGCTTCACGTTCCTCTCGGGTGTGCTCGGCACCGGCCACCACTACTATTACATCGGCACGCCCAAGTACTGGCTGCTGGTCGGCGGGCTGTTCAGCGCGCTCGAGCCGCTCGCCTTCCTCGGCATGGCCATCTACGGCTTCACGATGGCCAAGCGCGGTGGGCGCACCCACCCGAACCGGGTCGCCCTGCTGTGGACGGTCGGCTGCGCCTTCATGAGCTTCGTCGGCGCCGGCTTCCTCGGCTTCGCGCACACCCTGCCGCAGGTGAACATGTACACCCACGGCACCCTGGTGACGGCGATGCACGGCCACATGGCCTTCTGGGGCGCCTACGCGATGTTGGTGCTCGCCATCATCGCCTACGCGATGCCGCTGATGACGGGCCGGAAGATCTACGAGCAGGCCTCGGCGGGCTTCGCCTTCTGGACCTCGAACGTCGGCATGGTGGCGATGACGTTGGCGTTCGCCGTCGCGGGCGTCTCGCAGGTGGTGCTCGAGCGGCGCGCGGGCATGGAGTTCCTCACCGTGCAGAAGGAGATCGAAGTGCACTTCGTCGGGCTGCTCCTCGCGGCCTCGCTCTTCACGCTCGGCATCGGCGCCTTCATCTGGAACTTCATTCGCTACGGCTTGCCGAACGCGCCGCTTCGGGCGGTGGAGCCGACGTCTGCGCCGACGCCTGACGTCCCACCGTCGGCGGCCGTCGCGAGGAGCTGAACGCGGTGACGTCCATCGCGCTCCCCCAGTCGTTGGGAGTTCCGCGTCCCGAGGCAGGGCGCTACGAGGGGCTCGCCGCTCGACGAGTGGTGAGCGCGGAGGAGGAAGCGGTGTACTACCGGCCCCAAGCAGATGAAGTCGCGACCTTCGAGCGGGCCTTCGCGCAGCGCCTCCCGGTGTTGCTCAAGGGCCCGACCGGCTGCGGGAAGACGCGCTTCGTCGAGTTCATGGCAGAGAAGCTCGGCCGGCCGCTGGTGACGGTCGCCTGCAACGACGAGACGAGCGCGGCCGATCTCGTCGGGCGCTGGCTGGTGCGCGGCGGCGACACGGTGTGGCAAGACGGCCCGGCGACGAAGGCGGTCAAGCAGGGCGCCATTCTCTACCTCGATGAGGTCGCCGAGGCGCGGGAGGACGTGGTGGTGTTGCTCCACCCGCTCACCGACCACCGGCGCCGGCTCTACGTCGACCGCAACGACGAGGTGCTCGACGCGCCCGAGGGCTTCATGGTGGTGGCTTCGTTCAACCCGGGCTACCGGCGCGGCCTGAAGGAGCTCAAGCCGTCGACGCGCCAGCGCTTCGTCTCGATTCCCTTCAGCTACCCCGTCGAGGCGGTCGAGGTGGAGGTGCTCCAGGGCGAGACGGGCGTCGACGCCAAGCAGGCGAAGCGGCTGGTGGCGTGGGCGAACAAGGTGCGCGGCAACGAGGCGCTCGGGCTCGCCGAGACGGTGTCGACGCGGCTGTTGGTGATGGCCGCGCGGTTGATGGTGGCCGGGCTGCCAGCTCGAACCGCGTGCGGCGCTGCGTTGGTACAGCCGCTCACCGACGACGGGCCGACCGCGCGGGCGCTGCAGGACCTGGTGGACCTGAGCTTCTGAGCGGGAGCGACGCATGTCGTGGGACGAGGCGCTCTTCTCCTTCGCGTGGACCCGGGCGAAGCGCTGGGCCTCGACGGTGCCGCCCGAGGTGCTGGCTCGCCGTGTCGAGGTGGAGCCGGAGCGTGAACGGCTCGAGCGCCTCGCCAGGCTCCTCACCAGCCGGCCCATCTCGGTGGTGCTGAGCGAAGACGTCGGGGGCCTCGCGGGCGATCAGCTCTTCCTGCCGCGGCACTTCGACGTCGCCGCCTCGCGCGAGCAGAACCTGGAGGCCGCGAAGATTCGCATCGTCTGGTCGTCGATGGTGCAGCGGCTCCGGCCCGCGTTCCCCGATGGTCCGCCGGGGGTGGCGATGGCTCTGGTGGCGCCGTTCATTCGGCGCGCGCTGCTCGAGGAGTACCCCTCTCTCACCGACGCGCTCATCGCGCTCGAGCAGGAGACGCTCCGCACGCGGCCGACGCCAGCCGGCGACGCTCCACGAGCGCAAGCCATCGAGGCGACCATTCGGCTCGCGCTCCAGCAGGCGCCTGACTCGACGCTCCCGACGCCCGCGTGGGACTGGGCGGCCGCCGCGCTCGCTGGGAAACCGTCTGCGCTGCCCGTCGGGCGGCGAACGCTCTTCTCGACCGAGAAGGAACCGCCGCCCGTCGTCTGGTGGGGTCTCCCGTTGGAGGCGCCGGCGGAGCGGCCCTTGAAGAACGTGCCGAAGGACCAGGCCGAGGCGCTCCCCGGCGGAACCGAGGCGCAGCGCCGAACGACGACGAAGCCCGTCGAGCGCATTCAGGAGCCCGAGCAACAGCTCGCCGAGAACCCGCTCGTGCACAGCTTCGAGAAGGTGCACACCCTCGAGGAGTACAAGGGCGGCTCGAAACGAATCGACGGTGACGACGAGCTGGCCGCGCACCAGAAGGCGCTCGATGAGCTCGACCTGCGTCAGCTCGTCCGCAGCCATCAACGCGCGCGGAGCGTGTACCGCGCCGACCTCCTCCTCGACGCGACGGTCGGTGACTTCGAAGGCGACGACGAGGGTCCGGCTGAGGCGCTCTACGACGAGTGGGACGAGGCGAAGCACACCTGGAAACGCAACTGGTGCCGGCTCACGACCAGGCAGGTCGAGCCCGTCGCCGATGCTGCGGAGCGGCTCCGCGAAGTCCGGGGACGCCTCGCGCGCACGACCAACGGCCTGCGCATGGTGTTCGAGCAGCTCGAGGCCTCGCGGGCGTGGAAGCTCCGGCAGCGCTCTGGGAGCGACGTCGACCTCGATGCCCTCGTCGGCCGTTACGCCGCGCTGAAGGCCGGCCACTGCACCGATGATCGGCTCTACCTCCACCGGCGCCGCCACTCGCGCGACACCGCGGTGCTCGTGCTGCTCGATGCGTCGTTGTCCACCGATGCGTGGGTCGCCAACCGCCGGGTGATGGACGTCGAGCGGGAAGCCGTCATCGCGCTCGGTGATGCGCTCGAGGGGCTCTTCGACGAGGTCGCCGTCGCGGCCTTCACCAGCCAGAGCCGGCGCGATTGCCGGTTCCTCGTCGCCAAGGGCTTTCAGGACGAGTGGCGGCTGGGCGCTCAGCGGGTGATGAGCCTCGAGCCGCACGGGTTCACTCGAATCGGGCCGGCGCTCCGGCACGCGACCGCCGAGTTGGTGAAGTGCGGAGCGCGGCAGAAGTTGCTGCTCCTGGTGAGCGACGGCAAGCCGAGCGACGTCGATCGCTACGAGGGCCGCTACGGGGTGAGTGACGTGCATCGCGCGGTGCTCGATGCGCAAGGCGTCGGAGTGGTGACGCACGCGCTGGCCGTCGACCCGGCCGCGAAGGCCTGGCTGCCGTCGATGTTCGGGCACGGGCGCGCGTCGGTCGTCGCCAAGCCGGACGATCTCGTGCTCGCCCTCGCGAAGGTGACCTCGAGCGCGCTGCGAGCGTGAGCTGTCGTCAGCTGCGTTTGGCGCCAGGGCGGTGCAGTCGCGAGCAGCGAGAGGGATGGGTCGCATTCCCAGGAGCGGGCGTCGAGACTGGCTTGGCCGACCGGCGACCGTTCTCGAGGCGAGCAAGGCGCTCGGGGTTCGAAGGTCGAGGGCTGCTCGGCGGCGGTGCAAACGATGGGGACTGCGGCGTTCGGAGCGAAGCGCGGTGTCCATGTCGCGAAGTGAGTAGTTTTTTACGTTCATCGAGACATTCAAGAAAGTATCCTGGGCAGCAGCCGCCAGGCTCCGGTCCTCGAGTGCGGTGTGCAACCGGTCGCATGAGACCGAACCGGATTGCTGGCCGCGACGACCGCTTGCTCAGACGGTGGCCGTGAAGGGCAGTCCCTCCTGAAGCCTCGATGGGTGATGGTGACGAGGAATGGCCGGACGCTCACCGCACCTCAACGAGTGGTGGTGGAAGGGGCACGAGCGCCGGGCGATTCCTCGCCCCCCCGCTTCTCGAGGCTTCAGGATGAACGGCCAATCACTACCTTCCCTTTGAGCCAGGTCCGCCGGCGCGGCCGCCACCCAGGAGACTTTCCTCAATGTCTCGATGCACGTAAAAACCTACTTACTTCGCGACATTCCTGCTCCGCAAGACCTCGCCAGTCGCACGCGGTGCCCGGAAGTCACGGCACGAGCCCTTCGTCACCGAAGAGTGGACGCCGCCGAGGAGCCGCGCACGAACGAAGAACTCCGCAACCAAGAAGGCGATCTCGTTCGGAGACAAGCAGACGAGACCAACACTCCGAGACCTGTGCAGCGCTACGCCTCGAGAATGCGGCGGTAGTGCTCGACGCGCTGGAGCATCGCCTCCACCGCCTTCAGGCTCACCGGCTTGACGAGGCAGTCGTTCATGCCTGCCCGCTTGCACGCTTCGATCTCGTCCGGGAGCGCCGACGCAGTGAGCGCGACGACCGGCGTCATGCCCGCATCACCGTCGAGCCCGCGAATCCGCTCCGTCGCGATGAACCCGTCCATCACCGGCATGTGGCAGTCCATCAAGACGAGCAGGTACTGGTTTCGCTGCACCTTCTCGAGCGCCTGTTGGCCATCGGCGGCGGTCTCCGTGCGGTAGCCGGCACGCTCCACCAGGCTGCACGCGACCTTCAGGTTCACCACGTTGTCGTCCACCACCAACACCGGCAGCTCCGAGCGCGGCACCTGGGGCAGCGTGCGGTGATCTTCCACCAGCGCGGCGACGCCAAGCGTGCACGGCAGCGTCACTCGAAAGGTCGAACCCTGCGCCTCGACCGACTCGACCGCGATCACCCCGCCCATCAGCTCGACGAGGTTCTTCGAGAGCGCGAGCCCGAGGCCGGTGCCTCCGAAGCGGCGGGTGGTGGAGCGATCGCCCTGCTCGAAGGGCGTGAAGAGCTTCGACTGCACCTCGAGGGGAATGCCGATACCGGTGTCCTTCACCGCGAGCTCGAGCCGCCGCGCCTCGTCGAGCCGAAGACTCACCCTCACCTCTCCGGCCGCGGTGAACTTCACCGCGTTCGACACCAGGTTGTTGAGCACCTGTCGCAACCGCATCGCGTCGAGCCGCAGCACCGGAGGCACCGCCGAGTCAACCTCGACCGCGAGCGACACACCCTTGAGCCGCGCAGAGGGCCGGTGAAGCCCGGTGACGTCGTCCACCATCACCCGCACGTCGAAGTCGACCGGCTCGGTGGTCAGCTTGCCCGCCTCGGCCTTCGAGAAGTCGAGGATGTCGTTCACCAAGGCGACGAGCGTGCGGCCGTTCTCGCGCACCAGCGTCAGCTTCTCCCGAATCTCGGAGTCGAGCGGGCCGGTGAGCAGCTCCTCGGTCACGCCCAACACGCCATTCATCGGAGTTCGAATCTCGTGAGACATGGTCGCGAGGAACGCCGACTTCGCCCGGCTCGCCGCGTCGAGCGCCGACAACGCCCTCGCTTGCTCCCGCGCGAATCGAATGCCGAAGAAGAAGATGGTGACCACCAGGGCTGCCGCTCGCACGATCGAGAGGGTCTGGTTGGGCGTCACGAGCGGCGCCTCGCCTCTCAGCGCGACGAAGAGGCCCATCGCCAACAGACTGATCACCACCCAGGCGATGGCATGAAGCGGTCGAAGCAGCAGCGCGCCGACGTAGGGCACGACCGCGACCCAGGCCAACACCGCCGGGTCGAGCGCGGTCTCCTGCACCGCGGGGAACCCGAAGATGCCCATGCAGATCGACATCGCGACCCACGCCACTGCCTCGAGGCGACTCGACCACCGCAGCGCCGCCGCACACCCTGCCAGCCCGAGCGAGCCAAACGTCGTCGCGATGGCCGTGAGGAGATCGTGCGCAACGAAATAGCCGGCCGCGAACCCAGCCGAGAGGACCGACCCGACGACCAGCACCTCGGCGAGGAACCTCGCACGCCACACCACTTCGGGCGCCGTCAGCGCGGGGTGGAGACCTGACTCGATCCACGTGTTCCAGCGCATGGGCTGATCAACACCCTAACGAGCGCCAACACGTCACACCACCCGCCGCCCGGAGACGGGTCGCGTCGGACCCGGCGGTGTCGATCGACAACGGATGATTTCGATGAAGCGAAAACCTCGCTCAGGCGCTCGGCGTCTTCTTCGTCAAGTCTCCGACGAACTGCTGGGCGAGCTGCTGGTGCTTGGCGTCGTCGAGCTTCTCGACGATGAGCTTCTCGGCCACCTGGAGCGAGAGCCGAACCGCCTCGGCCTTGAGCTCGGCGACCGCCTTGCCGCGCTCCTCGTCGATGGTGCGCCGAGCCTCGGCCTTGAGGTCGTCGGCTTCCTTGCGGGCCTTGCCCATCAGCTCCTCGCGGAACTTCTCGAGCTCGGCCTGGGTCTTGCGGACCTGATCAGCAGCCTCCTGGCGAGCCTGGGCGACGGCCGTCTTCTGCTCGGCGAGCAGCTTCTCGGCCTCGGAGCGCTCCCGCTTGGCCGACTCGATGGCGTTGACGATGTTCTTCTCGCGGTCCTCCACCGACTTGAGCAGCGGCCCCCAGGCCACCTTGCGCAAGATGAAGAGCACCACGATGAACGTGATCCACGTCCAGATGATGAGGCCGGGCTTCACGTCGGTGAAGCTGTTGCTGGCGAGCACGAGCGAGGTCATGGCGGTCTCGAAGACTGCGGTGAAGGCGTTGCGGTACGGCGTACGGCGTTGAGAAACGGTGAAGCGGGCTCCGGAGCCCCATCCCACGCTCCGGAGCGAACGAGCCGGACCCGAAGGCCCGGCCCGCGCGACATCACGACTTCAGCGCGAGGAGGATGCAGATGACGAGGGCGAAGAAGGTCGCGCCTTCGATGAGACCGGCGGCGACGATCATCGCGCCACGAATGTCACCACCAGCCGACGGCTGACGGGCGATGCCTTCCATCGCCGAGCCGGCGAGGCGGCCGATGCCGAGACCTGCGCCGATGATGCAGAGGCCAGCGCCGATGCCAGCCGAGAGGAACGCGAGTGCAATGGACGTCATGGTGTCTTCCAACTTTCTTTCGACTGCAGGGCTCGCTTCTCGGGGGAGCCGATCGACTTTCCCATCGGTGCTACCTCCAGCACGGCAACATTGCCGTGGGGTTCCGTCATGCCTGGGGCTCAGTGATGAGCGTGGTCGTCTCCGTGATGACCGTGGTGACCCAGCGCGACGCCCTGGCCGATGAACAGCGCGGTCAGGAGCGTGAAGATGTACGCCTGCAGAATCGCGACGAAGAGCTCGAGCAGGTAGAGGCCCGTCGCGAGCGGCACGCTCACCACCGCGGCGCCGATGTGCACCACGAAGATGAGCGAGAGGATGAAGAAGAGCACCATGTGGCCGGCGAGCATGTTGGCGAAGAGACGAACCAGCAGCGCGAACGGCTTGGTGAAGAGGCCGAGGAACTCGACGACGAACATGAGCGGCTTCATCCACCCAGGCACGTCGCCGAAGAGGTGGGTGACGTAGCCGACGGGCCCCGCCGACTTGATGCCAGCGAGCTGGGTCATGATGAACGTCACCACGCTCATCGCGATGGTGAAGCCCAAGACGCCCGAGGCGGTGAAGAACCCGGGGATGAGGCCCAGGTAGTTCGTGCACATCACGAAGAAGAACACGCTCGCGAGGTACGGGGTGTACTTGGGGCCCTCGTCCTTGCCGATGTTGGCGATGGCGATCTCGTCGCGCACGAAGAGCAGCAGCGACTCGACGACGTTGGCGAACAGGCCCTTGGGCACGCCGTTCTGATCACGCGAGCGGCCGAAGAAGAGGAGCAGCGCGAGCACCGCGCAGGCGATCCACATCGAGAGCACGGCCTTGGTGGGCCGCAGGTCCCAGCAGCCGTTCATGAACATGAAGAGGCTGGCGAACGCTTCTTGGCTCTTCTCGACGTGGTGGCTGCAGGCGCCCGGGGTGCGCTCGATGTAGAGGCCCTCGCCCGGCTTGGACCCGAAGAGCTCGGCGATGTGAATCGCTGGCAGGTGAACGAAGGGCAGCTCGAACTGGAACTCGGTGTCGTCGGCGACGTGGTGGAGGATGAACTTCGAGGCCTTGGTCGCCTGATCAGCGTTGGCGTCTTCCTCGTGCTCGCCGTGCCCCGCCGCCTCTTCACCGTGATCGCTCGCGAGCGCCGGCATCGCCAGCACCGTCAGCACCATCGCGCCCACCACGAGCTGCCACACGCGCTTCATGACCGAGCCTCCACCGTGCCATTCGGAGCGCCCGGCACCTGGGCGTTCGCCGCGAGCACGAACCGCATCTCGATGAACTGTTGAACGACGTAGCAACCGAAGAAGGCGAGCACGTAGGCGATGGGCTCGAGGCCCTGGCGCTTGGTGGCGAAGCCTCCGACGAGCACCGCAGCCAGCCGGAGGAGCAGCGTCACCACCTGAGTCGACATCAGCTGCTTGACGCCCTTGGGACCGGGGACGAGCTGGGCGGCGACCCGCGACTTCTGGAAGAGCGCGACCAGGCCCATCAGCGTCGAGATGCCCGCGCCCCAGAGCGCTGCGAGCTCGATGTCACGCGTCAGACCGAAGGCGAACACCAGCCCGGCGGCGAACAGGCCGGCCAGCACCACCATCACTCCGCTCGACGACATCGACGGTTTCACTGCTTCTTCTCCAAGAGCTTCAAGGCGGTTCGAATGAAAGCGACGAACCCCAACACACTGCCGAGCAACCCACCCACCACCACGCCGTACTGCTTCGAGGAGCCCAGCCACCGGTCCACCGCCCACCCTGCCCCGACTCCCACCAGCGCCGAGCCGACGAACTGCCACGTCGCGCTCAACCAGGGCGCCGCTGCGCGGTAGGCCCGCGCCACTGCCGACGCCTGATCGGCTGGTCCACTCAAACCGGCGGCGCAGCTACCAGAGGGGGTCGACCCTCGCAAAAGGAAACGGATCGGCGCGCACCGGCCGGCTGATGCCTCCCTTCAGGCCGGCTGCCGCTCCGAAGGGCCCTTCGGCCCACGCGTGGTACGCAGCTTGCCTGGACGACCGCCCGAATGACCTCGCTCCTCCTCGCGCTGCTCGCCACGTCCCCGCTCAAGGTCGAGGCCGACGCCGCCTACCGCGCCAAGAACTACGAGGTCGCCTGCCCGCGCTACGAGCGGCTCGCGAGCCGCAGCCGCGATGCCTGGGCCTGGAACGATCTCGCGCTCTGCGAGACGAAACGAGGCGGCGATGAGAAGGCGCTCGCAGCACTCGAGACGGCCTCGAAGCTCGAAGCCGCGGTGCCAGACCCCAAGCTCCGCAAGGCCATCGACTTCAACGTTCGGCTCCTCGCCGAGAGCGTGGTCGTCTGCCGCACGGGCGCCCCGCGCTGCGAGACGGTCGCCGCGGCGCTGACGAAGATCGTCACCGAACCACTCGAGCTCCGGCGAAAGCTGTTCGCGAAGGCGGTCGATCGGCTCACCGACGACGAGCTCACCGGCGTGCCAAACCTCGTCTTCGACCGAGGCGGCTTCGGCCCCTTCGAGGCCTGCGCGGTGATCGAAGCGCCGTCGTGCTCGCGAACCCTTCTGCTCTGCACGCACGAGGTCTTCGAGACGAACGAGACAGCGACGAGCCGCGAAGTGATCGGCTTCTTCGTCGATCCCGAGGACGAGCCGAGCTGGCGAGCGACCACGACCCCTCCCGCCGAGGGGATCGCGCTCGAGAGCCTGTTCGACGACGGAACCCGATGCCCCACCTACGACGCGGAAGGCCGATTGATCGGCCGGCCACCAGACGCCAGGCTCGTCACCGAGGCGATCGTCCGCGCCGACCCGTGCAGCGGGAGGCTCGTGACGGTGACCCGCACACACGCGGAGTGCTCGGGCGAGGTCGTGCGCAAGACGGTGGCGACCCTCTCCATCGCGCGTCCATCGGTCGGGGTGCCTGCGGCCGCGCCAGCCGTCATGGGTTCTGCGGCGCCGAAGGTTGCTGCTCCCTCTCAGTTCTCGAATCACTACGAGCTCGATCCCGCGCACACCTCGGTGCGCTTCTCGGTGAAGCACATGGGCATCGGTCACGTCGGAGGCGTCCTGGGCCAGGCGAAGGGCACGCTGATGCTCGACGAGGTTCATCCGGCCGATTCGTCGCTCGCGGTGACCATCGCGCTCGAGGGCCTGTCGACTCGCAACGCGAAGCGCGACGAGCATCTCCGCTCGCCCGACTTCTTCGACGTTCCGCAGTTTCCTGAGGCGACGTTCACCGCGACGAAGGTCGAGCCGCGTTCACCGACGGCGTTCGCCATCACCGGAGATCTGACGATGCACGGAGTGACCAAGCCGGTCACCCTCGCCGCCCAGATCAGCCCCGAGGTGACGAACCCCTTCTCGAAAGTCCGGACGCGCGGGGTGAGCGCCACCGCGAGCATCGACCGACGAGACTGGAACCTTCGGTGGAACCTGCTGTTGGACTCGAACGTGAAGCTCGTCGACGACGAGGTGACGGTGACGATCGACGCCGAGCTCGTGCGCCCCTCGAGACAGTGACCGCTGGCTCACGCGCACGACCGCTCACGTGACGGTCGGCAGGGAAACGTGCCTCGGGAATGCGGCCGGTTCTTGGCCGAGACGATCGACTTCGGCAGACTGACGCGATGCGCTCCTCGAGCCTCGTGATCATGCTCTTCCTTGCCGCCTGTGAAGCTCCGAGCCGGGAGGACGGAGGGCTTGGTGGTGGAACTGCAGCAGGTGGCACGGCGGCAGGTGGCACGGCAGCAGGCGGAACGACAGCAGGTGGAGCCGCAGCAGGCGGAACCGCAGCAGGTGGAACCGCAGCAGGTGGAACCGCAGCAGGCGGAACCGCAGCAGGCGGAACCGCAGCAGGTGGAGCGGCCGGAGGTGGAACGGCAGGAGGCGGAACGGCGGCAGGTGGCACGGCAGCAGGTGGCACGGCAGCAGGTGGCAACGCCTCCGGCGGACGCGTCGGTGGTGGATCGGCGGGCGGGACGACCGACGGAGGCGTGGTCGAGCCTCCATTCGACGCGGGCGTCGCCGGATATTTCGATGGAGGAACGGCTCCAGTTCCATTCCCCGGTGACGTGCTGCGCTGCCCTTCGGGCTTCCGGAACGCGCTCGCGGCAGGCCGTCACACCGGCTTCACGTCGAGCGGCCAATCACGGAGCTTCGAGCTGCGGCTCCCAGCGACGAGCTTCACCGGGCCGCGCCCACTCGTCTTCGCCTTCCACGGGACCAACCTCAGTGGCGCCATCGCCTTGAACGAATACGGCCTCTCGAACTGGCTCAACGCCGGCGCCATCGTCGTCGCGCCCGACAGCAACGGCAACGGCTTCCCCTGGCCGGTGTGGGACGTCATGCAGCTTCCGACCCGACCGCCGGCGCCCAACGCGGATCTCGCGCTGTTCGACGATCTCCTCTTCTGCGTCTCGGGCCACCACCAAGTCGATGCGCGGCGCATCTACGTGCTTGGCCACTCCGCAGGCGGCGCAGCGACCAACTTCTTCCTCGGCCGTCGCGCCTCGGTGCTCGCCGGAGGCATCAGTGCGTCGGGCGGCGTCGAGTTCACCCAACCCGCGACAGGCTCGACCGATCCGCTCACCGTGCTCGTCACCTGGGGCGGGAGCAACGACTGCTACTCCGGCTCGACTGGCGGGGTGTCGGTGAGCAGCTGCTTCGAGGAGCAATCGGCGCTCGCGACCTCGTTCTGGGCGAACCGGCCGAACACGGTCGAGGTGAACTGTCGCGGCAACCAGGTCGGGCACGTCTGGCTCGCGCCGCTCGACGCGTGGATGACGAACCTGATGCTCTCGAGGCCGAAGGGAGTGAGCGCGGCTGGCTTCACGGTGCCGACGCTGCCGTCGAACGCGAACGCGACCTGCACCCAGACGCCGTTCACCTACCAACCGCCCGCGATGGTGACGTGTGGCGCTTCGACGACCACGGGGTGCCAGCCGTATTGTCAGATGCTGGGTGACTGTCTCGCCGAGAACGGCTCGCTCGGCCCGACGAGCACGACCCAGTTGCTGGCGTTGGGCTTCCAGAACTCGGCCAACATCTGCGGAGGCTGTCTGACGACCTGCCAGGGCGACGCGCAGGCCGGAGGCTCGGTCGATTCGCAGGTGCTCAGCTGTCTGTCGACCAACGCGCCGACGACTGCCTGCGGGCCGGGCTTCGCTGGAGCGCGCGCCTTTCAGACGATGGCGACGTGCTGCGGGCAGGTCGCGGCCTCGAGCCGGGTGTGCCAGCGGTTCTGCACGACGTTCCGAGCGAACCAGGTCTTGGCGTCCTACTTCCCCTGGTGCCCCTGATCACTCGGTGGCGAGTGACCCACGTGAAGTCGCGCTGAATCACTGCTCGACTCGCTCCACGAGGTCGAAGAACCTGCGCAGATGACGGCGGCGACGGCTCGAACTCCCCGACCTCTGGCCGATCCTCCGGGTGGCGTGCTGCCCTGGCTGGTCGTCGGCCTCGAGCTGCTCACCTTTGCGATCGTCCTCGTGCTCGTCGCGCTCCAGCGTCGCGCTGATCCGATCGGCTTCGCGGCCCAGCAGCGCACGCTCCACCCGCAGATCGGCCTCCTCTTCACGGTCATTCTCGTCACCAGCGGAGCGCTCGCCGCGCAGGGCGTGCACTGCTTCAGGCACGGGCGCACCGGGCTCACTCGACGCTGGTTCTTCGGAGCAGCTTCGCTCGGCCTCGCGTTCATCGGCCTCAAGGTGCACGACCTCTCGAGCCACGGGAGGCGGCTCGGCGAGTCGGACTTCTGGGACGCGTACCTGCTCTCGACCGGCTTTCACCTCATCCACGTCGTGCTCGGCGTCGGCTTCCTCCTCTTCGTCGCGTTCCGGCTCGGGCGCGGCAGCTTCGAGGACTCGGAGTCGGCCATCGCGGGGGCCGCCCTCTTCTGGCACCTCTGCGACGCGGTCTGGTTCTTCCTCTTCCCGCTCTTCTTCGTGGTGACGGGATGAGGCTGATCACCTGGCTCCTCCTCGTCGCGCTCTCGCTGATCTCGGTCAGCGCGGGGCGGATCGACCTGGCGTTGTTCCTCGCCGCGGTGAAGGCGGTCCTCCTCGGGCTCTCGTTCATGGAGCTCAAGGACGCGGCGCGGGTGCACGCGGTGGGCTACGTCGCCTTCGTCACGGTGGTCGCCGGGGTGCTCGCGATCCTCGTCTCCCTCGGCGCGCGCTCATCCTGACGGGGCGAACAACCCAAAGAAAACGTTGCACTGCATTGGGACCTCGAGGGTTGAACGCCCAAGCCGATGTCCGAGCAGAGGGAGCCTGTCGCGCATGAAGCTGCACCTGTGGGTTGGAGCCGTCACCGCATCACTCGTGGGTCTCTTCGTTCAAGCGTGCGGGCCGGTGTCCCGTTGTACGCCGCAGACCTGTGCGAGCGGGTGCTGTGACACGGCTGGTCAGTGCCAATCCGGAAGCTCGTCGAGTGCGTGCGGACGAAACGGGTCGGCCTGTTCGTCGTGCGGCCTCGGGCTGTCGTGCCTCGGCGGCAGCTGCACCTCGGTCGGCACCGGTGCCGGGAGTTCTGGCGCGGGGACCTCGGGCGGTGGAGGCGGCTCGAGCGGAGGAGGCACCGTCGCGGGCGGGAGCTCGGGTGGTGGGATGTCGGGCGGCGGCGTGTCGGGCGGTGGCGTGTCGGGCGGTGGCGTGTCGGGTGGCGGCGTCTCGGGTGGCGGTGGCGTCTCGGGTGGCGGCGTCTCGGGGGGCGGCGTCTCGGGTGGCGGCGTCTCGGGTGGCGGCGTCTCGGGCGGCGGCGTCTCGGGTGGCGGCGTCTCGGGCGGCGGTGTCTCGGGTGGCGGCGTCTCGGGTGGCGGCGTCTCGGGAGGCGGCGCGTCCGGCGGTGGCTCAGGCGGAGGTTCGGTCTCGCTCTGCAATCCAGGCAACTGCGCGGGCTGCTGCAACGGGAACAACTGCATTCAGAACACCAACGTGGTCGCGTGCGGCATCAACGGCTCGGTGTGTCAGGTGTGTCCCACCAGCACGACGTGCCTCAACGGAACCTGCCAGCCGCTGTCCGCGTGCAACGCCACCACCTGCGCGAGCGGGTGCTGCGACCCGCAGTTCGGCTGCCAACCGGGCACCTCGAGCAACACCTGCGGCTTCGGCGGCAACCAGTGTCAGAGCTGTCTCATCAACTCGAACTGCAGCAACAAGGCCTGCACGACGGGGAACGGTGGCCCCGGAGCGGGCTGCACGTCGGATCAAGGGTGCATCACCGGTGACGGCACGAGCACTGGCGAGACGGACAGCTGCATTCCCGCAGCCACCATCTGGCCGGGCGGGTACTGCAGCCCCGCGTGCACCTCGAGCGCGACCTGCTTCAACGGAACCTGCTTCAACCTCTTCGGCGGCCAGTTCTGCATGGGGAACTGCACCTCACCCGGAGCGGGGCAGAGCAACTGCCGGTCCGGCTACGTCTGCACGACGGTCACCGTCAACAGCATGACCGCGCCCTTCGGCGCCTGCTTCCCCAACTGCAACAACGCGCCCTCGCAGATCTGCAACGCGGGCACGACCTGCAACGCGCTGGGCTACTGCCGCTGAGGCTGCACTCGGTTGATTGAGCGCTCGTGCTGGGAAATGCGGCACGCAGAGGTTGAGGTCGGCTGCCACGGCCTGGAGCGGAGCTTCGAGTCCCGACGGCACTCGCGGGTTCGGTCTCGAGCGACGACGACGGGAGCGCGGTCAACGGCGGCGTGACGGGGTCTTCTTCGATTTCGCCAGCGCCTTCTTCGGCGCCTTCTTCGACGTCGAGTGCGTGGGCTTCGGCACCGTCCACAGACTGCTCGGCTCGCTCCGACGGAGATCGTCGGCGAGCGCGATCCACTTCGGCTTCTTCTCGAGCGCCTGAAAGCTCCCTTGAATCTGGTGCACCGGGAGCTTCTTCCCGTTCGCCTCGAAGAGGGAGCCGTTGTCGACCCAGACGACCCAGAAGTCGTAGCGGTGCACGCCGTCCTGGAGCACCTTCCATCGCCGCATCGCCGCATCTGACTCGTCGAGATCGTTGGCGATGAGCTTCTTCACGAAGTCCTTCGGGTTCTTCACCTCACCGCCGCCGACGTACGCACCCGCCGCGACCCGGTACTGCGCCTTTCCCACCGCATCGAGTGAGTCGTAGTCCTCGGGGAGCACCGCGCGACCTTCCGCGAACGAGAGCGTTCCTTTCGGCTCGGGCGGTGGAGGTGGTGGTGGCGGCTTGCGCGGCTGCCGCTTCATCCACTCGCGGTGCGCGGCGAGCTGCTTCGCGACCGACGGGAGCCGCTTCCACGCCGTGAGATACACCGTGAAGTCCCGCTCGGTGCGCGCGAAGCCGGCGCGGAGAAAGGGCGTGGCGAAGCCTGGGGCGAGGTCGAGGAAGGCCTCGACGAGCCGATGGGTGGCGGTCGGGTCAGGCAGCTGGCTCTCGAAGATGCGAAGCCGGCGCGCCTCCGGAATTGCGAGCAGCACCGAGCGCAGGCGGTCGGGCGTTCCGTAGCCGCTCACCAACACGTCGTACGCCTCCGGCAGCGGCTGCGAGGGCACGAGCGACGCGGCGATGATGGGGAGCGCGAGGTAGCCAACCTTCTGCCGGCCCTCCTTGGAGGACGAACGAAGCGCGAGCTCGACGAGCTCGGTCGCGCGCGTCACGGCCTCGGTCGGGTGTTTGGCGAACCAGGCCTCGAGCTCCTCGTCGGCCCTCGAGTAGATGAGGTAGTCGGTCGAGCTCAGCGCCTCGAAGAGCTGCTCGTTCGTGCGGTCGGTCATCGTCGTTCCTCGTTCATCGTCAGGATGAGCTTCACGCGGAGCCCGACTCGTCACGGTGCCGCGAGTGCACCGTCCGTGCGTTTCGCCGGTTCGTCTGGCACCAACGGTGCGACGCGGAGCAACCGAACGCCCACGAGCGAACCGAACACGCCGAAGAGCGCCGCCAGATTCCAGAGCAGCACCGTGCGCATCACCGGATCCATCGTGGTCGCGTCGCTCTGCAGCTGATGGAGGCTCGCCCACCACTTCACCGAGAACCACACCACCGGGAGCACCGCCGAGACGCTCACCGCAAACGCCGCCGAGCCGAAGCGCACCCACGACTGATCCTGAAACGCGAGCCGGAGCACGAGGTACCCCGAGTAGAAGATCAGCATCACCGTCACGCTGATCATCCGCGGATCCCACGACCACCACACGCCCCACGTCGCGCGGCCCCAGATGGCACCGGTGAGCAGGCCCAAAAGACCGAACCAGACGCCCGCTTCGGCGACGGCCTCGGCCAGCGAGTCAGCCCATCGCTGCGCGCTGATCAACCACCACACCGAGCCGGCGAAGTTCACCGCGAGCGCGATCAGGCACACCCAGACGATGGGCACGTGCACGTACATGACCCGCTGCACCTCGCCCATGTACCGATCTGGCGGCGCCCAGAGGAGGCCCATTCCGATTCCGGCGACCCACGCGAGGAGCGAGAGCCCTCCCGCCAGCCCCACCAGCAGCGGCGAACGCCTCACGGCCGCGAGGACGAAGAGCACCAGGAACGTCGCGGCGATCGCAGCAGCCATTCGTCCTCAGGACAGCGCGACGTACCGCGCGAGCTCGAGGCTGCCGATGAAGGCCGCTCCCGCAAAGAACTTCTTCCACCGGAACGCATCGCCGAGGAGCACTCGAAACCCGGCCACCATCGACCCTCCCACCACTGGCGACGCCACCAACCAGCCGAGCCGCAGCTGCGGTGAGCGAAGGAACGGCTCGGGGAAGACGAGCGTGCTCACCCACCCGAGGCCCGCGCCGAAGAGCACGAGCAAGGCGAACGAGCTCACCGTGCGCGAGAGCCGATCATCGAGGTCACTGCTGAAGAGCCCCGCGAGGGCGCCGAAGAGCGCCTCGATCGCGAACTGAATGAGGATTTCGAGCAGGAGCTCCATCGCTCACTTCTTGGGGACCTTCTCCCAGTCGGCGAGGAACTTCTTGATGCCCGCGTCGGTGAGCGGGTGCTGCGCCAGCTGCTGAATCACGTTGAACGGAACGGTCGCGACGTCGGCACCGAGCTTCGCCGAGTCGAGCACGTGCACCGGGTTGCGCACGCTCGCCACCAGCACCTGCGTCTTCGAGCCGTAGTTGCGGAAGATGGTGACGATGTCGCGAATGAGCTCCATGCCATCTTGCGAGATGTCGTCGAGGCGGCCGACGAACGGAGAGACGTAGGTCGCGCCCGCCTTCATGCACAGCAGCGCCTGGTTCGCCGAGAAGCAGAGCGTCACGTTGGTGCGAATGCCCTCGCTGGTGAGCGCCTTCACCGCCTTCATGCCCTCGACGCCCATGGGGATCTTCACCACCACGTTGGGGTGAATCTTCGCCAGCTGCTTGCCCTCGGCGATGAGCTCGGGCGCGGTGAGCGAGACCGCCTCGGCGGAGATGGGTCCGTCGACGATGGAGCAGATCTCCCGAATCGTCTCTTCCAGCGGCCGGCCGACCTTCGCGAGCAGCGAGGGGTTGGTGGTGACGCCATCGACGCAGCCCATGTCCCAGGCAGCGCGGATTTCCTTCACGTCGGCAGTATCGATGAAGAACTTCATGGGCGGGCCTCTTGAGGTGAGAGAGGCGCGGACTCAAGCACGTCAAAAGGGCAGGTTCATCACCTTCGCGTCCTTCAGGCGCTCGAGCTGGGTGAGCACTGGCTTCACGTCGATGCGCTGGCGACCCGCGGTGAGCTCGGTACCGACGCGTTTGCAGCGCGGGAGCGTGAAGGTGACCTCGCGAACCGAGGACTCGGGCAGGTGACGGAGCACGAGCAGGAGCAGCTCGATCGACCTCGGCCCCAGCCGCTTGATGGAGAGCGTGAGCCTGCCAGTCGACCGCTCCCAGCTCGCCACCGAGAGCTCCTGCCGATCGCGAACGGTGACGCGCTCGACGTTGGCGAGGAGCGCCGCAGTGACGCCCGTCGGCCCCGCGCAGACGTCGAGCCGTTGCACCCGGCGAAACCAGGGCAGCTGCATCACCCTCGCGATCAGCTGGTCTGAGGGCTCGGCCCAGCCCGGAATCGGGCCCACTTCGAAGTCGACGACCGACGGAAACCGCTCCTCGGTGAAGAGGCGTGGGGCGGCCTCGACGAAGGCTTGCACGCCCTGCACGCCCAGCGTCGTCCACGGCACCGCGCCAAGCGAGAACACGTTCACGCCCTCGGAAGTGTCCAAGACGGAGCGGCCGATGCCGACCACCTTGCGCAGCAACGGCAACCGCCCCTTCACCAGGAGCGGGGCACCTCCGCCCATGAAGCCGCTCGCTGGGAAGAGGTCGAGGGCCTCGAAGGTCGCCCACTCGGGCCACGAGGGGTCGCCGCTCTTCTCGTACGCCGCCTCCGCCGGGAAGCCGCGACGAAAGCGGGTGCCCTTCCGCAGGCACGGCACGAGCCGACCGAGCCAGGTGTCACCCCACGCCTCCTCGAGCTGACGTTCACGCTTCGAGGGCGCGCCGTCACCTCGCATCAACTGGAGGGAGATGAACTCGCCACGGGGATCTCCACGCGCCACGAGCGCATCGGCGACCAGCGCGCGAACGGCATCGTCATCAGGCCGTTCGTAGACCTTCGCGAGGGAGGCGCCGAACTCGTCGACCGGAGCCACCGCCGGGGCCGCCAACGTCGCGAGCCGCGTGACGAGCGCCGCCTCGTCGTCGCTGCAGCCGGTCGCGCTCCACTCGGCGCTCTTCGCCGCCACCTCGACCAGCTTCGGTGCGTTGTGACGACCGACGAACTTCGCCGCCTTCCGCCCATTCGGCGCGAGCGTCGCGAGGCGGGCGCTCACCGCAGGGTCCTCGCTTCGCGCGAGCACCTCCGAGAGCTGAGCGACGTGGATCGTGACAAAGTAGCGCTCCCACCAACCGACGATGGTGCGGGTGATCAGCGGGTGCGTCGGCCAGCGCTCCATCGCGGTCACCCGCTCGTTCTGCAGCCCGGTCGTCGCCTTCGGAATCGGCTCGAGCAGCCGCGGCAGGTCGAGCGGGTCCTGCTTGGCTTCGATCGCCCGCCACACCTCGGCTCCAGACTGCCTGCCCGTCGGCCGAACGGGCGCGCGTTGCTTGGCAGCTTCGATGGTGAGCGCCGCGATGGCGTCGCCGAGCGCGGGCCACTTCACCGCACGCCAGAGCTCCACCAGCGCACCGAGCGCCGCCGAGACGTCACCGCGCTCCCAAGCCCGAATCGCTTCGTTCAGGTCGTTCGTGTGCGGCACGCGCGAGACCATACTCTTCGACCATGGGCTGGGTCTGTTCCGTGGGGCGCGATGGACCCTCGGAGCTCGATGAAGCCCGATAACCGCGCTGATCGACGACGCCCCCGCACGGCACGCAGGGTGCTCAACCGCGCGACGTGTCTCGTGCTCGCCGGCTCATCGCGCTGTGCGCCCTGGGGTGCGGCTGTGGGGCGATCGATGACGCGACGCTCGCCCAGGCCACCCACTTCGATGACGCACCTCGCGCCCCGACTGCGGGCGCCGTCGAGGGAAGTGCATCAGCAGCGCATGACGCGGGGGCAACGCGTGAAGGGTCTTCGTTCGACGCAGGCGAGCCTTCCGGCAGCGCTGAGGGCGGAGCGCACGTCGCGTCGACCGATGGCGGAATCGACGCTGGCGCGGTCGAGCCGAGCGATCTGCGCACCGATGCCGGAGCCTCCTTCGACGACGCCGGCGTGAGCGCGAACGACGCGGGGAGCGACGCAGGGCTGTCCGGCCGTGGTGGCGGCGCGATGAACGTCGCAGATGGCGGAGCGAACGTCCTCGCAGATGCTGGAGCGAACGGAGAGGGCGGAGCGACGAACACGCCCGCAGATGCCGGAGCGAACGTCCTCGGAGATGGCGGAGCGACGAACGCGCCCGCAGATGCCGGAACGAACGTCCTCGGAGATGGCGGAGCGACGAACGCGCCCGCAGATGCCGGAGCGACGAGCGACGCGGGACCTTTCCTCACCGACGGAGGTGCGACCGGCGACGCCGACGCGGGCCTCGGTCGACGACTCAGCGTCCACACGCTGCTCGGCCTCCCCGACGACTCCAGCGTCGGCCGGCCCGACCGCTGGCTGCTCGTGAAGCCACAGTTCGTCGCCTCCTACGACACCACCCGCAAGACGCCGCGCTGGGTCTCGTGGACGCTCGACTCGACCTGGCTCGGCACCGCGACGCGTGCGACGAGCTTCCGCAGAGACTCGCAGCTCCCCACCACCGTCGGCCAGGCCTCGAACACCGACTACACCAACAGCGGCTTCGATCGCGGTCACCTCTGCCCGAGCGCCGATCGCACCTTCACCGACGCCGACAACGACGCGACCTTCGTCTTCACCAACGTCGTTCCCCAGACGCATCAGAGCAACGCCGGCACCTGGGCCACGTTCGAAGACGAAGCTCGCCGGTTGGTGGGCCTCGGGAAGACGGTCTCCATCGTCGCGGGCCCCATCTTCGGCGTCACCCCGCAGGCCATCGGCAACGGAGTCCCCGTTCCCCTCACCACCTTCAAGGTGCTGGTGGTGTTCGACCAGGCCCCCACGAGCGCGAGCGCGGTCACCGCTTCCACGCGCGTCATCGCGGTCAACGTCCCCAACACGAGCAGCGTCTCGGGCGATTGGAGACAGTTTCGAGTGAGCGTTCGAACCCTCGAGCAGCTCACCGGCCTCGACTTCCTCGCCGACGTGCCGCGTGCCACTCAAGACGTCGTCGAGACCCGTCTCGACACCGACTGACTTCAGCCCTTCTGCGCCCGCTTCGTCAGCACCTCGACGTTGTGGGCGACGCGTCGGTTCTCCGGCTGAATCGCCTGACACTTCTTGAAGAGCGCGAGCGCCTCGTCGTAGCGGCGATCGAGGTAGGCGTCGCTCGCGCGCGCGAAGAGCACCTCGAAGTTCGGCTCGGCCGTCGCGCCCGCGGAGGGCGCCGCGAAGTGAATGGTGGGGTTCGTCTGAATCGCGCTCGTTCGCAGGTGGAGCTGCCCGCGATCGAGCAGCTCGACGAGCACCTTCGCGGTCTCGAACCGGCCCAGCTTGGAGGCAGCGAAGAGATCGGCCAGCGAGGCGATGCCGTCGACCAGTCGCGCCACCGCGAGCTCGTCACCGGTCAGCTCGTTCACCTTCACCGCGAGCCGCGGCGTGCCGTCGAGCGTTCCCAGCCGCTCGAGGTAGTCCTGATACAGACGCTCCTTGAGCAACACGATGCCCCTCGACACCGACGGGTTGTCTGGCGCGACGTCGCGCATTCGGTAGAGCACCGCGAGCGCTTCGGCGTACCGCTTGTGGCGAAGGAGATCTTCGAAGTGGCTCCGCCCGACGAAGGGCGGCGCCTTCTTCACCTCGCCGACGACCGGCACCAACGCCTGGGAGACCACCTTGCTCCTCGACGGCGTCGACTCCAACCTCGACTCCACTTCGCTTCGCTCGCGCTCGACGTGCTCCACGAGACGAAGAAGATGATCGCAGCGTGGTAGGCGTCAAGGCAGTGTTTCTCGGCGCACGTCAACCAAGCTCGCACTCGCAAGAGCTGCGGAGGTCGCGGCCGATACGCAGAACCTGCGCAGAAAAGCGCTCGTTACCTGCGGCACATCAAGTGCACGATGCGCGGCGTTCTGGAGGGTGGATGTCACGTACAGAGGAGCTGCACCGAATTCTGCGGGGACTGCAAGCGAGCGGGGAGATCGAGGCGGCTGCGCTGATCTCCGAGGACGGGTTGATGATCGCCTCGGCGATGCCGGCGCACGTCGACGAGCTGCGAGTCGGCGCCATGAGCTCGACGTTGTTGTCTCTCGGGCAGCGCGCGGGCATCGAGCTGCAGCGCGGCCAGCTCGAGCAGGTGCTCATTCGCGGCAAGGACGGCTACGCGGTGATGGTGAGCGCGGCCTCGGGCACGATGCTGCTGGTGCTCGCGATGTCGGCGGCGAAGCTGGGCCTCATCTTCTTGGACATGAACAAGGCGGTGAAGGACATCGCCAAGGTGCTCTGATCATGGCCGCCATCGTTCTCTTCGACACCCCTGGTCACCGCAACGTCCTCCTCGAGGAATCGCAGGCGGGTGATCAGGCAGTGCAGTCGAACCAGCACCTGATCATTCACGACAAGGGCGCCATCATTCTCGATCCGGGTGGGCACAAGGTCTACTCGAAGGTCCTCTCCGACACGATGGCGCAGCTCGGCGGCGGCAAGCTCGAGTACATCTTCCTCTCGCATCAGGACCCCGACATCGTCGCGGCGCTGAACGGCTGGCTGATGACGACCGACGCCATCGCCTACGCCTCGGACCTGTGGCTGCGTTTCATTCCACACTTCGGGGTCGATCGCTTCGTGGTCGATCGGCTCAAGGGCATTCCCGACCGCGGCATGCTGCTCAACCTCCGTGGGCTCGAGCTCAAGGTGATTCCGGCGCACTTCCTCCACTCGGCGGGCAACTTCCACCTCTACGACCCGGTCTCGAAGATCCTGTACTCGGGCGATCTCGGCGCGAGCATCGGCGACGGCTTCGACGAGGTGAAGGACTGGGACCAGCACCTGCCGTCGATGGCCGGCTTTCACCGGCGCTACATGGCGAGCGGGCGGGCGCTCAAGAACTGGGTGCGCATGGTTCGGTCGCTCGACATCGAAGTCATCGCGCCCCAGCACGGTGCGTTCTTCCGCGGCAAGCCGATGGTCGAGCGCTTCCTCGCGTGGTGCGAGTCGTTGGAAGTGGGCGTCGACGTGCTCGACGACGTGTACAAGCTTCCTGGGTGAGGAAGGAGTCGCCGGTTGGGGTCGATCATCACCATCAGCAGTCAGAAGGGCGGCGTGGGGAAGACCACGGTCGCGCTCAATCTCGCGGTGGCCCTCGCAGAGCGGCAGCGCTCGGTGGCGCTGGTCGATCTCGATCCCCAAGGCGGGGTCGGGCTCGCGCTCGCGCGGGGAGACACCGCGCTCGTCGGCCTGGCCGAGGTGCTCGCCAACGCCGCGCCGCTCGAGCAGGCGCTGCTCAAGACCAAGCTCGATCGACTCACCCTGTTGCCCCGCGGCAAGCTCGACCCGATCGACGTGCTGCCCTTCGAGCAGGCGCTCGCGACCCGCTGGCCGGTCCTGGCGGCGCAGCTCAAGCCGCGCTTCGACTTCGTGCTCGTCGACACGCCGGCGGGGCTGGGGCTCGCGACTCGCGCGGCGCTCCAAGCGTCGGACTGGGTGACGCTGTTGGTGCAGGCCGAGCCGCTCGCGTTGCGGTCGGTGCAGCAAGCGCTCCGGGTGGTCGAGCACGTGCGCGCCAAGGAGAACACCAGGCTCAAGCTGCTCGGGCTGCTGCTGACGATGGTGGAGCTGAAGAAGGAGAACTCCCGCGAGGTCGCCGAGTCGCTGTGGAAGGGCTTCTCGGGCGTGCTCGACACGCTCATTCCGCGGGCGGAGGTCTTCCTCGGCGCGAGCCATCGCGGCCTGCCGCTCGCCTTCCTCGGAGGCCCGCCCAACCCGGAGGCGCGCCGGTTCGACCTGCTGGCGTCGGAGATCGAAGAGCTCATCGCGCGACAGGAGGGCGGCCATGGCATCGCCGAACAAGCCGAACGGCAGCTCCTCTGACGACCTGGAGCGAGCGAGAGCGCTGAGCCGCTCGTTGATGGGCGAGCCCGCGGCATCGGGGAGTGCTCCGGTGACGAGCAGCCCCTACGTGAGCTTCGGCCCGCCACGACCGCTGGCGCCTCCCGCTCCGGCCGCTCCGCCCGCGCCAGTGATGATTCGCCCGCGCCCCGTGTCGGCGCCGGCGACCAACTTCGGCACCGCGGAGTGGGACGTGCTCCTCGACGCCTGCCTCAAGGCGACCAACGCCGAGCTCTCGATGATCGCCGACCCGCAGGGGCTGGTGATCGCCTCGTGTGGCAGCACGAGCTTGCCGGTCGAGGGCATCGCCTCGCACCTCTTGTTGGCCTTCGAGCAGGCCGACCGCTCGAGCGCGGCGCCGACGTTGTCGCTCTCGGCCGAGACCGAGCGTGGAACGATTCACGGCATTCGGCTCGCCCAGCCCGACGGGACCTTCCTCCTGCTCGCCCTCGTCATCCCCGGAGGGTTGAGTCCCGAGCGGCAATCGGCGCTCTGGTCGGTGCTCACCCGGCTCACTCAGCCTCGGACCCGATGAGCCGAGGTCGTCACCCGCTCGGGTGACCCTCGCTTCAACGCGGGCTTCAGAAGCACTCCGCTCACTCGACGAATCGCCGCGATCCCGCTTCGAGCAATCGGCTGGGTGGAGGAGCAGTTCACGAGAGAGCGCGCGAGCTGCCGCTCATCTGAGATCGTCCGAGGTCAGGAGGTCCAGCTTTGACCGAAGTCTGGAGCCATTCACCGACAATTCAACCACCACGCTCGATCCAGAGGCAGCGATGACCCTTGCGGAGCAGAAACTCTCCAGAACCTCGAGCCCTCGTTCAAGGTGAGGCCCAGGCGAAGCGCGAAGCTTCAACTCGAGCCCATCGGCTGGTGCCGAAACTGACCACGGGCCACCCCACTCCTCGACGTGGGCAAACTCACACATCGAGAGAACGTCAGCCACCGCGCCGCGAACCACGGCGTCGAGTGCGAAAAGCTGGGCGGTCATCTTGGTCTCTTCACCAACTTTCGCATCCGCATGTGCGGCCATGTACACCACTCGCCCGACGACGAATTGAGTCAGCCCGCCCACCAACCTGGCACGCGCAATCGCTTCATTCGCGCTCGAGCTCACGTGGGGCGTCCTTTCTCATGCATCGCCACCAAGTACCGCTCCGCGCATCGGTTGGGGCACACCACGCTTCTCGTTCACCGGCCTCTCCGCGCGAGGGGGCATGCGCAGCTTTCGACTTTCATCATCGCTGAGAATGGCGGCACCGCTCAGCGCCGGAATACCGTTTTCCTGCCGAATCACAAAGGACGACAACCCTTCGACGCACGAACTCTCAAAGGCTCGCCGGAGTTCGACGCTGACTCGACGCGCTCCGTCGAAGGCGCAGATGCAGCCGTAATGGGATCATGGGCCTCCGGTTGCTGCGCTCACGAGCCCGCATCCGGCCGCTTGATCGACACGATGAACACGCACCGTCGCACCTCGGGCGCCGCGTTCATCGGCTGCAACCGAAGCCGCCCCTGCTCGAGTTCGGCGCGGGCCCGCAGCAACCACCCCGACTCCACCAGCGGAGGCAGCGCGTCGAGATCGCGCAGCCGGGCGGCGAGCTCGTCCTCCGCTCCATCGAGGGTGACCTGCACCGTCGGCTGCCCCGCTGCGCACGACAACATCAGCTCGGCCTGGAACGGTCCCTTCAAGCGGTACTCGACCCCGTCGAAGGTCGTTCCCCATGTCGAGGTCCAGCCCTCCGGGAGCGGCTGCTTCGGCTCGACCGACGACTGGAACGCGCTTCGGCATTCGTCGATCTGCAGCGTCAGCGCATCGTACCGCTCGTGATCGGCCTTGGAGTCCTCGAGCACCGCGAGCCGCGACCGGACCGCGACCACGCCTCCGAGGACGAGCACCACGCCGGCCCCCACGAGCACCGGCATCGGCGCTCGCCCCACCGCCAGCCCGAACGACACCAGCGTCGAGAGGAGAAAGCCCGCGGCGACGAGAGGCAGCGTCGGCATCGTGCGCGCCGGCCCCGCGGCGATGGCTGCAAGCCCGGCCGTCGCCACGCACTGAACGACGAGCATCACCGAGAGGCCAGCCGGCGAAGCCGAGCGCAGCTTCCAGGCGAGGAACGGAAGGCCGGCCGCGATCAGCAGCGGAACGCCGACGACCAGGAGCAGGAAGAGGACGAACTCGCGAAGGGTTGGAAACACCCCCGCACCATCTCACAGCCTCAGGCGTCGGCGAGCCGGTTGCGCGAGGAGACCGCCTGCCCCAGCGTCGACACCGTCTGCACGAGATCCGCCCGGGTGAAGACGGTCGTCCGCATGCGCAGCAACACGTCCGTCACCCGCCGCACCAGCTGCTTGCGGACGATGCGCTTCACCTGAATCGGCACGAGCTCGCTCGTCACCGCCGCCTCGGTCAGCACCGCGTTGACGAGGTAGGTGTGCACCACGTCGTCGGTGAGCGCCGCCGCGAAGTCCTTCATCCGCGCGCTCGTCCACTGCGCCCAGGGCTCCTCGATGGTGGCGAAGTGCTCCGAGGCTTCGAGCAGCTGCGCGTTGAGCGCCTTGATCAGATCGACACAGACCAACGCCGCCGGTCCATCTTCGGCTCGAAGGGCAACCTCCACCCCCGAGCGACCCAACACCTCGAGCGCCTCTCCCAGCGCATCCTTCAGGCTCGATGACCCTCTCAGCTCCGCTTCCAGCGCCACTCCGAAGGGTCGCGGCTCCGATCCAACGATGGACGGAAGCCGTTGAATCCATTTGGAAATCAAGGTGGCGAACCGTGCGGGCATGCCCAATTCTCGGAAGCTGATGAAGGGAGATGTGGGTGTGATTTGTCAGGTGTCTTGACGCCCCTCGGTGCGCTCAGAACCACCGCCCTCTCACTCGATGAGTGAGTTGATCAACGGAGCGAGAGGAGCGCGGCGATGCCCTCGTCCCAGCCGAGCGCCTCCGCGAGCCCCAGCGTCGCGTCGACGATGCCGGCCACTCGGGAATCTCCCTGACGCTTGAGCACCCGCGCGAGCGCGAGCAGCTGCTTGGCCTGGAAGAGAAAATCTCCGCCCGACTCCGCGAAGGACGCAGCCGCACCGAACCACTGGCCTGCTTCGGGAAACGCGCCGAGCTGGGTCGACACCGTGCCCACGTTCGCCATCACCCGCGCCGCGAAGAGAGGCGCCCGCGCCGCCTTGAAGCGCTCACTCGCCGAGACCAGCCAGGCGTGCGCGCGCGAGGGTTGGGTGAGGCCGATGAAGAGGGCGCCGATGCGAGCCTCCACCCGCCCGCGGAAGTCGACTTCACCGAACCAGGGCGCGAGGGGAAGAAAGGCGTCGGCGAGCGAGAGGGCCTGATGCCAGGTCTCCTGCGCCTTGGCCGCATTGCCCGGCTCTTCCCACTCCGCCCGAAGCGCGAGCAGCGGCGCCTGGAGGGCGTGCCGAGTCCCTGCCGCGGCGACGGCCTCGGCCAACCCCTCGTCCGCCTCGGCGCGCCGACCCTCGGCCTCGAGCACCCGCGCCTGCGCGTAGAGCAACTCGACGTGCGTCATGCCCTGCGGCTGGGCGTCGAGGCCCGCGTCGAGATCGGCCCTCGCCTGCGCCACGTCACGAATCGCGAGCCGCATGCAGGCCGCGCGCGCCCAGAGCTCGAGCCGGGTCGCGAGCACCTCTCCGCTGTCCCGACGGGGATGACGACGGAGCACGCGCCCCATGCCCTCCTGCGCCTGCGCCGCCCGCTCGAGATCTCGCGCCCCGACCGCCGCCTCCGCGACCTCCCGCCATTGAGTGCCGGCCCGTTGCCATTCTTCGGCGAGCTCGAGCAGCTCCGCGGTGCGGGCGCCGAGCGCGATCGACGACCCGCGCACCGGTGCCAACGCCGCCGCCGCACGCGCGAAGAGGCCGGGGCCAGAGAGCCGCCGCTCGAGCACCATGCGAGAGAACGGCGTCGGCACCACCACGCCACCCTGCGGCGTTCCCATCAACAGCCGCGCAGTCGTCGCTCGCGGCCAGGCCTCCTGGGTGACGCCGGGCAGCAGCTCGGAGAGGAGCTCCCCTTCGGCCTTGTCACCGAGCGCGCTCGCCGCCTCGAGCAGCCGGCGACAGCGCGCACCTTCGGAGACCAGCCGCGCCTCCAGCAGCGCCTCGAGCTCGAGCTGCGGCACGCTGCCCTCGAGCACCAGCGTCTCGCCCTTCGGCCGCACCGCGCCGCGCGCCACCGTCACCAGCAGCAGATCGACGAGCTGTCCGGGGAGCCCTCCCGTCCGCGCGAGCAGCGCGTCACGCAGCTCCGTCGGCGCCACGCCCAGCGCGCCTTGGAGGAGCGTCTCGACGTCGCTCGTCCCCAGCCGCGGCATCGACTGCACGCCCTCGGCCACCAGCGTCGCGGCCTGCTCGGGCGTGGTGAGGAGCACCAGCAGCTCACCAGCGGTCGGCGTACGCAAGAGCTCGCGAACGACCTCGAGCGAACCGGCGTCGGCGTGATCGAGCCCATCGAAGACGAGCACGCGCCGCCACTCCTTCGCGAGCTCTCCCGTCACCAAGCGGAGCGCGTCGACGACCTGCCGTGGCGTGAAGGGCACCGGGGAAGGCAGGAGCCCGAGCGAGCCGAGGAGCGCCGCGCGACGCACCGGAGCGACGCCCAACCGCTCGAGCGTCGGTCCCAGCTGGGCGTGACGCTCTTCGAAGGACACCGAGGTCAGCTGGCACACCAGCTCGGCGATGGCGCCAAAGGGCAGCGCGGTGCGCTCGTTCGACGAGGTGAGCGCCACCACCGCGTCGAGGCCATGGGCACGGCGCGCCAGCTCCTGGGCGAGGTGGGTTCGGCCCGACCGACGCGGCCCTGCGACCACCAGCGGCGCGACCGCGGCCTGCCCGAGCGCCTGCACCCGGAGCGCGAAGAGCTTGAGCAGCGGCTCGAGGCCGACGGTCGGCAGCGGCCGGAGCAAGGGAGGTCGTCGCGCCGCCAGCTGCACGTCGTCGGCGGTGGGCGCGGTCGCCACCAGGTCCGTCACCCCGTTGGCGAGGTTGCGCGCGAGGAGCACCTGGCCGGGCTGCGCGCGGCCGAGCAACGAAGCGAGGGCGCCGACGGCATCGCCCGTCACCGGGTGCTCCTGGTCGGCCTGGAGCCGGCCTCCCGTCATCGCGCAGGCGAGCGAGGGCGCCTCGGCCCGGCCATCACCATACGCCTCGACGCGCTCCCGGAGTTCCTGCGCCGCCAACACGCACGCGCCCTGGGAGCCGAGGCCAAAGAAGACGAAGGTGGCGCCGGTCTCCGACAGCTCGTCGAAGACGCCGCCGAGCTCGCGCACCACGTCGTGGGCGAGGTTGATGAGCGAGGCGAGCGCCGCTGGCGTGCCCGCCCGAACCCAGGTGACGCCCAACAGCCAGGCGATGGGCAGCGTCGCAGGGAGCGCCGCGCGATCGGCATCGAGGCGCGCCACCTTCGCCGGGGTGAGCGGGAAGCCCAGCTTCGCGACCTGCTCCCCCAGCCGGCCGACGCGCCCTTCCGGAGTCGGGGGAGCGAGCGCGGGCGTGAGTCGAGTCGTCCCGACCGGCCGTGGCGCGCTCATGGGAGGCATCACTGCGGGCGCGGGCGGCGGCGGGGCCGAGGCCGCTGGTGGCGCTGGCGGAGCCGGCACCACTGGGCCCACCAGACTCCGGATGCCCGAGGGGCTGATTCGCGTCGACGCCGACAGCGCGGGGACGGGGCCCGTCGCTCCGAGCGGCGGAAGAGACGACGGGGTGGCGCCACTCCGTGCGGGCGGCAGCGGCGCGGTGACGGAGCCCAGCGGCTGAGCGTCGATGCGAACGGGAGAGCCGCCTGGCGTCACCATCGACGGCTGGCCCGGCGCCATCGGTCTGGGCGGCTGCGCGTCGATGCGGAGCGGCGAACCACCTGGCGTCACTGCAGAGGGCTGACCCGGCGTGCTCGGTCTGGGCGGCTGCGCGTCGATGCGGACTGGCGAACCACCTGGCGTCACTGCAGAGGGCTGACCCGGCGTGCTCGGTCGTGGCCGCTGCGCGTCGATGCGAACTGGCGAACCACCTGGCGTCACTGCCGACGGCTGACCCGGCGTACTCGGCTTCGGCCGCTGCGCGTCGATGCGGACTGGCGAACCACCTGGCGTCACCGCCGACGGCTGACCCGGCGTACTCGGCTTCGGCGGCTGCGCGTCGATGCGAACTGGCGACCCGCGAGGCGTCACCGCCGACGGCTGACCCGGCGTACTCGGCGTCGGCCGCTGCGCCTCCACCCGCGCTGGCGCTCCTGGCGCGGTCACCTCCGAGGCAGACCCGGCCGGCTGCATGGCCTGAATGTCGAGCCGCGGCTGGGCGGGTGACGAGGTGTCGAGCGGCGCGACCGCTCGCCGCAGCTTGTCGAGGTCGACCTTGTGGGCCGGAATGGTCTTGAGCAGCGACGGGTCGGGCGCAGGCTCCGCGTTCGGGTTCGTCGTCGGCTCGTCACCGAGGAGATCGATGGCCGGCGCGACCGACTGCTCGAAGGCCCGCAGCTCGTTCATCTGCGGCTCGCTGAAGCCCACTCGAATGCCGGGGACGCCAGCTGGATCGCTCTCGACACTCTCGACCTCGGCGGAGACGAGCTGGCGCCGGAGCCCGAGGACGATCTCCACCTCGACCGCTTCGCCGATGTCGGGCGTCGCCTGGGTCGGCACGAAGCAACTCCGCGCCGGCTCCGTCTCCTTGACGAAGCGGCTCACCTCGAAGGGCGAGCTGAATTTCAGGACGAACGCCGGCACGGCGGGCACCATGCCACAGCACCGTCGCGGCTTGCGGGAATCACGTCGGCTGCGGCGACGGCACCGCGGTGGCCGAGATCGAGCCCGCCGAGTCCGCGGGAGGCGGCACCGGGAGCGGCTTCTGGTCGTCGGCGAGCCGCCCCACGAAGACGTCGTGCACCAACTGCGCGTGCTCCGCGGCGGTCTCTTCCTTCCAGGTCGAGGTGTCGATGGGCTCCAACACGTCGACGTGCATCGTCATCGGCCGGAAGGTGAAGTGGCCCTTCTCCCAGTTCTTGTGCGCGCCGTGGACGATGACGGGCACCACCTTGAAGCCGGTCGCGATGGCCATGTGCACGAAGCCCTTCTTGAACGGCTGCAGCCGGCCGTCACGCGCGCGCGTGCCCTCGGGGAAGATCCAGATGCCGAGCCGGTGCTTCTTCACGAACTCCGCCATCGTGCGCAGGGTGTCGACGGCCCGGCCGGTGTTGCCGCGATCGATGAGCAGGTGCCCCGAGAGGTACGCGAGCTGCCCGTAGAAGGGCACCTTGACGATCTCTTTCTTGTACACGCCGCAGCCACCGTAAGGACACATCCAGGTGCCGGAGAAGGCGTCGAGGGTGCTCGCGTGGTTCATCACGTAGATGGCGGGCATCGAGCCGGCGAGGCGCTCCCGCCCGTTGATGACGGGAGTGACGCCGGCGAGGAAGACGATGGAGCGCCCCACCACCTTGCCCCACCAGTTGCAGACGTAGATGCGCCCGACGCGCCACGGGAGGAGCAGCAGCACCAGCACGATGACGATGCAGGTCATCACCGCGATGACGGTGAAGCCGAGAATGAAGCGGACGATGGAGCTGAGGCGCGACACCATGGACCGCACCTTCGCCTCTCGAACGTCATGGAACGGTCACGAAGTGGGACCCCAGCCGAGGTCGTGCTGCGCCGAGCCGCGCGCTCACTTCCGACGCGGAGAGGGCCGAGGGCTTCGGCGCCGGTGCCACTTCTCCAGGTGCGCCGCGAGCCCACGCTGACTGCTGACGCCGAGCTTCGCGTAGACCCGCCGGAGGTGCGTGCGCACCGTCTCGTACGAGCTGCCGAGTGAGGCGGCGCATTCCTTCGGCGAGCGGCCCTGACCAATCTGCACCGCGACCTTCGCCTCGGCGCGGGTCAGCGAGAACTCCCGTTGCAGCGCCAGCACTTCGCTGGTGTTCGCCGACCCATCGAGCCTCGCTCCGCCACCGCGAAGAATGGACTGGAACAGCTCGAGGGTGTCGGCCAGCTCGTTGCGAGGTACCGCGCCGGCTCGCGAGGGCGGGAGCGCGACGACGAGCGAGAGGCTCTCGCCCGTCCACTCCGACTTCCGCACGTCGAGCGACGAGAGCCCGACCGTCTCCGGAACGGACTCGATCAACAACGTCGACCACTCGAACCAGCGCGGGCACGGCGTGAGGCCAGGCTCGAGCTGTGCTCGAAACGAGACCAGCTCTCCGTCGTCGATCACCTCGACGCTGAGGTACGGCGCGATCGCTTTCGAGCCGGTCGCGTACAGCTCCCAGAAGACCCGCAGGTCCATGGTCAGTCGACCCAGGACCTGAATGAGCGGGTTCGCGCGATTGAACTCAGCGGCGAAGGCCCGTGCCTGTTCATCGACCTCTGGCGGCAGCCGATTCACGAACGTGGCGACTTCTTCCCACGGAACCCAGCGTCGGCCCTTCAGATCCTCCGCTCGCCTGAAGGACAGACCCCGAGTCGCCGGCTCGATCGAGACACCGAGCCGCTCGAGCGTCGCCAAGGCGACTTGGAGCTGGAGACCAAGAACTGAAGACAACCAACCCCCCGCCGCCGAGTCGAAACAACTCCCCCCACCACCTCGGGAAAAGTACAGACGAGGGCCGCATCGCGCGTACTCCAATTGGAGTAGCAACCGTGGTGGGTCAGTTTTGACACTGCGGTGGTGGCTTGACCGTCGGCACGACGCGAATCACTCGCCGAGATACGCCTTGCGGATCTCTTCGCTCGCGAGGAGTTCCTTGCCGCTGCCCTGCATGACGAGCGAGCCGGTCTCGAGCACGTAGGCCCAGTGGGCGAGCCCGAGCGCGAGGTGTGCGTTCTGCTCGACGAGGAGAATGGAGACGCCGGCCTGGTTCACGTCGGCGAGGATCTTGAAAATGGTCTGGGTGACCTGCGGCGCGAGACCGAGCGAGGGCTCGTCGAGGAGCAGCAGCGTCGGCTTCGACATCAGCGCGCGCGAGATGGCGAGCATCTGCTGTTCACCGCCCGAGAGCGTGCCGGCGAGCTGGGTGCGGCGCTCCTTGAGGCGTGGGAAGAGCGAGAAGCACTTCTCGAGATCGGTGGCGATCGCCGCGGCGTCCTTCCGGAGCCAGGCGCCGAGGTCGAGGTTCTCCTGCACGGTGAGGTTGGGGAAGATGCCGCGGCCTTCGGGTGCGTGGGCGAGCCCCTTGGCGACGACCTGGTTCGCCTTGAGCCCGGCGATGGAGCTGCCCGCCACCGAGATGCTGCCGCTCGCCGGCTTCACCAGGCCGCTCACCGCGCGCAGGGTGGAGGTCTTCCCCGCGCCGTTGGCCCCGATGAGCGCGACGACCTCGCCCTTCCCCACCGACAGGCTCACGCCCTTGAGCGCCTTGATGGCGCCGTAGCTGACGTGGAGGTCGGTCACCTCGAGCAGCCGTTCCCGCTCCTGCCGAGTGCCGCGCGGCTCAGGCTGCATGAACGGGCGCCTCTCCGAGGTAGGCCTCGATGACCTTCGGGTCCTTCCGGACGGTGGCGGGGTCGCCGACGGCGATGGTCTCGCCGTGGTCGAGCACGGTGAGGTGCTCGCAGATGCCCATCACCAGCTTCATGTCGTGCTCGATGACGAGAATGCCGAGCGAGAACTGATCTCTCAGCTGGCGAATCAACACCATCAGGTCGGCCTTCTCGCGGGTGTTCATGCCGGCGGCGGGCTCGTCGAGGAGCAGCACCTTGGGCTTGGTGCCGAGCGCGCGGGCGACCTCGAGGCGGCGCTGCTCTCCGTAGGGAAGGCTCGAGGCCAGCTCGTCACGGCGGCTCGAGAGCCCCATCACCGAGAGCAGCTCCTCGGCCTTGGCGGTGAGCTGCACCTCTTCGCGGAGGAAGCCCGGCGTTCGCAAGAAGGCGCGCCACCAGTCGCGGTAGTTGTTGGTCGCGTCGAGCGCCGCCCCGAGGGCCCGGCTCCAACGGCCTCCGCGCTTGAGCGCCTGCACCTTCTCGTCGCGGAAGAAGGGCTTGGTCTCGGCCAGAATGGCGATGCGCACGTTGTCGAGCGCGGTGAGCTGCTTGAAGAGGCGAATGTTCTGGAAGGTGCGGGCGACGCCGAGCCGGTTGATCTGGAAGGGGCGCTTGCCGTTGACCCGCTCGGGCGGCGTTCCGACGAAGACGTCGCCTTCGGTCGGAGGGTAGACGCCGGTGAGGGCGTTGAAGGCGGTCGTCTTGCCGGCCCCGTTCGGCCCGATGAGGCCCTTCAAGTCGCCCTGCGAGATGGTGAGCGAGAACTGGGTGAGGGCCTTCAAGCCTCCGAACCGAATGGAGACCTGCCGCGCTTCGAGGAGCGGGGCTTTCACCGGCGAGGCGCTCGCGTCGGTCACGGCGGGCCTCCTACACCAGGGCGCGCGCCTGCCAAAGCCCGACGCACCGCTCGGCACCGGGGAACCCACCTGCGACAATGGTGTCGAAGGCCGCACTCACCCCCAAGGAGCCCCGATGACCGAACTCTTCCTCGAAGGTGGTTGGACGACGTACCCGACGGCGCTGTTCGGCGTGCTCGCGGTCGTCGCGGGCGTGCAGGTGGCGCGGGTGCCCACCAAGCGCTTCGTGCCGCTGCTCGTCTCGCTGTCGGCGCTGACGATGACGACCGGCTTCCTCGGCACCATCTGGGGGCTCGCCGGCATCGTGAAGTCGGTGGGCAACGCGGCGCCCGAAGACACCCGCATGCTCGTGCTCGCCTGCGCGACCCAGGCGCTCAACAGCCTGCTCATCGGCTCGATGTTGGTGGTGGTGGCGCTCATCGCCGCCAGCTCCGGAGCCCTCCGCCTCGCGCTCAACGCCCGGCTCGACGCGCAGCCGACGCGCTGATCAGCTCAGCGGGTGCACCAGACGCTGCTGGAGCCGCCAGCCAAACCAGCCCAGCGCGCAGACGCCGAGCACCGCGAGCCCGAGGCCGAACCACTGGTTGCTGCGTTCGGCGCCGACGGCCTTTCCAGGCGGAACGAGGATGGCGAGGGTGCCCAACCCGAGGAGCACGAGCGCGAAGAGGCCGGCGACCACGATGCCCCACGCGTCGTGGACCGAGAAGCGGCTGCCACACCCGGCGCACTCGTAGTCGTGACGCGTTCCCAACCGCACGGTCCAGGTGCCCTGATGCGCGATGCGGCGACAGGTCGCGGGCGCCGAACACTCACAGCGACGAGGTGGCGGCCCGGAGGTGGACGGCGCAGGTACCGGCGCGCCTTCCACCAGGGGGTTGTCGGCCCACGCCCGGGCCTTCTCGCGCGCGCTCGCCAGGAAGATGAGCCCAGGAATGACCGCCGGCATCAGCAGCATCGCGAAGGCCCGCTCGATTCGAATCGCCAAGGGCGAATGGAGGAGCACCTTCGCTCCGCAGGAACGGCACTCGAGCTCGAGCGTCTCGCCGCCGGTGAAGAGCCCGACGACCTGGCGCTTCCAGATGCGTGAGACGACGAGCGCCGCCTTTCCGCATCGCGCACAACGACGAACACCCTGAGCGGCGGCGGTCACCGCACCTCTCTACCTCGGCGGCACGGGACGTCGTCGAGGAACACGAGACCTTCCGCTGCGTATGGAACGAAGGCTCAGCCGAGGAGCCGCCGACCCTTCACCAGCACCTCGAGCGTCTTCTCGACGAAGGCGCCGAAGGGCGGAGCGAGCAGCTGGCGCGCGGCGGAGAAGCGGCTGGCGACGAGCACGGAGCGGGCGTGGGAGAACGTCTCGAAGCCTTGCCGCCCATGGTACGCGCCCATGCCGCTCGCGCCGACGCCGCCGAAGGGCAAGGTCTCCTGGGCGAAGTGCACGATGGTGTCGTTGAGACAGGCGCCGCCGGAGGTCACTCGAGAGAGGACCTCGTCGCCACGTCGGGTGTCGTCGTCGAAGTAGTAGAAGGCGAGCGGCCGCGGCCGACGATTGATGCGGGTGAGGGCCTCGTCGATGGTGCGGTAGGTCTCGATGGGCAGCACCGGGCCGAAGATCTCTTCCTTCATCGCGAGCATCTCGTCGGTGACGCCGAGGAGCGCGACCGGCGCCATCATGCGGTTGGGGCCCGAGCCCTCCTCGAGCACTTCGACCCGGGCGCCCTTGGCCTGCGCGTCCTTCACCAGCGCCTCGAGGCGAGCGTGGGCGCGATCGTTGATGACGGTGGTGAGCCCGCTCAGCTTGGGAAAACGCTTGGCGACGGCGCGCTTGAGCTCGGAGAGGAACTGGCCTTCCACCCCTTCGGGCACGAGCACGTAGTCGGGCGCGATACAGGTCTGCCCGCCGTTGAAGAACTTGCCGACGGCGATGCGGTCGGCGAACAGTGCGAGGTCGAAGCTCGAGTGGAGCAGCGCGGGAGACTTGCCGCCGAGCTCGAGGGTGACCGGCACCAGGTTCTTCGCCGCCGCCTGCGCGACGAGGGTGCCCACCGGGGTCGAGCCGGTGAAGAGCAGCCCGTCGAGCGGGAGCGAGGTCACCGCGCGCGCGACCTCGACGCCTCCAGTGACGACCGCCACCTCGTCGGCGCTGAACCGATCGGCGATGGCGCGCGCCATCCACTCGCTCGTCTTGGGCGTCAGCTCCGAGGGCTTCACCACCACCCGATTCCCGGCGGCGAGCGCGGCGGCGAGCGGCCCGAGCGCGAGGTTCACCGGGTAGTTCCACGGCGCGATAACGCCGACGACGCCGCGCGGCAGGTACTCGATGAACGCGCGCGAGGGCAGGAAGAAGGGGTTCGGGTTGACCGTCTTGCGCTGCATCCACTCCTTCAGGTGGCGGCGGGCGTAACGAACGGCGTCGATGGTGAGGAAGATGTCGGCGCTGAGCGTCTCGCCCCGGGGGCGACGGCCGAAGTCTTCGTCGATGGCGCGCACGATCTCGTCCCGCTCGTCGACGAGGAGCCGCTCCAGGCGAGCCAGGCGATCGTCTCGCTCGGCGAAGGAGGGGTCGGGCTGGGTGGTCTGGGCGAGGCGGAGACGCTCGTACGCGCGCTGCACCGGATCGAAGGGAGCCTGCATGACGTCTCCTGGGAAGAATGACTGGTCGGGCCACTTCTGCTCCAACCCGGGCATCGGCGTCAACCGGCCTCCGTCGTTCCAGCCTCCGTGGGCGGTGCGCGGACTCCGCCCGTCGATCCAGCGGCTTGCGGAGCGCTTTGCACGGCTCGAGCGGTCGTGCTAACTGGTCGGACCAGTCATGAGCTCCGTCCCGAAGAAGAACGTCGCCGAGAAGATCGCCTCCGCGCTGCGGTCGGCCATCGTGAAGGGGCGGCTGCAGCCGGGAGACGCCTTGCCCTCGGAGCGCGAGCTGGCCGAGAAGTACGCGGTCAACCGCTCGAGCGTGCGGGAAGCGATGAAGCGGCTCGAGGCGTGGGGGCTGGTGAAGATTCGCCACGGCGGCGCGACCCGAGTGGCCGACCTGCTCCTCTCGTCGGGCCTGGGCCTGGTGCCGGAGCTCATCGAGTCGGGGGGCGAGCTGGGCCGCTCGGTGATGCGCGACGTGCACGAGATTCGCGGGCTGCTGCTCGGGTGGGGCGCGGAGAAGGCGGCGCTCGAGGCCGACCCCGCATCCATCGCTCGGCTCGACGAGCTCGCGCGCCAGCTCTCGGAGCCCAAGGCGAAGGTGCAGACGCTCCAGCAGCTCGACTACGAGTTCTTCCTCGAGCTGATGGCCATCTCGGGCAACCAGCTGCTCAACCTCTTCGGCCGGGTGGTGCGCGACGTCTACTTCCAGGGCGCCGACCGCTTCGCCGGGCTGTACCGCAGCGACGTGTTCGACCCGAAGCACCACCGCCGGGCCGTCACCGCGATTCGAGAACGAGACCCACGGGCGGCGAGCGACGCGATGCGCGCGCACGCGGCCTCGGCCCTTCGCCTGCTGGAGGAGAAACGATGAGCGCGCCCCTTCCCAACCTCGGACCCGGCCATGGTGAGCCGCTCGACAACGCCTGCCGGTACCTCGCGAAGCCGGGCCACGTCGAGAGCTACTTTCTGCGCGCGAACCACCCGACGCGCCCGTTCGCCTTCTGGTTGAAGCAGACGATTCTCGCGGCGCTCGCCGGTCCTCCGGTGGCCGAGAGCTGGTTCATCTGGTTCGACGGAGAGCGGCAGCGAACCTGGGCCGAGAAGACGACGCAGCCGTTCGAGTCGGCGCGCTACTTCCCCGACGAGGTGACGACGAACGCGTTGAAGCTCACCCTCGGGGCGCCCGGCGGCGCGGTCGGTGCGGTGCAGACCGAGCAGGGCCGGCTCGGCTTCGACCTTCGGTGGACGACGACGCCGTCACCCATCGCGCGCAGGCTCTCGCTCCTGCCCTACCGCGTGCTGCGCACCGGGCCATTCCCGAAGTCGAAGCTGCTCACCCCTTACCCGTCGCTCGACTTCACCGGCGTCGTCTCGCTGCCCGACGGCTCGACGGTGGACGTGGCGGGCTGGCGCGGCATGCAGGGCCACAACTGGGGCAAGGAGCACACCTTCGAGTACGTCTGGGGGCAGTGCGTGTTCCCCGACGACGAGGTGATGTGTGAGGGCTTCTCGGCGCGGGTGAAGCTCGCGGGCGCGACGACCCCTCGGCTCTCGGCGCTGGTGGTGGCGAAGAGCGCCCGGACGTTCCGGTTCGATCGGCTGTTCGACCCCTGGCGGCAGAAGGCCTCCATCGACGGCGACCGGTGGACGCTGGCGCTGGCGAGCGACGACGGCGAAGCCCACCTGACGATGGACGCGTCGAGCCAGCCGATGGTGTGCCTCGGCTACGACAACCCCAACGGCGAGCGTTCCTATTGCCTCAACAGCAAGCTCGCGCGCGTCGAGCTCACCGTGCGGCCGAGTGACGGCGCGTCGTTCACGGTGAAGAGCGCCCATGGCGGAGCGCTCGAGTTCCTGAAGCGCCAAGCAGACCCACGATTTTCACGAGTCGTCTGAACGGAGCCAACGATGAACCTCTCCTTCACGGAGACGATGCGCGGTGAGCTGACGGACTCGAGCGGGACGAAGCGCTCCGTCGCGTTTCACGTCCGCACTCACCAGACTCGCGGCGGAGCGTTCGAGCTCGACGGCATCGTGCAGCTGCCAGGCTACGGAGACGAGTGCCCCTGCACGGGGACGCTCACCATCTCGCTCGGCGCCATCGCCTACGTGGTGCGGTGGAAGACGCCGACGGGTTCGTTCGTGCTGCGCGGCCACAAGTCGCCGAGCGTGCTGCGGCCGTTCACCTCGATGCGCAAGCTGCCCATCGCGCTCGAGACCGAGGGCGGCGCGCGGCTCGCCGAGGGGCTGATGTGGTTCGACCTCTTCGACCTGCCGGAGTTCCTCGCCTCGTGGGTGCCGCTGCGCACCTTGTCGCGCCGGCGCTTCGACGTGCGGCTGGCGGCGGTGGAGCGGAAGGCGCTGCTCGGCGGAGCGACGACGTGAGCTGGTCGACCGCAGAGCTCCACCAGCTCGAGAGGTTCGCGGCGACGGTGCTCCCTGCCGGCCAGGTGCTGCCGGTGGCAGGCGAGGCGACGGTGAAGCGCGCGCTCGACGTGCTCGCGGAGTTGCCCGACGCCGCTCGAACCGCGTTCCGCGCAGGGCTCAAGGCGCTCGACGTGCAGGCCCTGGTGGCGCACCGGCGACGCTTCGTGTCCCTGCCGCTGGGCCGGCGCCTCGAGGTGCTGAAGGCGCTCGACGCGAACGAAGCGACGGCGTTGATGCTCCGCGGTCTGATGGCGCCCATCAAGCTCGGCTACTTCGGAGACCGGTCGATCTTCGAGCAGCTCGGGTGCACCTACGAGCCCGAGCGCCCACGGGCGTTGGAGGCGGCCCGGTGGCGCGAGCAGCTCTCCGACGCGAGCGCCCTTCCTCCCGGCGAGACGCTCGAAGTGGACGTGGTGGTCGTCGGCACTGGTGCGGGTGGCGCGCCCATCGCCTCGGCGCTCGCGCGCGCGGGCCACGCGGTGTTGATGCTCGAAGAGGGCGCGCACTTCACCCGGCTCGACTTCGACGGCCGCGCGATGAAGGCGATGAAGAAGATGTATCGCCAAGGCGGCGCGACGGTGGCCTTCGGCAACACGGCGATTCCGATTCCCGTCGGGAAGGGCGTCGGAGGAACCACGCTGATCAACTCCGGCACCTGCTTTCGCCTTCCACCGAGCGTGCTGGCGAGCTGGCGAGCCGAGGGGCTGAGCGACTTCACCGAGGCCGCGCTCGAGCCGCACTATCGAGAGGTCGAGCGGCTGTTGGAGATCGCTCCCTCGACGAAGGCGGCCCTCGGGAAACCGGCGCAGCTCATCGCCAAGGGCTGTGACGCGCTCGGGTACTCGCACCACCCGCTCCGACGAAACGCGCCGGGCTGTGACGGCCAGGGCCTCTGCTGCTTCGGTTGCCCCACCGACGCGAAGCGCTCGACGAACGTGTCGTACGCGCCAGCGGCGCTCGATGCGGGCGCGCAGCTGCTCACCGGCTTCAAGGTCGAGCGGGTGCTGACGGAAGGCACGCGCGCGGTGGGCGTCGAGGGCGTCACCACGAATGGAATGACGGTGACCGTTCGCGCGAAGGTGGTGGTGGTGTCGTGCGGCTCGCTGATGACGCCGGTGCTGCTCGAGCGGAGCGGGCTCGCCAACTCGTCAGGCGAGCTGGGGAAGAACCTCTCGATTCACCCCGCCTCGGCGGCCATCGGCTTCTTCGACGAGCCGGTGAACCCGTCGCGCACGGTGCCGCAGGGCTACGCCATCGACGAGCTCGCCGACGAGGGGCTCTACTTCGAGGGCGGGACGACGCCGCTCGACCTGACCGCGGTCGCGATGGCGGGCTTCGGGCCGTCGTTCGTCGCGGCGATGGAGCAATTCGACCGCAGCTTCGGCTTCGGCTTCATGGTGAAGGACACCTCGCGTGGGCGCGTGCGGGCCGGCGCGAACGGCAAGCCGCGGATCAGCTACTGGGTGAACGACGCCGACACGAGGCAGCTCCAGCGTGGGTTCGGCACGCTGGCCCGGGTGTTCTTCGCCGCGGGCGCGAAGGCGGTGCGCGCGCCGGTTCGCGGCTTCGAGCGGCTGCGGAGCCTCGCCGACGTGGAGCGGCTCGAGCGCGCGACGGTTCCGGCGCGGCACATGGATCTCACCGCGTACCATCCGCTCGGCACGGCGCGCATGGGCGTCGACCCGCTGAAGTCGGTGGTCGACGGAACGCACGAGACGCACGACGTGACGAACCTCTTCATCGTCGACGGCGCCGCGGTGCCGAGCTCGTTGGGGGTGAACCCACAGGTGACGATCATGGCGATGTCGCTGCGGGCGGCCCACTTCGTCGCGCAGCGGCTCGAGCGATTGCACCAGCGCGCGGCCTGAGAAAACCCGAGACGTCGAACACGAGGCTGGCGTGGTGCGTGATCCTCTCCGTCACCGACGCCGTCGCGACTCTCGCTCGTACGCGAGGGCAACACGGAGTTCGCCGAATACGGGCGAGCGACCGACGAGAGCCCGCACGGGTTGAGTCGATCAGCTCCCAGCAGGAGGCGGTTGCGCGGGCGACGCGACGGGCGGCAGGTTCCGCAGCGCGAGCACGCTCAACCCGGCTGCGACCGCAGGCCAGACGAGGAGCCCGAAGCAGAAGCCGACGCTCGTGCCGAGGAGATGCAGCACGAGTTCGAGCGGTGGGCGCACCGAGAGCGCCGCGAGCGCGACGAGGAAGCACTGGGGGCGGGTGAGGCCGATCTCTTTTCCTCGGAGCGGCTCGAGGACGAGGCTCGCGAGGAGCGCTCCGAGCGGCGCGGTGATCGCGAGGCCGACCACGCCAAAGAAGGTGAGGAGCAGGAACATGGCGAGCACGATCCGCCCGGTCCAGTCCTCGAAGAAGCGCTTCAGCGAGGCGGAGTCGACGCGGAGATCTCCGATGCCGAACACCTTGGCGATGTCGGCGATCGCCATGGGCGTCGGTCGGCCGCTGTCGATGATGGTGGTGCGATGAAACACGATGCTCCGCCGCCCCTTCAGCAGCTCGAGCGGCACCTTCTCTTCCGGGTCGACGAGGAAGGTGGTGTCGCCCTCGTCCCAGCGCGGCAGGCGTGGCCCATCGACCCGAATCTGCCCGCCCTCGAAGATGACCGGGTCGAACTTCGCGTCGTAGGTCGCCGCCATCGCGAGGCCTTCCTTTCGGAGGTCGAGGCCACGGTAGATCGCGAGGCCGCCTTCGAGGAGGAACTGCACGGCGAGGATCGGAACGAGCACCGAGCCGATCGACCAACTGCGCGCATCGGCCCACAGGCCGGGAGAGGCGAAGAGCAGCAAGCGGCGGAAGAAGGAAGGCATTGGGTGACCGTATCGTTCGAGCGCCCGCATCACGAGCGTTCGCGGTGAGACGTCAGGGGTGAACTTCGCCAATCATCGTTCCTCCGTCGCTTCCCGACGCCCAGAGGACGTTCCAGCGATAGCCCGCAGCCGCGATCTCGAACGGCGCGACGAACGAGACGAGCCGGTCATCACGCGCGCTCCCGAGCCACGCCGTCACCTGATGAGACCCCCAGCGAAGGACTGGGGCGTGAAACAAGACTCGACCAAAGTTGGGAACACCAGACCATCCCCGGGGAACCGAGAAGGACGCTCCAGTGTGTGACCAGCCCCCGTCGAACTCGATCTCGAACAGCGTGAAGCTCTCGTCGAAGAGACCCGGGTATTCCCACGCTCTGGGCGCATCCACCCAGGAGGGGAAGACCGCGTCACACCCCCCATCGAGGTCGAGATCACACGTCTCGGCGCTCGTCGCCGTCGGGCGCGAGAGGAACGACCTCCCGTCCACCCGGTGGATGATGACCCCGGCGTCGAGTTGAGTCGCCACGACGTCTCCACCGTCGCGACCAAGGCGTCGCACCACCCGCGTGCGAGAGAGAAGCGTGATTCCGACTCCGTCGGAGGCCCACCACTTCACGTCGCCGACTCCCGCGAGAACCCGCGTCCACGAGCCCTCGAGCGAGCTCGCGCCGAAGACGTCGCCACCGCGACTCACGAACACGCGCTGACCGCCGTTCAACCAGAAGTCGCCTGGCGTCGGGTGCCGCCCTCCGTCAGTCAGGTACAGTCGGCCATCGCACGCGTACGCAGTTGGGAATGGCTCGAAATCAGTACACGTCTGTGGAAGCCAGCGCGGTTCGAGCATCTCGAGGAGACTGAGCGAACGCACACTGATCCAGCCTCCGTCAGTCGAGCCCTCGAGCTCGTAGATGCCTCCTGGGCCAGGGCCCGCGACCAGACGGCCTTCCCCGTCGACCGAGACCTCGACGACCGCGCTCGTCCGCGCGTTCACGAGACGGTACGTCGTGCCCTCGTCCAAGCAGCGCTCGCCCCCGCCATCCCAGACGACCGACGCCGTGCTGATCGGGCCGGGAATGAAGGTCGCTTCGGGTGGGCGTGCCCAGCACCGGCGCGCGACGCCACCGTCGAGGACGGGCGCCGAGCTACACCCGACGGCGAGGACGATGCTGACGCAGTGCCGCACCTCCCAACGGTACGCCACTCACCGCCTCCTCAGGGAGCCGCCTTCAGCAACTGTTCCATCAGCGCGTCGTCTTCTTCGTCCGACCCGGCGTCTGGGGCAGCGTAGCGCTGCTTGTCCGCCTCGCTGCACGGCTGTGGGTCGAGCTGATCGACCTGCACGCATTCCATCGCCCAGGCCTCGCGGGGCGGCCGCCCAGCCTTCTCCGCCTCGGCTCGCTTCTCCTCGATCTCCCCGCTCACCAAGGCCGTCGACAACGATGGAATCGCGGTGACGAGCACGAGGCTCAGGGTGAGCAGCCCGACGAACGGAACCACAGCTCGATACAACGTCGTCACCGGCGTTCGAAACCGGAAACTCGAAATGAACAAGTTGAGCCCGAGCGGCGGCATGCAGAACGCCAGCTCGAGGTTGAGAATGACCATCATCGCGAGATGAAACGGCGACAGCCCAAACCGCGCGGCGAGCGGCAGCACCAACGGCACCGCGACGATGAGCGCCGACACCCCGTCCATCACCATGCCCACCACGAGCAAGAACACGTTGAGCACGATGAGGAACTGCCACTTCTCGGTGAGGCCCGCGCGGGTGAGCCCTTCGAGCACGTGCAGCGGCAGTTGCCGGTCGATGACGAGGTTCATCAACGCGTTCGCCATCATCAGAATGAGCACGACCGCTCCCGCGAGCGAGAGCCCACCGCGCAGCACCTTCGGCAGCTCGCGCCACGACAGGTCCTTCCGCACCCGCACCACCACGAAGAGCGTGTAGGCCAGCGCCACCGCCGCGCTCTCGTCGAGCGAGGTGAGCCCGGTGCCGAGACCTCCGAGGATGACGACCGGCAGCCCGAGCTCCCACTTCACGCTCTCGAGGGCGCGCAGCCCGCGCATGAGCTCGAACGGCTCACGGGGAATCTCCTCCTTCGTGCCGATGAACGCCGCGTAGGCGCCGAGGACGAGCAGCACGAGCACGCCCGGCAGCAGCCCCGCGCGGAACGCGAGCTCGAAGTCGAGGCCGGCGACCAACGCGTAGACGAGGATCGGCAGCGACGGAGGAAAGAGGAGGCCCAGCGAGCCGCCGGTGGTGACGAGCCCTTGGGAAAAGCGCTCCGTCCACCCCTGCTGGCGCAGCGACGGGAGCAAGAGCCCACCGATCGCCACGATGGTGACGCCGCTGCCGCCGGTGAGGGTGGTGAAGAAGGCCGAGGCGCCGAGGCAGACGATGGCGAGCCCGCCCGGCATCCACCCGAGGAGCTCGCGCGACGCCTGCACCAACCGCTGCGGGGCCTTCGACTCGGCGAGCACGTAGCCGAGCACGGTGAAGAGCGGAATCGTCACCAACACCGGAGAGCCCGCGAACTGATCGTCGAGCACCCGCGGTGCGAGCCGATTCACAGGACTCCCCTGGAGCCACCACGCGACCGCCGTACCGAACGCCATCACCGCGAAGAGCGGCGCTCCGATGGCGGCGAAGAAGCCGACGGCCGCGCCGAGCCAACCCGTGCCCAGCCCGAGCCCACCGAGGCCCACGCCTGTGCCCGAGAGCGCCCACTTCGACGCGCGTGTGCTCACCTCGCGCCTCCGTGCGCTTCGTCCGACCTCGCGCCCCGCAGCACCCAGAGGAGGAACTTCAGCGCCAAGACGAACAAGCCGAACGGCACCACGAGCGCGAGCGCCTTGGAGACCAGCCCACGCGGCGATTCGGCGCCGGTGACGATCAACGGCACTCGCGTCTCGGCCGCGTTCTCCTTCAGTGACGTCGCGTCGACGACGCCGCTCCAATCGCTGCCATCGACCCAGGCATTCCACTCCGCCGCGGGCAACGAGGTGTCCCAGCGAGTGCCGAGGGCGACCCGCGGTGCGGTCTTGACGTCGAGCGACAGTTGCCGGCCGGTGAAGAACAGGAGGCGTCGCACCCCGCTCGCCACCTGCTCCACCTTCACGGCCGGCGCGTCGTCGAGCTTCGACCGAAACGCGTCGATGGCGAGGAAATCGAAGAAGCCCCAGGCGCTGACGAGGCAGACGAGCGCCGCGAACAGCCCCGAGAGCCGCGCGGTCCAGGGCGCGAGCCGCTCGGGCAAGAGGCGCGCCACCACGTCGATGGAGAGGTGCCGGCCCTGCGACGTCGCGAGCGAGGCGCCGAGGAAGACGAGCCACAAGGTGAGCCGGGTCGAGAGCCCGTTGAGCCCTCCTGCGAGGGTGAAGACCGAGCCGTCCTGCACCCAAGCGAGCACGTTCGCCGACCAGTCGACGCCGACTTCGCGGAACAGCACGCCGAGCAACGCGCCCAGCAGCACCGCGACGAAGGTGAGGAGCGCTCGAACGGCGACGCGTGCGAGCGCTCGCCAAGCGACGACGCCCACGAGCACCGCCCCGAACGCCGCCCGCACGATCGCCCCGGCGTAGAAGCTGCTCGTCGTGTGCGCGGCGAGGCCCTTGAGCACGACCCAGGCCGACAGCGAGAGCACCAAGGCTCCGCCGACGAGGCTCGCGAGCACCAGCTCGAGGCGCACCCACTTCTCGTCGAGGCGCTCGAGCAGGGCCCTCATCTCACTTGGACAACAGCTTCTGCACCTCGGCGATGAGCTCGGGCGGCAAGGTCTTGGCCTGCCCGATGCGCGCCCACGCTTCCTTGTACACGGCGGCCCACTTCGCGCGTTGCTCCGGCGTCGCCTTCACCAGCGTCATCTTCGTCACCAGCCGGTCGTAGGCCATCTTGTCCTCGCCGCGAATCTTCGAGGTCAACGCGCCGCAGGTCACCTTGCCCAGCTCGAGCACCACCGTTCGGTCGGCCTCGCTCAGCGGCTTGAGGCTCGCTTCCGAGACGAGAATGCCGCCGATGTTCGGGGCGATGATGTCTTCGCTGAGATTGTCGAGCCGGCTCGACCACTGGAGCTGCTCGGCCCCGAGCGCCGACACGGACATGCCGTTGGCGTTGCCGGTGGACAGCTCGGCGACGGCCTCGGGCACGCTCTTCAGCACCGGCGTCACGTCCTTGATGACCTGCAGCACGGTGGGGATGAAGGGGTCGTCCTTCCACACCCAGGGGCGCTTGCCTTTCAGGTCGTTGGGCTCGGCGACGGGGTAGCCCTTCGACATCCACCGGTCGAGGCCGATGTCGCCCCAGCCGACGAGCACGTAGCCCTGCTTCTTGAACGAGTCCTCGAAGCGGCTGCGCAGCGCGTCGCGCACCTTGTCGAGCTCTTCCCAATTCTTGTACATGCCCGGCAATTGCAGAACATTCACCGTCGGGTCGACCGCGCCGAGGCCGATGGCCGTGACGACCGCGCCGTCGAGCTGACCCAACTTCACCTTGCTCACCTGCGCGCCCTCGTCGCCTTGCGAGGCGTTCCAGAAGAACTCGATGGCGACCCGGCCGTCGGTCTTCTGCTTCACCGCCTTCGCCCAGGTCCGGAGCACCTGCCCCCACGGAGATTCCCGCGGCGCGAGCGAGCCCAACTTGAGGGTGTGCTCGGCGGGCTTCTCCTTCTCCTGAGCAGACGCGCTGAACGCCGAGACGACTGCACAGACGAGGAACGTGCGAATCATTGCAATCTCCAGTTCAGAACGAGCAGCGCTTCAGGCGAGGGGGCGCGAGGTAGCGTTTGGCTTTTCGCTTGGCGACGACGTTCTCGAGCCGCTGCGAGGGCATCACGTCACCGGCCTCGACGACCTCGGCGAGCAGCTTCCCGTAGGCCGTCTTGTCGTGGGCGTTGCAGGCCCAGCTCTGCGCGTAGAGCAGCTGCACCGTGAGGGCGCCGCGGTTGGTGAGGCTGAGCGCGCGCTCGAAGAGCTTCTTGGCTTCGTCGAGTTCGGCGTCGGGCGCACGCGCATGGTAGGCGCCCAGCGCGGCGAGGCCGGTGGCGTACCCGACCCCTTCGTCCAGGGCGACCGCTCGCTCGAGCAAGGCCACGCCGACGTACAGCTCGGCCACGACGGCGGAGTCTTCGGAGGCGACGCTCCCACGCGAGAGCCAGGCCGCGCCCAACCAGAGCAACGGCTCGGCGTCGGCCTTCGCGGTGTACTGGTTCATATAGGCCTTGATGGTGTCGGCGTTCTTCTGCGCGGCGACGAAGCCCGGCTTCTTCTGCTCGAGCAGCACGGTGCCGAACCGAATCGCGCGCTCGTACGCGTCCCTCGCCCGCTTCGCCTGCGCCGCCTCGCCCTCGTCGTCTTCCCTGTCGACGGCCTGCTCCCACTCGTCTTCGATGAAGGCGCCCGCGTAGCCCGCCCACGACTGGGTCAGCAGATAGAGCGCGTCTTCGTTGTCGGGCGCGAGCTTCTGCATGCCTTCGAGCTGCACGAGGCTCGACGCGGCACCGATGCGCGCCACCTCGAGGTCGGACAGCGTGTCGAAGGCGCTCGACGCGTCACGGGTCGACTTCACCGTTCCGTCGAGGATCATTCGGTCGAGGCAGGCCGAAGACGTGAGGAGCAGCACCGCCAGCCGCAGCGTTCGCATGACGGAGCGGTCTACACCGGCGCGCTCGTTTCGCCAGCGAAGTCGGTCCACCCGGTTTTGCGCCGCCTGGAGCGCGCCCGCGTATGCTCGCCGCATGGCAGGCGAAGAGCTCGGCACTCCTGGCGCTCGCCGCTGCCCGCGGTGCGGGGCGTCGTTCGGGCCGGAGCTCACCCGCTGCCCGACCGATGGCACGTCACTCGTCAGCGTCGCGTTGGACGATCCGCTCCTCGGCCTCGAGGTCGACGGGCGCTACACCCTCCGCGCGCCGCTCGGCCAAGGCGGCATGGGCCGGGTCTACCGCGCCTATCAACACTCCATCGGGCGTGACGTCGCCTTCAAGGTGATGAACGCCGGGGCGCAGGACGAAGCCTCGCGACGCCGCTTCATGCGCGAGGCGCAGCTGTTGGGCCAGCTCAACCACCCCGGCATCGTGGCGGCGGTGGACTTCGGCCAGCTGCCCGACCGGTCGCTCTACCTCGTGATGGAGCTCCTCGAAGGACAGAGCCTGTCGCAGCTCGTGCGCAGCGAGGGCGCGCTCTCCGAGGAGCGAGTGGTGGAGATCGGAAAGCAGATCTGCGACGCGCTCGGCGCCGCGCACCACCGTGGCATCGTCCATCGCGACCTCAAGCCGTCGAACGTGGTTCGGCTCGCTGGCCCGCCCGGGAGCCGCGACGTGGTGAAGGTGCTCGACTTCGGTCTCGCCCGCCCGATGAACGACGTCGAACACCTCACCGAGTCGGGTGTGGTGCTCGGCTCGGCGCAGTTCATGGCGCCCGAGCTGTTCGACGGCGCGGAGGCGAAGCCCGCGAGCGATCTCTACTCCCTCGGGGCGATCCTCTACGTCCTCGCCAACGGGCGGCTCCCCTTCGGGGCCGGGCAGGGGTTCACCGCCGCGGCCCAGCGCCAAGCAGTGGGACAGCTCGAGCCCTTCGCGCCCACGGTGTCGCGCTCGTTGGAGCAGGTCGTTCGGCGGCTGCTGTCGGCCGACCCGTCGAGGCGTCCTGCGTCGGCCGAGCTCGTGCGCGAGCTGCTCACCGCCGTGCTCGAGCTGCCGCCCACCGCGCCCTCGAGGCCTCCCCACTCCAGACGCCCGCTCGTGCTGAGCGTCGCTGGCGCGCTCCTCGTCGGCCTCCTCGCGACCGTGGCCGTCAGCCAGTGGCCGCGCGCGAGCACTGCGACTCCACCTGCCGTTTCTCCTCCACCCCCGGAGCGCGTCGTCGCGAATCCCGAGCCGGGCCCACCACCACCCCTCGTCGAGCCGCCGCCGAGCGCGACGCCCACCCTGCCAACCGAAGTGCGCGACGCGGGGCCCCTGAAGGTGACGAAGCGAGTGAACGTCAAGAAGCGCGCCGCCGGCGAGAAGGCCGACGCGGGGTTGGTCGGCGAGTGGCTTCCCTGACGGCGTCTCCTGCACGACGAAACCACGCCCGAGTCGGCGCTCGACTCAACGAGCTTCGGGCGTCGACTCTGCCGCGGAGGGGGCGAGCAACCACCAGACGAGGCCCCCAACGACCGCGAGGGCACCGGCGCCGAGGAGCAGGTAGAAGCCCGCGCGTTCCCGCTCGTACCGCGCGCTGACCGCGTCGAAGCCGACGCCCGCAGGCAGCCGGTTCGCCTCGTCCAAGCTCGCTCGAGCAACGCCGAAGAGGAAGGCGCTGGTGATCAGACTGACGACCCCAGCTCCACCCAGGACGAGCGGGCCCACCCATCGACTCGGGCGCGGCGGAGCGACCTCGGCGGTGACGAGCGGCTTCGGAGGCTCGACCGGAGCGACCGTCAGCTCGGGCGGCCGCGTCTCGACCGGCTCGGGCTGCTTCAGCACCACACGTTCGACGTTCTGGGGCACTGCAGTCGTCCAGCTCGTGGCCTCGGAGGTGAGGGCGAGTTCGACCCGCTCGCGAGGCAGCCACACGGTGCGACTCCCGAGCACCCGCCACCGTTCGTCGGCCGCGAAGGTGGGCAGCACCACCGTGACGAGCGCCTCGCTCTCGAGCGCGACCGGTCGGTGACCGAGGCTGATCAGCTCGGCCTCGACCTGCTTCACCAGGGTGCCGACCCACGGCCCCACGTTCTTCCCGCCGCGCACCCGGCAGTCGTCGAGGAACAGCCAGGCCTGCGCCCACCGCTTCGAGAGCGCGTACGCCCGGCCTGCGTTGCACTGGTGCTCGAACCGAGGGAGCAGCTGCTCGGCGTCCTTGAAGCGCACGATGGCCGCCTCGAGCTGGTTCGCCTTGGCGAGCGCCATGCCCTCTTCGTTCGCGCGACGTGCGCGGGCCTCGAGCGAGCCGTCGTCAGCAGCGAGGAAGAGGAGGAGGACGAGCGAGGACACGCGCGGTGGAAAGGGCCGAGGGGCGAGTGTACACAAGCGCGGTGAGCCGAACAGCGCTCAGGCTGATGGTGACGCTGCTGGTGAGCGCGTGTCTCCCGGACGCGAGGCCTGCGGATGCGGGCTCCGACCGCGATGGAGGGACGGTGCTCGACGGTGGTGACGCGGGCGAGGAAGACGCGGGCGTCTTCTGTGACCCAGTTCCGGCGCAGGCGTGCGTAGCGAGCGGCCGCTATGGCTCGCGGCTCGACGGCGGAGTCTTCGACTACCGAGGCCCCTGCGCGCCGAACAACCTCGCCTCGACGCTCGGTGGGGGCTGCTGCGAGCGCATGACGACCTCCTGCACCTTCACCGGCGGCTACGTGTGCACGATGCCGGGAAACCAGGCGGGGAGCGCCCCGTGCTGCTTCGATCTCTGCGACGGCGGCGAGCCCTGCGACTGCCGGCGCTCGGGGAGCTGCGCCTGCGGTGGGTCGTCGTGTGCTCCGACGGTCGCGAGCTACCTCTGTCCCCTCATCGGCGTCAGCGGCCCCTGACTCGTCAGCGGTGCAGCTCGTTCAAGCCCCCGGTGAGGTCGATGGACTCCCCGCTCGACGAGGTCGCGCTCGTGGTTCCGAACGACGAGTCGGTCTGCCCCAGCGCGCGAAGCAGGCTGACGAAGAGCTTCGAGTGCGCGGGCCCGATACGCGGCCACTCGACGAGCGAGCCGGCGACCGGGTTGTCGAAGAGCGGCGCGTAGCGAAGGTAGCGGCCGGTGCGAAAGAAGCCGTTGGCGCCACCGACGAGCACGGTGAAGGCGTCGTCGTGGCGATGCGTCGGAGTGCCCAGCTCGGTGAGCCAGACGACGACGGTGTGGTCGAGCAAGGTGCCGTCACCTTCGCGAACGGCGTCGAGCTCCGAGAGGAGAAAGGCGAGGTGCCGCGCGTGCCAGAGGCTGAAGTCGGTCATCGCCCGCTCCGCCGTCGGGGTGTACGTCTGCCCGCACGAGGTGGCGCCGTCGATGGAGGCGTGCGCGTAGTTCGCGTGCACGTCGTGGTTGGCCGGGTAGCCGAACTCGGCGCAGGGCGCAGGCGAGGGCGCGAACACCATCACCCTGGTCAGGTCGCAGGTGAAGGCCATGCGAATGAGCTGCATGAATTGCCGCGCAGTGTGGAGCGAGCCGTCGAGCGCGCCGGTGCACGACGGCGCCATGGTGAGCGACAGCTCCAAGTCGCGCACGAGCGCCCGGTGCGCCTCCAGCGTCTCCCTCGCCTCGCGACCCAACGTTCGCGACACCGCGGTGTAGTCCTCGGCGACCGAGTCGAGCATCGAGACGCGCGCGCGGGCCATTCGGGCGGCGCGGTCAGCGGGAGGCAGCGGCGTGCCAGTGAGGTCGAGGAAGGCCGTCGCTGGGCTCTTCACCACCGGCGTCGGCTGCGAGGCCCCGGTGAAGGAGAACGGCGCCACCACCTGGTTGGGAATGTAGTCGCCGCCGTACACCCGGCTGCCGAACCGGCCCGGCCCCACCGTGCGCTGGGCGAGGAGCTGATCGATGGTGATGGCTCCTCCGGTGCACGGGAACCCAGGGTGCTGAGCCGCGCGCGCGCAGCTCAAGAGATCGGCCACCGCGACGTTGTGGTTGTTCGCGTCTCCGCCGTCGCGCCGAAGGTGGGCGATGTCTTCCAGCGCGGCGGTGTGCGCGAGCCCCTCGATGGCGAGCAGGCGGTCGCGAAACGGAAAGAGCGGGCGCAGCACGTCGCTGAGCTCGGACTCGGCGAGTCCGGTGAGCGAGCGCTCCGAGACGAGCGCTCCCGGCGCCGACGGCACGTTCATCTTCCACCCCGAGGGCACGTGCCCATGAGGCTGCACGAAGAAGACCACCCGGGTCGGAGAGGTCATCGGCTGCGCGCGGGCGCTGGGCCGGTACAGCGCGCCGAGCCCGAGGGCGGTGAGGAGCTGCCGGCGGTTCATGGCGCCTCTCCGAGGAAGAGGAAGCTGGGTGACGAGGCGAGGTCGACGAGGAGCGCACGCACGTCACCGTTCGAGGCGATGAAGCGCTGGGTGACGAGGTCGAGCCACCCTTGCTCGGCGTCGACCGGGGCGCGTCCCAAGGCGTAGTGCACCCACATCGAGGTCGTGCAGGTCTGCACCTCGCGGCTCGCCGCCAGCCGAGGGCCCAGCTCGAGCACGCTCGGGTAGGTGCCGTCGAGCTCACCGCCTTCCAAGGTGAACGACGAATCGACGGCGACGCCGGCTTCCTGCGCGCGAAACTGCCCAGCGGCGTCGTAGTGCTCGAAGCCGAAGCCGAGCGCGTTGAGCGAGTGGTGGCAGGCGATGCAGGTGGGAGCGCTCGTGCGTGCCTCGACGAGCTGCCGAGTGGTGCGCGCGCCTCCATCGGGGCGAGGAATGGACGTGTCGACGCCCGGCGGGGGCGGAGGGACCTGCGTGCACCTCATTCGCAACATCGTCGCCGAGCCGCGGATCGGAGGAGAGGTGGCGCCGCGATGCGAGGTGGCCGCGAGGAAAGCGACGCGGGTGAGGATTCCGGAGCGCTCCGCTGGGTCGAGCTCGACCGGCGTTCCAGGCGTGAAGCTGGAGACCCGGTAGAGCCGCGCCGCCTCCGCGTCGAGCAGCGCGGTTCGATTGGTGAGCAACGCCCCGAGCGTTCCGCGCGTCTCCATCACCCACTCGACGAAGCGCCGGGACTCCTCGAAGGCCGCGCGTTGGGTCTGCGGCGTCCAGGCAGGGTCGACGTCGGGCGTGCGCTGCGCGTGCTCGTCGAGCAAGAGCCGCTCGAGCCCGAGCCACTGACGGTGGAAGTTCCACATGCCGCGCGTCACCTTCGGGTCGCGCACCATTCGCTCGGCCTGGCTGCGCACCTGCGCGCGCGACACGAGCTGGCCGTTCTTCGCGGCGTCGAAGAGCGCGTCGTCGGGCCCCGAGTCCCAGAGGAGGAACGAGAGGCGCGAGGCGAGCGCGAAGGCGTCGAGCGAGGGGCCAGGCTCTGGCCGGTAGAGCATCGCCGGGCTCTGGAGCAGCGCCTCGAGGGTGAGCTGCACCGCTGCCTCGAAGTCGAGCTCCTGCATCCACCCCGCCGCGCGAGTGAGGAGCCGTTGACGCTCCTCGACGGTCAAGGGGCGTCGGACGAGCCGGCTCGCGGTTCCAGCCATCAGGCGCTCGAGACAGCCGGTGCGCGCCTCCGCGGTGGTCCACGACTCGCAGCCCAGCACGCGCGCGAGCCGGGCGTGGTCGCTCACCAGGAAGGCCGCGGCGGCTTGGGCGGCGCGCTGCGCCCGGGCGACGAGCAGCTCGTTCGGTCGCGCACCCGCAGGGCCCTCGAAGCCGCCGATCGCGACGTCGTCCGGCAGGCTCTCCGCCAAGGGCACGTCAGCGCCGAGCGCGTCTCGCACCACGTTCTCGTATTGACGCTTGGTGAGCCGGCGGAGCGGCGATGGCCCCACGCCGAGGTCGAGCACGGTGGACGCGGAGGGAATCAGCTCGACCGTCGGCACCGGCGCGCCTGGGCGCTCGCTCGGGCACGCCGCGAACGAGCAGAAGAGGAGGACCCAAGCTCGGCGCACGAGCCTGGTTGTATGCGATGCCGACGACGCAATCGACACACCCGGCCGGGTTTGGCACGCTGGCAGCTCGCCGTGGCCCCTCCCAAGAAGAAGCCAGCTCGTCCCGTGATCAAGGCTCAGCCCGAGCAGTTCATCGGGCACGAGCAGATGACGATGTTGGGCACCGAGTCGTGGGCCGACTTCGAGAAGCGCATCAAGGAGCTCGAGGCCAAGAGGGCCGCCGAGGCGCAGGCCGCGGGAGGCATGACGGCTCCAGTGCCCGCGCACCAGCCCGCCCCCGCGCCAGAAGAAGCTCCCGAAGAGGCGACCGGCGCGGTGCCCGTCGAGCCCGAGCCCAAGGACGACGAGGGCCTCGACGACGACTCGCTCCCCGACGAATACGAAGGCTGATCAGGAACGCCGTCAGCCTTCGAGCCCTCGTCCCAGCACGTCGGTGACTTCCTCGGTGAGGCGCTCGGCGGTCGCTCCGTCGACGCGCGGTCGACGTCACCAAGGAAACCGTGGCGACCTTCCTCGACCGGTACGGCCGGTGCGACTCGAGCGTCGCGCTCGTCAGCTCGACCAACCCTGCCGGTGATCAGGCCAGCGCGACTTCGAAGCCGGTTCTGCCCTTCGGCCATTCGGTGCGCGGCGCCGACGAGGGCGTCACTCCGTAGAGCGCGAAGTCGAGCTTCTGGGTCATGAAGCCCTTCACCGCCGGCCAGAGCAGATCGCCAGCGCCGAGATCGAACGAGAAGAAGTGCAGCCCGGTGCCGTGCAGCCGGCGGTACGCCTCCTCGAGGAGCGCACGGAAGACCGCCACGTCGTCGTTCTTCACCGAGACGTTCGCGAGGTACGCGTACCGAAACTCCTCACCGGGCGCGGGCAAGGTCGGCCAGCGCAGCACCGTCGCGGCGAGGTCGTAGCCGCGCTTCACCCACTTCATCTTTCCCCCGTAGGCGCGCACCTCGAAGCGCTTCACCGGCTGCGGGTTCCAGATGGACGCGGTGCCGACGAGGGCGCCGCTCGAATCACGGGCGACGAGCACGTTCTCCATCGACAGCCCCGGCCAGTGCGCGAGGCGATGCGCGAGCTCTCCGTCGTCGAAGCGATAGCCGAAGGGCCGCGTGCGGTGATCAGCCGCGAGCAGCTGGCTCACCGCGTCGAGGTCGTTCGGTGCCGCGCTCGAGACCCGCACGTTCGTCGTTCGTCTCGGGTTGCGAGTCAGCTGAACCGAGACGGTGGTGAACGGCCGCATCAGCTCGTAGTGCGGCTGCTTGCTCCGCGAGGCGCGCTTCTTGGTGAGCGCGTTGATGGCGGCGCGATTCGAGGCGAGCAGTGAGGTGTAGTACTGCGTGCAGCCCGTCGTCGTGCAGAGCCGCTCGAAGTACTCGCCGAAGAAGCGGGCGAACGCGCGAGAGCGATCGAAGCGCACGCGGAGATCTCCGAGATAGCCGACCTTCTGCACCCGCCCGTCGAGCCAGCCCTCGCGCACGAGCGCGGTGCACATGCCGATGAGCTTCCCGTCGTCGGCGTCGCCCACGTAGACGAACGGCTCGGCCTTCTGCATTTGGTAGAGCGAGAAGAAGTCGGGAGCGCGCTGGGTCGCGAGCACGAGCTCTCCCCGCATCGGCACCTGGCCGAAGAGTTCGAGCAGCTGCGCGTTGTCGGCGGGCGTCGCGAGGCGTGGCGTCGGATCGGTCACGGGTCAGAGCAGGTCGAACGGCGCACCGAACGAGTTGTAGTCGACGAACCACTCTCCATCGACGATGACGGCCGGCACACCACCCGAGAACAGTCGACGGTGATGATCGATCACCCGCTCCACCTCGGCGGGCGAAGCGAAAGGCTCGCGGCTCCAGAACGGAAAGCGCCCGCCAAGCCGCGCGGCGAGCGCGCAGGACTTCGCTGGATCGTTCGAATGATGAACCACACCCCAGAAGCCACGCTCGACTGCCCGCGCCACTCGCTCGAAGAGCCCGTCGTCGTCACCGGCGAGTCCCAGGTACACCGGCTTCGGGAGTGAATCGGGACGAACCGGACTGTCCGCGAGCAGCCGCTCGTCCGCCACCGGAAGCAGCCCGCGTTCGGCCAGCGCGAGACACTCGTCGAGCCGCGCGAGCCCGCCTTCGAGGAGCACGGTGAGCCCGGGCACCAACGCCTTCACCGCGAGCGCCGCGTCGACCGACGCCGCAGACCCAGCCGAGCCCGCACGATCGAAGAGGGAGTATGTGTCGTAGCCGGTCGCGTCGATGAACCGGCGCACGACCTCGGCAGGCGTTCCCGTGAAGACCGCGTCGGCGGTGGAGAACGGTGACGGCCTCACGAGCTCGCCCTTCTCCATGACGATGGCGGGCGCGACCGACAGCTGGCCGGCGGCGCGGCTGCTCTTCACGGTGATGATGGTCTCCTTGATCACGAGCGCGACGCTAGGGGACTGGTTCGCCCCGCTCAACGGAACTCGCCCTGGCGCCGAGGTGGAGGACGAGTCCACACTCGCTTTCGTGCGCTTCGGGTGGCTCCTGGTGTTGGCCAGCTGTGGATCGACGCCGAGCGTCAGCGGCGATCGACTTCCGTCGAGCCCTGCCGGAACCGAGCTGAGCTTCGAGGTGCCAGCGGGAACGCGTGGCCTGACGTTCGTGGTCGAGGCGGCGGTGGGCGCGAACGACTTCATCGGCGTGCAGTCGCTCGTCGACCCGAGCGGCCGCGAGGTGGTGCGCGACTTCAAGAGCGTCGCCCATCCAGCGCGGAGCCTCACCGGCCAGAACGGAAGCGGGCTGGGCGTCGTCTCGGTTCCACTCCTCGAAGACGGCCTCGCCATGGCCGCGCTGCCGAGCGGACGATGGACGATTCGACTCGGCGGCCTCTCGGGCGATCCGAAGAATCAGAAAGGTGCGACCACGCCCTTCACCGGCCGCCTCGAAGCGACGGTGCTCCGGCGAATCGCCAGTGAGCGCGCCGTGCTCGACCTCGAGCTGTGGATCCCCGAGGGCCTCGTTCTCGAGGGAGCGACCCTCGACGCGTCGAACGCGCTCTCGACGCCGGCGCTCGAGCAGCGGCTGTCACTCGGCTTCGGGCTCCTCCGACGGCTCACCGGAATCGAGCGCGGCACCGTGCAGGTGCACTCGCTCCCGACCTCTTTCGCTGCGCTGCGGAGTGACGCCGAGATCGACACCGCGACGAGGAGCGTCGACTCGGCCCAGCTCGCCGCTCAGCTCGTGCTCACCAATCAGCTCTCGCCCGAGGGCCAGGGCGAGCTCAGCGGCCTCTCGCCATGTCTCCCCGGAGCGCCCGCCACTCCGTCGACGCCGTGCTCTGCGCTCGTGCTCTCGCTGCGCCGTGACGCGCCGGCCTGGCAAGAGGCCACCGTCTGGGTCCACGAGCTCTCGCACTTCGTCGGGCTGCGCCACACCACCGAGCTCGGAACGCCACCGGTCTTCGACGGCCTCGCCGACACGCCCGACTGCCTCGACACCTCGAAGAGCGCGTTGGCTTCGTGTCCTGACCGGAATCACCTCATGTTCCCCTCGGCGAACCAGTCGGACGGCCTCGACGCCATCACCCTGAGCGAGACCCAGCGCGCCGCGTGGGCCACCAGTCCACTCGCGCATCCCTGAGGCGCGCGCAAAGGTGCACACCCAAGAGACGTCCTGGGTCATGGCACTCATGGACAAGCGCTACTTCGAGTTCAGCGAAGGCACCTCCAACAAGTTCTGGGAGATCTGGGCCGAAGGGAGCGTGGTGAAGACTCG
>JBPOIJ010000106.1:0-11189 GCA_052034585.1 Myxococcota bacterium
GGCAGCCCCGCACCGCGTCCGCCTCGGCATCTCAGTTCTCGGGGGGGTGGGGCGGGCACGGGGGCGTCGGCCCCGACGCCTGGCAGTGCCGGAGCACGTCGAAGAGCGGCTCGCACCTGAGCAGATCGTTGGTCTGGGCGACGCACTCGCGAACCATCTCCGCCTCCGCATAGCAGGGCGCGGGCGGCGACGGGGGCACGGTGCCGGCGTCTCCGGGAGAGCCGACGCTCTGGCACTGGGCGAGGGCGTCGATGAAGGGCTCACACCGACGCGGATCGTTCGTCGTGGAGAGACACCGACGCACCGTCGTCTCTTCCGCCTCACAAGGCGTGGGCGGTTCGGGAGGTGCGGTGCCAGCGTCGCCAGGGGCGCCCGCGCTCCGGCAGCGCACGAGGGCCTCGATGAAGGGCTCGCACCGCCGCGGATCGTTCGTCGAGGTGAGGCACTGGCGGAGCAGCACTTCCTCGCCATCGCAGGACACCGGCGGTTCTGGAGGGAGGATGCCAGCGTCGCCAGGCCACGTCGGCGTGCTCGCGCTCTGGCACTGGGCGAGGGCCTCGATGAAGGGCTGGCACCGCCGCGGATCGTTCGTCGAGGTGAGGCACTGACGCACCATCACCTCCTCTCCGTAGCAGGGCGTCGGCGGTGCGGTCTGCGGCCCCCCGTCACCCGCCGAGAGTCCTCCCATCCCGGCACCCGCTTGTCCCGACTGATCGAGCCCTCCGAGTGAACAGCCAGCGAGGACCACCACGACTCCAATCAGCGTTCGCATCGTCATCCTTTCGTTCCGTACCGGCCCAGGGAGGGATCCCGGCGGCCGGGAGACCGGCTCACGAAAGTTGAACTGCGAGAAAGGCGCGGAATCGCTGAGGCCTTGGGGTCACGGACGGGTGACGAGCACTCGCTCCTCGGTGAAGTCGAGCATCGCCGCGCGCACCCCTTCGCGCCCTCGGCCCGAGCTCTTCACCCCGCCGTACGGCATCGCATCGGAGCGGAAGGTCGTCGCGTCGTTGACGATCACCCCGCCCACCTCGAGCTCGCGGAAGGCGCGCCGCACCGAGGGGAGATCGGTGGTGAAGATCGCTGCCTGCAGCCCGTACTGGCTCGCGTTGGCGGCCTCGAGCGCGGCGTCGAAGTCCCGCACCTTCTCGAGGATCACCACGGGGCCGAAGATCTCTTCCGAGAACGCCTTCGCTCGCCGATCGACGTCGGTGAGCACGGTGGGCCCCAGGAGCGTTCCCTGGCGAGCGCCGCGACGGAGCACTCGGGCGCCGAGCGAACAGGCTTCCTCGATCCACCCCTCGATGCGATCGGCCGCGGCGACATCGATGACCGGACCGATCGTGACTCGTTCGTCCGAGGGGCTCCCGGTGACCAGCGCGTCGACCTCGGAGAGGAACTGCTCGGAGAAGGCGTCGAAGACTGGCGCCTCGACGACGATCCGCTGCACCTTGATGCACACCTGACCTGCGTAGGTGAACGCGCCCATCGCGAGCCGTCTGGCGGCCCGCTCGAGCTGGGCATCGGCGCGAACGATCGCCGCCGCGTTGCCTCCGAGCTCGAGCACGACCCTGCCCTTCGCGAGCTTCGAGAGCTGCCACCCCACCCTCGCGCTGCCGGTGAAGCTGAGCACCTTCACCCGCGCGTCGGTCGCGAGCGTCTGAGCCACCTCGTTCGAGCAGGGCAGCACCTGGAGCGCCGCCGGATCGGCCCCTGCCTCGAGCGCGAGCTCCCCGACGATCACCATCGCGCTCGGCGCTTGAGGGGGCGGTTTGACGATGATCGGCGCGCCGACCGCGAGCGCGGGCGCGATCTTGTGGGCGCCCAGGTTCAACGGGAAGTTGAACGGCACGATGCCGACGATCACGCCCGCGGGGAACCGGCGCACCTCGGCCTCGGTGCCCTCGTTGCCGGGGAGGAGATCGACGGGAACGAGCTCGCCTCCGAAGCGCGTCAGCTCGGCCGCGGCGAGGGTGAAGGTCTCGATCGCGCGGCTCACCTCGGCGCGCGCAGCGGTCACCGGCTTCCCGGCTTCGTGCACGATCGCCTCGACGAGCTCGCCCCGCCGACGCTCGATCCCCGCGATCACCTTCTCGAGCACCGTTCGCCGCGCCCCAGCCGAGAGCCGCTGGAGCCGACCTCGCCCAGCCTCGGCGACCGTCAGGGCGCGCTCGATCTGACCGAGGGAAGCCGAGGCGATCGACGCGCGCGCAGCGCCATCGAAGGGATCGAACACCGAGGCTCGCGGCGCTTCTCCCTCGGCCCGTCGACCGTCGAGGACGAGGAGCCGCTCGATCACGGCTGCGGGCCGCGAGTCGCGGTCACCTGATACTGGCGGCACACCGCACCGCCCGCGTCGGTGCCCGGCACCACGCAGTTGTCGCTCTCGGTGATCGGCCCCCACTGCTGCCCGATCATCGGCCCATCGAAGCACTCGAAGCCGAGCCGGTTGCCCGTCGGGAACTTGGTCGCGCTGTCAGGCGTGCCGCCCCACATCTCCATCCAGATCAGGTAGTCGCTGCCGGTGAGGGTGTTGACGAAACGAATGGGAATGCTGCCGGTGGCCTGGGTGATGGGCCGCACGTCGAAGGCGAGGTAGGAGAACTTGCCGGCGTTCTCGAGCTGTTGCGAGTTCACCGCCATTCGTCCCGGAGCGGCCGCCTCGACGGTGGCGCAGGTGACGGTGCTCCCATCGAGGGCGGTGCGCTTGATGAACCGGGTCGCGATGCTGCGGGTGGGGCCGATGAGGGTGCCCCAGGCCTGCTGCGCGTTGAGGATCACGTCGACCTGCACGTTCTTGGCGAACGAGGTGCACTTACCCATCTCGCAATAGGCGAGCGGAACGTCGTTGAACCAGCTGGTGTTGAGGCAGGCCGTCTGGGTCGTGCAGGGCTTGCCGCACTTGCCGCAGGTGCCGAAGAAGCCACCGTCGAAGAAGCAGACGTCTTGGCCCGCGCAGTCCGGGTCGGCGCAGTCGATCTTCCCGTTGTTGTCGTCGTCGAGCCCGTTCTCGCAGATCTCGCGAGGGCCCGAGGGCATCGAGGTGCACGCAGGGATCAACGGCACCGCCGCGACGAGCGCGAGGGCCGAGACGACGAGGACACGGGTCATGGGCACTTTCCGGTGCAGCTGCGATCCGAAGGCACGCAGGCCGAACCGCCGGTGGTGAGAGTCAGGCAGGCGAAGCCCTGGGGGCACTCCTGGCCACCGCCACAGAAGCGGGCGCAGACGCTGGTCCCCGACGGCAAGGCGACGCACGTTCCGCCGGGGCACTCGGTCGACGAGGAGCAGGTCTGACAGTAGGGGAAGTCGGTCTTCGCGTTCTTGCAGGTCGAGGTGGTGCCGTCACAGACCTCGCAGGTGTTGCAGACGCTGGTGGCCTGGCAGGTGCGGGTCGTTCCCACCGTCGGGCCCTCGCAGATCTTCGTGCGCGCGTTGCAGCGCTGATCGAGGCCGCAGCCCAGGTTCGACGAGCAGCCGGGCGCGCAGCCGAAGCGGTTGGCGCTGGTGCGGGTGCAGACCTGACCGACGGGGCACTGCGCGTCCGAGGTGCAGAAGGGCTGGCACTTGCCGATCGGTTCTCCCGGCGCCTTGGTGCAGACCCGATTGTCGGGGCAGTCGGTGTCCATCATGCACTCGTTGAGGGCCTCGCAGAGCTTGTTGATGCAGCGGAGCTTCACGTCACCGCAGTCGGCGTCACGGGCGCACTCGGCGACGCAGAGCCGGGCGCGGGGATCGCACGTGGTGCCGAAGGGGCAGAGCTGCTGGGCCGCCACGCACTTCCCCTGCCGGGGATCGCACCGCTGGGTCGAGTCCATGCAGTCGGGGCTCGTGTTGCAGCTGCGCAGGGTGTCGGGGATGCAGCCTTGGAAGTTCTTGCAGGTCGCCGGCTGCCCCTGGGCGGTTCGATCGGGCCAGCACTGGAGCGCGCCGTCCTTCATCACGCAGGTCGAGCCGCGCGGGCAGTCGCCGTTGGTCATGCACGACTTGCCGCAGAACTTCTGGTTGAGGCCGGTGTCGAGCACGCAGTTGTCGTTCTGCCCGCCGCACTCGTTGTTCGCAGCGCAGGCCTCACAGAAGGTCTTCAAGGGGCGGCAGCCACGAATCGAGGGGTCGCAGTACTCGCCCATCGCGCACTCGGTGTCGGAGCGGCAGCCGGCGATCTCCTCGACGCACTGGCCGGTGAAGTTGTTGCAGTACTTGGGCACCGTGCCGACGTTGACGCCCATGCGGCACGAGTCGTCGGACAAGCAGATGCACTGGCGGCGCACCTTGTCGCAGCGCAGGGCGCCACACTCCGCGTCGACGTTGCAGGCGCGGCCGACGAAGTCGACGGTGCCCGCGTCTTCTGGCAACGGCGGAGTGATGATCCTCGGGCAGCCGAGGAGGACGAGACCGAGCAGAAAGGGTGCGACCCGGGACATGAGTGCGGGCGGTCTAGCCCCCTGCGCCGGGCGGTGCAACGGGTCACACATGGCCGTCACGCCTCTCTTGGCAATCGAGAAAGCGCTCCGGCCAGCGCCCGTCTGATCAGCGGTTCATGCTGCCGAGGAACTCGGCGTTCGTCTTGGTCGGCCGCATGTGCTTGAGCGCAAACTCCATCGCGTCGATGGGCGTGAACGGGTGGAGCACCTGGCGCAGCGCGGTGATGCGCACCAGATCGGACGGCGCGAGGAGCAGCTCTTCCTTGCGCGTGCCCGACTTGTTGATGTCGAGGCAGGGGAAGATGCGCTTCTCGAAGAGCTTGCGGTCGAGCACGATCTCCGAGTTTCCGGTGCCCTTGAACTCTTCGAAGATCACCTCGTCCATTCGGCTGCCGGTGTCGATGAGCGCGGTGCCGATGATGGTGAGCGAGCCGCCCTCTTCGATGTTGCGGGCTGCGCCGAAGAAGCGCTTGGGCCGGTGCAAGGCGTTGGCGTCGACGCCGCCGGAGAGGATCTTGCCGGACGCGGGCACCACCGTGTTGTAGGCGCGGGCGAGGCGGGTGATCGAGTCGAGGAGGATGCAGACGTGGTTCTTCTGCTCCGCCAGGCGCTTGGCCTTGTCGATCACCATCTCGGCGACCTGCACGTGCCGGGTGGCCGGCTCGTCGAAGGTGGAGGAGACGACCTCGCCCTTCACGCTGCGCTGCATGTCGGTCACCTCTTCGGGGCGCTCGTCGACGAGCAACACCATGAGGTGGATCTCGGGGTGATTCTTGGCGATCGCGTGGGCGATGTTCTGGAGCATCACCGTCTTGCCGGCCTTCGGCGGAGCGACGATGAGGCAGCGCTGGCCCAGCCCGATGGGGCAGAACAGATCGATGATGCGCGTCGTGTAGTCGTTGGAGTCGTGCTCGAGCTTGAGCTTCTTGGTCGGGTAGAGCGCGGTGAGGTTGTCGAAGAGGATGCGCTCCTTCACGTCGGCCGAGAGCGGGTCGGCGAAGTTGATCTTCTCGACGCGCTGGAGCGCGAAGTAGCGCTCCCCTTCCCTCGGCTGACGGATCGGGCCGGTCACCGTGTCGCCAGGGCGCAAGTTGAAGCGGCGCACCTGTGACGGCGAGACGTAGATGTCGTCGGGGTTCTCGGTGAAGTCGGAGTCGGCGGAGCGGAGGAACGCGTGACCGTCGCGCATCAGCTCGAGCACGCCCTCGGCCTGCACCTCGTACTTCTTCTCGGTGACGTTGGAGAGGACCGAGACGAGCAGCTCCTGCTTCTTCATGCCCTGCGTGCCCTCGATGCCCAGGTTGTGGGCCATCTTGGACAGCTCGGTGATCTTCATTCGCTTCAGGTCGTTGAGCTTGAGCTCCTGAAGGTGGGCGTGGCTGGCCTGCTCGTCTGCGGCGGGAGGAGGCTCGGGCTCCTCGGCCTTCACCACCTCTTCGCCAGTGAGCTGGGCCTCGCGAATGTCGTCGTCGCGCAGCGCGCGGCTGATCGGCGTGAGCACCGGCTTGGGCCTCGGTTCGCCGTCTTCGTCGAGCTCCGGCTCGCTCGACTCCTCTTCGGCCTCGTCGCCCTCCTCCTCGCGGCCCTCCTCGGCCTCGTCGGTCTCGGGGGTCTCTTCCTCGGCGGCGCGCTTGACCTTCTTCTTCGGCTTCTCGTCGTCGTTCTTCTTCGCGCGCTTCTTGGTGGCTGGTGCCCTGGCCATGACTGGGTGCTCGGAGAGCCGGAGAGAGTGCTGCGAGCTGCTCAGCCGGCTGGAGGGTGTGTGGGAATGCGAAGCGCGTCAGAAAGGAACCAGTGCGCTTGCGACAGCGGCGGGCAAGGTACGGGTGGGCCGGTCGGGTGTCAAGACGAACTGGTAGGGTCGACGCCCATGTCCTTCCTCCTCGGCTGTGCCGTCGCGCTGTCCACCCTCGGGGCGTCCAAGGAGATTGGGCCGGGCGCCAACGTCGCGATGGAGGTGGCCGCGCTGAACCCTGGCGACGAGCTCGTCCTCCGCGGAGGGATGTACACCCTGCCCACTTCGCGCTGGTTGATCGACCGCAACGGCACCGCCCAGCTGCCGATCGTCATTCGGAGCAAGACGGGAGAGCGGGCGCACCTCCACCGGCCCGACGCGAACCAGAACCTCGCCGACATCTCGAGCCGCCATCTCGTCTTTCGTGAGCTCGAGTTCTCGGGAGGCTCGGCCGGGCTCCGCTTCTTGGGTGGGGCCAGCTTCATCACCATCGAAGGCTGCAACCTGCACGAGACGGAGGACGTGGCGATTCGCGCGAACGACACTGGCGGCAGCTACGAGGGCTTCCGCATTCTGCGCAACGAGGTGCACCACACCCAGAACGGCACCGCCGAGGGCATGTACCTGGGCTGCCACCCGGGAAATTGCTCCTTCTTCAACGGGCTCATCGAAGGCAACTGGGTGCACCACATCAACGCGCCGAACGTGACCCAGGGCGACGGCATCGAGATCAAGGACAACAGCTACGGCAACGTCGTGCGCGACAACGTGATCCACGACACCAACTATCCCTGCATCACGCTCTACAGCGCGCGAACGACTACGAACGCGCCCAACATCGTCGAGCGCAACGTGATGTGGAACTGCGGCGATCACGGCATTCAGGTCTCGAAGGACGCGGTGATCAGGAACAACATCATTCTCGAGGCGGCGGCCGAGGGGATCTCGGTGCGCAGCCACGCGGCGGTGATGAACGGCAGCGGGAACGTGCAGGTGATCAACAACACGGTGCTCGCGCCGTCGGGCTCGGGCTCGGCGATCGCGATTCGTGACGCGACCTCGGCGATCACCGTCGCGAACAACGCCGTCTACACCGCGGGCTCGGCGGGCGTGCAGGTCGTCAACTCGGGGAGCTTCGTCACCCTCACGAACAACGTCGGCGTCGGTGGAGGCCCGATGCTCGTCGCAGGCAACCTGACGGCCGATCTCGTCGGCGCGAACCTGAGCGGCACCGTGCCGAACAACGTCTTTCCCAAGGCGGGAGGAGCGCTCATCGGCGCGGCAGCAGCGGCGAGCGCACCGATGGAAGACTTCAATGGCACCCAGCGAACGGCGCCGCACACCGTCGGCGCGTATCAAGCTGCGGCGTCGAATCCGGGTTGGGTGATCGTCTCCGGATTCAAGCCCACCTCGGGCGGCGCTGGCGGGTCGGCAGGTGGCGGGTCGGCAGGTGGCGGGTCGGCAGGTGGCGGCTCGGCAGGTGGCGGCTCGGCAGGTGGCGGCTCGACTGCCGGTGGTTCAGCTGCTGGCGGTTCAGCAGGCGCCGGTTTGGCAGGCGGAGCGACGGCGGGAGGAACTGCGGGTGGAGGCGCCGCGATGACGGGCTGCGGATGCCAGTCGTCCACGACGACGTTCGTCCCGTTCGCGCTTGCCGCGATCGCGGTGCTCGGCGCCCTCCTCCGGCGCCGCTCGCGGTGAGCACTCTGCGCCTGAACTCTGAGCCCCGGACGACGGGGCCTCCGATCGACGCGCGAAGTGCGCCGGCTGCGAAGCCCTCGACGCGCGCGAGCGAACGAACTCAGACCCGCGGACGAAGCACGATGCAGTCCGACCGGTTGAGGTAGTGCTACGCATCGATTCCCGCGCGCACCTGATCCCGGAACGCGGCGTGGCTCGTCTGCGCTCCGACGACCTTCCCGTTGCCCGTGTACATCACCACGTGACCGTTCATCAGGAGCAGATCGCCCGGCTTCATCGCGCTCAGGCTCTTGGGAACCTTGTCGGCCCAGCGCGGCCACGTCGAACGCATCGCGCCCGTCCAGTTTCCGCCGAGGGTGACGCCGAGCTTTTTGTACGCGGTGAAGACGAGGCCCGAGCAGTCGAAGTAGCGGTGGCCGTTGCGATCGGTGACGTTGCCGAAGCGGCCCTTGGTCTGGCTGTAGCCAATGTTCGGATCGTTCGCTTGGCGAATGGCCCACTGGGCGGCTTGGGCCCGGAGCGCATCTCCACGCGAGCCGCCGGTCGGGGGCGTCACAGGGTTGACCGACGGGCCTCCGGAGCTGCCCGGGGTATAGCCGTCGCGCTGCAGCTTCCCCCACGTCTGCGAGCCGACGACGCCGTCGACCGCGAGGTGGTACTTCTTCTGGTAGGCGACGACCGCGGCCTTCGTCTTCGGCCCAAAGTCACCATCGATGGGTCCTGGGTTGAACCCCGCTGCCTTGAGTTCCCTCTGCACGCGAGTGACGTCCGACCCTTGGCTTCCGTACCGAACGAGCATGATCGACCTCCGTGCAGGAATTGTCGTTCGCTCGGCTCCTACCGCTGCGCACCTCGGCGCAAAGGCGGCTGACATTTCCGGGCACCTTTCGGGCTGATTTTCGGGGGAATTTCGGGTTCAACCTCGGCACCCACTCGGGAGGGGCCCGTGAAGCCAGCCGAACGCGTCGCCGATCTGCGCAAGCAGCTCGCCTACCACAACCACCGTTACTACACGCTCGACTCGCCCGAGATCTCCGACTCCGCCTACGACGCGTTGATGCGCGAGCTGCAGAAGCTCGAGCAGGCGTACCCGGAGCTCGTCACCCCGGACTCGCCCACTCAGCGCGTCGGCGGCGCGGTGCTCGAGAAGTTCGAGAAGGTGACCCACCGGCAGCAGATGCTCTCGCTCGGCAACGTCTTCGAAGACACCGAGTTCACCGAGTTCGACGAGCGCATTCGCAAGGCGATGAGCGTCGACGCCGTCGGCTACGTCTGCGAACCGAAGATGGACGGCCTCGCCATCGAGCTCGTCTACGAGAAGGGCCGCTTCGTGCAGGGCTCGACCCGCGGCGACGGCGTCATCGGCGAAGACGTCACCGAGAACCTGAAGACCATCAAGAACCTGCCGCTCGAGCTGCCGGGGAAGAACGTGCCCAAGCTCCTCGAGGTGCGCGGCGAGGTCTTCATCCGCAAGGCCGACTTCAAGCGCATGAACGAGCAGCTCCTCGCGAAGGGTGAAGAGGCCTTCGTCAACCCGCGCAACAGCGCCGCCGGCTCGCTCCGTCAGCTCGACTCCCGCATCACCGCCTCGCGCCCGCTCTCGCTCTACGTCTACGAGGTCGGCGTGGTGGAAGGCCGCGAGTTCGAGACCCACGTCGAGAAGCTCGACGCGATGGACAGCTGGGGCCTACCGGTGAACCCGCGCCGCAACGTGGTGAAGGGGTTCGACGGAGTGAAGGGCGCCTGGAGCGCGCTCCTCGCCGAGCGGCACGGGCTGCCGTACGAGATCGACGGGCTGGTGGTGAAGGTCGATCGCACGGACTTCCGAACCCGCCTGGGCCAGGTGTCGAAGAGCCCGCGCTGGGCGGTCGCGTGGAAGTTCCCGCCAGAAGAAATGGAGACGAAGGTCGAGCGCATTCTCGTGCAGGTCGGACGGACGGGCGCGATCACTCCGCTCGCCGAGCTGACTCCGGTCTTCGTCGGCGGCGTCACCGTCTCGCGCGCCACCCTGCACAACGAAGACGAGCTGCGCCGCAAGGACGTGCGCGAGGGCGACTGGGTCTTCGTGCGCCGCGCGGGCGACGTGATCCCCGAGATCGTCAAGGTGATCACCGCGAAGCGCACCGGCAAGGAGAAGGAGTTCGTCTTCCCCACCACCTGCCCCATCTGCAAGGCGGCGGTGAAGAAGGAAGAAGGCGAGGCGGTCGCGCGCTGCACCAACCGGTCGTGCCCGGCGCAGCTCGCCGGTCGGCTGCGCCACTTCGCCACCCGCACCGCGATGGACATCGACGGCCTGGGCGACAAGCTGTGCGAGGCGATGGTGGACAAGGAGCTCGTCGGCTCCGTCGCCGATCTCTACACCCTCACCTTGAAGACCCTGACCAGCCTCGAGCGCATGGGCGAGAAGTCGGCCCAGAACCTGCTCGAGGCGATCGCGCGCTCGAAGGAGACGACGCTGCGCCGGTTCATCTACGCGCTCGGCATTCCCGACGTGGGAGAGGCCACCGCCAAGACGCTCGCCGAGCACTTCCGCGACGTGCGGAAGTTGATGAACGCCTCCCTCGACGAGCTGCAGAAGGTGAAGGACATCGGCCCCGAGATGGCGAGCTCGATCCGCGAGTACTTCGATCTCCCCGACAACCAGGAGATGGTCGAGGCCCTGCTCGCCGCCGGAGTGAAGCCGGCCGCTCCCGAGGTGGTTGCGGCTGGAGCGTTCACCGGAAAGACGATCGTGATCACCGGCACCCTCTCGAAGATGGGTCGCGACGAGGCGAAGGAAGCCATCGAGAAGCGCGGCGGGAAGGTCTCGGGGAGCGTGTCGAAGAAGACCGACTTCCTCGTGGCTGGTGAAGAGGCCGGCTCGAAGCTCGCCAAGGCCAAGGAGCTCGGCATCAAGGTGCTCGACGAGGCCCAGTTCCTCGAGCTGCTCAAGTAGTCGTGCGTCACGGTTGATTTGAATCAGTTGCCTCCCTCGGAGAGACTCCCGCCCCATGCGACTTCGAACTGCTGCGCTCGCCCTCGTCCTTGCCGCAGGGTGCGAAGGGATCACTGCCGTCGAAGGTGATGGAGGATCGACCGGTGGGGGATCGACCAACGGCGGCGGAACCTCGTCGACGGGCGGAGGTTCGGCAGGCGGCTCGGTTGGCGGCGGCGACGCAGGCGGCTCGGTTGGCGGCGGCGACGCGGGCGGCTCGGTTGGCGGTGGCGATGCGGGCGGCTCGGTTGGCGGCGGCGATGCAGGCGGGTCGGTCGCCGGCGGAACGTCGGGCGGCGGAACGTCGGGCGGCGGAACGTCGGGCGGCGGAACGTCGGGCGGCGGAACGTCGGGCGGC
>JBPOIJ010000148.1:0-8296 GCA_052034585.1 Myxococcota bacterium
GGTCGCGGATCGGAGGTGGAGATCACACTCGGTTCTTTGCTCCAATTACCGTTGTGTTGCGGTGCGATGGATTCCTGCCCTTGCGCCCAAAGCGCGAGCCCGATATGGCCGGATGGCCCAAAGCTCAGTTCGAACCCGGGAATCGTTACACGATAGCGGCGTGTTTCGCTTCCCTGGGCATGACCAAAGGGCACCTGCTGGTCCCCCGCCTGGGTCAGCGCAACGCAGTGGGTCAACGGATCATAGCCGGGCCAACTCGAGGTCGGCGCGCCGTTGGCGGCGAGCAGGTCGAACTTCAACGTAAACGTGTTGATTGGCTCGACTTCGAGTTTCACCTGCAGTCCCGACGGTAATGTGATGTTGGGGGGTGGCGCACCGTGATAGGCGGCGGCGTGTAAGCGTCCCCGGAAGTTGATGGTGAGGGGAGTGCGGATCCTCCAATCCCAGAGGAACTCCAGCACGAGGTTCGCATGGCAGATACCGGCGGGAGGCGAGGGAACGGACGTATATTTGAATTCTGCGGAGACGATCCGAGGCTCATCAACGTCGGGTTGATTGACCGACGCGTTGATTGCCACCCAGCTACTCCACTGACCGTAGATGTCTTGATGGGCGGCGGCGTATTTTATCGTGCGGGTACCGGGGTTATTGGGAATCGGGATCTCGCGCTCCACCGCACTCAGCCGGTTGGGTTCCGGATCCTGGGGAGTCACTAGGTAATTTACGGCGACCGGCAGAGGTGACCCGTCGGAGCGTTTGTTCATGAGGAGGACGGCGGGAGATGGCGGCGTCACCTCGGAGCGGACGAAGGCGAACGATCGCGGGCGGAACAGGGAAATCGGAACTGGCCTATCCCAGGAGATCCGTACCGATGCCAGCCAACTTCCATCGCGCGTAAGCGGTCGCAGGTTGCCCATCATTTGCTGTGCCATGTTGGCGGGAATCGGCGGCGCAATCGCCTGTCCCGGCGAGGGCACGAGCGCCGCATATGCCACTGCAGGACCGTTGCCCCGGAGTCCCTTTTCGTACTGTGCCGTGATCATATAGTCGAAATCGAGTGGGTTCTCCACTTGTCCCGTCGTCGAGAAGCGCAGTGGATATGCCGTTCCGAAACCAAGGGCAAGGCAATTGAAACAATCGATCGCCGCCGCCATATAGGTCGAACTGAGCGGGGACACCTGCGATGTGCCGCCGGGCCCGGACATCTTGTCGCCGGAAGAGTTTTCCGGCGGCGGCATCGGCTTGCTGATTTTCTTGGCGGACTGAGTCGCTGGCGGCAGGGGTGCGACTGTGCGCAGATCGTCCAAGAGCATCGCATTCAGATCCTTGAGCACCTGGTTCGGAACGGGCGCGCTCCATGGCGGAGCCGCGACTCCGGATTCGATGGCCGGAGCCCAGCCGATGGGAGGGGCGCCTCGCTCTAGTCGCTGTTTTGCCGCAGAGATCGCATCAGTGAACGCTCCGAATATGCCTGGGTCCACGCCGTGCCGTCCGACTCCCTGCCCAGCCCACTCGTCTTCCTTGACCGGCAAGCCGACAAACTCTACCTTCTGCCAGCCGTCGGCCACTGTAAGATCGTCGGAACGGACGCCCGCGATGTTGTTGACCACCACCCCGCTGGAGACGATAAGACCTTCCATAGAAGGTGCCGCTAATGTCACTACGATGTTGTTTCCCACAGAGATTGAAGCGATTGCTACGATGCTGTTGAGCCACGGACTGCCCACAAACGCGTAGACGACTCCTCCACTTCCGGAGACGTTCAATTCCACGGTGCTGTAGGAGGCCTTGAAATCCACCAGTTGCGAATTGCCGAGGAGCCCGATCGGGGTCACCTCCGCGGCGATGGTTTTCGGCCCGCGCAGTTTCTTGTTCCGCCGCCAGACGATGAACGGTTCTGTGGGGAGGCCCAATTCGTTATTCAAGGTCCAGCGCAACTGCAGCACCGATGGCAGCTGAATCCCCCCCGTTGTGGCGTCCAACATTCCGAGCCGCCGCGAGACCACCGGCCAATTCAACAACGCTCCTTCGGCCTGGAACTTGGTTATGTCGACAATGAACGCCATCAGTCCTCTTCCTCCCATGGCGCGCGATTGAGTTGTGCGTTGATCACGGTGAACAATTGATCGGCAGCGGTTGGGCCGTCGAGATAGGGCTCCTTCTGTGCGACCAGCCGCAGGGCAAGCCGCAAGGTCTTGCCGCGCGAGTTCGGCTTTAAGGTGACGAGCGCACGTTGTCCACCGGGCGCTTTGATCACCTTATCCACGATCGCATCGCCGCCTGCTTCTTCCTCTAGCCGTAACCATTCCGTGGCCGTCATTTCGTAACGTTTCGCGTTAGGCGGATTCGGATCCATCACCTCTTTCGGGATCCTGCGGCTGCGCCACATCGGTTCCGATGAATCGACGAGGACGGCGGCAGGCTGCGGGTCAGACGCAGCCGTTTCCCAGAAGACCATGATCCGAGGTGCTTCGGGTACACCCATGGGTTCCAGACCAGCTGCCATCATGGCCTGATCAAGCTGATTACCCTGCGGATTGGCGGCCCAGGGCTGCGTGCCAATCGCCTGCAGTTGACCCGGTTTGGAAAAGCGGTGCAGCAGGCGGTTGAGCTGGAATGATTCGGCAAAGGCGGGCGCCGTCGCGAAGCGTCCGGTAGAGAATCCGGTGCGCCACACCACAAGACCTGGTGCGTCGTTAGGTGCGTTCTTGTCTGCCATCTCGATATCGAGCACGTAATCGGTGAAGGGCTCAAGAGGAATCGGCATCGTCACCATGGAGTGCCGAGCGCGTTCGACGCTGATTGGAACGCAGGAGGCGATGAGCTGGTCCTGTACCACTCCTTCCCATGGCGAGAGTAGTGCCGCCTTCACCGGTTTTAGGAAATCCGGTGTCAACGGGAGCGGGTGCGGCGCTGTCGGGCTACTCGGCAACGGCCGGAAAGAAGCAGCGCGCAGCCGGATCTGCAGTCGCCTTCCGTATGCGTCGTAGATGCGCCCCACATCGGGGCTGTTGAACACGATGTGCACAGGCAGCCTGCCGAAGTAGTGGTGCTCCCCGTCTTCCGGCGTACTGCACATCAGCCAGGGGTCGAGCCGCCTTGGCGGCTGGTCGTCCGTATAGAACCAGAACGTCTGATGCTGATTGAGAGCCGACACTTCGTCACTCACGGCTTGCCCGGGCGGACGTTTGCCTCGTTTGGCGTCGTAGGTGACCTTGACCCCATAGGCCGTATTGGGTTTGAGCAGCGCCTGGCCGGAACTGCTGTCGCTCAGTGCCGCTTCAAGCACGCCTCGTTTCTTCTTCTGTTCCTTGGTGTCGTAGTCGAACCGGACAAACTCGGCCACCGTCAATACCTCGATGCCCGCTACGTAGAATGGCCGTTCAACTGTTTTGTGGTGCCAGTCTGCATCGTGCTGGGTCAGCCCGATTTGTATGCGGTCGGCCCTCTGGTGCCCCTTGATGGTGACGATCACGCCGACGAAGCCGCGTGGCCGCAGGACGTTCTGATGTTGCGCTAGGTGAGCCGCTTCGTCGAACCACGGCCCGGACGCATCGATCCACCGGGGAGGCAGCGTATTGGGCGGACTCATCATGGACGGGTCAAGTACCAGCTGCTGGAAGACCGTGTCTTGCCCGTCCGTGGCCGCCACCACCACGATCTTCTGCGCGAGGAGGTCGCGCGGCACGAAGAGATAGAACGTCGCGGTCTCGACGGGTCCGGTGTAGAACACCACTGCATCATCGAAGGGTCCGGGCTTGAACCCGCGTCTGCTCCGCTCCTTCTGGAGCTGGATGAGCCGCGAGGGTGGTCCGAACGGCTGTGCATTCTTCGAGTCGAGCACTGGCGCGGCTAGTACGCGGCTGGTGCAAGGGCGGTCTGCAGTGGCAGCTGCCGTGGTCGGTGTGACCACCAACTTGGTCATCATCGAACGCGAGACTTCGAGGCCCGCATTGGCTCGGCGCGCCAGATCCACAAGCGTCAATTCTTGGGGGGTGAAGGCGTCGGGAGTTTTGACTCCACGGGCTGCGGCGATCGGATCGAAACGGAGCGCCCGGGTGGGCACCGGGATGGGGACGGCACCAGGGATGGCGTGAATCGGGGTGTCGGGTTGGTTCGGTTTGTGCTGACACATCACCGGTGCCCCTTCTACCACGGCGGGAATCACACCGGCTAGTTCATCCACTTCATCACTTGCCGTTCGCCAACGCTCGGAGACCTTGAGTGTGAGTGTCGGCGGAACAGAACGAATCGTATCCGGAGGATCTGGCCACGGTTTGCCGTCGAGTACCCATCCGTAGGTTGATGGACCGAACGGCTCATGCAGAAAGGTGAACAGTACTGAAGTGGGCGCTGCGGCGGGGAAGCACACCGTGCCCCAAGTCTCCTTGACAGTTTCCTCCAGGAAATGACTGCGCTCGATTGCTTTCGGAGTCGGATCCGGTACCCAGCTCAGCAGGCCGAGCTGAGCTTGCGTCGGTGTGTCGCCTGCTTTCTGCGGCCACCAGACCGCCGGCGTCGAACCGTCCAGCAAATCGCCGATCAATTCCACGCTGGTCAACGTGTATTGAAACACGTCGTCGCCTTTCTGAATCCAACCGTCTGGCGGAGCGCCGGGTGTGCCTGGTCCAGGCGCCTGATTCACGGCTGTACCGCGGAAGAGGTACTGGGTGCTTCCGGTTACCGGCGGCATTGCTAGCATGGCCAGCGGGATGGCATCAATCGGAACGCGCCGCTGATTCATCGCGACATCGGGCTGTGGCTGCCCGAGCGGCGCGGCTGGCGGCGGATTGGGAGGAGGTGCCGGAGCGACGTCGCCCTTGATGCCCTCGGCGATGCCGCCGTCGATGGCCTTATCGACACCGGTACCTACCGCGAGGGCAGGGGAACGACTTACCAGGCGCAAGGACTGAAACAACTCGGGTGGCGCCACCGGCGGTATCGAAGCCTGGCCAAGTGCGAAATCAACGCACCCCTCGATGGAGAAAAAGAGGAATTTGACTCTGCCGCAGATTTGTCCAGAAATGCTTGCTACCTTGGACCCATCCGGCTTTTCGCCGATATCGACTGTGAGCTTAGCCCAGGCGCTGAGATCAATGATGAAGACGTGTAAGGTACCGCGGAGGTACAGGACGCCGGTGAGTCGGAACGGATCGAACCCGAGCACGGCATCGAAGCCGGCGGCCACTTCCGCATAGAGCCCGACGCTCTTACTGCCCCAGACAAACGACACATGCAGGCCGGTGGAGATCGCGAATCCATTGACTGGCACCGGCAGTCCGTCCGCCAGGTCTCCGGCCGTGAAACCCTTTCCCGAAAGCATCAGGTAGCCTGAGCCGTCGAACACTTCGAGGATCTTGGCATGAATCTGTTCGATGAAGCGGCCGAGATAGAGGTGCCAGTCTTTCGAATCGTGGAAATTGAAGAACGCTTCAACTGGGATGTGAATCTCAAGCAGCGGTTGGATGCCGAATTCAACCGAGAGGCCGATGGTCAGCGTCCCCCGCCCCATGTCGAGATCGATCACCGCGAGGAACGTGCCTTCTGCCGTGCCTTTGAGTTTCGGCAGGACCGCAAGCAGGTTTGCGCGCATCATCAAGAGCAACCGCGGCCCAGGCAGTTCCAGCAGGACGACGCCTTTGAGATTGAAGATGACACTCGACCCCATGGTGCCAAGCACGGCGCCGACGCCGAATGCCCAGGTGTCGATCTTTGGACTCCAAGCCGCGATGTCGGTTGGGTTTCCTTGAGCGATGTCCTTGAGCCAAGCAAGGGCGGGCGCCATTGCGGAGGGCGGCGGCTCCTTGCGCGAGTAGTGCATCGCGAACAGACCAAGGAAGCCATAGATGCCCAAGCCCGAGTTTCCCAGCGGAATTGCCACCGGGAACTCAACTTCCAGAGAAACGATCACACCTGTGGCCTTGCGGCCGTTCTCGTTGATGTTCGCCACACCCACGCCGGCCGCAATGCGGACCTGCACGGGAACGATGGTAAGGTCGATCTGCCCCTTGATCTCGCTCTCGTTCATCTCCAGATAGCCACGGCCTCGGAGTGCGCCGGGAATATCGATGCCTGCAGCGAACGCGGTCAGCTCCGGAGGTCCGAGCGGGTCGAAACGCAGGCGCACGCGTGCTCGTTCGATAGTCACCACACCGAGGTCGACGGCGAACCCAAGGTCGATCTCGAAAATCAACGGATTGTTGCGCGCAATGCGCGCGCCGAGGATGGTGAGGATCTGATCCAACGGAGAGGCGACGGTGATTGCGCCTGGGCGCGACACATCGATCGTGTAGCCCCTCGAGGCGTCAAAGACCGGACGGAACTGGAACTTCGGCTGGTCAGGGTCGTCGCCGATTCGGATGCCGACAGCCTTATAGCGGACTGCCAGCGGCGCGTTGCGATCGATTTTCAGCAACGTTTTGCCGCCGATGGAGACATCCATGCTGAGCGCAGCCTCCATGTCGAACAAGATCACCGCTTCGGCGCCGGATGGGCGTTTGCGGAACTGCACTTCGCCGCCGTACCAGATGACGCGTTCGCAGAGCACCTTCACCGGGCTGCCACCAGCTTCGGCTAGGCCTGCGATCGTCGCGGGGATGGCAAGCATCGCCGCCGTCATTCCTAATTCGGCGAGCGCTCCATCGTTGGACACAGCGCCCACCCCCGCCGAGATGAGTGGCATGAACACGATAGTAGTGCCGAAGAAATTTAGGCCGAATCCGGGGTTCGTTGTGGCAGCCTGCCCTGGCCTGGTGCCCCACAGATAGAGTCCGTCGACATCGGCTGGATCTGCGCCGTAGTAGCCGATCACCGTGACCGTATCGGTGGCATCATCGATCTGGATCACAAGCCTCACATCGATGATTCCGTCGGCGGGATTTGCTCCCAATGCCTGTCCCGAACCCAGGGTTCCGGACCGTCCTGACGGCATCCCCGCCTGGAGGCGATCCTCTGCTGCGGTCTGAATATCGATCTTTGCTGTGATCTCACAGGCGACGAACTGATTGCGCACAATGCGCACCTTCGCGCCCATCTGCTTGAACCAGCGCGGCGGCGGTGCAGACTGTTGATTCGGTGGGTCCTGGACCTTTGGTGGTTTGTTCGAACTGGTACGCGGATCGCGGTGCAGGGTTCCCGAGGTTGTGGTCCCACGGATGGTCGCGGCCGACCACCTAGCCACTGCCTTCCACCAGCTGCGCCTGGTCTCAACTGCGGGGAAGCCCTGGTTAGTCCAGTTCGTCATGTTGGCCGCATGGGTGACAGTAAGGTGTTTGCCCTGCAGATTGTTCGCTGGGTTGCCGATGAGGTCTTCGATGACTGCACGAAATCCGAGTGCGCGGCGTCTTGCCAGATCCGCGTTATAGGCTCGCTTGGTTTCGTCCACGGTTGGAGGTGGGGGGCCTTCGTAGCTGGCGAATCCCTCGATCGAGACGGCTGTGTTGGGGCCGAGGCTCTGGAGCACCGGCAGTAGTGCCGTCCGGATGTCGCTGCCGCCGAGCCAGTTGGACGTAGTCCCTTCGTCGTTGGCCTCTGTGGTACGGCTGTTGTTCGGATCGAGCGCGAAGGCGCGCGTATCCTCGTCGGTCTGCACGCGATTGTTCTCGCTATAGGGCGGGTGATCGAATCGGAAATAGCCCGTGAAATCCGTGACACCTGATTCCCCCGGCAGGGTCGCAACCACGTTCACATCTGGTCCGCCGGCCGACAAGTCAATGACCAGGGTTGCACTCATACCACGCGCCGATCCATCCACAGTCCATTGTGTCAGCGGGGCGCGCACGGACGAAACGTCCAATCCCACCGTTGCCGTGGAAGCGGTCTCCGATATGATCTGGAGGCGTGGTTGCTGCACGGTGGCCGTACCCTGGACTGTGGACTGCGTTGTGATCCGCGCCGTCGGCGTCGGTCCGAGCGATGAGGTTCCGGGCACCTCACCCTGTGGACGCTTGAGGCCGGCTTGGATGGTGAAAGTGGCCGATCGTACCGGCGAACTTGTGTCGCTGGCGTTGATTACAATCGTTCGGGTGGGGGTGGTGGAAAGGTCGATATCGATTTCGCGGACGTTTTGCGCGGAACCTCCATCCACCGCGATGGTGACGGTGACCGGCGCACGTCCACCCTCCACGTCCACCACTATGCGCGACTGCGTCGGTAGCTGTACGGTCCCCGAGGTGTTGGAAGTCCTGACGAGGCCGTAACCGCGCTGGTCGCCGTCATAGAATCGCGCGCTGAGTTTGAGCGGGCCTGCTCCCTGGTCGAGCACTTGCAACGAAAAGTCGCCAGTGACGCCGGAGGA
>JBPOIJ010000038.1:0-157406 GCA_052034585.1 Myxococcota bacterium
CACCTGGCGGGTGAAGGAAGGGAATTGGCTCGAGCGCCCCTCGGCGCGCGCCGACGGAGAGGTCGTCGTGCTGCCGGCGGTGATGACACGCGGCTCTCGGTGGCAGGCGCCCGCGTCGGTCGAGCGCGGGACGCGGGAGCTCGTTCAGTACGAGGTGCTCGCTCTCGATGCCCAGGTCGATCTCCCCACCGGCGTCATCGTCGACGACTGCCTCGTGGTGCTCGAGACCGCCCTCGACGGGACGGCGCCCTACACCCACTACTACTCCCCCAACATCGGCAAGGTCGGGGTGCGCGGGCCGGACGATTGGCTGTACCGGCTCGTCGAGTTCAAGCCCGGCGCCCGCGGTCACCAGGAGTAGCCCTGGCGGGCGCCGGTGACCAAACGCGTCAATCGACGTGGCGACCGCACGCAGTGGTGGACAGCCACCGCCGAGTCATTAGGAAGCCCCCGACTTTCGCACTTCCTTTCGAAGGGGGCCTTTTCGTGAACAAGCTGACGATCGTCTTGGTGGTGTCGTTGTTCGGTGCGTGCGCGACCCAGCACGCCGCGAAGTGGGACGAGAAGGTGACGGTGACCGGCGCGGTCGACGCCCAGGCGATGGGCGACGCCGACACGGCATGGGGCCTCCGGAAGGACCCCACCAAGCTCGCCGAGGCGATCGCCAAGTGGGAGGGCATCGCGGCGAACACCTCCGACGCCGAGCTCTTCACCAAGCTCTCGCGCGCGTACTACTTCCAGGCCGAGCGCTATGGCTTCGAGGACAAGACGGCCGAGCGCGACGCCGCCTACCAGAAGGGCCTCGACTGGGCGACCAGGGGCCTCAAGCTCGCCGCTCCCGAGTTCGCCAAGTCGATGGCCGAGGGAAAGACCCACGCCGAGTCGATCGGCAAGGCGCCCAAGGAAGCGATCGGCCCGATGTACTGGTACGCCACCAACCTCGGGAAGTGGGCCGCGCTCAAGGGCTTCGCGACTCGCCTCCGCTACAAGGACGACATCAAGGCCACCATCGATCTCGTGAAGACCTACGACGAGATGTACTTCTTCGCCGCGCCCTGGCGCTACCTCGGCAGCTACGAGGCGCAGACCGCGGGTCTCGCCGGTGGGTCGCTCGACAAGAGCGAGGAGAACTACAAGAAGGCCGTCGAGCTCGCGCCGAACTACCTCGGCACCAAGGTGCTCTGGGCCGACTTCCTCTGCACCAAGCGGCAGGACAAGACGACCTACGAGAAGCTCCTCAAGGAAGTGGTGGCCGCCAACGCCGCCGCGATCCCCGAGATCGAGCCCGAGAACCTGCTCGAGCAGGAGAAGGCCTAGAAGCTGCTCTCGCAGATCGACGAGAAGTTCTGAGCGTCGTGAAGCTCGCCGCGGGTGGTCCGTCGACCCCCCGACCATCATCAGCCAGCCTCACCCGGAGGTCTCTCGTGAAGCACCTCGTCTTGTCGTGCGTTCTCCTCGCCTCGTCGTTCGCCCTCGCCGACGACAAGCAGTTCGTCGTCAAGGTCGCCTCGGTCGCCCCCGAAGGAACTCCCTGGTCGGAGTGGCTCGACGGGGTGAAGGCCCGCATCGAGAAGGACTCGGGCGGCAAGGTGAAGCTGAAGCTCTTCTTGGGCAGCAAGCTCGGCGGCGAGAAGGAGACCGCTGAGGAGACCCGCAACGGCAACGTCGGCCTGTGGGGCGGCGGCGTCGGTTCACTCGGCAACTACGTGCCCGAGCTCGTCGGTCTCGAGCTGCCCTACCTGTACACGAGCGAGGCCGAAGCCGACTTCGTGTTGGACAAGATTCGCCCCCAAGTGACCAAGCTGCTCGAGGCCAAGGGCTTCGTGATGGTGATGTGGGCCGAGAACGGCTGGCACGGCTACGGCATCAAGGGGAAGTGCGTCGCCACCCCCGATGACATGAAGGGCCTCAAGATGCGCTCGCAGGAATCCTACGTGCACATGGAGACCTACAAGGCCTTCGGCGCCTCGCCCGTCGAGATGTCGGTGCCCGAGGTGATGGGCGCGCTCCAGACGGGCACCGTCGACGGCTACTCGAACAGCCCGCTCCTGTCGCAAGCGACCAGTTGGTACAAGGGCATCAGCCACTACACCTTCACCAAGCACATCTACCAGCCGGCGATCCTCGTCCTCTCGAAGAAGGTCTACGACGGAATGCCGCCCGACCTGCAGAAGCTGATGGTGGTGCGGACCGAGGAGCGCTCGGGCATCGAGGGCGTGCGAACGTTGACCGAGCCGCTGCTCGACAACTTCACCGCCGCGAAGAAGACGGTCTGCAAGCTGACCCCGGACCAAGCGAAGGTGTGGCAGGAGAAGGCCAAGCCAGTGTGGGACGTCTACGCGAAGAAGAGCCCCGGCAACAAAGCGCTCCTCGACGCGATCCTGGCGGCGAAGAAGGAGTTCGCTGCGGGCAAGAAGTGATTCGTGAACGCGCTCCGCAAGGCCATCGATCGGCTCGATGACGGCGTGCTGATGATCGAGCGGGTGCTCCTCGTCGTCAGCCTGTCGGCGATGACGATGCTCGTCTCGCTCGACGTCGTTCAGCGCACCTTCTCGCGCCAGGTCTCGAAGACGGCCACCCTGATCCTCGGGCTGCTCTCGAACCCGTCGCCGGAGACCCAGCAGCTCGTCATCGAGACGATCGGGCCCTGGGTGTTCAACCTGGGCTCCTTGCTCCTGCTCGTCCTCGCCGCCCACTCCTCGAGGTCGATCGCCGCCGAACGCAACAAGGCGCCGATGCCAGGCTTCGGTCGCTCGGCCCTCGTGGGCGCTGGGGTGTGGCTGGGCCTCGCGGCCTTCATCAAGGGCCTGCTCTGGGTGTTCCCTTCGAGCGTGCCTGGCGCGCAGAAGTTCTCGCTCGGGCTCATGCTCTGGAGCGGCATGTTGGGCGCCTCGATCGCCACCCGCCAGCGCCGCCACATCGCGCTCGACACCATCAGGAAGACGCTCGACGAGAAGCTGGGCCGCACGTTCTCCCTCATCGGCGGCGTCGTGACCTTCCTCTTCTGTGCGTTGCTCACCGTGCTCGCCGTTCAGCAGCTGTATGGAGAGTTCGTGCTCTGGAAGGACGGTGACGGCGTCGGCGTCTTCGATGCGCTCCCGATTCCGAAGTGGCTGATGACGCTGTCGCTGCCGCTCGCCTTCGGCACCATGGCGCTCCGGTTCCTCGGTTCCGGCGTGCGTGACTACCTCTGGGGTCCGCCCGTCGGCGGCGTCGATGCGCACGGCGTCGACATGGATCAGCTCGCGAAAGACGCCGCTTCGGTCGGTGGGGACGGGACGTGATGGACGTCTCGCTCCCGAAGATCCTCGCGCTCGTCGCCGTCGGGGCGCTGGCGGTGCTCGCGTATCGGAAGAGGCGCACCGGGCTGATCGCCTGGCTCGGGCTCCTCACCGGCTTGTTCGTCTTCACCGGCAAGGTCGCGTTCCTCGTCTTCGCCATCATCTTGAGCTCGCTGCTGCTCGGCCTGCCGCTCTTCGTCCTCATGGGCGGCATCGGCGTCATGTGCATCGCGCTCTTGACCAGCGACGACCTGCCGGTGGCGATTCGGAAGATCCTCGAGCTCGCCGGCAAGGAAGTGCTCCTCGCGATCCCGTTCTTCGTGGTCGCGGGCGAGCTGATGACCCAGGGCACCCTCGCCCGGCGGCTGATCGACTTCATGCGCGCGGCCTTCGGGTGGATTCCGGGCGGCCTCGCGGTCTCGGCGGTGGCGGGCTGCGTCTTCTTCGCGGCGATCTCCGGCTCCTCTCCGGTCACCGTCGTCGCCATCGGCAGCATCATGGTGCCGGCGCTGGTGAAGGCGAAGTACCCGAAGGACTTCTCGGTCGGGCTCCTCACCACCGCGGGCTCGCTCGGCATCCTCATTCCGCCGTCGATCCCCATGATCATCTATTCGATCATGGTGTCGGGCTCGACGCCGGTCGATCCCACCGAGCTCTTCGTCGCCGGCATCGTGCCCGGGCTGTTCATCGGGCTCTTGCTCGCGATCTACGCGGTGACGCAGGGCGTTCGCTTCAAGATTCCCCGTGAGCCGTTCTCTGCGCAGCGGCTGTGGAGCGCCACCCGCGAGGGCTTCTGGTCGCTCCTCCTGCCGGTGATCATCCTCGGGGGCATCTACACCGGCATCTTCACCGCCACCGAGGCGTCGGCCGTCTCGGTCGTCTACGCGCTCGCCGTCGAGGTCTTCATTCACGGCGAGATGGATCGGAAGAAGCTGTTCGCGGTCACCGAGAACTCGATGACCGTGATGGGCTCGCTGCTCGTCATCATCGCCCTCGCGTTGACGCTCAACTACGTGCTCGTCGATCAGGAAGTGCCCGACAAGATGGTCGCGGTGCTCAAGGACGCCAACCTCTCGCGGGTGGGGTTCCTCCTCTTCGTGAACCTGCTCCTGCTGATCGTCGGCATGTTCATGGACATCATGAGCGCGATCTTGATCATCGCGCCGATGCTCGCGCCCATGGCCGCGGCGGTCGGCATCGACCCGATCCACATGGGGATCATCTTCATCGTGAACCTGGAGATCGGGTACCTGACCCCGCCCGTCGGCCTCAACCTCTTCGTCAGCTCGACGCTCTTCAAGGAGAGCATCGGCTTCGTGGTGCGCGCCGTCGTCCCGACGCTCCTCATCATGCTGGTCGCGCTCGCCATCGTCTCCTACGTGCCGAGCATGGCGACTGGGCTCGTCTTCGCCTTGCGCAACGAGCCCAAGCCCGAGCCGACGGTCGAGCGGGTCGGTGCTCCGCCGCCCTCGATCGACGCGGGCGAGCCCGAGCCCACTGCAGAGCTCAGCCTCCAGGAGTTGATGAAGCGGAGGAAGGCGGCCGATGCCGGCGAGCCAGCACCGGAGTCGCCGCCCGACGCCGAGCTCAGCCTGCAGGAGTTGATGAAGCGCCAGAAGGCCAGGCAAGACGCGGGCTCAGAGGCAGCGCCGCCGGCAGAGCCGCCTCGCGAGAAGACGCTCCAGGAGTTGATGCAGGCGCAGAAGCGAGATGCTGGGTGATCAGGTCTTCTCGAGCTCCCAGCCCGAGACCTTGAAGCCCGCTTGTTTGAAGACGTCGCCGTCGGGGCCCGCGTCGCTGGGCAACAAGAAGCTGATCACCTGACAGCCCCGCGACTTGAGGTACGCCTCGGCCTCGCGCACCAGCCGCTCGCCGATGCCCTGGCCCTTCCAGCCTGGCGCGACCGAGAGCGCGAGAATGCGCCCGAGCTGTTGGCCGGTGAACGGGTGAGGTCCCACCACGCGCGCAACCGCCGCGCCGATCGCGCGCCCATCGTAGTCGGCCACCAAGAGGCCCTCCGGCTCCTCCGACAGGCTCGACTCGATGAGCGAACGAAAGGTCTCGATCCACCGCGTGCGCGCCGGAAAGCGCTTCGTCGTCTCGAGCTCCAGCAGCTCGAGCACCGGGAGATCGGTCACCTTCACCCTGCGAACGACCAAGGGCATCGAGCGCTCACTCCTCGGCTGTCAGCTTCTTGAAGGTGTCGAGCACCGCCTGCGACGCCCGCGAGAGGTACTTGCCCTTGCGCACGAGGATGCCGATGGGACGGGTGAAGGTGCCCTCGGCGAAGGGCTTGGCCACCACGCTGCCCTGAGTCACCTCTTGGTACACGGTCGGCTGCGGGAGCACCGAGACGCCCAACCCCAGCTCGACCGCGCGCTTGATCGTCTCGACGTTGTCGAGCTCCATCGCCACGTTCAGCTCGAGCCCCTTGTCGCGGAAGATCTTGTCGATGCCCTTGCGCGAGGGCGCTTCGCGATCGAACGCGATGAAGGGCAGGCCCGCCACCGCGCTGAGCGCCACCTTGGCCTTCGTCGACAGCGGGTGGCCCGGCGGGACCACGACCGCGAGCTTGTCGTCACGGAAGGGCACGATGTCGACGCCTGCGCGCTGCTGCGGGTACGCGACCAACCCGAGATCGGCCGCGCCGAGGATCACGTCGTCGTAGACCTGATCGCTGCGCCGGTAGTTGAGCCGGAGGTTCACCTTCGGGTGCGTGCGCAAGAGCTCACGCTGCACGTTCGACAGCTCGTGCAGACCCACCGAGTAGATCGCCGACACGTTGCAGGTGCCAGAGACGTCGGTCGCCTGCTCGCGAATCTCGCCTTCCACCTCGGAGAACCGCGCGAGGATCTCCTTGCAGCCGCGAAAGAGCCGCTCGCCCGCGGGAGTGGGGGTCACCTGCCGGGCGCTCCGAGAGAGCAGCCGCTGCTCGTACCGCGTCTCGAGCGCCCGAATCTGCTGGCTGACCGCACTCTGGGTGACGTGGTTGAGCTGCGCCGCGCGTGAGAACGACCCCGTCTCGACGACGTCGACGAACATCTTGAGCGACTCGAGTTGCATGGACTCCTCAGTTCCACTTCGCGATCGGAGGTGGTGGCGCAGGAGAACTAATCGGAGCCGCGCATAAGCGCAACTGACACTGACTCGAAGCGGTGAACGTGGTGCCTACATCACCCACTGCAGGCTGACCTGCCCACCCAGGTACTGATCGGCGGCAGCCGGAGCGGTGAAGCGCGCGCCCTCTTCGGGGTTGAGGGTCAGGAAGTAGCGGGTCCAGTCGATGCCGGCGCGTGCCTGGAGGTTCGGCATCAGCTCGAAGCTGACGCCAGCGGTCGCATCGACCGCGATGCCCTTCGCCCGCTTGAAGTACGCGTCCGTTCCGAGCTCACCCAGACTCACGAGGAAGGTGAAGCCGCCCATCACGTCGACCCCGATGGGCCCCAGCTTCGCGAGCCGAATCCCCACCGCTCCCCGAGCGCCGTTGTAGGTGACGCTCGGAATGTTCGGGCGAGGCGTGCCGTCGTTCGCCGCGACGGGATCGATGGAGAACCTCTGAGTCGAGAAGCCGGCCGCCGCCTCGATCGAGAACATCTCTCCCAGCGGCTGCCGGAACGCACCCGAGATGCGGAACCGGTCCGACCGCGTTCCGAACCGCGAGGTGTCTTGCTTCGACGCCACCCCCACCGCGATGTCACCCGCGAAGGCGACGCCGAGGTTGGCGACGATGCCCGAGGTGAAGTGCGCGCCTGGGTACCACGCCGCATCGAGCGCGACCGACGGCGCGAAGCCCAAGCTGTACCGCGCCAAGGTTTGATCGGGATCACCGGTCCACGAGAGCGATCGGCCGAACCCGCGGAAGCCCAGCCCGAGTCGCAGGGCCGGCAGCGGTGAGGCGGTCGAGGGCTCTTCGGCGCTGCTGCCGATCGAGGTGGATGACGACGAGGTGCTCGTGCTCGTCGAGCTCTCCTTCTTTCTCTCCGGCTCGGCGGCCTTCGCGATCGGCTCCGACTTCTTCGACTCCGGCTCCACCTTCTTCGCCTCGGGCTCGGCCTTCTTCGGCTCCGGGTCGATCTCCACTGGCGGGGCCTTGTCCGCGCCCGGCGCTTGTCCCGTCGCGCAGGCCAGGGCGATCGCTCCAGCGACGTTCTTCGGAATCGCCTTCAGCGGCTTGCGCGCCGCGGCTCGAAACACCTGCGTCTCGAGGGGCGTCCCGTCGGCGCCATTGAGCACCGTCAGCGTCCACGCGTCTCCCATCGCTCTCGCCATCACCACCGCGATCGCCTTCGCCGGCGCGGTCACGGTGCGCACCTCCTTCGCCGTCGGCGCATCGGACAACCCAGCGCGGTTGATCGCGACGGCGAAGCGGCCCCCCAACGTGCTCTGCAGCAGCTTGGCCATCGCCGGTGGCGCATCGACGACGACGGCTGGCTTGGCGCCACTCGCCGCGGCGGGCCTCTTCTTGGGGGCGGCGCTCACGGCCAGCGACGCGAGGACGACGGAGAGGAGCAACATTCGCATGGCCGAATTGTCGCTCGACTCGTTCGATTCGTCGCGTGCTCGTCGCGCAAGAGGTGTGCCGGGCTGCTACCTCTCGTGCTCACACCTGCCGTGCACACTTGCGCCCGACGATTCGTTCGTTCTCAGGGCACGGCCTGCATCGCCTCGAGCGTCGCGGCAGTGATGATCTCGAAGAGCCGGTGGCCCTCTTCGGAAGAGGCCAGGGCCGGCGCTCCGAAGTACGCGTCGGGCCCGCCCGCCTCGAGGAAGTTCGTCGCGCCGTTCTTGATCGCCTGGGGCAGATCGATCGCCAGTGACGGGAGCGCGCGCCGCACCTCCTCGTTCACCAACGCCGGAGCAGCCGCCAACATCAGCGAGGTCTCGTACGCCCCGGCATGACTGCCGCCGTGCATGAACTCCTCCCCGAGGAGCGGACCCGTCGGCTTCCGACGGTGATCGGGCACCACGACTCGAAACGAAGCGCCCGCCTGTGCGTCCGCCGCTGCCGCGTGAACGACCTTGAAGTGCGCGGGCTCGAGGTGGTGGTTCACCACGCAGATCCGCTTGAAGCCCGAGCGCCCGATGCCGGCGAGGACTGCCGCGAGGTGCTGCCGAGCGAGCGTGCCTTCGATGCTCACCGTTCCCGAGAAGGGCGCGGCGAAGTCGGTGAGCGAGTAGGCGACGGCTGGAAACTCGACGGCCTCCAGCTTCGCGCCCACCCGGCGGCAGACCTCCTGGGCGATCACCACGTCGACGTTGAGCGGGAGATGGGGGCCGTGGGCTTCCGTCGAACCGACCGGCAACAGCGCCCAGGTGTTCGCCTCGGCGAGCGCCTGGAGGCGAGGCCAGGGGAGGTGCGCAGCGAGTGAGAGCATCAGTCGTGGTCTCCATCGTCAGAGTCAGCGGGACGAACGGCCGCCCTCCCCGCCGAGCTCGGAACTCGTGGGCGCTCTCCACTCTTCGCCGTGACCGCGCTTCGTGTCGAGGTGTTCGGTCGAACGGACTGCTGTCGGCCCGAGGCGATGGGTGGCGCTGCCGCTGGAACGTCCACTGGCGTGGGTGGCCCACTCGGCGCGGTCCCCAGGCCCTTTCTCCACTCGCCGAGCGCCTCGACCTCGGCTTCGGCCTTCTTCAGGTCTGCCTCGTGTTCCCGCTCACGCACCTTGCGAGCGTTGAACTGCCCGAAGCTCCAGACCGCGAGGATCAGCACTGCTCCGGGGAGCGACCACCAGACGACGCGCGACGGCGCCGCGAGGAGCTGATCGGGTGCCCAGCCGCGGTCTCTCGAACCGACCGCGAGCCACGGAGATCGCTCCTCCTCGACGCGTCGCGCGGCCTGCGACACCAGCTCGGCCTTCCGAACGTCGTCGGGCTTCAGCTTGAAGCCGCGCTCGTCGAATCTCCACCGCAGCCGCTCGGTGTGCTGGGCGAGGAACTTGTTCTCGGGAATGAGGCGGGCGGCTTCGAGCACGTGGCCGAAGCCCTCTTCCAACGCCGCGCGGGAGCAGGTTCGCCCATCGTCGACCCCGAGGAGCTCGAGCGCACGCGCGTACCGTTCGGCAGCCTGGTACTCGGGGGACTGCCAGTAGGTCCTCCAGACGTAGCCGACGACCGCCAGCGCATAGATGGCCAGCACCACGAAGAGGCCCCAGGGCACCGAGAACTTCGGCCGCGGCGCCTTCTTCGGGTGTGAGGGGCGGTACTCGTGAACGGACATCGAGAGGGCGTCGAGCCTACTCTCTCCGCTCGGTCGATTCGATTCGTGCACCTCGCTCGCCGACCGGGCTTGGTTCGTCGAACGTTCGGGCGCTCCGCTGGTGGAACGTGGCGGCCGTCTTCGGGCGGGCTACAACCGAGCCATGGCGTTCGCCTCGATGCCGACGTTGTCACCAGGAGACCGGCTTCGCATCGTCGCGCCCGCTGGTCCCTTCGATCCCGAGAAGTTCGAGAAGGGCAGGGCGGTGCTCGCGCGGCGCTACCGGGTCGAGATCGCCGAGGAAGCGACCCTTCGTCACCGGTACCTCGCGGGGCCAGACGAGCTGCGACGCCGTTCGGTTCAGGCCGCGTTCGACGATGCGTCGCTCGCGACCCTGGTGGCGGCGCGTGGTGGTTACGGCACGAGTCGGCTCCTCGGCGAACTCCGGCTCCATCGCCCACTCACCATCCTCGGGTTCTCGGACATCACGGCCCTGCACCTGGCGATGCTGGCGAAGGGCTTTCGGTCGGTGCACGGGCCGGTGGTGACGCAGCTGGGCAGCCAGCCCGATGACGCAGTGGAGCGCACCTTCTCGATCCTCGAGGGGCGGGCCGTGGCGCCGCTCTGGGGCACCGAGACGATTCGTGGGGGGAGTGCCGAGGGCGCGCTCATCGGCGGCAACCTCGCGCTGATCGCCAGCCTGGTGGGCACGCCCTTTCTCCCGTCGCTCAGCGGCGCGGTGGTGCTGCTCGAAGACGTCGGTGAGCGGCCCTATCGACTCGATCGCATGCTGACGCAGCTCAGGCTGGCCGGTGCACTCCAAGGAATCGCGGGAATCGTCCTTGGTGAGTTCACCGACTGCGAAGAGAAGGACGCGACCTTCACGAGCGCCGAGGTGCTGGCCGAGCTGTGTGGTTCGCTCGGCGTTCCCGTGTTGGCAGGCCTCCCCATCGGTCACGGTGCGGTGAACCAGCCCGTCGTTCTCGGTGCGCGCGTGCGCCTCGATGCCACCGCTCGCCAGCTGCTTCCGCTCGAGGGCTTGGGGTGAAGACGCTCACGGCACTCCTCGAGGAGGGCGTGCGCGCTCGAGTCTTCGGGGCGGCCCGCGCCGAGGTCTGGCACGACGGCCGGCTCGTCTTCGAGGGAGGACCGGCGCCCGCCGACGCGCTGTTCGATCTCGCCTCGGTGACGAAGGTGATGTCGACGACGGCGATCCTCTGCCGGTTGATCGCCCGTGGTGTGCTCGAGCGCGGCACGAAGGTGAAGGCGGTGTTGCCACGGGTCGGCGTCGACGCGACGGTCGAGGAACTCGCGTTTCATTCCTCCGGCTTGCCCGCGTTCGTGCCGGCCTTCGCCGAGGTGACTCGCACGCACCCCACGCTCTTCGATCGAACGGCCAGCGCGGCCGAGCGCGCGAAGGTTCGAGGGGACGTGCTCGATCGAGTCCTCCGAACACCGCCAACCACGCGTCCTCGGTCGAGCGCGGTCTACAGCGACGTGGGCTTCGTCATGCTCGGAGCGCTCATCGAGGAGGTGGCGCAGAAGCCCTTGGACGCGGTGTTTCGAGACGAGGTGGCTCAACCGCTCTCGCTCGAGGCGGCCTTTCGACCCATCTCGCGCCCTGCGCCGAGTGAGCGCGTGGTGCCGACCGGAGGAACCAGACCGCGGGAACCAGCGCCTGGTCAGGAGTCGATGTGGACGTGCGGTCGCTGGCCTTCGATCGCTGGAGAGGTCGACGACGACAACGCCTGGGTGCTCGACGGCGTCGCGGGTCACGCCGGTCTTTTTGGGACGGCGCGCGCGGTCGCGACGTTCGGCAATGCGATCCTCGACGGGCGGATTCCGGCCCCGACGGACTGGAAGGTCGATTCGCTCACGCCCGGCAGCACGCGCACGTTCGGCTTCGATACCCCGTCGGTCGAGGGGGCATCGTGCGGTTCCCGGCTTGGGCGCGGAGGGCCGCGGGGGGCGATCGGGCACCTCGGATTCACGGGAACGAGTCTGTGGATCGACCTCGATCGTCGCCTCGTGGTGGTGCTCCTCTCCAACCGCGTCGTCTTTGGTCGAGCCAACGTCCAGATTCGAGCCTTCCGGCCCCGGTTCCATGACGCGGTCGTGACCGCGCTCTCTCTCGATCACTGACCCCGCGCGAGGCCGGCGCGAACGCCGAACTCGGTCGACTCGCCCCTGGCCTTCGAGCCCGAACAGCACGAGGGCCGGCTCGACGCGCGGGTCGGCGACGGCCTGATGCTCGAACTCCTCGTCGAGCCAACCTGACGTGGACGGTGCTCTCGTCCCGTGCTGGAAACGCGGTCGATGCGTGACACCGACGACGGGAACGTCCTCGCGACGATCGATCCTGCCTCCATCAAGCGAATTCACCTCGTGGGCGTGGGTGGTACCGGCATGGGGAGCTTCGCCGGCATGCTCAAGTCGGCCGGCTACGAGGTGACGGGCAGCGACGAGAACGTCTACCCCCCGATGAGCGACATGCTGAAGACGTGGGGCATTCCGGCGATGACGCCGTACCGCCCGGAGAACCTCGACGCCGCTCGGCCCGACCTCGTCATCATCGGCAACGTGATTCGCCGGGTGAACCCCGAAGCCACTGCGGTTCGCCAGCGCGGGCTGAAGCAGATGAGCTTCCCCGCTGCGCTCGGCTCGCTCTTCCTCGCGCCCCGGCACTCGATCGTCGTGGCGGGCACTCACGGCAAGACGACCACCAGCTCGTTGATGGGGCACGTGCTCGCGGCTGCGGGGCGTGATCCAACGTTCCTCGTCGGAGGCGTGACCAAGAACTACTCCGGCAACTATCGCCTCGGCCGCGGCGCCCACTTCGTCGTCGAAGGGGATGAATACGACACCGCCTACTTCGACAAGGGCCCCAAGTTCCTCCACTACCAGCCCAAGAGCGTGATCCTCACCAGCATCGAGCTCGATCACGCCGACATCTATCGAGACCTCGCGCACTACGAGTCGTCCTTCGAAAAGCTGATGGCCCTGGTTCCGTCCTCCGGCCACGTCGCGGTCTGTGCCGATTGGCCCAACGCAGTGCGGCTCGCGAAGGGCTCCAAGGCGAAGGTGACGACCTACCTGGGGAAGGAGGGGAGCGAGGCCGAGGTCACGCCACGGAACCTCCGGCTGGGCGAGGAAGGTGCGCGCTTCGAGATCGTCGAGGCCGGCGCCTCGCGCGGTGAATTCCTGCTCCCGATGGCCGGTCGACACAACGTGGAGAACGCACTCGGCGTCTACGCCTGCGCCCGCGGCCTGGGGCTCGAGCCCGAGGAGGTTCGGCGTGGCTTCGCGTCGTTCGAGGGCGTCAAGCGGCGGCAAGAAATCAGAGGGGAGCCCGGCGGCGTGCTCGTGATCGATGACTTCGCGCATCACCCAACCGCGGTGCGAGAGACGATCGCCGCGGTGAAGTCCCGCTGGTCGTCGCGACCGATCTGGGCCGTCTTCGAGCCGCGGAGCAACACGAGCCGTCGCAACCTCCACCAAGACGAGTACGCCCACAGCTTCGGAGGCGCCTCGCGCGCATCGATCAAGATCCCCGAGAAGCACGACAAGATTCCGGCCGGCGAAGAGCTCGACGTGCCCCGGCTCGCGAAGGAGCTCTCCTCGACGGGCATTCCCTCGGTGGCGAAGGCGTCGGTGGCGGAGCTGGTCGACGAGGTCGCCTCCCAGGCGAAGCGAGGTGATCTCGTCCTGGTGATGAGCAATGGCGGGTTCGGTGGGTTCATCGACACCGTGCTCGCACGCCTCGAGGGGAGGGGCGGCTGATGCGTTGGCTCCTGCTCTTCGCCCTCGCAGGCTCGTGCGTGCGATTGCCGACCGCGCCCGCGCTGATCGACGACACCGCGAGGGTTCAACTCGTGGGGAGCAACGCCGCGGAGGCCATCGACTTCACCGTCACTCGAATGTCCGACGGCACGCCCTACCACCTGTCCGACGATCGAGGTGCCGTGGTGCTGATCGACGTCTGGGCGACCTGGTGCGAGCCGTGTCGAGACTCGTTGCCCGTCTACGACGACGTCGCCAAGCAGTTCGCCTCGAAGGGCCTCAAGGTGTACGCGATGAGCGTCGATGCCGATCCGAAGGTGATCGCTCCCTTCCTCGCCGAGCTGAAGGTGAGCCTGCCCGCGCTCCACGATCCCGAAGCCGCGCTGGCCGGCAAGGTGCTCAAGGTTCGCCAGATGCCGACGAGCATCTTGATCGATCGGCGCGGCGTCGTTCGCCGGGTGCACGAAGGGCTGAGTGACGAGTTCCTGCAAGAGACGCTCGCCGACGTCGAGGCCGTGCTCGCCGAGCCGCCAGTCAAGCGGTGACCGACTGGCGCCTACCGTCGGGACTCGCACCGGTTCGCGTTCGATCGGTCGACACCTCGGCCACGCTCGAATCGCGTCGACCTCGCAGTGGGCGCATCGCCTGAAGTATGGGCGAGTCATGACGCCGAGCACCCTCCGCCTCGAAGCCGAACGCCTCGCGACCGCCGCGGGAACGGTCCTTCGCGAGAAGTTCTCCCAGGCTCGGACGATCGACTTCAAGGGCGGTGATCGGTCGAACCTCGTCACCGACGCCGATCACGCCGCCGATCGGTTGGTGATCGAGGCGCTCCGCAGCCGCTTCCCTTCCCATGGCATCCTCACCGAGGAGTCTGGCGCCCTCGCGACCGGTGGCCTGCGATGGATCCTCGACCCGCTCGACGGCACCACCAACTACGCCCACGGCCTGCCTCACTTCTGCGTCTCGATCGCGGTCGAAGGCGAGTGGCGAGGCGAGTCGAAGGTGCTGGCCGGCGCGGTCTACCACCCGATCCTCGACGAGCTCTTCTCGGCGGCCCGCGGTGATGGCGCGACCCTCAACGGCCGGCGACTCGCGATCTCGACGACGGCCAGCCTCGGAGAAGCGCTGCTCAGCACCGGGTTCCCCTACGACTTGCGGCTCCACGACGACGCGCCACTCGGCCTCTTCAATCGCCTCGCGAAACGTGCCCGCGGCATGCGGCGCATGGGGAGCGCCGCGCTCGACCTCGCCTACCTCGCCGCCGGCCGCTTCGACGGCTACTTCGAGTTCGGCTTGAACCCGTGGGACACCGCGGCGGGCTCGCTGCTCGTCGAGGAGGCTGGTGGGCAACTGGCGTGCATCGACGGCTCACCCTGGGCCGTCCGGTTCGGCGACGTCGTCGCGGCAGGGCCTGGCCTCTTCGAGCTCATGCGCACGGCCTGCGCCGAGTTCAGCAGGGAGATCGGGTTCATTCCTCGGCCGCGCTGAAGGCCGGGCGCAGAGACCCAGCTAGAGGAAGCCCTCTGGGACGAAGACGATGTCGCCTGGCTGAAGGGTGAAGTTCTTCTCGCCGCCGTTGATGATGTCACCCACCCGCACCGGCACTCGGGTCTCCCGCCCCTCGATGATCCGGGTGATGTTCACCCCGTTGCGCTCGGCGGTGCGGTTGAAGCCTCCCGCAGCCCCGACCGCCGAGAGAATCGTCATGCCCTCCTCGTACGAGAAGGAGCCAGGCTTGGCGACGTCACCGAAGACGAAGATCCGCTTCGAGCTGAACTCCTTCACCATCACCGTCACCTGCGGGCGTCGCACGAAGCCCTGCTTGAGGCAGTTGGTGATCGCGTCGGCGGCGAGGCTGGGCGTGAGCTCGACGACCTTCACCTTTCCGCAGAGCGGGTAGTCGATGACGCCCTCGGGCGAGACCCGGAAGGCGCCCGAGAGATCGGCCTCCTGGTAGACCCGCACCTCGAGGATGTCGTTGGTGCCGAGCGTGTTCGCCCGCACCCCGCCGTCGGGCCCCGGCAGATCTTCGGGGCGCACCATTCCCCCGAGCGGCTTCGGCGTTCGACAGGCGATGAGAACGAGGAGGGTGAACCCGAAGACCGAGAGCTTCGTGCGCATGGCCTTCAGTACCGGAAGGTCAGCCGCAGGTTCGCCTCATGTCGTGCGAAGTTGATTCCGGTCTGGGTGTTCTGGCTCGAGGTGCGGTAGCCGAGCCCGTACCCGGCGCTGATCACGAACCACGACGTCACCACGAACGACGGGCCAAAGTTCGCCGAGATCATCAGGTCCTGGCGGGTCGATGCGGCGGCGTTGGGCGCGAAGAAGGTGAAGTAGTCGACCGAGAGGGTGCCGTTGAGGGTGAGGCGATCGTTGAGGAGCGCGACCCGCGCATTGAGGAAGCCGCGATCGTCGGCAAAGGTGCCGAACGCCGGAACCGGCATCATGTCGCGGGTGTAGCCGATGCCGACCGAGATCGAGTCACCCACGAGGTAGGTCAACTCGGCGAGGCCGATCGGCGCGGCGCGCTTGGTGCTGGCGAAGTCGTAGGCCGCTCCGGCGAGCAGGGTGACGGAGAAGCGCGGCGAGAGGAGGCCGGCAAGGCCCGCGCGCCCACGGAGAATGTTCGCCGGTGGGTTGGTGGTCGCCGTGGAGTTCCAATAGGTGCGGTAGTCGAAGTTCGCGTCGAGGAGCACCGACGTCTTCGGGAGGAAGCGGTATCGGCCCCCGAGCGCGAAGTTGAGGTTGCTGTAGTTCATCTCCCCGACGCGCGTCGGGTTGCAGGTGACGTCGTTCGTGGGACACGTGGTCTGCCCCAACAACAGCGGCTCGAAGAACTCCACACCCCAGGTGACGCGCGGGGTGATCTCGAGTGCACGGCCTCCGGGGCGAATCGGCGTCGCGAGCGAGAGGGCGTTGAAGAGCGAGACGATGCCGATGCCGGCCGACGGGTTCTGCGTGCGATCGGAGCGCGAGAACGAGTCGTTGATGTCGACCTCGACCGCGCCATCCTTGTTGAAGGCCGTCTCGAGCGAGACGAGGCCCTGCACGCGCGAGAGGTTTCGCGACGACTGGCCCTGGAGAATGCCCGAGAAGATGAGGTACTCGGCGTTCCCACCGAACTTGACCGAGGTCGACGGCGAGTCGAGGCCGTACGAGAGCCCGGCGCGGGGAACGAAGATGATCTCGGGGCTGGGAACGCCCGCCTGCTGGAAGTAGCCGACGAGCGAGTCGAAGCGGCCTTCGACTTCGCCGAAGAGATGCAGCCGCCCATCGCCCATCTTGAAGCCGTTGGGCTGGAGGCTCTGCGCGAACGCCGTCGAGCAGATCACGAGCCCCAACACCAACCCCACACGCGCGCCTGTGCCCCTCCGAGTCATTGGTCAGCGGTCCGTAGCACACCCGCGGGGGTGTCCAAGAGGTTTCAAGTTCATGGAGAAGGAGTGCGAACGATCACATCGTTGGGCTGGCCGGCACCGGCCGCACGATGGTGTACCCCATCAAGACGAAGGGAATGAGCGAGGGATCGTTCTTCGGGAGGTAGTCGGGAACCTCGAGCTCGAGGGTCATGTTCTCGTCGGCCTTGAAGGCCAACTGCCCCATGCACTGCTCCGCCTCCGCCCGCAGCTGATCGACCTTCGACCGCGCGATCGTCACCTTGGTGAACTCGTGGTTCGCCGACTCCGACTCCTTGCGCGCGACGGCTTCCTGCAGCCCGACGTCGGCCTGTTCCGAGATGCGGAGGAGGCCCTTGATCTGGGTGAGCTTCTCGTTGACGCAGGTGAGCTTCACCACGTCCTTCGTGTTGCGCGCTTCCTCGAGCTTCTGGAGCACGTCGCGCAACGCCCCGCGCATGACCGAGACGGACTCGGAGCTCACCTTGAGCTTCTCCGCGTCGGGCACCTTGGAGGCTTCGATCGCCTGTCCCGAGGGCGCGGCCGGCGAAGCGGACGTCGCGGCCGTCTGCGCGAGCGCGAGCGCCGCGGCGGCAATGGCACCAGCAATGATCAACCGAAAGGCCACGAAAACCCCCAACCTGGAAGGCTCGAAAATCTAAGGGCGAGTAACACGTAAGTCAACGAACTTACAAGACCTGATGGTCATTCGTGCCCCCAGCGCCCCGTTCGATTCATGCCGGCGCCCGGATCAGGCGGGGTCGCGCTCACCCAGCCGGGCGTTGGCCTCCCGGAGCCGAGCGGACAGCGTTCGGGCGATGTTGATCACCACGAAGGTGAACCCGTCACGGTGTCTGCGCCGGAACGCGGTGAGGTTCTCGGAGGACAAGTGGAGGAGCTCGCAGGGCGTCTTCGCGCGCACCGTCGCCGAGCGGTACTCCTTGTCGATGAGGCTCATCTCGCCGAAGGTCTGTTGAGGGCCCAAAGTGGTGATCGGCTGCGGTTTGCCAGTCGAGTCGTGGCGAGACACCTCCACCTCGCCCGTCACCACCAGGTACACGCTGTCGCCAAGCTGGCCTTCTTGAAACAGCACGTGCCCAGCTTCGACGCGCACTTCGGTCGCCAGCTCGGCGATCGCCGAAAGCTCCTCGTTCGACAGCATGTCGAAGAGGGTCGAGCCAGACAGCACGGCGAGGCGATCGGTGGAGGAACTCACTCCGGCGCCAGTTTGCAGCAAAGCACGGCGTCGCGCGAATTCAGGTGGGGGCGCTCAGGAGGCCGGCGAGAAGACGAAGGGGTAGGCGACCGGCACTTCGCTGTCGGGCTTGAAGGGGAACACCCAGCCGCGGATGACCGTCTTGATGCAGCTCGACACCGCGTCGTTGCCCAGGGTGTCCTGCTCGATCTCGATCTCGGCGGCGCGCCCACCGGGGGTGATGGAGAAACGCACGACCACCTTGCCCTTGAGGTTCGGGTTCCGCTTGAGCTCCTTCTCGTAGCACCCCTGGATCGCGCGAATACGGGTGCGGAGGAAGGCGTTGAGCTTGTTGCGATCAATGTCGGCGCTCTCGACCTCCGGCGCCGCGTCGGCCACCTTTCCGCGAATCGCCGCGGGGCCCTTCTCCTGGAGGTTCACCGTGCCGGTGCCCGAGGTGCCGAGCGAGCCGATGTCGGCTGCCGAGCCCGTGCCGCTTCCCTTGGGTCCACCAGCCGCGAGGGCCTCGGCCGTCGCCATGTTGACGCCGCTCGCTCCAGAGAGCGCGCTCGCGACGTCGCCGACGCTGTTCGAGCTGCCGAGCACGTCGGCGAACGCGCCATCACCCGAGCCTGCCGCGCCGATGATCTTGAGGAGACCCGCCTTGGCCACCTTCGCCTCGAGGTCGGCCTTCTTGTTGCTCGAGGCTGCCTTCTCGGTCTTGTTGCCCTCGGCGACCTTCTCTTCTTTCTTCTCTTCCTTCTTCTCTTCGGTCTTCCCCGCCTCTTGCTTGGGCTCGGGCTTCTTCACCTCGACCGGCATCATCGCCTTCACGAAGCGATCGGGCAGCTCGTCGAGCGAGAGCTCCTTCTCTTCGGGCACCGGCTGGCAGGCGATGTACGAGGCGCCGGAGAAGTGGAGGAAGATCGACGCCGCCAGGATCATGAAGAAGAACTGGTCGATCTGGGAGAAGAAGCTGCCCCGCACCGCATCGGGGAGCACTTCGCGCTTCGGCTCCGGCGGCGGGTTGACGAACTGGAAGAGGACCGAGACCTCGCCGAGGGCGACGCGGCCCTTCGAGGCGTCGGTGAGCGGGAGCACGAGCACGTCACCACGCGACTTGGCGAGACCCTTCTCGCGAGCCTGCTGGAGGGTGAGCTGCTGCCCGCTCACGGTGATGGTGCCCTCCATGCCTGCCTTGAAGACGAGCGAGTACTGATTGTTGGTGAGCTCGAAGAGGGTGAAGCTGGGCGGCAGGTTCGAGATGGGGACGACGAGGGTGTTCTTCGCGTCCTGCCCCACGGTGATGGGCACGCGCCGTTTGAAGGTGCGGTCCTCGGTGATCTTCGAGCCCTGAATGAGGGCGATTCGAATGTTCTTTCCAGCAGCAGGCGCGGTGGCCATGGTGCCCTCTTCGACAACTTGGGAGCGGGGAAGTTCCGCGCCGAGAAAGTACTGATTCTTCTGGAGAATCAGAGTGGTTTTCTAATTCGGAAAGCCTGCTCTCACAAGGAACAAGACCAAGTCGGCGAGCCCGGCCCATCGGAACGGGCGAAGGTGGGCGAGGGCTGCCGAGCTCAGAACGCGTCGTGCCGATCGACCGACTTCTCCACCTTGGGGATGAAGGTCTCGGCGCGGTTGAGCTCGTCGAAGTTCAAGGTCGAGCGCTGGAGAATGTAGAAGGCCTGCGGCTTCTGGATGCGGCCCTCGACGGTGATGGCGTCGAGGCGAATCACCTTCTTCTTCTTGGGAGCGCCGCCGGCTGGGGCTTGGGCGAGCGCGGCCGCCGCGAAGAGGGAGAGGACGGCGAAGAGGGCACGCAGGGAGGTCTTCATTTCTCGTCGTCTCCGAGCTTACCGGACCCAGCGGGTGGTTTGGGAGTGGGGGCCGGCTCCTCGTCGTCCTTGAGCTTGGAGGAGGTCGTTCCCTTCTTCTTCGCCTCGGCCTCGGCCTTCTTCTTCGCTTCGGCTTCAGCCTTGGCGGCGGCCTTGGCGTCGGCGGCTGCCTTCTTCTTCGCCTCGGCTTCGGCCTTCGCAGCGGCCTTGGCATCGGCTGCCGCCTGCTTCTTCGCGTCGGCTTCGGCCTTCGCGGCTGCCTTGGCGTCTTCCGCCGCCTTCTTCTTGGCGTCGGCTTCGGCCTTCGCGGCTGCCTTGGCGTCTTCGGCGGCCTTCTTCTTGGCGTCGGCCTCGGAGCGCTTGGCGTCCTCCTCGGCCTTCTTCTTCGCGTCCGCCTCGGCCTTCGCGGCAGCCTCTGCGTCGGCCTTGGCCTTCGCCTCTGCGTCCGCCTTGGCCTTCGCCTCGGCCTCGGCCTTCGCCTTCGCCTCGTCCTCGACGCGCTTCTTCTCCTGCTCGACCTTCCGGAGTGCGTCCTTCTTGTCGCGTTCGCGCCGCCGCTCTTCCTTGTCGATGCCCTTGTTGGCGTCCTTCAAGTAGGTGTCGACGCGCTCGTCCTTCCCGCCCTTGGCGCGGTACTGGTTGAAGTAGTCGATCGCCGTGCGGTAGCGCTGAATGGTGTCGGTGTTGGGGATCTCGGAGTCGAGGTAGGTGATGCCGAGGTTGAAGTAGATGTCGACGAGATCGGGGCGTGCCTTGAGCACCTTCTGGTAGGTCTCGATCGCCTTGGGGATCTGCTGCTGCCCTCGGTAGGCGGAGGCGAGGTTGAAGAAGGCGTTGGTGAACTCCGGCGCCGCTGCCACCGCCGCCTCGAGCTCGCGCGTCGCGCCCTCGTAGTCCTGGCTTTCGATGAGGATCGCTCCGTAGGCGTTCCTCGCCTCGGCGAAGTCGGGCTGGAGCTGGGCGGCGAGCCGGAAGGACTCCACCGCGTTGAGGCGCTGCTTGAGCTTCAGGTAGACGTGGCCCAGGTAGTACTGGGTGGTGGCCTCTTCGCGATCGATGTCGCGGGCGTTCTCCAGCACGAGGCGGGCGAGCTCTTCCTTGCCTTCTCGGAGGTAGCACTGGGCGAGGAGCTGCATCGCGCGCACGTTGCGCTCGTCGGCCTTGAGCACCTTCTTGGCTTCGCCTTCGGCAGCGCTCGTCTTGTCCTGCTGGAGCTGAGCGTAGACGAGGGCGATGCGGGGCCCGAGGGCGGCCGGGTACTGAGCGATGACGGCGCGCAGCTCACCGTCGATCTGCGGGCAGCGCTTGCGGCGGCAGGAGAGTCGGGCGAGCCGATCCCACGCGGCGTCCTGCACCGGGTTGACGCCGAGCGCCTTCCGGTACTGCTTCTCGGCGCCGTCGAGGTCGCCCTTGCGCTCGGCGATGAGCCCGAGGTTCGTGTAGGCGTGATCGGCGTTCGAGTTGCGATCGAGCACGTCGCGAAAACCACGCTCGGCAGCGTCGAGGTTTCCCACCCGGAGTGCGTCGGCGGCTTCCTTGAATCGGCCGGTGACGGCTGGATCGAACTTGGGCTTCTCGGGCTCGGGCGGCTTTTCCTCGCGTTCGGCGAGCTTGGCAGGCGGGGCCTCGCCGCCCGTCGCTGGCTTCTCGGCCGAAGGGGGCGTCTCTTTCGGAGGCGCTTCGGCCGGGAGCGGCTTTTCGGGCACCTCCGGAGTCTCGGCCGGAGCGTTCTTGATCTCGTTCTCGTCAGGCTTCTTCTCCGGCGCAGTGGCACAGGCGCCGGCGACGAGGGCGAGGGTGACGAGCGGAAGGAGTCGAGAAAGACGCATCACTTCTCGTCCTCCGACTTGAGCTTCTGGGCGGCCTGCCGTTCCTTCTCACCAGTGATGGTGTTGACCGCGCCGTCCGAGAAGGTGCCGTCGCCCTCGATGATCACCTTCGGCTCCTTGAGCACGGGGTATTCCTTGGGGCGGAAGCGGTTGAGGGACTCGAGGGTCTTCTTGGTCCACTCGTTGGAGATCTTCGCCTTGCGTGCCTCGGCGATGGTGGCCGAGTAGTTCTCGACGGCCTTGTCCTCGAGGGCGACCGTCTGCGCGGCGAGCATGTCTTGGTAGGTGACGACGGCCTCTTCACCGAGCCGCTTCACCTCAGGAGGCACCGGCGTCTCGAGCACCGACTGAGCGAAGCGCTCGAGCACGTAGCCCTTTCGGTAGAAGGCGGCGAGCGTCCACTCGACGCGCTTGTACTTCACGACGGTGTCGTAGGCGGTGTTCACCTTCTTCACCGCTTCCTTCTTGTTCTTCAGCGAGTTCTCGAGCGCCTTGCCCGAGCCGCCGATCTTCATCTTCTCGAAGTCCTTGAGGACGAGCTCGGCGAGATCGAAGCGGCACTTGGCGGCGGCCTCGGAGCCGATGGGGGTCGTCTCGGGCTTCATCCCGCGTCGGTCGAACTCGTCGGCAGCAGACTCCCAAGCCTTCTGCGCGTCTCGTTCCCGGCCCTGCTTGAGGTAGGCGTCGCCGATGCGCTTCTTCGCGTCGATGACGAGCTCCGCCTGGGTCGGGTCCTTCGAGAACTTCTGCACGAACTCGCTCAGGGCACCGATCTCCTTGTTCCAGTCGCTCTGCTTCTCGTAGATCAACGCGGCGCGGAACTGGTTCTTCGGAGCCTCTTCACTCTTCGGGTAGGTGTCGGCGAAGCGCAGGTACGCAGCCGCCGCCTCGTTGTACCGCTTGAGCGCCTCGAGGAGCCGGGCGGTGTTGAAGAGCGCGTTCTCGCGGTCCTTCGCCTGCGGGTAGTCCTTCACCAGCTTCTGGTACTTCTCGATGGCCTTGTCGTAGTCGTACGACTTCTCGGCGTTCACCGCGACGCGGAAGAGGGCGGAGTCGGCGAGCTTGGAGTTCGGGTACTCGCTGAAGATGCGCTCGTAGAGCTTCAAGGCGGAGTCGAAGCGCTGCACGTTCTCGTAACAGACGGCGGCGTTGTTGAGCGCCTTGTCGGCGAACTCGTGCTTGGGCTCGGCGGCGACGAGGTCGATGTACTTCTTCGCGGCCGCGTCGTACTCGCCCTTCGCCATCAGCTCCTCGGCGCGCTTGAACTTCGCGCCCAGGTTGAACTTGACGAGCTCGGCGCCGAGCTTCGACTTGGGATCGATGACGTCCTTGTTGGCGAGGAACTTCTGAGAGAAGTCTTCGACGGCCGTGAAGTTCTTCTCGATCAGGAACGACTCGATGGTGAGGTTGACCGCGTACTGGCCGATCTCGGTCTTCGGGTAGTTCGAGATGATGGCCTCGAAGCGCTTGCGGGCTTCCTCGAACTGGTTGTGGGTGTAGAAGATCTCGGCGGCGCGGTAGGCGATGCCTGGCGCCTTCTCGTCGCCGGCCTTCACGCGCGCGAGGAACTTGTCGGAGTTGTCGACGTAGGCCTGCTCGGTCGGAGCAAGCGGCACGGGCTTGGGCAGCGGCGCGCCCTCTGGGTAGTCCTTCGAGGTGAGCACCTTGGCGGCCGGGGTGGTGCCGTTCTTGATCTCGAGATCGAGCTGCTTCTGGATCGCGAGCACCGCCGAGTAGGCCGCGTCGTTCAGGTACTTCACGTCCTGGCTCGAGTCGCGCACTGCGGCGTAGTGCTTCGCGGCCGGGCCGAACTGGAAGGAGTTGTAGAGGCACTCCGCCCAGTAGAACTCCATCTCGTAGGCGTTTTTCGAGCGAGGGAAGCGGCCGAGGTACGACTCGTACGCCTTCGCGGCCGTCTCGAACGCGGACTTCGCCTGCTCGAACTTCTGCTCCTGCTTGTACACGAGCGCCTGTTGGTGATGGTAGATCGCCGTCGAGTAGAGGCTCTTCTCGGCCATCTCGCCGGCGGCGGTCACGACGTCGGGGTCTCGTTTCCACTTCTCGTGCCAGGGCGTTCCGGGCACGAACATGTTGGCGAGCTTGGACGACTCGGCGAACGCTTCCTCGAGCTTGCGGTCGCGCTCGTAGGCCTGAACGATGCGCTGCTGGATCTGGGGCGCGTCCTTCGCCAGTGGGTCCTTCTGGAGCACGAGCCGGTAGGCCTCGATCGCCTCCGGGTGCTTGGTCTGATCGAAGTAGACGTCGCCCATGCGGCGGTAGATCTCGGCCTCGTAGGGGCGGCCGCCGATCTTCGCGAACATCTCCTGCGCCTTCGCGAGCGAGCCCCACTTCTCGTCGACGAAGCTGATCGCGGTGTACTGCAGCGCCTCGGTGCGGAGATCGCCGCCGACCTCTTCCTCGCCCTTCTTCTTCGCTTCCGCCTGGTAGAAATCGGCGAGGGCAAAGAAGCGCGCGACGGCGTCGTCGAAGCGGTCCATTCGGTAGTAGGTCCAGCCCAGCTTGTAGAGCGCCTTGTCGTAGAGCGGGTGGGTGGTGTCGACGATGGCGTGCTCGTAGGCGTCGGCGGCCTTGGTGAGGGCGTCGGGCACGTCGTAGGCGTCGAAGTAGTACTCGCCGAGCCGCACCCAGGCCTCGGTGGTGAACTTCGACTTCGGGTAGGCGGCGATCAGCTGCTCGTAGGCCGCCCGCGCGTTCTCGAACTTCTCCTGCTTCTCTTCGCAGTAGCCGAGCAGGTAGTAGGAGGCGTCGTTCAGCTTGTACGAGGGGAAGTCCTTGATGAGGCGCTGGTAGAGGGCGATCGACTTGGTGAAGTCGATCTTCGGCTCAGGGGGCGGCGTCGGGTTCTTCTCTGGGTCGAGCTTCTTGAGCGCCTCTTCGTAGTCTCGCATCGCGACGGTGTGATCGTCGCTCGAGCGCTCGTAATAGAGCTCGGCGAGCCGGAACATCACGTCGGGCGTGTAGCGCGGGTCGTTCGGGTAGCGGGTGAGGAACTCCTCGAAGGCGCTGATCGCGTCGAGGCGTTCCTTGCGCTCGAGCACCTCGAGGTCGCGAATCGCCTTCTCGTAGGAGTTGGCGAGGGTGTTCCGCTTCTCCTCGTACTTCTTCTCGATGAGGAGCTGGACCTCGCGCTTGAACTCCTTCGATTCCTCTTCGTAGGTGGCGATCGCCTGGCTCACCTCTTCGAGCAGCGCCTTCTCCTTCTCGGTGCGCCCCATGCCCTCGTAGTAGCGGCTCTTCGGTTTCTCGGGCTGGGGAGGGGCGTCGCTCTTCGCCTCGGTCGTGCCCGACGGCGAGAAGGCCGGGAGCTGGGGCCCGACGACACCTGCGTCGGCGACTCCAGCGTCAGCCTTCTTGTCCGTCTTCGCCGGAGCCTTCTTCGCTTGGGCGAAAGCTCCGCCCGCCGCGAGCACGGCCAGCACCACGAGGCTGATCAGGCGCGAGGTCGTCACGATCAGTCCACGTCCTTCAAGACTTCCTTGAACTCGTCGTCGAGCTGCTTGAGCTCGCGATCCTTGGCGGCCGACTTCTTCTGGATCTCGGAGGTCTTGTCTTGTTTGCGCTGGAAGGAGACGTCGACCACGCCGACGTCGGCCTTGAGCACGAGGTCATAGAAGCTCTTCTGCACGCGGCGGAAGCTCTCGAAGGCGATTCGGCCGACGAGGTTGCGCGTCTCTCCGGTGATGGCCTCGGTGTCCTTCGAGAAGCCGTCGAGCAGGGTGGCCTCGGCGAGGACCTGATCGCGGAGCTTGTTCGCGCGCGACTGGACTCGGTCACGAATCGTCTTCTTGGCGCGGGTGACGCGGTCGCGCAGCGCGTCGCCATCGGCCCGCACCACGTCGATGCGACCCAGCACTCGGCGCGCGTCGTCCGACAGCCCAGCGCGCAGCTGGTTGTAGATGGTGCGCTCCTGGTCGAGCACCCCCGCGTACTGCCTGCGCAGCTCGTCCTCGCCGCTGACCGCCTTGTCGGCGTTGTTGCGCTCGGCGGCGAGCGTCTTTCGGAGCGAGTCGATCTCGGTGAGGGTCGCGTCGATGCCGTTCTGCTCGTTGGTGACGCGCTCGAGGAAGGCCTTCTCGTCTTCGGCGGCGTTCTTCTGGCCCTTGCGCTGGGCGCGGGTGTCGTCGACGAACTTTCGGATCGCGACGAGCTGCGCCGAGTACGACTGCAGCTCGATGCTCAGCTGGAACGCCTGCTTCTCGAGGTCGTCGATCACCCGCTGAATGCGCGCCTTGCGATCGGCGACCTGCTCCGAGGTGGTGGGGAGCGTGTCGATGCGGGTCTTGAGCGCCTTCTCCTGGTCGCGGAGCGCGTCGAGCTTCTGCTGCTGTTCCTGGGTGAGCTTCTCTCCGACGAGCTCACCTTCGATCTGGGTGAGCTGCTCCTCCGCGCGGGTCACCGACGTCTCGACCGCGGCGGCGCGGCTGTAGCCTTCTTGGAGGAGCGGGAAGGAGTCGACGCCGCGCTCGTCGAGCGACTTGAGGATGCGGGTGGCGATGTCCTTCGACTCGGCGAGGCTCTTGCGGCTCTCGTCGAGCGCGCTGGTGATCGAGACCGCGTCGGCCACGTCTTCACGGGTGCTCGCCCACTTCAGCGCGGCCGGGGGAAGCAGCTTGGTGACGTCGAGGCTCTTCTCGTTTCGCGCGAGCAGCTCATCGAAGTAGCTCACCGGGTCCTTGTTCACGGTGAGGAGCGCGTCGATCTCGTCGCGCACGGGGGCGTACTCGTTGATGACGCCGTTGTAGGTGTCGAGCGCTTCCTCGTACTTCTGCAGCTTCTGCTGGAGCGTGCCCTGGAGGATCTTGGCTTCGGGCGCGAGCACCGAGTTCTCGGCGACGAGCAGCAGCACCTCGGTCGCGTCCTTCGCCTTCTTGAGCTCGCCCTTGCGCACGTAGCACCAGGCGATCTCGTAGAGCGAGTCGGGAAAGTTGTCGGACTGCTGCGGCACGCGCGAGTAGTGCTCGACCGCTTCGTCGTACTTGCCGACCTCGAAGAGCACCCGGCCCATCGAGACCTCGGCGAGCTCTTGAACGGTGCGATCGCGGTTGTCGCGCGCGGTCATCTTGGTGATCTGGCTGAACGACTCGATCGCCTTGTCCCACTGCTTGAGCCGCACGTAGCCGACGCCCATGAAGTAGATGCTCTGGAGCCGCAGCGGGCCGCCTGCTTCCTTGGCGAGCCCGTCGAACACCTGCTGCGCCTTGGGCACGCGCTCCTCGACCGAGAGATCGTCACGCCTGAAGAGCCACTTGCCGTAGACGTACGAGAGCTCGGCTGGCAACGCGCCGCCCGACAAGCCACGCGCCTGGGTGATGTAGTCCTCGACGCCGACGAAGAAGTTCAGCCGGCCGGCGATCTCGAGGTACCGGGCGAGCGCTTCCTTGTAGTACTTGCCGCGCAGGTCGAGCACCTGGCGCAGATACAGCCGCGCGCCGAGGTAGTTCTTCATCTCGTAGAGCGAGTAGGCGAGCCAGTAGAGCGCGTCGACGTAGCGAGGCGACTTCTGGAAGTCCTTGTTGGCGACGAGATCGTAGAAGAGGACCGAGGCGGTCGCGTAATCACCGAGCAGCCGCCGGATCTCGGCGTCGGAGTAGCGGGCGAGGAGCGCCTGCTCTTCGGAGGGATCTTCCACCAAGGTGTACTGACGCTCGACCAACTCGACGTCGTTCGCCGCGCTCTTCACCAGGCCCGCAGCGGTCTCCACCCGGCCCGACAGCTCGTTGATCGAGTCAGCCCGCGCGAGCGCAGGCACCAGCGCGCACACGAGCACCGCCCTGGCGAGGTGGCGAACTGAAGCGGCCCTGAGGGAGGCCCGACGCAAGAGGAGTTCCTGGCTCGCTTACTGCGGGTTGGTTGCCGGAGGGGACGCGGCTTGATCACCGCCAGCCGCCGCATCCTTCGATTCCTTCGTCGTGCTGATGTCGTACCGGATGGCGGGCTTGTCCTTCATCTCGGCGGTGATGCCGCCCTTCTCGTAGCCCACGACCTTCACCACGGTGACCTTGCCGCCCTCGGCGGTGAAGGTCTGGTTCGACTGCAGCTTGAACTTGTAGCCCTCGGTGTAGCTGAAGACGCCGCCAGCGCCGCGGTAGACCATGCGCACCGCGATCTGGTGGTTGCCGGGCACGATGCGGCCGTTGAAGATCTCGAACTCTTCCCGCTTGTTGAGATCGTCGTTGGTGTCGACCTTGGTGAAGATCGGCGCGCCGTCGAGCGCGTAGGCGACCGACTCGAGCACGAACTGCGAGCTCATCTCCTTGCGGTGGTAGATGATCGCCCGCGCGCCCTGGCTGATGTCGCCGCCGAGCACCGTCTCTTGGAGGAGCAGGAGACGCGCCTTGGTGCGAAAGATCTTCTCCTTCAGATCGACGACCTGCTCCTCGAGCTGCTTGACGCGGGTCTGAAACGCTTCGTCGGCGGTCTGCGGAGCGGAGGCGGCAGGAGCGGGTGGCGTGGTCGCTCCAGCCGGTGGGGGCGTCTGCGCGAAGGCCACCCCGATCGCCCCCAGCGTCGCGGCGAGGCCCACGAGACGGAAATTCATGTTCCACCCTTCTTGAGCTCGGTGAGGACGAGCTTGGCGACGCCCTTCAAGGTGTCGAACACGCCCACGCCGGTCGGTGCCACGGCCTGATGATCTTGCACGTTGCGCGGGTTGAGCACCTTGCGCAGCTCCTCGACGGAGACCGCGTTGGGCAGGTCGCGCTTGTTGTACTGAATGACGAAGGGGATCTTGTTGAGGTCGTAGCCCTGCTCGGTCAGGTTGACGCGGAGGTTCTCCATCGACTCGATGTTCGCCTCCATGCGCTCGACCTGCGAGTCGGCCACGAAGACGACGCCGTCGACGCCCTTCAAGATCAGCTTTCGGGAGGCGTCGTAGAAGACCTGCCCGGGCACCGTGTAGAGGTGGAAGCGCGTCTTGAAGCCGCGGATCTCACCGAGCGAGAGCGGGAGGAAGTCGAAGAAGAGGGTGCGGTCGGTCTCGGTCGACAGCGAGATGAGCTTGCCCTTCGTCTCGGGGTTGGTCTTGTTGTAGATGTACTGCAGGTTCGTCGTCTTCCCGCACAGACCGGGGCCATAGTAGACGATCTTGCAGTTGATCTCGCGGCTCGAGTAGTTGATGAAGGACATTCGTTACTCGCTGAAGAGGTTGTCGATGTCGGCGTCGGAGATCTCCGCGAACGGAGACCCAGCGCCGGGCGCCGCGGAACGAGCCGCCAACGCCGCGAAGATCTTCTCGAGCTCGTCCGAGGCCTTCTTGATGCGCAGGCGCACCAGGCCGAGCGAAGTCCGGTTGTCGAAGATCACCACCAGCACCACCCGGCCGCCCACCAGCGTCATGTAGAGCGAGTCCTTCGCGCCCTCGTGAAACTGGTTGGGGAACTCGTTCTCGCCGATCAGCTTGGCGAGGCCGCCCATCGCCGCGACGTTGCCGGCGGTGAGCGACGCGAGCGAGGTCGTGTCGATGTTGTTGGTCTGCCCGGCCGCCGAGATGAGCTGGCCGTTCTTGTCGACGAGAAAGACCACCTTCGCGTTGGCGTCCTTGGTCAAGCGATCGCACACCGCGTTGATTCGGTGGAACTCCTCTTCGTACATCACGAGCTGCGAAGCCATGAGGTCGAAGCTCTCCTAGAGGGAGAAAAAGACGAGGAAGGTGTAGCAGACGGACGCCAGCGAATCACGCTTTATCCCCGCGAAAGGGCTCGGGGTCCAGGGTTGAATTGCACCCGCAGGTAGGAGCAAGGAGGTGGCGATGAGCGACGATCGCGAACTCCGCGACCTGGTGGAGCGGCTTCAGACCGAGAACGCCCAGCTTCGCAAGGAGGCGGAGGGCGCGGAGGCGCTGCGCGAGGAGGCCCGTCGACTCGCCGCCGAGGTGGAGCGGCTGTGGCAGCAGCTCGAGCTCGCCGACGAGAATCGGGCCAAGCGCGACGTCGATCTCGACGAGGAGCGGGGCCTGACGATCGAGCTGCACCGTGATCTCGAGATCGCCCAACAGGAGATGGCTCGGCTGCGGAACCTCCTCGATTCGGCGCGCCTCGAGCTCGAGCTCTTCAAGAAGAAGTCGCGATCCTGATCGGTCTCACAGCTCCCGGCGGGCCGAGAGAGCGCGCGCGAGGGTCGCTTGATCGGCGTACTCGAGGTCGCCACCCATCGGAATGCCCTGGGCGAGCCGCGACACCTTGAGGCCCATCGGCTTGAGCAAGCGGGTCAGGTAGAGCGCGGTCGCTTCCCCTTCGACGTCGGGGTTGGTGGCGACGATGATCTCCTCGACCGGCGCGTCCTGGAGGCGGGTGAGCAACTCCTTGATGCGCAGCTGCTCGGGCCCGATGCCCTCGAGCGGCGAGAGCACGCCGTGGAGCACGTGGTAGCGGCCCCGGAACTCCTTGGTGCGCTCGATGGCGAGCTCGTCGGAGATGCCCTCGACCACGCAGAGCACCCGATCTTCCCGGCGCGCGTCGGTGCAGAAGGCGCAGCGGCCGTCTTCGGCCCCGTCGTGGAGCGAGAAGCAGCGGCCGCAGAGCTTCACCCGATCGACCACCTCGACGAGCGCGTTCGACAAGCCGCGGGCGAGATCCGGCGTGCGGAGGAGATGGAAGGCGAGGCGCTGCGCGGTCTTCTCCCCGATGCCGGGCAGCTTCGCGAGCTGCACCACCAGCCGGTTGATCGCGTCGGGCGTCATGTCAGGTGATGCCGGGGATCTTGATGCCGCCGGAGACCTTCGCGAGCTCCTTCTGCTGGTGCTCCTTGCTCTGGGTGAGCGCCGCGTTCACCGCCGCGGTGATCAGATCTTCGAGCATGGCGAGATCCTCGGTCGCCTTCTTGTCGATCTTGATGCTCTTGATCTCCTGGGTGGCGCTCGCGACGACGGTGACGAGCCCGTCACCCGCCTTGCCCTCGACGGTCTCGGTGGCGAGCTCTTGCTTCCGCTTCTCGATCTTCTCGGTCAGCTTGTTCGCCTGACGAATGAAGTAGTTGAGATCGACTCCGGGCATGACGTGTCTCCAGGAAAGGTGTCGGGGCTGTAGCGAATTTGGGAGTGAGTGAACAGGTCACTCGTCGTCGGGCGCCTGCGGGCGGGGCAGGGCGGTCGGCGCCTTCGGGGCGGGCTCGAGGTACTGCACGTGCTCGACGCTCCCGCCGAGAATGCGGAGCACGTTCTTGATCGCCGGGTGCTGGTGAATGCGCGCGTCGATGGCGGAGTGGCGGGCGGCGGTCTCTTTCGCTTCCTCTTCGGCGATCGATTCGGTCGAGGCCTTCGCGGCGTTCGACGAGGTGTCTTCGAGCACCTTGGTGGGGCGGCCGAAGTGCTTGGTGAGCTCCTCTTCGATGAGCTGACGCGAGACGCCGAAGACGGTCGAGCGGTGGAAGGCGGCGTCGTTGGGAAAGAAGAGCTTGATGGTGCCGGGCTCCATCGAGACGAAGCGGCCGTGGCTGAGCGACTTGCCGTGCCGTGGGGACGCGGCGCGCACTGCGTCGACCGCAGCCTTCCATCGCGCGCCCGGAGAATCCGTCACCGGCGCGGACTTCGGCGTCTCCGGCAGGCACTCACCCGACGCGCAGCCTTCGGCGCTTCCCTCGGGCGCAAAGAGCTTCGCGTCGGGACCGTCCTCGACCTCGTCCTGCACGCGCTGAGGGGGGAGCGTTCGATTGACCACGCGAACTTCTGGAGCGGCGGCCGACGCTGGCGAGCTGGCGACTGGGTGGGGTCCGGGGCCGGCGTTCGAGGCGGGCGCCGCTGGACGGGGTGACGAGACGACGTCCCTCGCTGACGCCTGCGAGGTGACGGGGCTCGTGTTCGCCGTGGCCGTGCCTGAGCCGCGAGGAGCGCTCGTGTTCAGGGCGGTCGTCGCTGGTGCGACGCTCGTTGCCGGTGCTTGCGGGCGAGGAGCGGCGCTCGTGTTGGCGGGCGCGGCTGGAGCGGCTGCTGCGCTCGGGATTGGTGTCGGCGGCGCGAGCGGCTCGGTGCGTGGCGGTGCTGTCGGAGGACGTTCAGGCGCGAAAGGGCGCGCTGGTGGAGCGACCTCCCTGCGCTCCAGCGGTGGCCGGTTGGCCAGAAGCGAGCTTCTCGACGCGGGCGATCAGCTCGGGGATCGAGGCCGCCGGAGCGAGGTGGAGTGCCTTCAACAAGGTCATCTCGAAGGCGAGCTTGGGCTGAGGCGCGCGGGCGATCTCCCAGACACCGGAGTGCACCACGTCGAAGAGCCGCGCGAGCTGAGCAGCATCGGCGTCACGCGCGAGGCCCACCACGGCTTCTCGATCGGTGTCGGCGAGCTCTTCGGGCGCGGCGCCAGTGGCCTTGGCGACGAAGAGGTGCCGGAGCCACCAGGCGAGATCCTCGGCGAGCCGGCGGAGATCGACGCCGCGGTTCCACACTTCTTCGGTGTGCGTCAGCACCGTCGCCGCGTCGCGCATCACCAGCGCCTTGGCGAGCGAGTGCACGACCATGCGATCGATGGTGCCGAGCGCTTCGGCGACGTCTTCGTCCTTCGGCTCGTTTCCACACGCGCTCAGCACCTGATCGAGCAGCGAGAGCGCGTCGCGCATGCCGCCTTCCGACTGGCGCACGATCAGCGAGAGCGCGGAGTCGGAGACCTTCACCTGCTCGAGGCCGGCGATCTCCTTGAGCCGCTTGAGCATCGAGGCCTGCGAGATGCGGCGGAAGTTGTGGCGCTGGCACCGGGAGAGAATGGTGTCGGGCAGCTTGTGCGCTTCGGTGGTGGCGAAGATGAACTTCACGTGCCCAGGCGGTTCCTCGAGCGTCTTGAGGAGCGCGTTGAAGGCGGCGCCCGAGAGCATGTGCACTTCGTCGATGATGTAGATCTTGAAGCGGTCGCGCTGCGGTTGGTACTTCGCGTTCTCGCGAATCTCGCGAACGTTCTCGACGCCGTTGTTGGAGGCGCCGTCGATCTCCTGCACGTCGGTGCTGATGCCATCGCGGATCTCGACGCAGGCGCGGCAGGTTCCGCACGGCGTCGAGGTCGGGCCCTTCTCGCAGTTGAGCGCGCGGGCGAGCAGGCGCGCCGCCGTCGTCTTTCCCACGCCTCGAGGGCCGGCGAAGAGGTACGCGTGCGCGACGCGATCGAGCTTGATCGCGTTCTCGACGGTCTTCACCACGTGCTCTTGGCCCGTCATCTCCTCGAAGGCTTGCGGGCGGTACTTGCGGGCGAGGACCGTGTAGCTCATGGCGCGCGGGTCTACTCCGATCTCGCGCGCGAATGCACCGGTTGATCAGCGCTCAAGGCCGGAGGAACTGCTCGTGCGGAGGCCCGGGCTTCCACGGCCACACCGCGCGGCGGTCGACGAGCGCCCCATCGCGGAAGTCGAGCTCGAGATCGCGAGCGAAGGTGGCGTCCTTCGAGCACCGCACGAGCGCGCTTCGGGTGATCGGGAGCCCGAGCGCGCGGTAGCGGAAGTAGCCGGTCAGCACCTCCTGCGAGCTCGCTCGAAAGGGACCATCGGGCACGGTGTGGGTCTCGAAGACTGGCTGGGGCGGTTGCCCGCCGAGGACCTGCTTGGGTGGCCCCGCGAAGGTGAGGTCGTCGAGTACGAGCCGGCCGTCGACGAGCCTGAAGCCACACCAGTACCCGCGCCACGCGCTCGTCGCCACGAAGGCGTCTTTCTCCATCACGCCTTCGTGAACGGGGTCGAACAGCACGCCCTGGCTCCACTCGATGAACCAGGTCTCGCCGTCGAGTTCGATGGTGTCTTTGCGTTGTCGGGTCACGCGCTGCCTCCAGTGCTCCAGCGTCGCATGGACGGGAGCGGGCGCGCACGAGGCGTGGTGGCGTGTCGCGCTGGCGTTTCAGTCGTGGCCGGCAGCGTCTCGGGCGAGCCGTCAGGGCGTCGCGTAGATGTACGCGAAGCACATCTCGTCGGCAGTGCCCTCACCCCAGCGCACCACGCGGTTCGTCGGGTTGTCCCAGGTGCAGGTCATGCTGACCGACTCGGTGCCCGCCAGGGTGAACGGCTGCGCCCGGAAGTACTGCTGCTGCCAGTGGAAGTCCCAGGCGGGAATGTCGACCAGACACTGATTGCTCGGTCCGCGAATGGTGATGCGCTTGCCGAGCGTGTGCATGTGCGGGAGCAGTCCGTAGATCTTGATCGGCAGCACCCGCGTCGGGTTCTGGAAGGTGTCGGTGAACGAGTACCCCGTCGAGTTCGGCGGAATCGCGAAGCCGTTGGCGACGAGGGGGAGCAGGTACGCGCGCGTGAGCGAGGCGCCCGCCGGCGAGTACATCACCTTCACCGCGCTGGTGTCGGGCACCCGAGTGGTGGCGGTGTTGTAGTGGATCTGCATCGCCAGGGCCTGGCTCGGCTGCAGCTCGATGCCGGTTCCGCTCGGGTAGACGACGGCGCCGCTGCCTGGAGCCCAAGCGCCGATGGGGCCGGTGCTCTGCAGGCCCGAATCTCCGAAGCACTGCCAGCCGGGCCCTTGATCGTTCATGTCCTTCGTTCGCGCAGCGGCACGATCGACGATGTACACGATGACGTGGTGGACCTCGGCGGTGACGCCAGGCTGAATGTCGTAGCCGACCACGAAGCGATTCGCGGTGAGCGCCGGGTCGACGAGGAAGCAGCGATAGTCGTCGGTGAGCGTCTGCGAGGGCGTGTACGGCTCGGGCATGGTGAGCGTCGCGTCGATCCGAGGGAGCTCGCCGATGGGGCCCGGCGCTGCGGGCGCGTCGGCCGGGTTGCCCTCGGTCGCGCCGGTATCGGCCCAGCGAGCGATGGTGTCGATCTGCGTCTGGCTGAGCGAGCGATCGCCGACGAACGGTCCACCACAGGAGTTGTCCGGCATCCACGGTGGCATTCGCTTGGCGACGACGGCGGCCTTCATCGCGGCGGCGATGGGCTGCGCTTGCGCGTAGGTCTGGAGCGGGAAGGGGCCGATGCCGCCCATCTTGTGGCAGTTCGCGCAGCTCACCTGGGTGATCGGCAACACGTCTCGATACCAGGTCGGCATCGCTGCGGCGCCGCCGCCGACCGCCGATCCGCCAGCGCTCGCTCCGCCGCCTGTCGAACCGCCTGCCGTCGTGCCACCCGCGCTCGCCGAGCCGCCGCCGGTTCCGTTCGGAGAGGAGCAGATGCCCGAGAGGCAGACCTGACCCGTCGTGCACGTCGAGCAGCTCGCGCCGGCCGAGCCACACTGGTCGGTCGTGGTGCCGGTTTCACATCGGCCGCTCGTTGGGTTGCAGCAGCCCGTCGGGCAACTCTTCGAGTCGCAGGCGAGCTTTCCCTGCGTGGTGCCACAAGCAGACAGGGCGAGCGCGAGCGCGATCGCAAGAGAGCGGGGCGAATTCATGGGTGACTCCAACGCGGGCCGGCCTGGCGGGGAGCCGCACCAAACCAACTCGGCCCGCCCTGCGCAAGTCAACTGGCCGCCAACCGTGGCGCGCGGAGCTCCCGGTGAATCAGGTACGCGAGCACGCCGATGCTCCCGAGCGCGAGCGTCGTCACCACGTACGGCACCCAGGGAATTCCGTGGCGTCGCGCGTCGGGGACGAGGAACGCCCACGCGACGGCGAGGCTCAACGAGAGATCGACGAGCATCTGCGCGCCCCACGGTTCTCGTGCCGCGAGGGTGAGGAAGCCGAAGTAGCCGTGGCTCTCGACGATGGTGGTCGACCAGATGGTGAAGGCGAGGAAGGTGAGGGCGAGGATGCCGAGTCGCATTGTTCGATGCTCCGAGTGAGTGGTGGAACGGACCGAATGTGCGGCGGGCCCTTCGCGCGCGCCATGACCTCCGAGGTCATGGGTGCTCCGCGCGTCGGAGGTAGAGTCCGACCGTGACGAGCGAACGCGCGACGCCTGGCTTCGGAGGGCTGCTCAAGCTGTGGCGGCAGTCGCGGAGGCTCTCGCAGGAAGCGCTCGCGCTCGACGCCGAGATCTCGACCCGGCACTTGAGCTGTCTCGAGACCGGCAAAGCGCGCCCGAGCCGCGAGATGGTGCTCGTCCTCGCCAGCGCGCTCGAGCTCCACTTGCGAGATCGGAACGCGCTGCTCGCGACGGCGGGCTTCGCTCCAGTGTACGCCTCGGCGCCGCTCGAGAGCCTCGCGCTCGCGCCGATTCGACGGGCGGTCGAGCTCATTCTCGAGAAGCAGGAACCCTACGGCGCGGTGCTCGTCGATCGGCTGTGGAACGTGCTGCAGCTCAACCGCGGCGCGACGGCGCTCGTGGCCCACTTCCTCCCGCCCGACGCGGCGCCCGAGACGACGACCAACCTCGTCAGGGGCATTCTCCACCCGAAAGGCCTTCGTCCGTCGATCGTGAACTGGCTCGAGGTCGCGACGTTCACCCTCGCGCGGCTCCGTCACGAATGCGCTGCGTTTCCGCACGACGACGATCGCCGCCGTCTCCTCGACGAGGTGCTCGCGTATCCAGGGCTCTCGACGATCGACTCCACCGCGAGCCTCGGCGCGCCTCCGACGGCGACCGTTCACTTGCGGCTCGGCGCCAACGAAGCGCGCTTCTTCACCATGCTCACCACCGTCGGTACGCCGCTCGACGTCACCGCGCAGGAGCTCGCGATCGAGAGCTACTTCCCCGCCGACGAGGCGACGGAGCGCTGGTGTCACGCCTTGGCGAGCGGCTGAAAAGTTGTGCGACAGGCCTGTCGTGTCACCGTTCGAGGCATGACGACCCATCGCCGAGAGCTTCGAAACCTCCTCCGTCTCCCCGTTTCGATCGGAGGCCGGCAGGCCGCCTTGAGCGCCGACGTGAGCCCCGGCGGGTTTCAGCTCGAGACCACCCAGCTCATCCCCGAGGGCATGCCCGTCGAGGGCTACGTGCTGCACGGAGAGAAGGAGCTGCGCTGGCGCGGCGTGGTGGCGTGGGCGAAGCCGGGCAACCCGATGACGAGCACCTGGCACACGCTCGGCGTTCGCTTCACCGCGGTGACGCCGGGGCTTCGCGCGCTCATCTCGATTCGAACCAAGCGCTGAGGCTTGCCTGAGCGGGCGCGCTGAGCCATGTGGCGCGCCGTGCTCATCATGACCGTCCTCGCCGCGACCGTTTCCGACCCGCAGTTCCTTCGTGAATACGCCGAGACGCGCCGGTACCTCGCGGGCCGTCCCGAGCGGCCACGGTTTTCGCCCGACGGGAAGAGCGTGATCTTCCTTCGCTCCGCGGCGAACGACTCGCGCCAGCTCTTGTACGAGTTGGAGCTCGCCAGCGGCCAGACGAAGGAGTTGCTCAGTCCGGAGTCGTTGCTCCAAGGCGCCTCCGAGACGCTCACCGCCGCCGAGAAGGCCCGGCTGGAGCGCCAGCGCGTGTCGGCTCGCGGCTTCACCAGCTATCAACTGTCGACCGACGGCTCGAAGCTGCTCGTCGTGCTCTCGGGGAAGCTCTACGTCGTGGAGCGCGTGTCGAAGAAGACGACTCAGCTCAAGACTGGTGACGGCGCCTGCATCGATCCCAAGTTCTCGCCCGATGGTTCGCGCGTCGGGTACGTGCGCGACAACGACGTCCACGTGGTGGACCTCGCCTCCAACAAGGAGTCGCGCGTCACCACTGGTGGCACCGAGCTGAAGCCGAACGGGCTCGCCGAGTTCGTCGCCCAGGAAGAGATGAGCCGCTTCTCGGGCTACTGGTTCTCGCCGGACGGCAAGTCGATCATCTTCCAGAAGACCGATCACACCGGGCTCGAGCGCTTCGGCGTCGCGGATCCGATGCACCCAGAGGCGGAGGTCGATCGCTTCTTCTACCCACGCCCGGGAAAGAAGAACGCCGAGGTCGCGTTGGCGATCATTCCCGTCACCGGCGGCAAGGCCGTCGAGGTGCAGTGGGACCGCGCGGCGTTTTCGTACGTCACGACCGTCAAGTGGCCGAAGGCCGGCGCGCTCTCGGTCGTGGTGCAGAACCGGGAGCAGACGAAGGCGCAGCTCCTCGCGATCGATCCGAAGACGGGCAAGTCGACGCTGCTGGTGAGCGAAGAGGACGCGGCCTGGCTCAACATCAACCAAGACGTGCCGGCGTGGCTCCCCGACGGCTCGGGCTTCTTCTGGGACAGCGAGCGCAACGGCGGCCACGAGCTCGAGCTGCGCAAGGCCGATGGATCGTCGCCGGTGACCTGGGTGAAGAAGGAAGCCGGCTATCGCGGTGAGCTCGGCTTCGTCGGCTTCGACGCCAAGACGCGCACGCTCTACTTCCTCGGCGGAGACGACCCGACCCAGTCGCTCCTCTTCAAGGTGAACGAAGGCAAGGCGCCGGAGCGGGTGAAGGTCTCCGAGGGGCGCGCGACCGAGACCGCGCTGTTGGGCGACGACGGCGCTGCGCTCCTCGTCAACTCGACGTCTTCGCATGCGATGCCGAAGTGGGTGGTGACGAAGGCCGATGGCGCGAAGGTGGCCGACCTGCCGAGCGTCGCGACCGAGCCGAAGCTGGCGCTCAACATCGAGTTCCTCACCTTGGCGCCGCCGTTGGCGATGCGAGCCGCGATCATTCGCCCGAAGGATTTCAAGAAGGGCACCAAGTACCCCGTGGTGCTCAACGTCTACGGAGGCCCCGGCCACCTCGAGGTCCTCGAGACGATGCGCGAGAACCTCGTGCTCCAGTGGCTCGCGAACCAGGGCTTCATCGTGGTGAAGGTCGACGGCCGAGGCACGCCGCGACGGGGCCGCGACTACGAGCGCGCGATCAAGTTCGACTTCGCCACGACCGTCGCGAACGATCAGATCGACGGGCTCAAGCAGCTGGGCGCGAAGGTGCCGGAGCTGGATCTCTCCCGCGTCGGCGTCTACGGCTGGAGCTTCGGTGGCTACCTCGCGGCGCTGCTCGCGCTCTCGAAGGGCGACTCGATCAAGAGCGCGGTGGCGGGCGCTCCCGTCGTCGATTGGCACGACTACGACACGCACTACACCGAGCGGTACCTGGGCCTCCCCGACGCGCAGCCCAAGGCCTACGAGGTCAGCTCGCTGCTCTCGTACGTGAAGGACGCGAAGCGGCCGATCCTCCTCATTCACGGCACCGCGGACGACAACGTGTACTTCCTCCACTCGCTCAAGCTGTCCGACGCGATGTTCAAGGCCGGCAAGCCGCACTCGGTCCTGCCGCTCTCGAACTTCACCCACATGGTGCCCGACCCGCTGGTGACCGAGCGGCTGTGGGAACGCATCGCACTCACCTTCAAGGAGACCCTCTGACATGCCGCTCGAACCCGAATTCGTCCAAGACTGTCCGTACTTTCCCGAGGGCTTGTTGATCGACGAGATCCTCTCGGTCGACAAGGAGAAGGGCGAGGTCGTCTGCCAGATGCCGGTGCACGAAGACCTTCCGCTCACCCGCGCGCAGCGCGTTCATCCCGTTCGTCATCCACGGCACTTGAGCGGTGGGCTCATGGTGCACATGACGGGAATGATCGGATTCGTTCACGCCTACTACGTGCTCGGGCTGCGGCACTCCGAGGGCTGGATCGGCTACGGCGCGAAGATTCACGAAGCGCGCTTCCTCGCGCTCGCCAAGCCGGGCACGCCGGTGGTGCTCAAGGGCTGGTCGACCCGCAGCCGCCGAATGAACGACAACATCATGGTGCGCTACCAGTTCGAGTTCCGCCAAGGCGACACCGTCATCTACACGGGCGATCAGACCGCGATGTGGGCGAAGGTGAAGGAAGGGCAGGAGTTGCCCGGCGAGCTGTGACGAAGCTCGAGGCGTTGCTCGAGATCGCGACGGTGCTCGCGCCGAAGTCGAAGAGCGCGCGGGCTCGCGTCGAGTTGGCCTTCATCGAACCCAAGGCCTACGTCAGGAAATACGCGCGCCAGCTGAACGAGCGGAACATCGAGCGTCCGATCCCAGCGTTGCCGTGGATCGCGCTCATCGACGCGCTCGAAGCCGCGAAGGTGCTCGTCGAGATCGATTGGAAGACCGATTCGGACGAAGTCGAGGCGGCGATCCGGAAGCTGAAGAAGGGCTTCACCCTGCCGCCGATCGACGAACTCGACGATCGTTCGACGTGGGAGCTGCTCGAACTCGCCGGCGCCGCGCTTCGGAAGCAGGGACTCCAGCTCGGCCAGCTCGACATGAGCTCGGACAATCACTGCCTGGTGGTGGTGCCGAAGGACACGCTCTCCACGCTCGTGCGGCTCGGAAAGACGGCGAAGTTCGGGCGAGTCGAAGCCTTCGGCGATCGGCTCGGCGCCGCGACGAAGGAACGGGTCGCGCGCGCTCGCCGGCTCGAGCGTGAAGCGGAAGAAGAAGCGAAGCGCCCCAAGCCGACGTGGCGGTTCTTCGTGAAGGGAAAGGCGTGTTGGAGCCTCCTCGAGGCGCCGGCGGCCTTCACGATCGACTTCTACGCGCCCGGAGTGAAATGGGTCGAGTCGCACACTGGCGCGGAGCCGAAGCCGCTCGTGAAACGCTTGATCGCCGAGTGGCGGGCAGGCGGCTTCGAGGAACTCTCCGAAGAGGAATGGAGGGCGCGCTTCTCGAACACTGACACCGGCTACCTCGGTTGGGTGGGCCCGTTTCCCGAAGACGGCGTGTACTTCCTCGAGACGCCGACGCTGGTCCGCTGCCTCTCTCGTGGCGAGGGAACCGTGGTCACCGCGCGCGGCGTCATCGGCAAGAACTTCGGTGAGCTGCTCCAGGTTCGGCACTCGGAGCGAGTGGACCAGGACTTCGAGGCCGAGGTGAACGGCTGGCGGAAGGCGCGTGTTCGGGAACTCAGCCGAGACGAAGTGATTCGGCGCTACGCGAAGAAGAAGTGATCAGCCGAAGAGCCCCAGCCGTTTCGGGGTGAACCCCGGGAAGACGTCACGGCTCCGGAGCTGGGCGGACTCCAGGCACTCGGCCATCACCTCTCGCAGGTCGATCGTCACTCGGAGATCGCGACCTTCGAACAGCGACTTCTGCGAGAGCCCGGGCCAATCGGAGATCACCCGGCCGCCCTTCACGCCGCCGCCGAGCACGAACGCCGCCGAAGCGGTTCCGTGATCGGTGCCTCGGGTTCCGTTCTCTCTCGCCGTCCGTCCGAACTCCGTCATCGCGAGCAGTGTCACGTCGTCGAGCCGTGGCCCGAGGTCGATCGTGAACGCCGCGAGTGCTTCCGAGAGCTCCTTCAGTCGGTTCGCGAGCTGTCCAGTCTCGGCGCCCTGGCCGGCGTGGGTGTCGAAGCCGCCCAGTTCCGTCGCTGCGATCGAGAGCCCGACGTCGGCGTGAATCAACCGCGTGAGGTCTTGCAGCCGCCGCGCGAAGACCGAATTCGGCCACTGCGCACCGTTCTGAGGAGGCCGAGTCGCGAGCCCTTCGCTCTTCACCGTCGAGAGCGACTCGAACGCCTCCGACGCCGACACCCGCAACGCGTCGTCGACCGCCTGGGCATAGAGCGTCTCGAAGGTCGCTGCCGTGTCCGCGCTCCCGACGCGGAAGTCCTTCAAGGACGGAAAGGCGAGCGCCTCGGCCGTGCCGCTCAACGAGACGGGCAGGGTGTTCTGGAGCGCGACGATCGAGAGCGGGGACCTTTCGCCGAGCTGCTGCGCCGCCCGGTTGAGCCAGCCATCGTGCGCGCGCCGGCCCGGTGTTCCCGACTCGAGGAAGTCCTGCGCGTCGAAGTGACTTCGCGGCTGCTGGGGCAACCCCGACGCGTGAACGAACGCGAGCTTCCTGGCCGAGAAGAGCGGTCCGAGCGCGCTGGCGGCTGGATGGAGCGCGAACATCGTGTCGAGCGGGAGCGGCTTCGCAGGCGCGATGGAAGGACGCAGTGACGAATACGAGGGATCTCCGACTGGCGGCACGAAGGCGAGGCCGTCGAGCGCTCCACGAAGGAACACGATCACCAGCGTCCGTTTCGAGCGGCCTTCCGCCCAGCTCGGGGTCGCTCCGAAGAGGGCGAGGCTCTGGAGCAGCTCGCGTCGAGAGATCATTGGTGTTGGAACTCCGGAGAGCCGAGGAGCAGCCCGGCGACTTTGGCGACGTCGAGAGGCGGCGCTTCGTCGGTCGGTTCTCGCTGGCCGAGCGCGCGCTCCAAGGTCTCGACGGTCTTCGCCGAAGCAGGGCGTCCGAGGATTCGACGGGCGATCTCCTGAATCGTCGCCGCCTGAAGCGGCCGCATCGTCACCCCAGGGATTCGCCCGCCAGCGAGCTTCAGCCCGAAGTCGATCCGCGAGACGAGCCCGCCGGCCGAGATCCACCCTGCCGCATCGTCGCGATAGCCCGTCGGAGGTCCACAGCGGTACAGCGGCTGCCCCATCTTCTCGAGCGCCGCCGCCAACGGCCGCTGGGCTTCATCGAGGGACCCGACTGCGCGAACGGCAGCGATGACGAACTCGAAGGGCGTCCGCGTCTTCGTGTCCACCACGGCGCGATCCCAGAACTCTGGAGCTTCGATGATGGCGCGCATCGTCTCGCGGAGATCGCCGTCACTCTTCAAGAACACGTCCGCGATCCGCTCGACCAACTCACTAGGCGGCGAGTCACTCACGAACCGTTGGCAGAGCTTGCGAGCCAGGTGCCTCGCAGTCGCGGGATGACGCGCGAGAAAGTCGAGGAGCCGTTCGCCCTGCGCCTGACCTCCGCCCGCTGCGAGCTCGACCCCGAACACCCGATGCGCGGCGTCGTCGTGCGCGAGCGGACGAAAGACGAAGGCGCCGAAGCGCTCCTGGCGTGGGCGTGTCTCGAAGCTCCAGCCGGTGAGCACCTTCGCTGCTTCTCGAACGTCGTCCTGGGTGTAGCCGGCCTCGACGCCGACGGTGTGCAGCTCGAGCAGCTCGCGCGCGTAGTTCTCGTTGAGGCCCAACACGCGGGGCTCGTCATCGTCGGCCGCTTTCCCGCGGCCCCGAGGGAGCACGAAGCCCTCTCGAACCGAGCTCCAGTTGTCGAGGTACCAGAGCATCGCCGGGTGTTTCGCAGTGGCGCCCAGGAGGTCGCGGAATCGCCCGAAGACGAAAGGCCGAATCGCTTCGCGCTCGTAGGCCGCGATCATCCACCGGTCGCGGTTCTTCTCCGCCGAGACGTTGAAGTGGTTGAACCAGAAGTCGACGAGCACCTCTTCCAGCTGCCGGCTCGAGTTCGCGGCACGCAGCAGCTTCGCCTGGGTGAGCTCGATCAGAATCTGCCGCGGCAGCTCGTCGGCGTTCTCACGGCGCATTCGTTTCAGCTCGGCTTTGCCTGCTTCACTCTCCGGCTCGACGCCAGCGGCTTGGAGCGCCTTTTCTGGGCGCGGATAGCGCTTGAACGCCTCGCCCACCGAGAGCGGAAGCGCGGTGAAGCCCGAGAGCCGCGCCTCCATCGCGAGATCGGTGCCGGGACCGAGTTGATCGCTGAGCCACCCGTCGAGCCCCCGCGCGTCGATGCGATCGAGGTCCGTCGCGGAGGGCCCGAAGGCGAGCCGGTTGAGCGCGTGGACTCGCCGCTCTGATTCGGTGAGGTGGCTTGGTGGCAGCGTCACGCCCCGCTTCTCGAGGGACGGGGCAGCGCCCGGCGTCGCGCACGCGATCAAGACGAAGAGGAAGCCTGTCCGCATCGGTCCTTCCAACACCCGGTCTGTCGCGAGGTTGTGTGTCGGTAAGACTCTATATAGAGTCACCAAGACCTATATGGTTCGACTCCTTCCACATCCTGGTCACGAGCTGTCCTGGCGAAACCCCTTCGTGCTCACGCTCGAGGGCGTGCTGACCGAGGACGAGTGTCGCTCGCTCATCCACCGAATCGAGACCCTCGGGCCTGAGCCGGCGCCGATCTCGACCTTCCGCGGCGAGGTCCGCCGGCCCGACGTGCGGAACAATGATCGGGTGATGCTCGATGACCCAGCGCTCGCCCAGCGCCTCTTCGATCGGATCAAAGCGCAGGTCCCCGAGCGGCTCGAAGTCGACTGGCGACTGGTGGGCGCGAACGAGCGCTTGCGCTTCTACCGGTACTCGTCGGGCCAACGCTTTGCGCCGCACTTCGACGGCAGCTTCCAACGGTCCTCCACCGAGCGCAGCCTCGTCACTTTTCTCGTGTATTTGAACAGTTGCGAGAAGGGCGGAGCGACGCGCCTGACCGATCTCGACCTCGAGGTCACGCCTGCTCCTGGCCGCGCACTCCTCTTCAACCACTTCCTTCTCCACGAGGGCGCCATCGTCTCCAAGGGCCTCAAGTACGTGGTCCGAAGCGACCTCATGTACCGGCGTGACTGAAATTTGCCTGTCATATCAACGACTAGACGCGTTGCGTTACGACCCACTGCCGCCCTTGGCTGCTTGGGTCTAAGGGCCACCGGCATGAGTGACCCCGCGCCTTCCAGTTCGCCTGCTCCGGCCATTCCAGCGTCCGGCGACCGCGCGGAGCCTCCGTCACCCGCGCCGGCAGCCGAGGCGCACCAGGGCCACGGGCACGAGAAGAAGCTCCTTCCGCTGGCGATCGGAGCGCTCGGGGTCGTCTACGGCGACATCGGGACCAGCCCGCTCTACGCGATGCAGGAGTGCTTCGCGAAGAAGGAGATCGACGGGAAGCTGATCACCGCTCCCCACGCGATGGAGGTCGGCACCGAGTCGATCTTCGGCGTGCTGTCCTTGTTCTTCTGGGCGCTCACGATGGTGGTGACGTTCAAGTACCTGCTCTTCATCACCCGTGCGGACAACAAGGGGGAGGGCGGCATGTTCGCGCTCCTCGCCCTCGTTCCTGGCCGTGACTCCGGCAAGCGCATCACCATCGCGGTCGTGCTCGCGGGGCTGCTCGGCGCGTCGATGCTGTTCGGAGAGGGCGTGATCACTCCCGCGATCTCGGTGCTCTCGGCGGTGGAGGGCCTGGGCGTAGCCACCCACACCTTCGAACGCGCGGTCGTGCCCATCACCCTGGTGATCCTCTTGGCGCTCTTCCTCGTGCAGAAGCGAGGGACGGGCGGCATCGGCCGGGTCTTCGGGCCGATCATGATCGTCTGGTTCGTGACCCTCACCGTGCTGGGGATCCGCGGCATCCTCCTCAACCCGAAGATCCTCGAAGCGGCGAACCCCGTCTGGGCGATCGAGCTCTTCGCCCACAACCCCTGGCACGGCTTCGTCATTCTCGGGTCGGTCGTGCTCTGCATCACCGGCGGAGAGGCGCTCTACGCCGACCTCGGCCACTTCGGCGCCAAGCCGATCCGAGTTGCCTGGGTCGCGATGGTCTTCCCGGCGTTGCTCGTCAACTACTTCGGCCAGGGTGCGTACCTGCTCACCAATGGCTGGGTGGAGAAGCCGTTCTGGGCGCTGGTGCCTTCGAGCCTCCTCTACCCGATGGTGGTGCTCGCGACGGCTGCGGCGGTGATCGCCTCTCAGGCGCTGATCTCGGGCTCCTTCTCCCTCGCGCGTCAGGCGGTGCAGCTCGGCTTCCTCCCGCGGGTGACCATCGTGCACACCTCGGAGAAGAACGAGGGCCAGATCTTCGTGCCCGAAGTGAACCAGGCGCTCATGGTCGCCTGTCTGACGCTCGTGGTGGCCTTCAAGAGCTCGACCGCGTTGGCCGCGGCCTACGGCATCGCCGTGACGGGGACGATGACGATCACCTCCATCGTCTTCAGCTACGTCGCTCGGCAGAACTGGGGCTGGCCGGTGTGGAAGGTGCTGCCGCTCGCGCTGCTCTTCCTCTCGTTCGACGTGCCCTTCTTCTCCGCGAACCTCCTCAAGTTCTTCGACGGCGGCTGGTTCCCGGTGGTGCTCGGCCTCACCATGTTCTCGCTGATGACGACCTGGAAGCGCGGCCGCAAGGAGCTGGGCGAGCGCTTCAACCAGTCGCTCATGCCGATCGGCGCGCTCCTCGAAGATCTCGAGGCCACCAAGCCGTACCGCGTTCGTGGAACGGCGGTCTTCATGTCCGGGAACCCCGACGGCACCCCGCCGGTCCTCCTGCACCACCTCAAGCACAACCAGGTCCTCCATCGGCAGGTCGTGCTGCTGTCGATCCTCGCGAAGGACGTGCCCTTCGTCGGCAAGGACGAGCAGATCGAGGTGGGCGATCTCGGCAACGGCTTCTTCCGCGTCGTCTGGCGGACCGGCTTCATGGAGACGCCCAACGTGCCGGCGATTCTGATTCGGGCGCGCGAGCACGGGTTGGTCGCCGAGCCCTCGACCACCAGCTACTTCCTGGGCCGCGAGACCCTGCTCACCACCGGGCGCTCGCGGATGATGCGCTGGCGCAAGCTGCTCTTCTCGTTCGTCTCGCGCAACGCCCTGCCGGCGACGAGCTACTTCGGTCTGCCGCCCGGGCGCGTCGTCGAGCTGGGCATGCAGGTCGATCTCTGACGCGCGTCACAGCGCGAGCCCGAGCGAGAAGGTGAGCCGATCTTCGGTGCGCCGGAGATCGGGCTCCCACCCCTCGACCTTCGAGCCCGGCGGCCCCTGATTTCCCCCCGGAGGCGTCACGCCGCCTGGCCCCGTGAACGTCGGAACCGAGGCCGCGCGGTGGTTGAACTCGACGAGGATCTTGAGCTGCGGCGCCGGCGACATGTCAGCCGTGATCTGGAGATCCCACGCCTGAAACCGATCGCCCGGGTTCGCGCTGAAGGCCGCGGCGCCGCTCTGGGCCGTCGCGCCGTTGATCGGCGGCAGGAGCACCAGGTAGCGGCCCGGGTTCGTGATCGCGCCGCCTCCGATCGTGAGCCCGACCCGGTTCTTCCAGAACCAGAGCCGGTGGTACGCCATGAAGCCGAGGAAGTACTGATCGCTGCAGGCCACCCCGCCGCCGAGCTCGCAGCCGAGATCGATGGTGAGTGAGGCCGCCGCTCGACTGACGAACTGGCCCGGCGCGTCGAGGTACTTCACCATCACGCTGTCGTCGGTGTGCACCCGTTTGCGCTCGGGGACTCCCGGCGTGTCGGTGCCGAAGTACTGATTGCCCACGAACGCGAACCAACCCGTCGGGCGCCAGGCGATCTGCACCCCGATTCCCGGCGCGTCGTTGAACTTGCCGTACGCCTGCCAGCCGTTGACGACCCACGGCTCGATCTTCAGGTGCGCCGAGGTGAAGAGCTGCGCTCGCACGCCATTGAAGAACCAGGGCGTATTCGAGGAGACGTAGGAGGGTTGATACGTCCAGTTGTCGAAGTTGTAGTAGCTCCAGAGCCCGACGTAGCTCATGAAGATCCCCGCCTGCACGTTGAGTCCGTGGAGCAGGTCGAAGTGGTAGCCGGCGTAGGCCTCCGACAGGTACCGGTAGGCGTCGTCGAGCCGCCACTGGCCCTTCGCCGGGCTCGCGTCGTTTCGTGGGGTCGTCTGCGAGTACAGGCCGAATTGGGTCATCAGTCGCGCGTGCGCCCCACGGTACAAGACGTCGCCGCCGAGCCCGAGCTGGGTGACGTGGAACTCACCGCTGCGGAAGACCTCGCTCGAGGCCGAGAGGGTGTGATCGCGCGGGTTCCAGAAGCTGTGGTGGTACACGGTGTCGACGCGCAGCTCGCCGGTGAAGGGCCCCCAGGCGAGCGGGCGCTCGTTCGATCGCTGGTTGCCGGGCATCCACGAGAAGTCGGCGAAGTCGAACGGCTCCGTTGAGTCGGCCGGAGTTGCGGCGAGCGCGATGAGCAGGAGGTTCATGCGCGCTCACCATGCGCGGGAGGGGATCAAGTCGGCATCAAGCTGTCGGCCCCACCATCAGGAAGACCTCAAGCTCGCGCCGCGCTTCTGTTGGGGCGCATTCTCGACGATGCTCCGCGCGCGGAGGCTCGCGTGACCAAGAAGCCCACCAAACAGACCGAGAAGGCGAAGAGCCAGGCGCCGAAGCCCGTCGTCGCGGCTCCGGCTCCGAAGGCCACCGTCGATCCTGCGACGGCGTTGATCGCGGCGACCGCCGATCGGCTTCTCGAGGAAGGTAGCCTCGGGAAACTCGCCGAGATGCTCGGACTCAACCCCCGCACCTTCGCGGAAGCCATCGTCCAGCTCGCGATGTACCCCGACGCCGATCCACCGAGGCTCACCCCGCTCGGCAAGGCTCCGCTCACGCCCCCACAGCTGTCGGCGGTGATGCAGAAGGCCGTCGCCGAGCTTCGCGAGTCGGAGGCCTTCCTCGGCCAGCGCAGCAGAGTGCTCCAAGTCACCCAAAGGAAGTCGGGTGATCCTCGAGTGACCGACGCCAAGCTCGAAGCGGAGTTGGCGAAGAAGCTGCGCTTCGGTTCACGCGGGCTCTAAAGCAACGTTCGCGACGCCTCCCACCTGAGAGATCAGCAGCTTGAGCGCCGCAGCCGGTCTTGAAACTTTCTCTGCGCTTGGCTCATCTTCCCCACGTCGTGCTGCGCCTGCTGAGAACGGTCGAGCCCATCACTGCCGAGACGCCCGACGAGGCGTTGGTCGGTCGCGCCCAGCGAGGTGAGGCCGAGGCCTTTCGCGCGTTGTTCGAACGACACGTGCTCCCGGTTCGCCGGTTCCTCCGCGATCTGATTCGTGACGCCGACCGTGCCGATGAGGCAACCCAAGAGGTCTTCACCCGCGCCCACGTGCAGCTCCCCAAGTTGCCCCAGCGAGATCGGTTCCGGCCGTGGGTCTTCGGCATCGCGCGCAACGTCGCCTTCGAGGTGAAGCGCGTTCGCCAGCACGAGGTGCTCGAGGGCGACGACGAAGACGACGTGCCGGCGGCCGTGCTCCCCGCGCCCGATCCCGAGCGAACGCTGCTCGATCGCGAGCTGCAGGGCCACCTCACCCGCGCCCTCGATGGACTGTCGGAGCCACGCCGGGCGGCGCTCCTGCTTCGGCTCGACCACGGCCTCGCCTACGACGAGATCGCCGCGGCGATGGGCTGGACCCTGCCGATGGTCAAGAACGAGATCCACCGAGCACGCCTCGCCTTGCGGGCGTCTCTGCTCCCACACCTGGGAGGGCCGCGATGAGTCGATGCAACAAGACCCACCTCTTGGAAGGCGCCGTTCGAGGAGAGCAGCCGCTCGAGCCCCTCGTCGAACACGCTCAGGACTGCCCGCGCTGCCGGCACGAGCTGCAGTGGCTCGAGACCGAGCGAAAGTTGTTCCGTGAGCGCGCCGCTCGCGAAGAAGTCGAGCAGTTGTGGGCAGGCATGGCCAAGCGCGGCGTGGTGGCCCCTCGCCGCTCCGCTCGCCGAGCGCTGCTCGCCCTCGCTGCGGGACTCCTCATGGTCGTCGGTGCCAGCCGCATGGCGGGGCACCTCCCCTCGTCGAGCGCCGACCGTGACGCGTCGGTGAGCGATCGCTTCGAGGCGTTGATGACCGAGAACGCGTTCTCTCCCGAGCGCGCCGAGCTCTGCTCACGCGCCGACGGGACCATCGGCTTCCACTGCGGCGGCTACGTGCTCGCGAGCCGCTGAAGCAGCGGCGAACCGTCTGCTCACTCGGCCTTGGAGTCGCTCTCGCCGCGCTTGAGGAGCGTGCCGATCAGCCCGTCCATCCACATGTGGCTGATGCCGAAGTTCTTGTCCGGGTCGGCGAAGTGGTGCGCCATGTGATGCGCGCGCAGCCGCTTGCCCCACTCGGAGGTGAAGGTCCGGTAGTGCGTCGACCAGTGCATGAAGTCGTACCAGAGGTAGCCGACGACGATGCCCGTCCAGAAGGGAATCGTGAGATCGGGCCGGCCCACGAGCCACAACAGGCCGCCGATGATCGACGCGAGCGAGATGCTCACCGGCAGCGGCATCACCAGCCGCGCTGGATCGTCAGGGTACTTGTGGTGGAAGCCGTGGCCCGTCCACCCGGGGAAGGTGTGGAAGAGGTGCTTGTGCACGAAGTACTCCATGAACTGCCAGGTGAGGAAGCCGAGCGGAATCGCCGCGGCCGTCACCTGCCACGTCGTCGTGCCGCTCACGAGCGCGGTGCCGAGGATGTAGCTCGCCACCGGGATCCAGAAGAGGAACGGCATCGACGGGTGCACCTTCGAGAAGAACTCGAAGAAGTCGCTCTGGTACATCCGACCTCGCTGGTGCCTCACGTACTCGCGCATGTTCATGGCGGCGCGCTTTAGCCGAGCCCTCGCGAGCGTGGCAACCCCAATGGTTTCACGGAGTTGATTGGGCTCAACCCTCGAGCGCCAGCCGCTTCACCAGGAATTCGGCGAGCGCTCGGAGCACGCTCTCGGGAATCTCGTGGCCACCGTCGAAAGGGTGAAAGTCGACCGCGAGGCCCGCCTGCGCGAGCAGCTCGTTGAGCCAGGTCGCTGCGGCGAAGGGGAGGACCTGATCGCGCCGCCCATGTGACTGGAAGACGGGCAGCCCAGCGCGAGCCTTCGCCTTGGGTGCCCACACGTCTTCGGTGAGCAACGTGCCCGAGAGGACGACGAGCGCGGCAGGCGGCTCTTCGAGGCGCAGACAGACGTCGGTCGCGATCATCGCGCCTTGGGAGAAACCTCCGAGCACCAGCTGGTCGAACGGCAGGCCCGACGCGTTCATCGCCTCGCTCACCATGGCGGAGAGCGCTTTCCGTGCGGCGCCCATGCCGGGCGGCTCGTTCTTTCGAAACGCGCGCAGCGCCTCGGGGCTCGCGGTGCGGAGCGCTTCGATCGCCTCGAAGTCGATCATCCACCAGGCCCGGCTCTCGCCGAAGCCGAGGTCTCCAAGCGACAGCGGCGCCGCCGGAAAGTGAAACCGAACCGGCGCGAGCCTCGGGTCGAGCTGCGCGAGCGCCTCGGCGAGGCCGACCAGATCGGTCCCCGGAGCTCCGAAGCCATGACAGAGCACCACCACACCGGTTGGCGCGCCGCGCGCGAGTTGCACGGTCACGACGTCGAGGCCTCCGAGGGTCGAACGCATGGAGGCTGCAAGCCATGAACTCGCCCGGCGGACAAGCGCGACGGCACCGGACGGTGAGTGGTCAGTGCAACGTGGCCTTGACCTCTCGTTCCTGGGCGTATTCGCTTCGCACGTGGCCTTCAATCTCACGGTCTCGAAGGGCGCTGGCGCCGGAGAAGCGTTCTCCTTCACCGAGGAAGCTCGCCTCGGGCGCACCGCCGACAATGACATGGTGGTGAAGGACCAGGCCGCCTCGCGCAGTCACGCCCGCGTCTACTTGGAGGCCGGCAAGTACTTTCTCGAGGACCTCGGGAGCGCGAACGGCACCCGCCTGAACAACGCGGCGGTGAAACAAGCCAAGGAGCTCAAGAGCGGTGACGCCATCACCATTGGCGACACCGTCATTCGGTTCGAGGTCGCGCCTGCGGACGAGACCCTCGCGCCCTCGTCGACGATGGACGAGTCGGGAGAGGAAGATCCCAACGCGACCCAGCTGCCCTCGCGCGCGCGCCCCGCGGCGGCACGCCCCGACTCGACGAACGCCGACGAAGAGCCGCCGGCCGAGGCCCCAGCCGACGAGGCTCCAGCGGACGTGACGGGCGAGGAAGAGGCCGCGTCGACGGGTGAAGAGGACGTCAACTCGACGATGTTCGTCGACGTGCCCAAGCCCAAGGCGCTCCAGCGCCCCTCGAACGGCGGGCGGCGCTCCTCGCCGCCGGAGCGCCCGAGCCGAGGAGGCAGCGCGGCGATCGAGCGCCCCTCGCGCGCCCGCGCGATCCAACGGGAACCCGAAGCCGAAGACGAGGTGGAGCTCAGCGCCGCGGAGCGAGCCCGGCTTCGACGTCAGATGCAGCAATCGACGGGCGGCCGGGTGCAGCTGCTCTGGCAAGATCTCCCCAAGCCCCTGCGCATTCTCGTCGGCGGGTTTGGAACGGTGCTGGTCGTCGGCACCATTCTCCTGGCTGGCTACGTCGCGTGGCCTCGGCACAAGGTGCTGAAGCCCGAGCCCAAGAGCCTCTCTGCGGACGGCGCGCTCGTCGAGGAGAGCTTCGGCAACGGGAAGGTCACCTACTCGACGCCCGATCAGAAGGCCTTCACCTTCAAGACGACCTCTCCGACGCGGATCGTGGGCGTCCTCCACTACCAGGCGGCGAACGTCAGCACGGAAGAGGTGACCATCAACCTCAACGGCCAGGACTTGGGCTCGGTGCCGCCAGACGACATCGATCCCGAATCGCGCGAGGTCGAGGCCGTCTTGCCCGCCGCCACCATTCAGCCGCGCGACGAGAACCTGATCACCTTCGACAACACCAAGAACCCGCCAGGCGACGAAGAGTGGAAGATCTGGAACATCTGGGTCGAGATCATTCCCGTGCCGGAGATGTCGACCGAGGAGGCGCGGCGGCGGGCGCAGGACGAGATCGACAAGGCGGCGAAGGCCTACGAGCTCCGCGAGGTCGGTGCAGCGAACCTCTTCCGCGCGTGGAAGATCTACCGCGAGGCGTGGTTGCTCCTCGAGGCGACGCCCGACGCGCCCGCCGAGCTGCTCACGCTCTCGCGCACCCGAATGAAGGAGATTCGCCCGGAGCTCGACAAGAAGTGCAACCTGATGATCCTGAAGTTCAAGGGCATCGTGAACACGCGGCCCGACGCCTACGCCGAGGGCCGCCAGATCCTCGAGAACATTCCCGAGCACTTCCCGACGCGCGAGCACCCGTGCTTCAACTTCTCGCGATCGCTCTTGCGCACCATCGACGGCTTCGACGACTTCGAGGCTTCGGGACCCGCGCAGGAGTGACGTCGTTCATGTAGGACAACCTGCCGAAACATCGGCTCGCGAGCGTCCACCTGACGGATGGTTGGCGGGAGGGTCTCTGCCGATGATGCGACATCATGAGACGAACACTCCGTATCGGTCAGGTGGCCGAAGCTCTCGCGGGGAAGGCTGGGCCGCGCGACAATCGGCTCATGAAGCGACAGCGCTCGCGACGTGGGCAGGTGGTGGTCGAGACGGCGATCGTGATGCCCGTCTTCGTCTTTCTGATCCTCGGGCTCCTTCAAATGGGCCTGATGCACCACGCGAGAGTCCTGACCAAGTACGCCGCCTACAAGGCCGTGCGTGCCGGAGCGTTGCGCCGCGGTGAGCCCGATCCGATGAAGCGCGCCGCGTTGGCGGTGATGCTGCCCGTGTTGGGCCGAGCCAGCGCGACCGGAGCGCCCTACCGCACCGACGACATCGGCAAGTACAACATGGCGTGGGCTTCGATGAAGAACGGCACGCAGCAGTGCTCCGGCAAGTGCGCCGACTTCATCGAGGTGAACGTCTGCAACCCGCTCAAGAACCAGGCGAACGTGAAGAACGACTTCGACGACCCGCGCAAGGCGATGGGGCAGTCGAAGTCCTCACCTCCTCCAGAACCAGAAGAAGGTGAGACCGGCGCACCTCCGCCTGCCGACGCGAACTTCGACTGGAAGGGCTTCAACAGCACCAAGCTCCAGGTGCAGCTCACGACCTACTACCGAATGTACATTCCCTTCGCGAACTGGATGGTGTGGCGGCTCGCGGTGGGGAAGGAAGCGGGCTCGCCCAAGAAGATGCGGTACCTGGGCTGGAAGGCCGACCCCAACGCGCCGGCGGCCACCACCCTCAACTCCCTCTCGGCCGCGGCGGATCAGAAGATCTACATCATGCCGATCCGCGCGAGCTACGCGATGCGCATGCAGTCGAACTTCTCACAGGCTGGCATTGGCGGACTTCAGGGCTCCAACACTTGCAAGAAGACCTGGCAATGAAAACGACCACTCAACGACGACGCGGGCAGACGCTGGTGTTGGCGGTGGTGACGATGCTCACCCTCGCGCTCACCATGATGGTGGGCTTCAACATCTCGCACACCGTTCACGAGAAGATCCGCATCCAGCAGGCCGCGGACGCGCAGGCATACAGCTCGGCCGTGCTCCAGGCCCGCGTGATGAACATGAACGCCGTGGTCAATCGCGCCATCGCCGCCATGACGGTCGCGCAGATGTCACTTCACGCGTGGAACGAGATCGCCACTCATGAAGTGAACATGCTCGAGGCCGGCCAGTGGATCTTCCTCGAGATCGGGCTGATCGAGCTGGGGCTCTGTCTGGCCTGGCAGTTCTCTCACTGCCCAGACGCGATCGAGGCCTTCATCATCATGTCGCAGTACGCCTCGGAGCACAGCAACTACGACCAGAAGCTCCAAGGCCACGAATCCGACTTCAACAATGCTGTCCAGATGCTCTACCTCGGGAAGAAGGTGCTCTACGGCCAGGAGCTCGCCTTCTCCTACTCGGTCTACGGCCAGCTCGGCGGCGGCAGCATCTTGGACGACATGCTCAAGAAGTCGGCCCCCCATGCGACCGCGAACGGCGCCCTGCGTGGCGTCAACGTGGCGAACCTGCTGTGCGCGCAAGACGGCCCGCAAGGGGCAGTGCCGCCCTGCGTGGGTGCCGAGCCCCTCGTCTTCCAGCGTTCGCGCCAGGCCCCGGCGGAGCGGTCGAAGCAGGCCCAGAACGCCGCCAACGCCGCCCGTCCCGACTTCAACATGGGCAAGCCCGGCGCCCTGAACGACGGCACCGACTTCCTCCCCGGCTACGGCCGCTTCGTCATCAACCCGTCGAAGATGATGGACATTCAGAGTGAGGGCCTCTTCATCGCGACCTACTTCAACGACTTCGAGAGCCGCACCGGCCAGAACTTCAGCCAGGCGAGCAGCAACTCGCACACCGCCGAAGACGTGGGGTCGAGCAACGACGGCATCGCCTTCGGCCAGTGGCGGCACGGCGTCGGCGTCTTCCCGTTGAGCAGCAGCGTCTACTCCGATCAGAACAGCGGCCAGCACACTGGCGGCGGCCACAGCGGTTCGCACGGCGAGTTCAAGACGATCGCCCAGCTGAACAACGAGGCGTCGCTCATCACCTTCAATGCGCACCCGAACGCGAGCGCGGACAACGACTGGGGCCAGCCCTCGGCCTATGCGGCCGTTCAGCAAGACCTCCGGCTGCTCCAGAACACCGGCAAGGGTGGGTCGTACGAGGTCGCGAAGAACGGCTCGGGCACCATCAACCTCAAGATCGGCAACGAGACCCACAAGGTGACGCTCGTGTCGGAGACCAACGGCCTCGCGGTCGCCAAGGCCAAGGCCTACTTCCACCAGCTCGGCGCTGGGTGGAAGCTCTCTCCGAACGGCTTCGACCCGTTCTGGCGAGCGAAGCTGCACCCGTTCCGCGATCGCACCGAGTTCAACGCCGCGCTTGGGATGGGCGGCGAGCCGCACATGGGAGTGCTGGGACCCTACGAGGGAGAGGACTGAGTCATGACCACCAAGCGTTCACGTCGGCGTGGGGCAGCGGCCGTCGAGCTGGCCGTCTCGATGATCTTCCTCGTCCCGCTCATCATGTACATGTTCTTCCTCCAGGACATGTTGGTGATGAAGCTCAATGGCCAGGAAGCGGCGATTCAGGCCGTCTGGGACTACTCGGTGCTCGACATGAGCGGCCAGAAGGTCTCGTACTACGACGGCTCGGGCGGCTCGGGTCAGGTCCCCAAGATGAACCGCTTCACCTATTGCGATCACACCGCCGCCTTCGACAGCTACAGCGTGAGCAACGACTGCTCCGAGCAGGAGAGCGTCAAGCACCACAAGGCGATGGCGGCGCACGAGTGCTGGGTCGGCCAGGATCACGGAACCTACGGTGGCCAGGTGAAGTGCTACCTGCAAGGCGAGCCACTCGGTACGGCCAGCATCCCTGCTGGGGCGAAGGGCAACGCGCAGGGCGGCCTCGTTCAGTGCCATTCCCGCTTGGGCATCATGAACTACTACCTGCCCAACAAGTTCCTCACCACCTTCCGCCAGGGCAAGGGCTTCTCGATGAACACCGACGCCAGCGGTAAGGAGAAGCGCCGCATGGAGTCGCGCTGGGCGGTCGGGAACGGTGGCGGCAGTGGCTCGACGACGGCCCTCCCCGGTGGCGGTGGCCAGGATCAGGCGCACAACGATCGAAAGAACAACCTCGAAGAAATCGGGAACACCTCGGTGGGGTCGAACTACTGGCGCCTCAACTGGACCGAGAACTGGATGCTCGTCGACGCGTGGGCGCTCGGCCTCGAGGGCGGAGATCAGGACGCCGCCTCGATCGATCCCAACAGCCCGAGCGGGCCGCTCTTCGACCGCGTTCAAGCCGCCTACCCCGGCACCGTCTTCGGCGCGATGGCCATCGCCTACGGCGGCCAGCTCGTCTCCGACAGCATGCTCAGCCCTGGGGCGCTCACCGGCGCGCTCGGTGACGACCTGACCTCTGCGCAGGCGGCCTTCAAGGCGAAGGATCAACCGCAGCAGTTCAACAACAGCCACTGGGCGGCGCAGGGTGGCGATCAGCGAGTGCAGCAGACCTACAACAACCGTCAGGACGGCTATTTCGGCTTCAATCAATGAAGAAGCGGTCGATCAGCATCGCTTGGTTGTTGGTGTTGGCGGCGGGCGGAGGACTGGGGCTGGGCGCGCTGATCGCTGGGAGAGCGCCGACGGAAGAAGAGGGCGAAGCCATGTTGGCGGAGGCAGAGGCCGAGGTCGATCGCAAGTTGCCGATGGGCGTTCCCGAGCGGGTCGACTCGATGGCTCCCGACCCGCGCTCGCTCGACGGCATTCCCGTCTACCCTGGTGCCGAGCCGCGCAAGCTCACCGACGTCGCGTCCGTCATGGGCATGCCGATGTTGGCCTCGTGGTTCACCACGCGTGATCAGCCCTGGCAGATCTTCAACTACTACCGAGCGGCCTACGAGGACGCGGGGGTGTTCGCAGTCGGGACGATGTTCAGCGAGCGGGTCGGCTACGTGGGCTGGCTCGAGGAGGAGGACGTCGACGACGGGGGCATCGCCGAGGGCGTCATGCACCTGGTGTCGATCGTGAAGAACACCGAGACCTCCACCGAGACGATGGTGTTCCTCTCGGCGTCGCGGCCTCAGCGCTTGCTCGATGGGTCGAACCGCATTCCCCCAGGCATCGCCTTTCCGGCGGGCATCGAGACGCCGCAGATGGTCGAGATGGCGATGGAGGGGCGGCCGCGGCGCATCATCACCACCAAGCGACGGGGCGAGCTCAAGGGCACCGTCGACGAGATCGTCGGCTTGATGAACCGCGACGGGTGGAAGGTGGAAGACGTGATGAAGTCCGACACGAGCCACTCGTTCATCGGGCGCAAGAACGGAATGTCCCAGACCGTTTCGGCGGCAGTGTCCGCTGGAGGGACGGAAGTGAGTCTGATGTACAGTATGGAGCCAGAAAGGAAGTCCGCTCCATGATGAAACTGGTGCTCACCGCGTGTCTCCTCTCGGGCAGCCTGGCCTTCGCCACCAACCCGAACTGCGCTCGCGCCTGCCAGGACACGCAGAAGAAGATCGAGAAGACCTGCAAAGAGAAGAAGGACAGCAAGCAAGGGTGCGACATGGTGCTCAAGCAGTTCATGCCCGAGTGCCTCAAGTCGTGTGATCGGAGAAAGAAATGAACTCGCTCGTGTCGAACTCGAAGGCGCAGCAGCAGGCCCTCAGGCGTCGCCGCTCGCGGGGACAGGCGATGGTCGAGTACTCGATCGTCACCCATGCGCTGCTGCTCATCGGTGGGACGACGATGATGGGCATCTCCCAGTACCTGCGCCTGTTCGAAGGCATCGACGTGTACCTGAAGAGCGTCTACTTCGTGCTCCAGACCGCCGCGGTCTGAGCCAGCGTCACGCAAGTCCTCTCACGCAAGTCATGGCGAGCGCGGCTGGCTTTGAGTAAGCCGCCGCCCCATGGACCAACCCGGCCCCAAGCAGCGCTCCCCTTGGCTGTACGTGCTCCTCGGCTGTCTGGGCTTCGCCGCCCTCAGCTGCCTTGGCGTGGTCGCGGTGTTGGGGTTCGGGGTGAAGAAGGCCAACGACATGGTCCAGGGGGTGACCGACCCGACGACCCGCAACGCGAACGCGAAGAAGATGCTGGGCAGCATTCCTCCCGGCTACACGGTGGCGATGTCGATGAGCTTTCTCGGCATGGTGGACACCGCGATCCTCACCGATGCGATCATGCCGGAGGACGGCGGCATCGAGCTCGGCGATCACGTCTTCACCTACCTGCGGGTGATGGCGAACGAGCAGAACAAGGCCTCGAAGGACTTCTTCGTCAAGGGTGAGGGTGATCTCGATCACCTGCGGCAGAACAACATCAACGTCGACCCGCGCGACATCATCAAGCGCGGCAACTTCACCGTCGACGGGCGGCGGCTCTACTACGTGGCGGCCCGCGGGCACTTCGGAGTGACGACGAAGGAAGCCGAGAAGGGCCTCAACGCCACCGTGATGTTCGACTGCCCCGGCGAGCAGCTCCACCTCGGGGTCTGGTCGATGCGCGACCCGGCCCCCGACAAGCCAGCGAGCGAGCTCGATCTCACCGGCACCGTCGTCGACGAGGCCGAGATGTCGAAGTTCTTCAAGCCGATGGACCCCTGCGGGAAGTGATCGGCCCGCGCAGATCTCCGTACATCTGACCGTCGGTCGCGCCCTGCGAGGCTGTAGTAGCGTCGTGCTCGCGAGGGGGACGTCATGTTCGCGGTCGTGTTGGTGGTGCTCGCGCAGGCCGATGCAGGCGTTTCAGACGGCACGCCCGAGGTGAAGGAGCCCGTCGTCGTCGTTGCACCCGCCGACGCGCCGGTCGCTGAGCCGAGTCCCTCTCCACCGCCCACGGCAGAAGCCAAGGCCCCGACGGCTGGCTTCGTGAAGGGTGAACTCTCGGTCTACCTGGGCAGCGATCGGCTCGTGGTGAAGAACAACCGCATCGGCGTGTCGGCTGGCCTCGATCGGTTCGAGACGGCCTTCTACCTCCTCGTCGAGCCGCTGGTCGATCTGCGCTTCCTCGACGGCAAGCTCGGCTTCGGGCTGGGAGTGCCGCTGCGCTTCGAGTTGGTGAACTTCGCCGCCGACGCGTCGGGCTCGCCGCTGCTCACCAAGCGCCTGGGCCGGCTCCGCGTGGAGGACTGGGACTCGGTTCACGACTTCGGCCGCGCGCTCAAGTACGTGACCTACGGGCGCAAGGAAGACAACCTCTACATCTCCGCTGGCCAGCGGTACGCCTCGACGGTGGGCCACGGCAGCCTCGTGCGCCGCTACGCCCCCAACATCGATCTCGACTACCCGCGTGCCTCGGCGCAGGTGGACGCCTACAACGAGTACGGCGGCTTCGAGGCCTTCACCAACGATCTGCTCGAGTGGAACACGCTCGCGGGCATCGCCTTCGTGAAGCCCCTGTCGTTCTTCAAGCCCGACAACCTGCTCGCGAAGTCGCTCTCGCTCGGCGTCAGCGGCGCGACCGACTGGCGTGCCCCGTACCAGCTCACGACCGACTCGACGACGGGGCTGCGGCAGGTCGATTCCCAAGGGCGACTGCTGGCCGGCGCGCGCCCCGTCGGCCTGGTGGGCTTCGACGCCGAGGTGAAGGTGGTGAAGACCGAGCACGTCGATCTCAAGCCGTACGTCGACTACTCGATGTTGATCGGCGGTGACGGTGGCTTCACCGCGGGGCTGCTCGGGCGCTTCAACGTCGGCACCGATCTCGTCAACGCGTTCCGAGTCGTGGGGGAGTTCCGCGTCTTGGGCAACCGGTACCTGCCGAGCTACTTCGACACCTTCTACGAGATCGAGCGCTTCATCACGGCGAGCGAGGAGGTTTCGGGCAGTGCGGTGCGGAACGCGCTGACCCGCCAGCAGGTGGTGCTCGAGCGCGGGCTCGGGCGGCGGTTCGGGTACTACGTCGAGGCGAGCTGGGGCATTCCGGGGAAGGTGGGGGTGACGCTCGCTGCCGAAGGGGTGTCGAACGCGCCCAACATGAACCTGGTCGCCCACCTCGAGGTGCCGGTGCTCGACTTCGTGCAGCTGTTCGGCAGCTACTACAAGCGGGGCATCACCAGCCCGGCGGCGATCTTCCGCATCGACCCGCAGACGCCCGACACCGTCTTCTACGCGGGCGCGCGAGTGAAGATCCTGCCGATCCTCTTCGTGAACGGGCGCGCCTACCAGACGTTCCGGCTGAACCAGGAGCTGCGGCGGTACGACAACCAGCTCGGCTTCGTGATCGACGTCGAGGTCGGCTACGAGTTCAAGAGCAAGGCCGACGCGCCGCCGAGCCAGCAGCAGGGGACGACGCCGGCGACCGACTCAGTCAAGTGAGCGCGGGGGCTCGAGCGCCATCCACGCGCCTGCGGACACCATGAGGCCCAGCCCAGCGAAGGTCGAAGGGCTCGCGGGCTCCTTCAGCAAGAGCAGGCCCAGCAGCGAGGCGACGAGTGGCTCGAGGTAGGTCAACACGCCGGTGAGCTGGGCGCCGATCTTCGGCAGGCCGACGTTGAAGAGGAAGGCGCCGAGGAGCCCGTTCACCGCAGCTCCCGCGAGGAGAATCAGCGTGCCGCCGTCGAGGCTCGTGGGGATGACGCGGCTCCCGAGCACGACGAGCAACAGGGTCGCCGAGACGACGGAGTGGAAGCTGGTGACGGCGAGCGGGGAGAACGTTCGCGCGGCTCGGCGGGTCGCGAGCACGAGGCTCGCGTAGGCGACGGCGGACAACGAGCCGAAGGTGGCTGCGGTGAGCACCTTGCCCGCCTCGCTCCAGGACGGCAGCACGAGGAAGAGGCCGAGGAGCATCGCGGGAAGGGCGAGCGGAGCGCGGTGAGAACGTGCTTCACCGATCAGCGCTGGCGCAGCGAGCGCGACCAGCACTGGCGCGAGGTAGTGGGTGAGCACGGCGACGACGACCGGCCCTGCCTCGAGCGCGGAGAAGTAGAGCGCGACGTTCGCCGCGTCGGCGATCCCGATGATGACGAGCGCTCCCACCGCGCCGCGATCATCGAAGCGCCACTGCCGAAAGAGGCCGAGCGCTGGGAGCGACATCACCAGCATGGTGAGGAAGCCGACGACGAGGCCCGACTGCCCTCCATGACGCACGATGAGCGGCCAGGTGCCCCAGCTCGAGGCAGCGAGGCAGACCGCGAGTAGCCCGCTCGAGCGAGGGTCGCGCTTCATGGGAGGATCTCGATCGTCCCGGTCGCCGAGCACGCTGGCGCGCAGCCGAGCTCGCCAGGCACCGGAGCTTCTCCGTAGGTCAGCGTCAAGCGACCACTCGCACGCGCGCCGCGGATCGCCTGGGCAGACGTCCACCTGCAGCCATCGGTGTAGTCGAACTCCGACCCGAGGCAGGTGTCGACGACGTCGCCGCTGACGACCCCGGTGAAGCGTGCACGGGGGAAGGTGATGGCGGCGCGGCCCGGCGAGTTGGCACATTCCCAGTCGAGAATGCCGGTCTCTCCAAGCGCCACCCGCACGTCGACGAAGCAGGTGGCAGACGAAGGGCGGAGCTCGAGCAGGCGAACCTGCGCGGCGCACCGTCGTCCTCCGTCGGGGCCGGGGAGGTTCACGCAGGACGTTGGTGGTCCGGCGTCGCTGAGTGTTCCGGCGTCGCGTCCTCCTCCGTCGCGCGCGCCCGAGTCTGCTCGCCCCGCGTCCACCATCGCCACACGCGTCACCTCGGTGCGCCCACACGCACAACCGAGCACCAGCCAGGCGAGGAGTCGCGGCACCGGCGCATTGTGCGGCCCTGGAAGCGAGCCTGTCGAGAAAGAGCGAGAGGTGCGCGAGCTCCGTGGCACGATGCGCGCGATGCCGTTTGGAATTCGCCGCGAGCTCTTGGAGAGCCTCGAGATCTCGCGGTTGGCGCGCGTGACCGGCCTCGATCGAGTTCCCGTCGAGGTGGTGGCCGCGGTTCGCCCGAGCGGGCACGTGCTGCAGATCACGAATGGAAAGGGAACGTCGCTCGAGCAGGCCGCAGCGAGCGCAGTGGGAGAGGCCGCCGAGCTGTGGGCTGCGGAGCACGCACCGGCCGAGCGGCTGTGCTTCTCGGCAGGGACCGCGCTCGATGCGCCGGTGCTCGACGACGATGGGCTTGGTGCGCGCGTGGATCAAGGGCGCCCGGCTGTCCGCGCGCCGGCCAGCCTGGGTGGCAGCCGAGCGGGTGTTCTGTCCCCCTGCTGGTGGGCCGTGGCTGGGCCCTTCGACCTCGCGCTGGTCGTCGAACGGCTACGGCGCACATGTCGAGCGTCGGCTCGCGGTCGAACATGCGGTGCTCGAGGCGTGGGAACGTCACGCGCTGGCGACCAGCCTGCCCAACGGGTGGACGGTGCCAGCGCTTCGAGCGTCGGTCGTCGATTGGTCGAGCGAGCTGGCGAAGGACGTTGGGGCGCGAGGGTTCCTCGTCGTGCCGACGATCGTCTCTCGCCGGCCGCTCCCCGTCGCGGCGGTGCTCCTCTTCGACCTCGACGAGCCTGGAGTGCCGCTCACCGCTGGTTATGCCTGCCGCCGAACCGAAGAGGCCGCGCTGACTGCGGCCTTGCTCGAGGCAGCCCAATCTCGCTTGACGGAGATTCACGGGGCGCGTGACGACGTCACGCTCGGGGTGCGTGAGGGAGGGGCTGAGCTCCTCGACGAGCTCGAGGGGCTCTCGCGCCGGCCGATTCGCGGTGAGGTGGTTCGAGGGTGGCCGAAGGCCGTTTCGGAGCGGCTGATCGTCGTCGACGTGGTGAACGAGCCGCTCTGGGTGGTGAAGGCGATCGGCATCGGGCTCGAAGAATCGGAGCTCCTGCGATGAGCGCGCGTGACGTCGTGGTCTTTCTCGGCCCCTCGCTCGATCGTCGCGCGGCCCGACGGCTCGTGCAGGCGACCTTCCTTCCGCCCGCCCGTCAGGGAGACGTCTTTCGCGTGCTGCCGTCGAGGCCGAAGGTGATCGTGCTCATCGACGGCGTCTTCGAGGCGGTACCGTCGGTGTGGCATCACGAGCTCAGGGCGGCGCTCGCCTGCGGAGTTCGGGTGATCGGCGCCTCGAGCATGGGGGCGCTGAGAGCGGCGGAGCTCCACCACGAGGGCCTGCTGCCAGTCGGGCGAATCGCGGGTGACTACCTCACCGGCGAGCGGGTGGACGACGCCGATGTGGCGCTCCTCCATGGCCCGGCCGACACGGGCTACCGCCCCCTCACCGTTCCGCTCGTCAACGTCGCCCCGACCTTGGCGCTCGCCCGGCGTCGCGGCCTCGTCACGCCCTCGGAGGTCCGCAAGCTCACGACCCTGGCGAACGAGACCTTCTACAAGCGACGGTCCTGGCGTCAGCTCGCGCAGGCGATCAGCCCCGGGAATGCTCGGCGCCATCGGTCGTTGCTGGAGTGGTTCAAGCGGAACGTCGTCGACCAAAAGGCGCTCGACGCTGCGGAGGCGCTCCGGGTCGCGTCGAAGGTGGCGCAGCGTGCTCGTCCCGCGGCGCGCGTCGTTTCGTTCAGCTCGTTCGTTCGGCGGCGGCGGCTGATGGACGTGCACGACGGGGTGCTCCAGACGCTCGAGCGACTGCCGGACGCCGACGCGCTCGCGAAGCAGGGGCTGCGGCGGCTGTTGCTGGCGTCATTCGCACGAATGGCTGGGCTGACCGTCTCGCCGGAGGTGGTGCATCGCGTCGGCCTCGCCGAAGACGAGGCCTTGGCCGACGCGGAGGTGTTGGCGTTGGAGTCGCTCGTGCTCTCGTACCCGGAGCGGTTCGTGCCCGATGGGCCGACGTGGATCGAGGGCCTGGCGTTGGAGGCGCGGGTGACCGGGCGGTGGTCGTCGCTCTCCCGCGAGCGGAGGAAGCGGCTCAGGTAGACTCGAGGCCTCGATGCGGATCGTCAGCTACAACGTTCGCTACTTCGGGCACGCGCTCAAGGGCCTGGCCAGCACGGCCACCTCGAAGCAGGGCATCGCCGAGGCGATCGCCGGCCTGACGCCGCTCGCCGACGTGGTGGCGCTCCAGGAGGTCGAGACCAAGTCGATTCGTTCGAGCGCAGCGCATCGCGGAGGCCACCCTGACGAGACCCAGCTCGAGGCGTTCCTGCGACATCTCGAGACCGCCCTCCAGCGCAGGGGCGTGCCGATGCCCTACCGCGCGTTCTACTTCCCAGCCCACGTCTACGGCGTCGGTCCCCTCAAGGTGTACACGACGGGCCTCGCGATTCTGGTGAACCAGCAGACGATGAACGTGCTCAAGGGCAACTCCGATCAGCCCTTCGACATCACCCACCGCACCGAGCGCACCGTGCAGCGGATCAAGCAGACCCGCATCGCGGCGCACCTCCACCTCGAGGACACCAAGGGTCACCCGTTTCACCTCTTCAACACCCACCTCTCGCTGCCGACGCCCTGGGCCAAGGAGTTCTGGAGCCAGAAGGTGAAGATGGGGCACGGGAAGAACCAGCAGGCCGAGGCGAAGGCGGTGAGCGAGTACGCCCGCCACGTCGCGCACCAGGAGCCCTACCTCATCGTCGGTGACTTCAACTCGGCTCCGTCGACGCCGGTGTACCGACTGCTCACCGAGGACGCGAAGCTCCGCGGCGCGCAGGAGCTGCTCAAGCTGATCGACCCGAGCCGCCCCGATTCCTTCTCGACCGCCGGGTTCATGCGCCTGCGCATGCACCTCGATCACGTCTTCGGGACCGGCTTCGAGTTCGCCGACATGCGCGACACCCACGCGTTCGGCGAGGTGAAGAGCCCGTTTCACGGCCTGTCCGATCACGTGCCGCTGATCACCACCTGCGAACCGACGCGCTGAGCTCAGCGGGCGAAGGCCGCTCGGCGATCGAGATCGAAGAGTTGATAGGCGTCGGCGGCGGCGTGGGCCATGCCTCCGTCGAGGAAGTAGAGGCGGGCCTCGCTGGCACAGCCTGCCTGGTAGCTCGTCGAGTCGGCGCTGACGACCAGGGAACGAAGCGGGCCGTCGCCGGTCGGCGTGGCGGTGCTCCAGTGAGGCATCAGCTCCCGGCACTTGTCGTCGCGAATGTGGCCGATCGCTTGAGGGAACGCGGAGGGGAGGGTGCGCGGGTCGAAGCGGCGCCGCGGGGGGCCGACGAGGCGTGCGGCCGGTTGCGTCGAGGGATCGCAGGGGCGGTGATAGAGGGCGCCACGGCCTTCGCCCGTCGCGGCCGAGCCCACCTGATGGAGCGGCGAGAGATCGATCGCGCCACCTGCCCATCGTTCGACTCGCTCCGAGAGGAACCGGTTGAGGCCGTCGGCGACGGTGCGCGCGTCGGTCGCGGCGATGCCGATCGCGTCGAGATCGTCGAGCGTCACGCCGGCGTGGACCAGGAGGAGCCCTCGGTGTTCCGCCGCCAGCCGGAAGCGCCCGTTCCGCAGCAGCTCGCTCACCAGGTCGCGTTGGGCCGTGACGAAGCAGGAGTAGTCGCGCGCGAGGCACTCCGCATCGGGCACGTGCGGGTAGCGCGAGAGGAAGTCGGCGGCGTCGGCGTCGGTGTCGTAGAGGGCCCGCGCTTCGCGGTGGGCCGTCGCGAACGAGTCGTCGGTGAAGGGGGCGAGCTCGCAGACGCGGGCGAGATCGTGATTACCGAGCAGCAACGTCACCTGCTCGGGTGGGTGTGCGGCGAGCCACTCGAGCAGCGCCAGGCCCTCCGCCGCCGCCCGCTCCCGTTCCGGTGCTCGCCCGTAGTCGAAGTGATCGCCCATCGACACGAGGTGCACGTCGTCGGCGAGCCGTCGGTCGCCGCCCAACAGGCCATGTCGCTCGAGAATGGAGAGGAACCGCTCGAAGGGCGCCTGAGGGTCTCCGATGGCGACTGACCGCATGGCGGCATTGTGCCCCAAGGTGCTTGGCCATGGTACGCAGGTGCGGTGAGCGTCGAGCTGCGATGGGGCCTGCTGATCGTCTCGGCCTTCTTCGCCGGCGGCATCAACGCGATCGCCGGAGGTGGCACGCTCTTCACCTTTCCGGCGCTGATCTTCACCGGCACCCACCCGCTCGCGGCCAACGCGACGAGCACGGTGGCGCTCTGGCCAGGCTCGGTGGCGAGCGCCTGGGGCTATCGAACGACTTGGAAGAGCGGGCCGCAGATCGTCCCGCTCGTGGTGGTGAGCCTCGTCGGTGGCCTGGGTGGGGCGCTGCTCGCCTTGGCGACGCCGCCCGACGCGTTCGAGCGCATCGTGCCGTTCTTGATCGCGTTCGCCGCGATCCTCTTCACCCTCGGCGACCGGCTTCGCGCCTCGATCGAACGAATGGGAACGCCCCCGAACTGGGTCATCATCGCCGGGCAGTTCCCGATCGCGATCTACGGCGGCTACCTCGGAGGCGGCATCGGCCTCTTGATGCTCGCGGCGCTCTCGCTCCTCGGTGGGCGCGATCTCCACCAGCTCAATGGGCTCAAGTCGGTGCTCGGGCTGGCGATCAACCTCACCGCGACGCTGACGTTCGTCGCGTCTGGCTTGGTCGAGTGGAAGCCCGCGCTGGCGATGGCGCTCGCCTCGTCGATCGGCGGCTACCTCACCGCGCGCTTTGCCCTCCGCTTCGACGTTCGGGTGGTGAAGCGGGTGGTGATCGCCGTCGGCTGGGCGATGACGCTGGCGCTCTTCGTGAAGACCTTCGCCTGAAGCGTCAGTTCGCGCCAGAGAGGTGCACGACGCTCTTCGGCGTCATCGAGCACAGCTTGGCCGGGCACGCGGTTCCCGTGGTGCCCGCGAAGATTCGAATCACCGGCGAGGGACCGGCCGCCGCACCAGGGGTGGAGACGACCGAGATCGCCCAGGTGCAGCCGTCGTCGGCCTTGAAGCCCTCTTCGCTCGCGCCACAGATCACCTTCGACGTGGACGACGTCACGCAGCGCAGGTCGCGTTGCCCCCCCAGCACCGCGAAGCGCCCGTCGATCGAGTAGGTGCCTCCGCCCGCGTAGCGTCGAAAGACCGAGTCGGGGCACTCGCCCTCGGTGGTCCAGGCGTCGAGCTGCCACTTCTGCTCGGCCTTCCCCATGGCAGCCCCACAGAGGAACGTCTTCGAGTTGGCGGTGGCGGGGTCGGTGCAATCCTCCATGGTGGTGCTGAAGCGCCCCTCGACCTTGTGGTTCTCGGTCGAGGTGCCCGCGAGGGTGCCTTCGAAGCGAAACGGGTACGAGGCGTTCGCTTGCCAGCTCACCTTGTCGATCGACACGTCGAGGACGAGGGCCTTCGAGGCCGGAACGCCGTCGCCGCCGAGGTGGAGGTTACCGGTCGTGCCGTAGCGCCCGGGCTGGAGTGGGGTGAGCTTGAGCGAGAGGCCGAGCGGGTTCTTCGCGTTCCACTCGGCGATCGGAGGGAAGGCCGCGGTCGCGCGCTGTTGCCCGTCGTAGAAGAAGCCGCCCTCGCTCGAGAGGGTCGTCTTCACGGTGCTGCCATCGAGCATCACCACGGCGAGCTCGAGGGTCTTCGCAGGGCCGCCCCCGCAGCCCGCTGCGAGCAGCACGACGAAGGTCGACGTTCTCATCGATACCCCGGGAATGGCGTCTGCGACCACGCGTACAGCTTGAAGAAGGTGAGGCTGTTGAGCACGTGGTTGAGCACGTGCGGGCGGGTGATCTGCGAGACGGGGTGGCGGGCGATCGCGTTGTCGTAGCGATGGGCGAAGGCGTGGAGCTTGTTGTTGAAGCGCATCCAGAACATCACCCCGGGGCTCGCGGAGGCCTCGTCGCCGCTGAGCTCGTAGAAGGGAGTCATCACGTAGATGCCCGCGACCGCCGGCGCGGCTGGATCTTTCCGGGGCCGTTCGGTGAGCACGAGCGAGGGGCCGGCTCGACGTCGGAGCGCGCCCTCGAGGTTGGCGAGGAGCTCTTCCGAGACGGCGTTCTTCGCGGGCCGCGTCACCACCACTTCGATGTCGAAGTCACGCCCGAGCGCGGGCGACTCACTCAGCTCCTGGAGCGCAGGCAGCAGCACCGAGTCTTCGAACACGCGCACCTTGTCGTCGGCGATGGGCATGGCGCGAGCCTACTCCGGCTGTCGGTGCGTCGGCGCTCAGCGGAAGTTCGGGCGCCCGAGGTAGCCGCTCAGCTTGCCCATGCGCCAGGAGGGATCTTTCGGGTCGGCGCCGACCATCGAGAGCGCACTGCCGATGAGGCCCAGGCGCTTCTGAAACTCGGGGTCGGGCTTGAACCGCACCTCGATGTTCGGCTCGGCGTACTCCATGCGCTTGGCGAGCTTGAGGCTCCCGGTCGCCTGCAGCTCGAGATCGTTCGACTTCGCCTCGAACTTCTCGATCGTCCCCTGGCCCTTCTCGAACTTGAGCTTCCCGGTCACCTCTCCGAAGACGATCTTCGGCAGGTCGAGCGGGGTGGGCTCCGGCCCGAACTGGGGGATCACCATCGTCATCGAGCCGCCGTTGATCGCGAGCTGGTGGCCTTCGAGTGAGATGGTGCCGCTGGCCTGGCTCAAGTCCGGTTCCGCTGGACCGCCGCCGACGGCGACGCGAGGCAAGGTGAGATCGGCGTGCGCCTCGAGGTCACCCGCGAAGTCGATGCCAGAGAACTCCTTCAAGTCGGTGCTCGCGAGGTTGAGATCCTCCGCGTCGAGCCGAACGCGCACGTTCGACAGCCCCGACACCCGCAAGGTGACCGAACCACCGAAGAGCTTGGCGCTCACCGACGCTCCAGGAGGAAGCAAGGAGGGCCCGGCGCTGACGGAGGCGATGCGCAACGGCGAGGGTGGTGGGTCGGTGTCGGCCTTCTTGCTCACCTCGACGCCCGACGCGCGCACGCTGAAGAAGCCCGGCCCCATCGGGCCGATCTTCACGAAGAAGCCGGCGCGATCGGCCTCGAGGCGGATTCGATCCTTCAGGGCCTCGTAGGGGAAGGTGATGAAGAACGCGACGACGACGGCGAAGAGGAAGAAGAAGCTGTACCCGAAGACGCGGCGAACGATCTTGAGCTTCGAAGAAGAGGCCATGGCGGTCGGTCAGTTCTTCAGGTGGTAGGTGGCGATCTGGAGCCACGCCGTGATGCTCTCGTTCGACACCCGCGGCTCGAGGCGCATGTACTTCACCTTCACCACGCCGGGAGCGCTCTCGACCGCCTGGAGGAACTCGAGGAGTCGGTTCAGCTTCACGTCGGTGAGGGTCACCTCGACCGAGCTCTCGACGATCTTCGTGCCATCGAGGGTGACGTCGGCCTTGGGGTTGATGGTCGGCAGCTCGACGCCCTTCTGCTTGGCGACGTCTTCGAGGAAGGACGAGAGGCGAATGTTCGAGGCCGCGAGCTGGCGCTCGGCCATCTCTCGCTGGGCCTTCGACTGGTTGTAGACCGCCGCGAGATCCTGGGCTCGGCCGAGCTTCTCGATCTTCTGCGCGGTGCGAGACCGAATCGCGTTGGCCTTGTTCGAGAAGCTGAAGGTCACCATGAAGACGACGAAGACGAGCACGGCGAGCCCGGCGAAGATCACCATGCGGCGTTCCCGCGCCGAGAGCGTGGCCAGGGTCGTCTGGAGGGTGGTGGAGAGGTCGGCCATGGGTCACCCTTGTCCCGCGTTGGAGTCTTCGGGGCACTCGACCTTCACGTCGAGCCGGAAGGTCACCTTGGTGCCGTCCTTCGACTTCTCGACCTTGCCCTCGCTGATCTCCTTGAAGCACTTGTACGTCTTGAGCGCGGCGATCACGTCTTCCATCTGCTTCACGCTCGGGGCCTGACAGACGAGCTCGACGCGATCGAGATCGACGGTGACGCGATCGAGCGTCACTGGTGAGTCGGCTGGAATGCGCTGCGACACCTCGGCGAGGAGCGAGACGGCCGAGCGCTTGGGCACCCCCGCGGCCGGGCTCTCCTTGCCCTCGAGGAGGTTGATCGCGATGTCGAAGTTGCGCTCGCACTTGCCGATGATGCGCTGGGTGACGTCGCAGAGCAGTTGATCGACCGCCTTCTCCCGCCGCTCGAGGATCGTGTTGCGCGCGATGCCGGAGGCGACGAGGAGGATGAGGAGGACGACGCCGAACGCGGCGATCTGCCCCAGCTTGTCCCTGGCGAAGTCGAAGTCGCTCTTGAAGGCGAACTCGCCGCGCCGGAGGTTGAAGCGCGGGGCCTTCGCGCCGGTCGCCTGCCCGCGCAGCGCGAGCGCCCATGCCTGAATCGCCTCGGGGCCAGCGCCGAGGCCCAACGCGCCCTGCGCCTCGGGAGGCAAGGTCGCGATCGTGGTGGGGAGGCCGAGATCGTGCTCGAACTGACCCGCGAGGCCGAGGAGCTTCGCGGTGCCGCCGCAGAGGAGCAACCGGGTCACGGGCCGCTTGAACTTCGCCGCGTACGACTTGAGGCTCGCGCGGAGCTCACGAATCACCGGCTGGAGCGCCCGCATGAAGGCCCCGGCCGCGCGCTCGGCGTCGGGCCCGACGACCTCAGCCCCGACGGCTCCGTGGGCTTCCTTCCACGTTTGGGCCTCGGCGAGGGGAATCTTGAACTCCGTCGACAGCGCCTTGGACAGCGCGAGCCCACCGCCCATGAAGGTGCGGGCGAAGTCGATGGGGCCGCCCGCCCGGCCGATCGCGAGGTTGGTGCGCTCGTGGCCGAGATCGATCACCGCGACCGCCTCGTCCGAGGGCGGGAGGGCCGAGAGCACGTTCTGGTACGCCATGCCCGGGTGGGTGACGATGCGAGGGTCGATCTTCGACTTCTTGAGCGTCGCGAGCAGCGCGCCGAGCTCTTCCTTGCGCACCACGCCGACGAGCACCTGCGAGCCCTTCACCTCACCCGTCTTCGTCTCGTTGGCCTGGTAGTCGTAGACCGCCTCGTCGAGATCGAAGGGCAGCTGATCGGCGACCTCTCCAGACAGCGCCGCCTCGACCTTCTTCGAGTCGTTGAAGGGGAGCGCGAGCGAGTGGGTCGCCATCGAGACCCCGGGCACCGAGATCACCACCGTGTCGGCCATCAGCGGCCCCGCGGAGGCGAGCAGCTGCTGCATGGCGAGCTCGAGCTTGGTGTGGCGCTCACCTTCGACGGGCACTGGCGCGGTGGCGTAGGTCTTCACCTGAAAGCCACGCAGGGTGGTCTCGAGCAGCACTGCCTTGAGCGAGTGACTCCCGAGGTCGAGGCCGAGGACGCGGGCCATGGCTATTCCTCTCTCCAGTACACGAGCCGCCCGAGCCCATCGTCGAGCCGAATGACGGCGGTGATGGTTCGGGTGACGTCGCCCGCCGAGCCGGTGACGGCTACGCGGTAGGTGTTGCTCTTGTCGCCGATGATGCGCTGGTTCTGCGGGTTGTTGAGGATCGACTGGTTCACCACGATGCCCGTCGAAGCGACGATGTTCACGAAGTCGACGATGCTCATGCCGAACATGGCGAAGAGCCGGGCGGCGCGAATGCGCTTGATGACGGTGTCGATGAAGATCGGGTCGGCGAGGCGCGGGTCGAGGCGGAGCGGGTCGGCCACCGAGCGAATCGCGATCTCGAGCATCACCGGATCGTCGGTGTTGATGTTCAACCGCGCGTTCATGTCTGGGTAGACGGTGAACTTCTCCTTGAACGCAGCCATGAAGCGATCGTTGACGCCGTGAACGAGGAAGGCCTCGTCGAGGCTGTCGAAGCGGGCGTTCTTCGCCCGGTAGCGGGTCTCGTAGTTCGAGTAGCCGGCGTTCTCGTCGGAGAAGCCCTTCACGAAGGGCTCGCCCTGGCCGGTGAGGTTCAAGCTCGAGCCGGTCTCGTCCTCGTCGATCCAGTCGCGCATGCCGATGATGACCTCGTTCGCCGGCACCTTGAGGCGGTTCGAGTCTTCCTTCTCGAAGAGGAACTCGTAGCGCTTGTCGTTGAGCGTCGTGGCGAGCTGGTTGGCGACCACGACCGCGACGAGCTGGGGAGCGTCGAGCTTGTTCAAGTTGATGCGCTCTTCTTCGTCGGAGATGACGGTGTCGAAGCAGCCCGAGAACGAGCCGAACTTCTTGCTCTGCATCTCCTTGCCGAGCTCGGGGTTCTCGTCGTCGAACTCGAACTTCTTGTTCTTCGGCGCCGGCGCGAGCCCCCCCTTCTCGGTGACCTCGGGGACCATGCCCTCGAGCATGTGGCAGTCCACCTTCGCCATGCGCCAGAGCTGAATGCTCGCGGTGCTCATGCCTGGAGCGCCCGCGCCGGGAGCCCCTGCGCCCGCGCCACCCAGGGCTCCACCGAGCGCCCCGCCGAGGGCGCCACCCGGTCCGCCGCCCAGGAGCGCGCCCAGGCCCGGGTTGCTGCCGAGAATGCCCTGGAGCATGCCCCCGAAGTTGGGGATCGGCATCTGATCGATCTGCTTCTGGTAGCGCAGCATCAGCCGTGAGAGCGCGATGCCCGAGCGCGCGAGGTAGCTCGCCCGCAGCTCGTCACGTTGGTTGGTGGCGAGCCGCAGCTCGACCATCGAGTTGTAACGCACCTCGTTGGCCACCAAGGCCAGCACGGCGATGCCGACGAGCACGAGCAGCAGCGCGACGCCACGCTCGGTCTTGTTCCCGCGCCGAGGAGCGCGTCTGGCCAGTCGCGCGCGCCTCACTGGAACCTCGGGAACTCGGTGTTGAGCATGATGCGAGCCTGGCTGACGTACTTCACGTCCTTGCCGTTCTCGTCGACCGCGGTGATCGTGAACTTCACCCGGGTCGGCAGAATGGTGCGCCGCTCACTGCGCCGGGTGTCCCACTCGTCTTCCCACTGCTTGCGCTCGCTGTTCCAATACTGAAACTCGATCTTCTTGAGGCCCTCGAAGAGGATGTCTTCGGTGCCGCCGCGCTCCATGCGCTCCTCGAGGATCGGCTTCTCTCGGCGCACGAGATCTTGCCGGTCGCGCACCTTGGGATCGGGCGAGCGCTTCACCGAGTACTCCACGACCATCTGGTCGCTCTCCTTCGCGTCGGCGTAGAGGCGCTGGTGGGCGAGGCTGGTGAACATCAGCTTCTCTCGAGTGCCGACGAAGTTGGTCGGCCGATCGAACGCGTCGCGGTACCGCTTGGAGTCGTACCGATCGCTCACGTAGGCGGCGCCGATCTCTCGCGCCATGCGGCTCGTCGCGGCCCGGAGCATTCGGTACTTCTCGGCTTGCCCCTCGATCACGTCCTTGTTGGCGATGGTGGTCGAGAAGGTGATGCCGATGACGACGCCGATGAAGGCGGTGATGCCGATCGCGGTCACGACCTCGATGAGGGTGAAGCCGCGGCGGGACGAGAGGAGGCTCACTTGAAGGTGCCTCCGCGAATGACGTTGCCGATGCCGGAAGGGAGCAGGTTGGGCACCGTCGGGCCCAAGGTGTTGAGCCCGGGCGCGCCCCCGCGTTGCGCCTGGAACTGCGCCGCGGTGATCACCACCTGGTTGTTGGCTGGGTTGATCATCTGGCCGTTGGGGCCAGGGGTCGCGTTGGGCACCGGCTGGCCCGTGGTGGCGTCGACGTAGACGTCGGCGGCTGCGCCCGACGGAGCACCAGCCATCGCGGCGGCGCCTCCGTTGCGATCGGAGCCGGGCCCCAGGGAGACGACGTGGGTGACGAGATCGATGCTCTCGGTCACCTTGCCTTCCTTCCAGGTGACGGTGAGGTGCACCTCGCGAACCGACTTCTGGAGGGTGTCGACCATCGTCTGGAATTGGGCGGTGAGCGGGTTGGCGGCGCCGAGCGCGCCCATGAGCCCGCCCATGCCTCCCGCACCACCTGGAGCAGCGCCCCCGAGCGCCGCCGCCGCGAGCCCAGCCGCACCGGCGCCACCGGGCGCTCCACCCGAGCCGAAGAGCGCTGCGAGCGGGCTGCTCTTCCCGTCCTTCCCGTCACCGCCGCCGAGCGGGAGGTTGAAGAGCGCGCTGAACATCTGCTCGGGCGTCAGGCCGTTGGTGCGCGGCGCGATGATCTTCGCCCGCCACTTGTACGAGGGCCACCCTTCGGCGCTGAAGTCGCCGGCGTCTTCGTCGTCGTCCGCGGGCAACGGCTCGTCGTACAGCTTCTGCTCGATGTCCGTCATCTTCGAGCGGGCGAGCAGGGTGGCGACGGTGAGCTTGCGCGCGTAGACGTGGGCCGCCACCGCGGTCGAGTTGATGTCCAAGATGGCCATCAGCGAAATCGCCAGAATCGACATGGCGACGACGGTCTCGAGCAAGGTGAAGGCGCGCTTGTTCATGAGCGTGGCAGCTCCAGCGCCTCGGCGTGGATCACCGTCTTCCCCGTCAAGGGAGACACGGTGAGCGTCCACACGTTCTTGCCTTGCTTCACGTAGATCTGGGCCCGCTCGGTGAAGCCCTGGGGAAAGAAATAGAGATAGGCGACGCCGTGCTTGGTCGGCGTCTTGAGCTTGCTCGTCCAGACCTCGACCTCGACGCCGCTGGGCAGCGAGTGATCGACGACGTCTTCCGAGGAGAAGCTCGAGAACTTGGCGCTGTCTTCGACCCGGTTCTTCTCGCGGGCCATCAGCTCCTGAAGGTTGGGGCCGGTGTCGCTGCCACCGAGGGAGCGGAAGCGGGTGTCGTCTTCGTCGCGGCGGCGCTTGTCCTTCTCCTTCGCTTCGGCGCTGCGTTGCTCGTCTTCGCGATTGGCACCGGCGGTGATGCCTCCCTTGGCGCACTCGGCGCGGTACTTCACCTCGTCGTCGTCGCCGCCCTTCTTGGGCAGCTCGAACACCAGCCGGCAGGTCTTCCCCGAGAGCGCGGCGGTGTCGTAGAGCGAGCGAATGGTGCCGGCGAGCTCGGCGCTGGCTTCCTTGGCCTTCGCGCCGGTGAGGGCCCCCACGCCGAAGACGACCGCAGCGAACAGCACCACCACGATGCCGAGCGCGACGACGAGCTCGATCAGGGTGATGCCGCGGCGGTGGCGGAGAGGGCGGCGCATCAGAAGACCTGCTTGAGCACGTCGAGCACGAGCCACACGAGGGCCGAGGCGCCGAGCCCCAGGGCGATGGCCGCGGGGGAGAGACCGCTCGTTCGTTCGCGTTCGGGTCCGGTGGGGCTCATGGCGTCACTGCTTCTTCTGGCCGATGTCCTTCGAGGAGATGTCGGCGTCGGTGTCGGTACCACCCGGCGCCTTGTCCTTGCCGTAGGAGATGATCACCGGGTTCGAACCCTCTTTCATGTACACATATTCGGTGTCCCACGGGTCGGTCGGCACCCGTTCGAGGATCTGGGTGTCGACGAGCGCCTTCAAGCCGACGCCGGTGTCGGGGTAGTTGCCCTTCTTGGCGTAGTAGGTCTTGAGCGCGTTCTGGATGTTCTGGATGTCCATCTTGGCGCGGTCGACCTTCGCCTGCTCGAGCTGGGGAATGACGGCGACGCCGACGGCGGCCATCAGCAACGACAGAATGGTGATCACGACGATGATCTCGATCAGCGTCATGCCGCGAGCGCGTCGGCGGCGATTGAGGGCTTTGCGAACCATGGTTCTTCCTTTCAGACGTAGAGCGTGAAGCCGACGACGACGAGGCCGGCGGCGAGACCGAGGAGGGCGACGGTGAGGAACCGCCAGAGCCATCGCTCGGTCGCTGGTGGTTGTTTGGAGAGCACGTTCATTCTTGCAACACCTCAGCGCACCATCGAATTCATCTGCAGAATGGGCATCAAGATCGAGAAGGCGACGAAGGCGATCACCGCGCCCATGCTGACGATCATCATCGGCTCGAGCAGCGAGGTCAGCGCGCCGATGCGCACGTTCACCTGCGACTCGTAGCTGTCGGCGACGTTGAGGAGCATGTCTTCGAGCTGGCCCGAGCGCTCGCCGATCGACACCATGTGGTACACGAGGGGAGGGAACTCGCCCGACTTCTTGAGCGGGTTGGCGATGCTCTCGCCCTCTCGAATCGAGTCACGCGCCTTGTCGACGACGTCGCTCATCACCGTGTTGGTGACGACGTTCTTCACGATCTCCATCGCGGTGAGGAGCGGCACGCCCGACTTGAGCAGCGTCGCCAGGGTGCGGGAGAAGCGAGCGACCGAGAGCATGCGCACCAGCGCGCCGAAGACCGGCACCTTGAGCACGAACCGGTCCCACACGGGCTTGCCCTTGACGCTGCGGGTCCACTGGAAGCCGAAGATCGCCGTGGCGATGAGGAGCGGCACCAGCACGAACCACCAGTTCTGGAGGAACGTCGACGACCAGATGAGGAGCCGCGTCGTCCAGGGCAGGGTGACCTTCATGTCGTCGAAGATCTTGGTGACCTTCGGCACCACCACCGTCATCAGCATCACCAGCACGCCGCCGCCGACGAACATCATGATGATCGGGTAGACCATCGTGCCGACGATCTTCTGGCGCAGCCGGGCCTGGCCTTCGGTGAACTCGGCGAGGCGCAGGAGCACCGAGTCGAGCGCGCCCGACGACTCACCGGCGCGGATCATGTTGATGAACAGGTTGCCGAACACCTTGTTGTGGCCGTTGAGCGCGTCGGCGAGCGAGTTGCCTTCGTTCACCTTCTGCTTCACGTCGGAGAGGATGCGCTTGAGCTGTTCCTTCTCGACCTGATCGACCATCGCGGTGAGCGCTTCGACGAGCGTCACCCCCGCGCCGAGCAGCGTCGCCAGCTGCCGGGTCATGATCGCGATGTCGTCGGTGTTGATGCGCCCGCGCGCGAGCCGGCGGAGGTTGATGTCCGACGAGAGCGCCTGAGAGGCGGCGGCCTTGGCGCCCTTCGTCGCCGCCTTGAGGCCCGCCTCGGCCTGGCCCACCACCTCGGTGAGGAAGATGCCTTCCTTCCGAAGCGCCGCGCGGAGCGCCTTGGGCGAGTCGGCCTCCTTGAGGGCCGTCACCGTCTTCCCGTTGGCCGCGAGGCCTCTGTACTCGAAGACGGGCATGGCGAATTACATGTCCTCCTGGGTGACGGAGAGGACCTCGGCGATGGTGGTGAGCCCCTGGGCGACCTTGAGGGCGGCGTCGTCGAGCAGGCTGAGCATGCCCTTCTCCATCGCCTTCTTCTTGATCGTGCCCGAGTCGACGTTCTTCAGCACGAGCTGGCGAACGTCTTCGTCGACGGGCAGCAATTCATACACACCCATTCGGCCCCGGTAGCCATTCTTGTTGCAGCTCTGGCAGCCCTTGGCGCGGTAGACGATCTCCGAGCCGCCCATGGCGACGAAACGATCGCGGCTCATGCCCAGCTTGGAGATCTCTTCGTCGCTCGGCCGGTACGGCTCGCGGCATTCCTGGCAGACGCGGCGCACCAGGCGCTGGGCGAGCACGGCGGTGAGCGACGAGGCGACGAGGAAGGGCTCGATGCCCATCTCGACGAGGCGGGTGACGGCGCCGGCCGAGTCGTTGGTGTGAACGGTGGAGAGCACCAAGTGGCCGGTGAGCGACGCCTGGATCGCGATCTCGGCGGTCTCCTTGTCGCGGATCTCGCCGACCATGATGATGTCGGGGTCTTGCCGGAGGAAGGAGCGCAAGCCCGAGGCGAAGGTCAGGCCGATCTTCGGCTGAATCGCCATCTGGTTGATGCCCTTGAGCTGGTACTCGACCGGGTCCTCGACGGTGAGGATCTTCACCTCGGGCGTGTTGATGCGGGAGAGCGCGCCGTAGAGAGTGGTCGTCTTGCCCGAGCCGGTGGGGCCGGTGACGAGCACGATGCCGTGGCTGCGGCTCACCACGTCGTAGACGCCCCTGAGCACCTCGGGCGCCATGCCGATCTGATCGAGATCGAGCAGGGTGCCGCTCTTGTCGAGGAGCCGCATGACGATGCTCTCGCCGTGCACCGTGGGGATCGTCGAGACGCGAATGTCGATGTCGCGGCCGGCGAGCTTGATCTTGATGCGGCCGTCTTGCGGCAGGCGCTGCTCGGCGATGTTCAGCTGCGCCATGATCTTCACGCGGCTGATGATGGCCTTCTGCGAGCGCTTGGGCGGACGAATGATCGGCTGCAGCACGCCGTCGACGCGGAACCGAACGACGAGCTCGCGCTCCATCGGCTCGATGTGAATGTCGCTGGCGCGCTCCTTGGCGGCGCGGAAGAGCAGCGAGTTGACGAGCCGAATGATGGGCGCTTCGTCGCCGGAGTCGAGGAGGTCTTGCGCCTCTTCGAGCACCTTCTCGGCGGCGTCGATGTCCTGCGCTTCCATCTCGCCGACGACCTGCTCGGCTTCGTTGATGTTGCGATCGTAGACCGCGTTGATCGCGTCGATGATCGTCGACGCCTGGGCCAGCACCGGCTCGATCTCGGCGCCGAACATCATGCGCGCGTGGTCGAGCACCGCGGTGTCGAGCGGGTCGGCGACCGCGAGCTTCACCACCTCGCCGGTCTGCTTGAGCGGCAGGATCCGCATCGTCTTCGCGAACCCGATGGCGACCTTCTGGATCAGCTCGGGCTGCACGTCGTCGGTGGCGATGAAGCCGAGGTATTCGAGGTCGAGCTGCGCGGCGAGGGCGCGGGTGACCTGCTCCTCGGTGGCCGCCTTCATGCCGATCAGCACCTCGCCGATGCGGCCGCCCTTCTCGTTCTGCGCCACCAGCGCTTCCTCGAGCTTCTCGCGCGGGAGCTGGAACTGGCTGACGAGGATCTCGCCGAGCGGGCGGCCGAAGAGGTAGGCCGGCCCGTGCGAGACCATCTGGGTCCGCTCGGTCCTCGTCTCCTCCTGCACCTCGGGCGTCTCGCTCATGACTACTGGATCTCCGGCTGCACCTTGAGCTGTTCGGGGTTCGGCTCCTTCACCGGCACGGGCGGGGTGCCCGGCTTCACCTCGCCCTTGGGCGCGTCGGGCGTGGCGGGCGGGGTCGCAGTCGACGGTTGGATCACCTTCTCGCCAGGGCTGCCCGGGCCGCCGTTCTCGATGCGGTTGAGCTCCTTGTTCAGCAATTGAGTCATTCGCGCGAGCGGGCCGGGTTTGCGGTTGAAGTCGATCGCGACGTCGTAGGCGGTGGTGGCGCCGTAGAACTGCTCGACGAACTGCTGCCGCTCCTTCAACTTGCGCTCGAAGATGCGGCGGAAGTCACCAGCGTCGCGAATGATGTACGGGGTGAGGAAGAGCAGCAGGTTCGTCTTCACCTTGCGGCGCGTCTGCTGACGGAACAGGTTGCCGAGGAGCGGAATGTCGCCGAGCAGCGGGGTCTTCGACACCGACTCGACCAACCGGTCCTGCATGATGCCGCCGATCACCACCGTCTCCTGATCCTTCGCGACCACCGTCGTCTTCGCGCTGCGCTTGGAGGTCGTGGGGCCGAGCACTGGATCGGAGGAGGCGATCTCTTCGATCTGCTCGTTGATCACCAAGCGCACGTAGTCCGACTCGTTGATCTGCGGCTTGATCGACAGCTTGAGATCGACGTTCTGCCGTTGAATCTGGCCGAACACGCCGCCACCCAGGCCACCGAGCGCGCCGAGCGATCCCAACCCTCCGAGGCCCCCCAACCCAGACTGCCCACCAAGCCCAGAGAGGCCCGCGAGGCCACCAAGCCCGCCGAGCCCGCCCGCCGAGAAGCCCGACTGAAAGGGCACGTTCTGGCCGACCGTGATCTCGGCTTCTTCGTTGTCGGTGGTGAGGATGTGCGGCGTCGACAACACGTTCACGTCGCTCGACGTCTGCAACGCATTGATGACGATGCCAAAGTTGGGAATCTGCAGGCCGCCGATGTTCAAGGTTTGCGAGCTCTGGAGGCCACCCAGGAACCCGGAGAGCGAGATGAGGTTCGCGATGCTGATGCTCGGCGGCAGACCCTGCCGCGAGTACTTCGTGCCGAAGAAGACCGGGGTGACGTCGCTGGAGGGCAGGGGCACGCCTCCGTGGAAGTTGATGCCGAGCTCGGAGTTCCGGTCGAGGTTCACTTCCATGATCACCGCTTCGACGAAGACCTGCCGACGCTGAATGTCGAGCTTCTCGATGACCCGCACGAGCGAGCGGTAGTCGTTCTGGGCGGCGATGATCACGAGCGCGTTGGTCGACTTGTCGGCCGACACCTTCACCTCACCCGAGAAGAGCTCGGCTGCGGTGGTGGCTCGGGGCGCGCCTCCAGGCGGCGGTGGCGTCGGCGTCTTCGGCCGGTTGGCGGTGCCCTGGGCGAGCGTCTGCAGAGTCGAGGCGACGTCTTCGGCGTTGGCGTTCTCCAGATAGTAGACGTTGATGCGGCCCTCTCCGCCCGAGATGGGAATGTCGATCTCCCGAATGAGCGCCATCGCGCGGTCCATCGCGGCGGGGCTGGCGATGATGATGAGCTTGTTGGTGCGCTCGTTCGGAATGAGCTGGGTGAGGGTGGCTGGCCCGGCGGTCTCGGGGTTGGAGACCGCTGGCGCAGGCGACCCAGGCGGCGGCGGAGGCGGAATGAACCCTCCAGGCCGTTGCCCAGGCCGGTTCACCTTGGCCTCGAACAGCTTGGTCACCTGATCGGCGATCTCCTGCGCGGTCGCGTACTGGATTTGGATCACCCGCATCTCGTCGGACGAGGCGCGCGAGTCGAGCTGTTCCACCAGCCTCTCGAGCCGGTGCATGTTCGAGGCGAGGTCGTTGATGATGATGGTGTCGGGCTGGAAGGGAATGGTGTCGCCCGAAGGGGTGACCAATTGCTGCAACACGCCGCGCAGCTGCTCGATCTCGACGTGTTTGATCTTGAACATGCGGGTGACCATCTGCTCGTTCATCGTGTACTGCTCTGTCGGATCGATGATGGTCTGAATGGGAAACTGCTTGGCCCGCTGCTTGTCGACGATCTTCATGAACTTGCCGTTCGCGTAGACGGCGAGGCTGTTCGCATCGAGGGCGGCGAGGAACGCGGCGTAGAACTGCTCGGCGTCGACCTCGACCTTCCCGTTCTCGGGGCCGATGATGCTGATCTTCCCGCGAATGTTCTCCGGCAGGATGAACGTCTTGCAGGTCACGTCGGAGACGGTCTGGACCAGCTTCTCGATCTCGACCTTGTCGAAGTAGATGTTGTAGCGGCCCTTGCGGCGGCTCTCCTCACAGGTGGCCTTCTTGGGAGCGATGGTGGCTCCAGGCGCCGCGGGCGGTGGCGGTGGTGTCTGGCCGAACGCGAGCAGCGGCGCGAGCACCGAGACCAGCGACCAGCGACGGAGCGAGGAGATGGAGAAGCGCGTAGTCATGGGCAATTCGTTTCAGCGAACGTTGTAGGTCTTTCGAACGGTGGCCCCGTTGCGCTCGACCTCGATGTCGATGCGCGAGGCTTCCTTCAGCTTCGAGTACACCTCGAGGGCCTTCTCGGGGCTGTTCAGCTCGTAGCCGTTGATGCGCTTGATGACGTCGCCGTTTTGGACGCCGATCTTCGAGTAGATGGAGTCGGGCCGAATCGAGAACAGCTTGAAGCCCTGGGCCACGCCGTCCTTGAAGGCGGGCACGATGCGGGCCTGCATGGCGACGTCGTTCAGGTTCGAGAGCGTCTTGTCGATCTCCGCGCGCGGCACTTCGTACTCGTTCTCGCCGAGCTGCTTGATGGTCGAGCCCAGGTTCGACGAGGGCGGCGGCGCGTCGTTGTACTTGGCTGGCGCAGCAGCGATCGTCTGCACGGGCGGGGGCGGCGGAGCGGCCATCGAGCCGTCACCCGGGTTCTCATCGATGTACTCGCGCCGATTGTTGTGTTTGACGATGACGCGCTTGCGCTCGATCTCGAGCACCTCGGCGCCCTGAATCACGTCACCAACCATGTACGTGTTGGTCTTGAGGGTGACGACGTCTTGAATCGAGGCGACCGACCACTGCGCGTTGGCCGCGACGAGGGTGCCGAGCAGCTTGAGCCGCAGCGAGGAGTGGATCGGCGGCGAGTCCATGTCCACCTTCGGCGCCTCCGGCTCCTTCACCTCGGGCTCCGGCTTGGGAACGGGCAGACCGGTCAGCTTCGCGATTCGATCGAGGATGAGCTGAGGCACCGGATCGACGACCTGCGGCTTGAGCACCTGGCGCCCTTCACCGCTCGGAAGGGGGAGCAGCTGCGCCTCGATGAAGGCGTTGACCGTCTTCCCGACGAAGAACGCCACCCCGAACATGAACGCGAGGTGGACCAACCAGAAATGGCGCTTGAAGAGGAACTCCACGGCAACGCCCGAGCTGAGCAAGCCGAATGCCACGAAGGCCCTTGAATTTGCTGGTGAAATGGCGCGCCGATGGGGCCGTGGCTGCCATTTTGTCAAGGCGAGTGGGAGGGGCATGACCAAACGACAAGCGGATCAGTCGAGGCGGTAGTGGTGGGTGACGAGTTGGCCGGCCCGTTCGAGCTGGAGGTCGATCGACGGACTGGCGAGGAGGCTGCTGGCGAGGCCGAGCACGCGGTCGATGGACTCGAGCGAGGTGCCGTTGATCGATCGAATCACGTCGCCGTTCTGGAGGCCGAGGGCGAGCAGGTCGGGGTCGGGCTTCGTGGCGAAGTAGCGGAAGCCGATCGGGACGCCTTCGCGGAACGCAGGCACGATGCGCATGCTGCTCGAGAGCGCGTACAGGTTGGACAATCGGCCGAGCACCGCCTGTCGAGAGACTGCGTAGTCGGTGGCGCCGAGTTGGGTCACTGGCGAGGTGACGGGCCCAGCCGGTGCCGCGCCTCGAATCGAGAGCCGCTCGGTGCGATCGCCGCGGCGCAGCCAGATCGCGTCACGCTCGATCGAGTCGACCTGCGCGTCGAGCACGACGTCGCCTTGCCACACCGTCAGCACTCGTCCGTTCGCCATCGCGAGCGCAGCGGCGCTCCGTCCTGCGACGTTCGAGCGAAGGGTGCCCAAGAGCCGCGCGGGAAAGGGAGTGAGGGCCGTCGTGGTCGAGGTCGGCCGGCTGTCAGCGAGCCCAAACAGCGCGTGGGCTCGGCGCACCTCACGGGAGACCGGCGACGCCTCGAGTGGACGACGCTCGCTGGCGACCGGCAACTCCTCGAGCCCAGCCTCGAGCGCGACGCTCAGCGGCATGCTCACCGCCCACGCCGCAACGCCAAGCCCTCCCAAGCTGAGCAGCGTCTGGATCGCCGTCGTCGCGCGCATGCAGACGGGTCTCGCAAGTCGAATGCCACCGGTGCCCGCTCCACGATTCGGTGGCTTCGGTCTCCCGCTTCCCCATTCGCGTTGACAGCCTGTCGCTCGGTCGAGTCCCCTCCTGTACCGAATGGCGCGAAACCGAAGGCCGACCCATTCGTACGGAGGCTCCATCATGAGCCGAATCGCAGCGCTCAGCGTGTTGTTCGCCTCGTCGGCGATGGGGCAGACCTTCTCGGTGACGGTGAGCGGCGCGAGCTACCAAGTCGACCGGTACCTCCCCTCGGGCACGCCGCCGTTTCCCATCGTCGCTCTCGGGCACGGCTTCTCGAACTCGAAGGCGAACGTTCAAGGGTTGGCGCAGGCGCTCCAGGCCGACGGGATCGTGGTGGTCGCGCCGCAGTTTCCGGCGGCGAGCGGTGATCATGCGCGGAACGCAGCGGTGATGTTGGCCGCGGTCGACGCGACGGTGAGCGCCGGCCTGGGAGACGGTCAGCGCCTCGGGCTGGGTGGACACAGCGCTGGAGCCCTGGCGGCCTGGCTCGCGGCGGCGCAGCGGTCTTCTCGAGTGGTGGTGCTCCTCGACCCGGTCGATTCGAATGGCCTCGGCACCGCGCAGATCGCGAACGTGAGCGCGCCGGTGCTCTTCGAGTTCGCGCCATCGCAGACCTGCAACACCAACAACAACTCGCTCGGCTGGTTCACCGGGAAGAGCGGCGCCAAGGGCCGCTTCAACGTTCCGAACGCGAACCACTGCGATCCCCAGGAGCCGTCGAACGTGCTCTGTACCACCGGCTGCGGGTTCGCGACCTGGAACGCCCAGCGCTCCGCCGTCTACAAACGATTCGCGCGCGCGATGTTCGGGCAGTTCCTGCTCGGCGCTTCGACCTGTGTCGAGACCCTGGCGCTCGCCGACCAACAGGCGGGGACGATCGATCAGGTCGTCATGCAGCTCGGGTGCGGCGCGGTCGACGGCGGCACGGCGGGGGGAGCGGCTGGCGGCGGGAACACCGGAGGTGGTTCGGCGGGTGGGGCCGTCGGCGGAGGCGTTGCGGGTGGCGGTTCGGCGGGTGGGGCCGTCGGCGGAGGCGCTGCGGGTGGCGGTTCGGCGGGTGGCGGTTCGGCGGGCGGTGCTTCGGCTGGAGGGGGTTTGGCAGGCGGCGGTTCGGCGGGCGGCAGCTCTGGCGGCGGCGCGGCGCTCGTCTGCTCGGCGTCGACCTGCGCGAACGGGTGCTGCAACGGGGTGACGTGTGAGGCTGCGACGGAGCGCACCTGTGGCGTCTCTGGCGGACCGTGCGCGATCTGTGGACCCGAGCAGGTGTGCGCGCAGGGGCTGTGCGTCGCGGCGTCGAGCCCGGGCGGCTGCTCGTGCGGTGCCTCTGGAGTGGGCGTGCTGGGGCTCGTCGCCGCCTGGCTGAGTTGGCTCGCGCGTCGGCGGCGTTAGAGTGCGACGGTGCGCATCGTTCCCGTCAAGCACCTCGTCTTCGTCGCGATCGCCGAGGCGGTCGCGCTCGTGACCACCGTCTTGCGCTTCACCTTCTCGAACGGCGCGATCGATCTGGACGTCACCGCGCACCTCGCCTGGTTCATCGTCTGCGGAATGCTCGCGGCAAGCTCGGTCGCGTTCCTGGTGGTGCGGTCAATCGGCTTCGCCGAGCGGGAGCGCGCCGGTGAGGACGTCAGCGACCTCCGTCGGAGCACCCTCGGCGTCTCGCTCTCGCTCGTCGTTGGTGCGCTGCTCCTGGCGATCGTCGGGCCGGGGCCGTTCGAACGCCTGCTGGGGCGCTGACGAACCTCAGACGAGGACCTCGAGGCGGCCGAGGAACCAGTCTCGCGCGACCGTGATGAGGTGCACCTCGTCCGGGCCGTCGGCGATGCGAGCGGCTCGCGCAGCGCGGTACCAGCGACCGAACGGCATGTCGTCGGAGTAGCCGAGCCCACCGTGCATCTGGATCGCGTCGTCGAGCACCTGACACAGCAGCCGCGCCACGTGCGTCTTCGCCATCGAGGAGTAGGGCTTGGCTTCCTTGTGCTTGCCTTGCTCGAGCATCCACGCGGCGTGGAGCGTCATCAGGTTGCCGGCGTGCATTCCGGAGACGCTGCGCGCGATGAACTCCTGGATGAGTTGGTGCCGCGCGAGCTCCTTTCCGAAGCTGACGCGCTCGGTGAGGTAGCGCTTGCAGAGCGAGAGCGTGCGCTCGGCGAGACCCAGCCAGCGCATGCAGTGGGTGAGGCGCGCGGGCACGAGGCGCACCTGCGCGAGCTTGAACCCGTCGCCGATCTGCCCGAGCACGGCGTCGTCTCCCACCCGCACCTTGTCGAACGCGAGCTCGCCCTCGTGGTGGTCGAGCACGTCGGGCGCCATCACCGGAACGTCGCGCACGTGCCGAACGCCGGGGGTCTGCTTGTCGACGAGGAACATCGAGGCGCCGGTCTTCGGGTCCTCGCTCGTGCGGGCCATCACCACCAGGAACGTCGCGTTGCGCGCGCCGGTCGAGTACCACTTTCGGCCGGTGATCTCCCAGCCACCGTCGACGCGCGAGGCGGTCGTGCGCAGGTTGGTGGGGTCGGCGCCCGCACCAGGCGCTGGCTCGGTCATGCAGAACGCGCTCGTGACCTCGGCGCGAACCAGCGGGGCGAGGTAGCGATCCTGGTGAACCTCGTTCGCGGCCATCAGGAGCAGATCCATGTTCCCCTGATCGGGCGCGTCGCAGTTGAACACCTTCGCGCCCATCGGGCTGCGGCCCATCTCGCGGAAGAGCGCGCACATGCCCATGGGGCCGAGGCCGAGTCCTCCGAGCGAGGGAGGCAGGTGCGGCACCCAGAGCCCTTCGCTGCGGGCCTTCGCCTGGAGCGATCGGAGAGTGTCGCGGCGGCCTTCGCGATCTTCGGCGTACACAACGTCTTCGGCGGGGATGATGTGGGCGTCGACGAACTCACGCACCTTCGCGCGGGTCGCCGAGAGCGTTTCGTCGAGCAGAAAGTCCATGTCACACCTCGTGGGTCAGATCGAAGCGGGGGTTGGTCACCTCGAGCGTCTCTTTCGCGGTCGCGAACAGGCTCTCGAGCGCCTCGGCGCGTTGCTCGGGCGTCAGGCTTCCGGCGCGCAGCTTGGTGCTGAGCGCGCGGTTGAGGGAAGCGAGCGCCTCGAGTCGAGTCGTGCGATCGGCCGAGTCGAGCGGCAAGGCCGAGGCCTCGTCGGGCAGGAGCCTCCGCAGGCGTGCGACCTCGCTCTCGAACCTCGCCGTCTCGGTGCGCAGCTCGTTGGCGACGACGTTCGCCAGGTTGGCGGCGATGAGCACTCGAAACTGGAGCGCCTTGTTCGCCTCGAGCTGCGCGCTCACCTCGGAGAGGAGGAACTGAGCGAGGGCGTCGAGCAGGGTGGGGTGATCAGGCCGGAGCTGCACGGTGAGGTCCTTTCAGTCGAGCCGCCCACGGCGAATGAGGCGCAAGGCTTCGAACTCCATCTCGACGTCGCGGCGGGCGATGGCGATCAGCTCGAGATCGGTCTGCTCACCGGAGAGGTAGCGCTCGCCTTGATGAACGCTCCCCAGTGCCCAGCGCAGGTTCCCCATGATCTCCCACCAGAGCAGGGTGGCTCGGTCGAGCGCTCGACCGCTCGCGGACGAGTAGGGCGCATAGAAGGCGTCACGCTTCGCGAAGCCGCCGATGGGGAGATCGAGCTGGTTGAAGCGCCAGTCGCGCACCGAGATCCACGAGAGATCTTCGTAGGGCGAGCCCCAGTGCGCGAACTCCCAGTCGAGCACCCCCGCGAGGCCTTCGGGCGTCACCATGAAGTTGCCGGTGCGGAAGTCGCCGTGAACGAGCACGACCTCCCGCTCGATGGGGACACGCTCTTCGAGCCAGGCCAGCGCGAGATCCACCGAGGGGGCCGGAGCCGGCATCGAGTCCATCATCGTTCGGAGGGCATCGATGGCGTCGTGCGCGGGGCTCTTCTTCGGCATCGGCAGCGGGAGCGACGTGGCGCTCGGCGTCACCGTGTGCAACCGGGCGAGGGTCGCCGCGAGCTCCGAGGGGAGGGTGGCGCGAGCGTGCTCGAGAGCGGCGTTGCGAACCACTCGCCGGCCGATCGCCTCACCGGGGATCCAGTCGAGGAAGTACGCGTCGGCGCCGTCTCGAAGGAGGTCGAGTGAGAGCCACCGCGCTGCTGGGGTCTTCACTCCGGCCTTCACCGCCGCGCCGAGCACCTCGAACTCCGCTCGTCGACGGATGCTGCCGGGCAGCGAACTCTTCGCGTCGCTGCGCAGCGCCAAGGTGAGCGGTGCGCCGTTCAGGGTGAGCTCGACCCGGAAGTTCTCCTGGCAGGCGCCGCCGTGCAGTGGCTTGACCGCGACCAGGGAGGCGGCGTGCGAGGCGAGGGCCGTGCGAATGCGCTCTTCCATGTGCCGCGGGTTCTACTCCCTCGCCTGAGCGAGTCGATCACCATCAACGTCGCTCGCACCCTCGCCGTCGCTCGCAGTCGAAGCGAGTCATGGCCTCGACCTGTTCCCTCGTCGGCGTCAGACTCGCTGCATGAGCGTACGCATCGAGAAGAGCGGGGTGGTGACGACGGTGATCCTCCATCGGCCCCAGGCGCGCAACGCGGTCGATGGGCCCACCGGCAAGGCGCTCACCGAGGCGTTCCAAGCCTTCGAGGCGGACGACGAGGCGCGGGTCGCGGTGCTCTTCGGAGATGGAGGCACCTTCTGCGCTGGCGCCGATCTCAAGTCGATCGGGACCGAGTCACAGAACCGGGTCGAACCGTTCGGCGCGGGGCCGATGGGCCCGTCACGGCTGCTGCTCTCGAAGCCGGTCATCGCCGCCGTCTCGGGCTACGCGGTCGCGGGTGGGCTCGAGCTCGCGTGTTGGGCCGATCTCCGAGTCGCCGAGGAGGACGCGGTCTTCGGAGTCTTCTGCCGCCGCTGGGGCGTGCCGCTCATCGACGGAGGAACGATTCGATTGCCGCGCCTCATCGGTCAGTCGCGCGCGCTCGACCTGATCCTCACTGGGCGGCCGGTCGACGCGAAGGAAGCGCTCTCCATCGGGCTCGCGAATCGGGTCGTCCCCAAGGGCCAGTGCCGCGCGGCCGCCGAACAGCTCGCGAGGGAGATCGGCGCGTTTCCTCAGCGCTGCATGCGCGCAGATCGGGCGTCGGCGCTCGCGCAGTGGGAGTTCGATCTCCCCCGGGCGCTCGCGCGCGAATTCGAAGGAGGCCTCGAGGCGTTGGTGGACGAAGGCGTCGACGGCGCTGCGCGGTTCGCTCGAGGTCAGGGCCGACATGGGCGGTTTGGCGACTGAGCCCCCGGGACGAGTGCAAAGCGCGGCGATCGCCTGTACAGCCGCTCCATGAGCGCAGAACGCGTGGACAAGCAGTGGAAGACGAAGGGCCTCGGCGGTTACTCGACGGGCGCGATCCTCGGCACCTTGAATCACTACGGCGTGCAAGTCGACGAGGGCGCCTTCAAGGCTCTCGCGGCGACGCAGTACCCGCTTCAGATCGCCGGAGAGTGGAAGCTGAGCTGGAAGGGCACCGGCCCGTTCGGTCCGTTTCCCTACGCCGCCGCCGACGAGCTGATGCGCCGGCTGTTCCCCGATCGCGTCACCCCTGCGCACCTCGCCGAGAAGATCGTCGGCCTGCTCGCGAAGGCGTCGGAGCTGCTGACGGGCAAGGCCGAGGTCTCGCTCGTGGGCCCGCTCGACGACGTGGAGAAGCTGGTCGCCACCCTTCCGCCCGCCGGGGAGTCGCGCACGCTCTTCACCAGTGAGCTGGTGAACTTCCTCGATCGCTTCGCCAACGCCTTCGAACAGCTTCCGAGCTCGCTCCAACGCGCTGGGCACGCCGAGCTGGCGACGCGGAGCGCGAACCTCCAGGAGTCGCTCTTCCTCGATCGCAAGGGCGTGGTGACCGCGCTCCTCGAAGCGGAGGGGCCGTCGCGTGACGCTGGCATCGCGAAGCTGTCGGAGCTCGCGCGGCCGGCCGAGGGACGAACGATCTTCTCCCGCTACTGGGCCTTCGACGCGCTCGCGCAGGTGGAGGCGATCGACGCGGTGAAGGCGCACGGCCCAGGGCTGTTCGACGACGCCGCGAAGGAGAACCGGTGGCCGCTCGCCGACTCCATCGCGCACCTCTTGGCGCGGCTCCTCGAGAACTCGCCCACGCTCAAGGCCGATCCCTCGTTCGTCGAGGCCGTCGTCTCGCGCTTCGAGGAGGCGCACCGGCGGGTGGGGCACCATGGGCACTGAGCGCGTCGACAAGGGCTGGCAGCAGCGCGGCATCGAGCAGTACTCGGTCGACGCGATCATCGGAACCCTCGCCCACTACGGCGTGACGATCGACGAGGCGGGCTTCAAGGCGCTCGCCAACGACGCGTTTCCGCTCGGCATGGCGGTGGCGTGGCACGAGCACTGGAAGGGCACCGGTCAATTCTCGAAGTTCCCGGCGGCCGCAGCGGAAGAGCTCTGGCACCGCTGGCTTCCCGGAGTGATCGCGCCGACCGACGTCACCCTCGCGGTGATCAAGCTGATCGGCGATCTCACCGCGCTCCTCGAGAAGAAGCCCGACGAGGGCACGCTGGAGACCCGCTTCAAGGTGGTCGAGAACTACCTGCCGAAGATCCCCAGCGACCCCGAGCGGCGAGAGCGCTTCATCGGCGAGATGTTGAGCGCGCTCACCGACTGGGTCGAGCCGTTCGACGGCATGGCGGAGGCGCTGGCAGCCGAGAAGCACGACGCGGCGGCCGATCGGTTCGTGCTCATCGAGGAGACCTTGCTCCCGCAGCGAAAGGGCCTCTCGACGGCGATCGTGCGAGCGGAGCGCGGCGACGAAGCTGGCGCCATCGATGACGTCTCGGCCATCGCGACCGATCCGAAGAAGGACCGTTGGAACCGACTCTCGGCGTGCGACGCCCTGTTCGACTTCGAGCGCCCGGAGCTGGCAAAGGCCGCGCTGCTGCCTCTGTTCGACGAGGCCGAGCAGTCGAAGGATCTCGAGTTCCTCTCCTCGGTCGTCGAACGGCTGGCGCACCTGCTCGAGGTCGATCCTCGGCTGCCGGAGCGCAAGCAGCTGCGCGAACGGATCGAGCGGCTCGCCGAAGAGCTGCGGCCTCCAGACGAAGCGCCCTGATCAGCTCTCGGGAGGCTTGGGATCTTCTTCGGCCGCGAGCTTTCGGTAGATCGTGCGCGCGGCGATTCCCAGCATGCGGGCGGCGAGGTTCTTGTCGCCCTTGGTGTGGCGAAGCGTCTCGTGGATCACCCGGCGCTCGATCTCTTCCATCGGCGTGCCGATGGGGATGACGATCTGCTGCGCGGCGCCCATCGGGCCCTTGCGCACGGCCTCGGGGAGATCGCCCGCGTTCACCAGCTCCCCTCGGCAGAGCACGACCGCGCGCTCGACCGCGTGCTCGAGCTCACGAATGTTGCCGGGCCAGGCGTAGTTCTCCATCGACGACAGCGCCTCGTCCGAGAATCCGCGGAGGTTCTTCGCGTTCTTCGCCGCGAACCGACGCAGGAAGTGCTCGGCGAGCAGGGGAATGTCCTCGCGGCGCGAGGCGAGGGAAGGGATGCGCACCTCGACGACGTTGAGCCGGTAGTAGAGGTCTTCGCGGAAGCGGCCCTCTTTCACTTCGGTCGCGAGATCCTTGTTCGTCGCGGCGACGACCCGCACGTCCACCTTGATCGTCTGGGTGCCGCCGAGCCGCTCGAGCTCGCCTTCCTGCAGCACGCGCAAGAGCTTCACCTGGGCCGAGGCGCTCATCTCGCCGACCTCGTCGAGGAAGAGGGTGCCTCCGTTCGCGCGCTCGAAGCGGCCCTCCTTGCGGGCGACGGCTCCGGTGAAGGCGCCTCGCTCGACGCCGAACAGCTCCGCTTCGAGGATGCTCTCGGGCAGGGCGGCGCAGTTGACGGCGATGAAGGCGTTCTTCGCGCGCGGCGAGTGCTCGTGAATGAAGCGGGCGGCGAGCTCCTTGCCGGTGCCCGACTCGCCCTGCACCAGCACGGTCGCGGTCGACGGCGAGGCCTGCTCGAGCAGATCCATGAAGGCGCGGAAGGCCGGCGAGTTGCCGACGATCGCCTTCTGCCCCATCGCGGCGAGCTGGGCCTTGAGATCGCGGTTCTCTGCGGTGAGCTGCTGCTTCTCCATCGCCTTCTGCACGGCCTTGAGGAGCGAGTGGCGCTTGAGCGGCTTGGTGATGAAGTCGTAGGCCCCGTCGCGCATCGCGCTCACCGCGGTCTCGACGGTGGCGTAGGCGGTCATCAGCACCACCTCGACGTCGGGCCGCATCGCGCGGGAGGCCTTGAGGAGCGCCTGCCCATCGAGGCCGGGCATCATCAGATCGGTGACGAGCACGCCCACCTCGGGCTTGCGCAAGAGCTCGAGCGCCTTCTGGCCGTCGGGCGCCGACAGCGTCGACACGCCTTCCTTCTCGAAGATGCGGCAGACCGACTCGAGGTTGGCGAGGTCGTCGTCGACGACCAGAACGGTGGTGGTCACGGTGTCAGAGGGCGCAGGTTCCGCCAGCGCAGGTCCCAGAGCAACACTCCCGATCGCCTCCGCACGAGAATCCACTCGGGACGCAGCGGCAGGTTCCCAGCTGGCAGATGCCCGAGCAGCAGTCACTGTTGCCTCCCAGCAGGCAGTTGCCGCCCGGACCGACGCAGAGACAGGCGAGCGGGGCACCGGAGCCGAGCGACCAGCACTTGTAGTTGTCGGACACGCGGCAGACCGACCCCGTGCCCGCACCGGTGCAGGCCTGGAAGCAGGTGCCGACGTTGTCGAGGTACGAGGACGAGACGTAGCAGCCGCCGCCGGCTGCGCAGCTGCGAGTGTCGGCCCGGCAGACCCCTGCGCAGTAGCCGTTCGGGTTGAGCGCGCCGGTGAGGCAGATGCCCGTCTCGCACTGGGAGTGGCTGGTGCACGCGCTGCCGTAGCGCCCCAGGCCGCGGTCGACGTTCTGGCAGAGCTTGCTCCATGGGTTGCAGCCGTAACCGGTGCCCCCGCCCGAACATTCCAGGTCGTTCGAGCAGAGCGCACGGCAGGTGTTGTTGTCGTTCATCGTGTCGGTGTCTTGATCGACGCACGCGAAGCCCGCGCGGCACCGCCCCGTCGCACCGAGGCCGGTGCCCGTGCAACGCGCGAGGCAGGTGGGGACGCCGACGTAGTTGATGCAGAGGCCTCCGTGGCAGCCCGTCGTGGAGCCCACCGTGCACGCCGAAGCGTTGGTGCACATGCCGTTGGGGAAGCCGGTGCTGCCTTCGGTCTGGCAGCGCCCCGAGGCGCATTGGGTCGAGGAGAGACAGGGCAGGCCGTCTTGCACGTTGCTGCAGGCGCCACTCGAAGCGCACTTCGAGTCACCGCAGTCGATCGCGCGATCGCAGGTATTGTCGATGCCGTCGTTGCAGATCTCGGTGCCGGCGCCAACGCAGTCGGAATCGGCGCAGTCCCGGTTCCCGTCGGCGTCGTTGTCCATGCCGTCGTCGCAAGCGATCTCGGTCTTTCGACGGAGCGCGCAGGTGCAGCCCATGCCGCAGGTGACGCCGATGCAATCGGAGTCGTCGCAGTCGGTCGCGCCGTCGCCTTCGTCGTCCATGCCGTTCGCGCAGTTGAGCTCGCGCGCCGCTGAGCCTCCGCCCGTCGATGAGCCGCCGCCGGTTCCAGAGCTCCCGCCACCGGTTCCCGAGCTCCCGCCACCGGTTCCAGAGCTCCCGCCACCGGTTCCAGAGCTTCCGCCACCGGTGCCAGAACTGCCGCCGCCCGTGCCCGAGGTCCCGCCGCCGGTCCCCGAGGTCCCGCCGCCGGTCCCCGAGGTCCCGCCACCGGTTCCAGAGCTTCCGCCACCGGTTCCAGAACTTCCGCCGCCCGTCCCCGAGGTCCCGCCGCCCGTCCCCGACGCTCCACCACCAGTGCCTGCGCTCCCACCGCCACTCGAAGTCGTCGGGACGCCGCCGATGCAGAGGCAGCCGGAGCCACAGGGTTCGCCTTCACACTGGGCGTCTGCGCAATCGGTCTTTCCGTCGCCGTCGTCATCGACGGAGTTGCTGCACTCCTCGCGCATCTTCACCGCGCAAACCGGGTTGTCGAAGCACTTGGGATCGAGGCAGTCGACCTTTCCGTCGCGGTTGTCGTCTTGCTGGTTGTCGCAGATCTCGGGATCGGTGCCGGCGGGTGGCGTCGATCCGCACCCCAGCCAGGTGAGCACGCCGAGCGCGATCGTCAGCGAACGCCACTGCATCACTTCACCTCGACACGGCCGGCCAGTGCGTCGTGCACGTTACACCCGTCGAACGGCGGCGTCGCGTTACCGCACGAGGAGAAAGAAGAGCGCCACGAGGAGCCAGGTCGGCACGGCTGGGTAGAAGAACCAGCGGCTGTCTTGCCCGATGGCGAGGTGCGGATTGCCGGCGCCGCCGAGGAAGGCGTCGAGCTGCGTCTTCCGCTCGTGGTCGTCGCCCTGGCCCCAGTCGGTCAAGACGTAGGGCCCGTCATCGAGGGTGAGGACGAGGCGGGTCTGATCGACGAGATCACCGCTGGCGTTCTCGCTCACGCGCTCCTCGACCGTTCCGCCACGGAGCGCACCCGCTGGGAGCGTGCGATGGAAGCTCTCGAGCGCGCGCTGCTGTTCGATGCTGCAGATCGTCCCGGCTGGCGAGCGATCGCAGACGAGCTCGCTTCGGCGCGCGTAGAGGGCGCTGAAGATGCTCAGCGCGAGAAAGAACCCGCCCGGCACGAGGCGGAAGGCGCTGAACTCGCGCAGCGACAGGCGCTCGCTCTTCTTCACGAGGTGCGCGAGGCAGAACCACGACACCACCGCGCAGGTCCCGTAGGTGATCGCGTAGCCGACGACGGTGAGGACGATCACTCCTCGGCGTCACCCGCGGGAGCGCCGCCCATCTTCGCGATGTCTTCCTTCTCGACCTTCGCCGCGTCGATCTTCTTCGTCGCCGCGTGCAGCTTGGCGATGGTGTCTTCGAAGTCGAAGTCGCCGTCCTTCTTGAAGCGCAGGAAGTTCACTCGCGCGACGACGTAATTCTTCAGGTACGGCGACTGGAGCCCCTTCGCCTTGAGCGCCTCGACCACCTTCACCACGTCATCGTCCCAGGCGAGCAGCAGCTCGGCGCGCTTCTCACGCTCCTTGAGCGCGTCTTGGATCGGCTCTTCGAAGAACCCCTCGAGGCGTTTGACGACCGAGGTGTAGGCGCCGGCGGAGAACCGCGGCCGCTTCTCGTAGATCGCGCCGAAGGTGATGAAGTGCGGCTCCTCGAACTCGGCGAGGAAGTCGCTCTCCTTGTCCTTGCCGCGCGCGCCGACGAGCCCGCGGTACATGCGAATGACCTCGAGCGAGCGCTCCTTCAGGTTGTGGGCCTTCTCGGTGTTGAGGGCGAGGATCTTGAACTCGACCTCCGGGTCCGGCACCACCAGCGCGGCGATGCTCTTCGCGCCCAGCATCGTCATCGCGCCGAGGCGGTGGTTGCCGTTCGGCGAGTGGTACAGCCCGTCGGCATGACGAATGGCGATCACCGGGTCGAGGTAGCGGCCGACGCGCTCCATCGCGTTCGCCAACTTCTTCACGTGCGCCTCGCTGCGATCGCGCTGGTAGTCGGTGGCCTTCACCTTGTCGATCGGCAGCACCGCGAGCACGACGCCGTGCGCGCCGAGGGGATCCTTGTAGCTGCCCACCACCGAGCCGCCGTCGGCGACGATCTGCGCCTCGAGCGCCTTCGTGTTCTCACTCCCGCCGGCGGTGTCCTTCGCGGCGAGGCCCTTCGAGCCAGCTTCGACCTTCTTGCGACGGGCAGCGCGGGGCTTCTTCTTGGTAGCGGCCATGGGTCATTCTCCTGAGACGGTGAGTTCGGCGAAACGAATGGTGGGCGCGCCGACCGATCCCCTGAAGGTGAGATCGTTCGCGATCGCGTCGATGCGCTGCAGCATGTCCAGCATGTTTCCGGCGACGGTGACTTCCTGCACCGGGCGGGTGAGCTCGCCGTTCTCGATCCACAGCCCGTTGGCGCCGCGCGAGTACTCGCCAGTCACCAGGTTGGCGCCGTGCCCGAGCATGGCGGTGACGTAGAGCCCGTGCGGCACGTCCTTGATGAGCGCCTCCGGCGTGATGGTGCCGGGCTCGAGGAAGAGGTTGTGGGTGCCGATCGACGGCAGGCTCCGGTAGCCGCGCGAGGCGTTGCCGGTGCTGCGCGTCTTGGCCTTTCGCGCGGTGAAGGCGTCGTAGAGGAACGTCTTGAGCACGCCCTGCTCGATCAGCGCCGAGCGGCGGGTGGGCACCCCTTCGCCGTCGAACGGAGACGTGGCCAGGCCCTTCGGCATCAGCCCGTCGTCGACGATGGTGACGCTCGGAGGCGCGATGGTGGCGCCCAGCTTGTCGGCGAGGAACGAGGCCTTCTTGAACACCGAGTCGCCGTTCACCGCGCCCGCGATGCCGCCGATGAAGCTCGCCGCCATCATCGGATCGAAGACGACCGGCACCTGCTGCGACTTCACCTTCTTGGCGCCGAGCATTCGCACTGCGCGCCTGGCCGCTTCGGTCGCGACGTGCTCGGGAGACTCCAGATCCTTCAGGAAGCGGCGCGCGTCGTACCACCACGAGTTCTGGAGCTGCCCGTCGGCCTCCGCCACCGCCGCCGTGTACAGGTACACGCTGGTCCCCTGGGAGGCGCCGGTCACCCCTGCCGACGACGCGAGGAAGATCTCGCCGACGGTTTCGCCGGCCTCGACCGATTCGATCGTCTTGATGCGCGGGTCGTGGCTGCGCGCGACCTTCTCCATCGCGAGCGCCGCGTTGATCTTCCAGTCGGGCGCGAGGCTCGCGACCTCGGCGTCGAAGAGCGGGCCCACGTCGGGGAAGTCGCCCAGCTCGTCGTCCTTTGGGAGCCCGTTGAGCGGGTTCGGCGCGGCGGCCTCGGCGAGCTGGATCGCGCGATCGACGAAGGCGTTGAGGCCCGAGGCGTCGAAGTCGCTGGTGAAGGCGAAGCCCAGCCGGTTCTTCACGAAGACGCGCAGCCCGACGCCCTTGCTGGTGGCCTGGGTCAAGTGCTCGATCTCTCCGTCGCGCACGCGGCAGGTCGCTTCGCGGCCGATCTGCACGAAGGCCTCGGCCTGCTTGGCGCCCATCTTCTTCGCGCGGGCGACGAGCTTCTTCGCGAGCTGTTCCGGGTTGGTGCTCATCGCTTGCCTCCTGCCACCCGAGTGCCGCCGACCGTCATCTTGTCGATGCGCACGGTGGGGAGCCCGACGCCGACCGGCACGCCCTGGCCGTCCTTCCCGCAGGTGCCCATGCCTGGGTCTGGCATTGGATCGTTCCCGACCCGGCTCACGTTCTTGAGCGCGACCGGCCCCACGCCGATCAACGTCACGCCCTTGAGCGGCTTGGCGAGCTTGCCCTTCTTGATCTCGTAGGCCTCGGAGACCTCGAAGACGAAGTTGCCGTTGGTGATGTCCACCTGCCCGCCGCCGAAGTTCGCGCAGTACACGCCGGTGTCGACGCCACGAATGATGTCCTCGGGCGTGTCTTCTCCTGGCGCGAGGTAGGTGTTCGTCATGCGCGGCAGCGGGGTGTGCTTGAACGACTCGCGCCGCCCGCTCCCGGTGGAGCTCTTGCCCATCAGCTTCGCGTTGAGCGAGTCGTACATGTAGCCCTTCAAGATGCCGCGCTCGATCAGCACCTTGAACTGCGCCGGCGTGCCCTCGTCGTCGACGTTGAGTGAGCCGCGCGCGTTCGCCATCGTGCCGTCGTCGATCACCGTCACCAGCTCGGAGGCGACCTTCTCGCCGACCTTCCCCGCGAAGAGCGAGGTGCCCTTGCGAATGAAGTCTGCCTCGAGGCCGTGGCCGACCGCTTCGTGGAGCAGAATGCCGCTCCAGCCGGGCGCGAGCACGACGGTCTGTTCTCCCGCGATCGCATCGGACGCGCCCAAGGTGGCGCAGGCCATTCGAGCCGCTTCTCGGGCGACGTGCTCGGGCGTGAAGGTGTCGAAGTGGGTGAAGGGGACTCGGCCGCCGCCCCCGAAGCTCCCGGTGCGCCGCTCGCCCTTCTTGCCCTCGGCGACCGCCATCACGCTGATGCGGCAGAGATCCTGAGTGTCCTCGGCGAGGTGCCCGAGCGTGTTCGCCACCAGCACCCGCTTGGTCGAGTCCGCGTACGAGGCCATCACCTGCTTGATGCGCTTGTCGTAGGCGTGCGCAGCGCGGTTGGCGCGAACGACCAGATCACGCTTCTTCTCGACCGCGATCGACGCCAGGTGATCGGTCAGCCGGTAGAACGTCGGCAGCGGCGTGCGGCTCACCTTGAACGACTGCTCGCTCCCGCCACCGTGCGCAATGAAGGCAGCGGTGTGCGCGGCGCGGAAGAGCGCCTCGTCTTCGAGATCGTCGGAGTACGCGTAGCCCACCTTCGCTCCGGCGATGACGCGAAGGCCGACGCCTTGGGAGAGCCCGGCCTGCGCGCTCTTCACCTTCTTCTCGTCGAGCACCACCGCGGTGTTCTCGTTTCGCTCGACGTAGACCTCGGCGAACTCCGCGCCGCGCTCCATCGCGGCCGACAAGAGCCGCTCGACGAGGGACAGGGGCAACAAGGGGGCCTGGCTCATATGAGACGGCGGACCGTAGCAACCGAGCGCCCAAACTCCACCCTGAGGAGCGTTCCTCCCACTTCAGCCGGGCCCCGAAATGGAACCATCGCCCGACGAAGCTGGTCGGTAATGCGCCGCCAAGCCTGCTAGCCTCCCAAGTCCGAAACCATGGCTCCTCCGAGAAAGTCCGGCACCGTTCGCCGCGGGCCGTCGGATGACGATCCAGAACGAAATACGGGCACCATCGCGAAGGGCCGCAACCCGCTGCCCGACGACGACGGCGACCCCGAGGTGTCGCGGAACACCGTCGCGCGGGCGAAGAACCCGCTGCCTGAAGACGAAGATCCAGAGCGCAACAACAAGACGAACGCGCGGGCCCGCCCACCGCCGGCGCCCAAGCGGCGTCCTCCGACCCGCGGCCCGGTCGCTCCCGAGCAGCTCGACGAAGACCCGAGCTACAGCACCGGGCAGAACTACCAGGCGCTCCAGGAAGAGGGGGGAGAGGCCGGCGAAGAGGAGATCGGCGGCGATGCTGCGTCGATCAGCCTCGATGGCGAAGGGCTCGAGGCGCTCGATCCCGAGCTGGCGCCGAAGACGAAGGCGCTCGAGGCGCTGAAGCGGCCTGATCCCGCTGCCGAGGACGAGGAAGAAGACGACGCGAACGCGACGCGCGCAGGCCCACCGCTCAAGCTCGAGATCGTCAGCGGCCCCGACGCCGGCAAGAAGAAGAAGTTCAAGGGCGTGCGGATGGTGATCGGCCGCACCCCAGGCGTCGACTGGCAGCTGTCGGATCAGTCGGTGTCGCGCCGCCACATCGAGCTCGTGCACTCCGACACCGGAACGCTCCTGCGCGATCTCGGCAGCGGCAACGGCACCAAGCTCAACGGCGCCAAGATCGCCGCCGACACGGTCCTCAACCACGGCGACGAGATCCAGATCGGGAAGACCAAGCTCCGGTTCATCGACGAGATCGCTGCCTTCAAGAAGGCGCGCGAAGACGCCGAGAAGAAGAAGGAAGAAGACGCCAAGGCCGAAGCGGAGGCGAAGGAGCAGGCCGAGGCGGAAGCGAAGGCTGCCGAAGAGGGCGAGAAGGCCGAGGGCGAAGGCGAAGGCGGAGAGAAGGCCGAGGGGGCCGAGGGCGAGGGTGGCGAGGCGGAAGCCGCAGCAGAAGGTGGGGACGAGAAGAGCCAGGCGAAGGGCCCGCGCGATCGAAGCAAGCCAGTGCGGACGTCGCGCCAGAACCCAGCCGACTCGGGCCTCGCCGCGCGCTTCAAGGCGATGAACCCCAAGGTGCGCCTCGGGATCATCGGCGGCGCGGTGCTGATCCTGCTCCTCCTCGTCGTCGCCATCGCGACCCGGAAGCCACCCCCGCCGCCCGTCGATCCGCGCTCCGAGCAGGCCGCGCTCAAGATGCAGGAGGCTCGCTCGGCGGTGAAGGACGGCCGCTATGAAGACGCGGTCAAGCTGGTCGACGAGGCCGAGAAGCTCTCGCCCGGCATCGACAAGACGAAGCTGGGGCTCCAGGCCCGCGAGGCGGTGAAGATCGCGAACGGCTTCGAGCAGGTGCGCCGCTACATCACCGATCACCGCTTCGAGGACGCGAAGAAGACCCTCGCCGACATTCCCAAGGGCACCGCTCGCGCCGAACAAGATCGGCTCAAGCTCGAGGAAGAGCTCAACGCCGGCCTCGTCACCTACCACAAGGAGAAGGTGAAGGAGTTCCTCGCGGCCGGAGAGCTCGAGTCGGCCAAGCAGCTGCTCGAGAAGATCCCCGGCGATCAGCTCGAGGACTTGCCCGAGCAGGTCGCGGAGTTCGAGCGCACCCTCGAGGAGTCGGCCAAGCAGGACAAGCGGGACCAGGCCGTCGCCGCCGCCAACGCGAACGCGTCGAAGAAGGCGCGGCGGGAAGAGGAGATCGCCCAGGCCTTCGCGGTCGTCGAGCGCAAGTTCTCCGGCGGAGAGTGGGAGCGGGCAGCCGCCGAGTGCGCCCGGGTGATCGACGCGTTCTCCGGTGACAAGGAGATCGTCGGACGCGCCAAGTCGCTCGGCGCCCAGATCCCCGCGTTCGGTCGCAACTACGACGAGGGCATGAAGAAGTTCCGGCAGGGCCAGCTCACCCAGGCCGCGCGCCCGCTCCGCCTCGCCTACCAGGCGTACCGAACGATGGGGCTCGGTCAGAACCGGTTCGGCGAGGAGCTCAAGGAAGCGCTGCTCAAGGCCGCGCTCGCTGCCGGCAAGGAAGGGCTCATTCGCGAGGACTACGAGAACGCGATGGCCAACTTCCGCGAGGCCGCGCGAATCGAGCCGGGCAACCCAGACGCACGCAAGGGCGTCGACTCGGTCGCCGAGAAGGCCGAAGACATCTACGGCATGGGCTACATGCTCAAGGATCGGGATCCCCGCGAGGCCTTGCGGAAGTTCAAGCTGGTCATCGCCATCACCGAGCCGGGCTCGCCCGTGCACGAGAAAGCCAAGAACCAGGTCGCCGCGCTGGCGCCCTGAGCACCGAGTGTCCACCACATGAGCGGAATGAGAGAGCTGGGCCTCGACTTCGTGGCCGAGGGGAACTGGGAGAAGGCGCTGGCCTGCTTCGCCGAGTCGGTGCGCCGACAGCCGAACGATCACCGCGCCCGTATGCTGGCCGCGCGCTGCTACGCGAAGCTGGGCGAGAACGAGCGCGCGGTGACGGTGCTCCACGCCTGCGCCGAGGGGCTCTTGCGGCGTGACTATCTGCTCTCGGCCATCGCCGCCTGCCGTCAGGCCCTGCCGCTCGCGCCTCGCGAGAAGCGCATTCGAGAGACGTTGGCGCGCATTCACGCTCGGGCGGCGCGCATCGTGTCGGGCAAAGCGCCGGTGCCTCCTCCGCTCCCACCGGAGTCGCTCTACGACGGGCAGGTGACGAGCGATCTGATGACGCTCACCGGGTCCGAGCTCTCCGACACCGCCATCTCGGTGCTCGCCGCGCCCGACACCGGAGGCCAGGCCGACCCCGAGGCGCGACCGCCGCTGCCGCTCTTCGCCGATCTCGATCGCGAGGCCTTCGTCGATCTCGTCGAGCTGCTCGACTACCGCGAGCTCGAAGACGGGGCCGACATCTGCACCGAAGGGCAGGGGGGTGATCGCATCTTCGTGCTCGTCGCCGGCAAGGCCGAGGTGAGCCGCCGCATCGAGGGGCAGGAAAAGCGGCTCGCCTTCCTCGGGGGCGGGTCGATCTTCGGAGAGATGTCGCTCCTCACCGGCGCGCCGCCGACCTCGACCGTTCGCGCCGTGGGTGACGCCGACGTGTTGGAGATCGAGCGCAAGGATCTGAACGAGCTCGCGCGGAAGTACCCGGCGGTGCCCCAGACCCTCGCCACCTTCGCCCAGACGCGCATGGCGCGGAACATCGTCTCGACCTCGCCGCTCTTCGCTCCGGTGCCCGAGGCGGAGCGCTCCGAGCTGCTGGCGCGCTTCGTCTTTCGCGGGGTCCAGCCGGGCGAGAAGCTGATCAAGGAAGGCGAGCCGGTGAACGCGCTCGTGTTGGTGCTCGCGGGCGAGCTGGTCGTGCAGAAGGAAGACGCGAGCGGCACCGGGGTCGTCTCGCTGAACGTGATTCGCGAGGGCGAGGTGGCGGGTGAGATCGCGCTCCTCAAGGGCCTGCGCGCGACCGCGACGGTGGCCTGCACCCGGAAGACCGCGGTGGCGACGCTCGATCGGTCGGCCTTCGAGGCGCTCCTGCGTTCGCACCCGCCGATTCGTGAGTACCTCGAGGGGCTGTCCGATCGACGGCTCAAGCAGATCGGCGAGGCGATGCGGCCCATCGAGGTGCTCGACGCCGACGAGCTGGTGGTCGAGAGCTGAACTCCAAGAGCCAAGCGCGGCTGATGTGAGCGTGGACTCGCAAGGGGGGCGCTCTCGAGCTCAGCGCTCGACTGGACGAGCGAGCGATCGGCACGATCGAATCGAGCCAGCGGCGTGCGAGTCGATTCGCGAGCCGTGTCGTCTCCGTCGCGCCACGGCGGTCAGGCCGGCGGCGAGCCAGATCAGATCCGGCGTCACCTCGCAGCGAGAAGTCGCTGGTGGTGGGAGTGGCGGTCCGGTGGTGATCTTGGTGAGTTTCCAGATGGCGCCATCGAAGAGAAACACCTCGTCTCCGACGGTGACGAGCTGAGGATCCTCCAAGGGCCGCACAGGGTGGGCGGGTGGTGCCTCTCCTTCGACCTCGAAGGGCGCCCAGGTGCTTCCAGTCCAACGGTTGACCTCATTCGTTGAGCCGGCGTCCGAACCGGCCCCGCCATAGGCGAACACCTCGCCCCCGATCATGAAGCCGCGCGACCCGATCGGGGCTGCAACGTCGGACCTCTTGCTCCATGCCGAGCCGGACCACTCCCACGTCTCACGGTGTTCGCGGAAGCCCGCGTCGAAGTCGAACGACGAGCCCCAGAAGATCGCCGCGTCAGGAGTCCCGATGAACGCCCCGCCGAAGAGCTCTGGAGCCTGATCGGTCGAGCGCAGGAGCCACTGGTTTCCATCGAACTCCCACACCCCGCGTCCGATCCCAAAGAGCCGCGTGCCGACCACCGAGTATGCGATTGGGAACGCGGCATCGGGTGCTTCGACGCTGTCGAGTCGCCACGCAGTTCGTCGCATGCTCCAGGTCTCCCGTCCGGATTGGCCAGGGGTCTGGGGCACCACCACGCGGTCGACCCAGCCGACCAGGTTGCCGACGGGGGGCGTCACCGTCTGAACCAGCTTGGTCCAGCCCCCGTCCTCGTAGAGCCACGTCTGAAGGTGCCCTCGCTCCAAGTCGACGGCCACGACCGAGGTGCCCAGCGCCGCGAAACGGTTCGAGGTTAGAATCGAGGAAGTTGGTCCTGCGCCGCCAACTTGGCTCCACGTCGTGCCGTCGAACGTCCACTGGTCTTGCGCGAACTGCGGCCTCTCGCTTAGTTCGCCACCAACGAGGAGGACCTGGCCTCCCAATTCGGCAAGGCAATGCCTGTAGCGCCGAGAGGGAACGACGGGCGCGACGAGCCGTCGCCACGTGACCCCATTCCACGCCCAGAAGCTCGTCGTTCCGCCGAAGTCGGAGCCGCCGAAGATCAACATCTCCCCGGCGAGAGTCGTGGCGACAGGGGCACTGCTCATCGGCGAGACAGGTGGCCTGAGCTCCGTCCAGGTCGTGCCATCCCACTCCCAGGTGTCGCCGAGGGACTGTCCGATTTCCGACACGCCGCCGAAGAGCACGGCGCGCGCTCCACGCGCCGCCAGAGCCGGCGCGCGTCGGGGCGAAGGACTCGGCGTCGGGTGCTTGTCGATCCATGTGGTGCCGTTCCACTCCCAGGTGTCGCTCGTTTCCCCGCCGAAGAGCACAGCGCGGTCACCCAGCGCCGTCATCGAGTAGCCCGTGCGCGCAGGTGGGTGCACAGCTGGTGCGAGCTGCGTCCAATCGGTGCCGTCGAACTGCCAGGTGTCGTCGAGGAGCCCAAGCGCGCCTTCTCCCCCGAAGAGGATGACTCGGCCTCCTACCGTCGCCATCGTATGGCCGGCGCGAGGAGGCGGTGAGTGCGCCGTCGAGAGCCGTTCCCAGCGAGCACCGTTCCATCTCCACGTTTCGCCGGAAAGCCCCGACGGCCGCTCGCCACCGAAGAGGATCGCCGCTTCTCCGAGCGTGGCCATCGCCGCTCGGGAACGGCGACCGTCCCACTCCACCATCGACCAACGAAGCCGCAGCGCTGCGTCGGGCGCAGTGTCGGCCGGGGGAGGAGCACCGCACGCGACGAGGGCGATCAGGAGGAGTGCGCGCATGGCGTCGGAGTCAACCACACGAGGTTGCCCCACAGCACTCGGTGAGACTCTGCGTGCTACCGTCAGCGAATGGGTCCAGTGCTCCTCTCAGCCACTCTCGAGCGCCGATGAACCGGCTCGTGATCGCAGGCGCCGTGCTCGTGCTGGCGATCGTCGCGTTCCTCGTGCTGCGGCCCAAGACGCTGACCGACGAGGAGCAGATCCGCGCGCTCGTCGCCGAGTGCGTGACTGCCGCCGAGAAGCACGATCTCGCCACCATCTCCGACGCGATGGCCGATGACTTCCACGGCCCAAGCAGCGCCTCGAAGCAGGAGGTGCGCCAGATCCTCCTCGGCCAGCTCTTTCGCAACCAGAACGGGGTGGCCGTCTTCAACCCCTCGCTCGACGTGCGCGTCTTGGGAGACAACGCCTCGTTCTCCGGGGTCTTCGTGTTCGCCCGCGCCAAGGACGTGAACTGGCAAGAGCCTGGTGACGGGGTCACCCGCTACGACATCGAAGGCACCTTGGAGAAGCGCAGCGGCGAGTGGCTCTTCACCACCGCCGAGTGGAAGCACTGAGACCGCTGCTCACTGGATGAAGGTCTTCGCCTCTTCGTTCCAGGTCTTGAGCAGATCGTTCTGCTTGGCGGCCTTCAGCTTGCCCGCGACGTCGGCGATCACCTCGTTCATGGCCTCGCGCGGCGCCTGGAGCGCCTTCATCTTGATGAGGCCGTAGACGTAGCTCTGGCAGCCCGGCCCGTATTCCTTCTTGGCGAACATCACCTCACCCATCGCCATGTACGCCTCGGAGAGCTGACCCGAGCCGTCTTCCGGGGTGATGTCCTTCAGCATCTCGAGCGCCTTGTCGTAGTCCTTCTTGGCGAGGAAGACGCTGGCCTTGGCGTAGTACGCCTTGGTGATGTTCAGGTTCTTCGCTTCGATCGCCTTGTCGTACGCGGCCATCGCGAGATCGAGCTTGTCGGTCGCCCGCAAGATGTCGCCGCGGGTGAGGTAGTACCGATCGTCGCGGTCGAGCGCGCCGACCTCCTTGCCGTCGGCGGTCTGGTTCTTCACGTTCTTGAAGAAGGCCTCGTACTTGTCGAGGAGCGCGAGGGCGGCGTCGCTCATTCCCGCGGCCTGGAGGTTCTTCGCGCCCTCGAAGTAGAACACCGGCGCCGAGGGCTGCTTGGTGACGAGGTCGGTGTAGGCCGCCGCAGCGCCCGGATCCTTCTTGGTGGCGAGCGCGTTCGCCTTGGCGAAGAGGGCCCAGCGCTCCTCGGGGTTCAGCCCCAGCGCCTGATCGGCCAAACGAATCGCCTCGTCCGACTGGGTGGCCACGTTCGCGATGTGGGCCTGCACGGCGAGGGCGCGCGCCTTGAGCGGCGGGGACAGCTCGGCGTCACGGTCGAGCACCGCCTTCACCATCGCCTCGGCGTCGCCGACCTTGTCCTTCTTCATCACCCGCGCGAGCGCGAGGCCGTTCTTCGAGCGGAGCAGGTCGGGGTTGGTGCCGAGCGACTTGGTGAAGGTGTCGATCGCGCCCGGGGTGCCCTCTTCGAGCAGCGCCTCGCCCCACGCCGCGGAGTAGTTCGCGTCCTTCCAGGCCTTGTCCATCGCGGTGGTGAAGCCCTGGCGCGCGAGCGAGAGGTTGCCTTGCTGCTTCATCGCCATCGCCTGCGCGTAGAAGAGCTTCGCGCTCGAGGCGCCCTTCTTGCGGAGATCTTCGATGAACTCCTCGGCGCCCTTCGGGTTGCCCGCCGCGATGAGGTGGAGCGCCTCGGAGCCGTAGCGCTCTTCAGTCTTCGAGTCGGCCCGCTTGGCGCGCTCGAGGAAGTCCTTCGCCTTGGCCTCGGCGCCGTTCTCACGGTGCAGCATCCACAGATCGGTGGAGAGGCTCGCCACCAGCGCCAGCGCGTCGGCCGCCGACGAGTCGTGCTCGACCGCTTCCTCGGCCTTGGCGACGGCCTTGCGCAGATCGGCCGGGTTGCCCTTGAACGCCGTGGTGCGGGCTTCCTTCATCAGCTCGCTGACTTCCTTCTTCGTGTTCCCGCGCCGGTAGACGAGGAAGACGACGAGCGCCAACACCACCGCCACGATGACGATCTGCACCATCGCCGACGAGAGGGTCTCGCGCTTCTTCCAGTCGGAGTTTTGGGTTCCGGTGTCTGCCGCCATGTTGGTGCGCCTCGAGAGAGTGCTTCGTTGAGAAGGCGCGGTCTTCTAGCGACGCGTTTTTCTTGAGGTCAAGGAAGATCGGAGCGGCGTCGAGGTTCTCAGCCGCTGAGCGCGTGGCGAGCCGAAGCCGAAAGGGCGCGATCAGCCGAACGAGCGACCAAGTCGACCTGGAACGGAACGCCAGCTCAGATTCCGGAGACGATGCGCCAGCGCGCCTTCCCGCCGTCTTTCTCGTCGGTGCGCTTGAGCATCATCTGCTTGATGTCGGTGTCGGTTTGGGTGCGGGTGGACAACGACGGCATCTTGAAGCTGAACGTGTACGTGTAGGTGACGACGGCCGCGGCGGTGCCGGTATCGAACTCCATCTTGCGCACGTTCATGTCGAGGCGGACATCTTCCATGCGCTGGAAGCGGTTCGCGAGCGAAGTGTAGAGGGTCGAGTAGTCGAGATCGTCTTCGGGCGTCGAGCTGCCGCCATCGTCACGGAAGGTCGGGTCGGCGAGATCGATGATCGCCTGCGCGTTGCGGTGCTCGACGGCCGAGCGGTAGGCGGTCATCACGTCGAGGATCGCCCGGGAGTCGGACGTGTCGTCGATCTCGGTACCGGGGATCTTCCGCACGCAGCCCGAGAGGGCGAAGAGACCAAGGGCGAGCAAGCTGATGCGCATCGTGCCTCCAACGACCGAGCTGGCCGGACATTCCCCCGGCGGGCTTCTTCGAGGTTCGCCTCGAAGCGGGTGCTCCGTAGCCCAGTGTGCGCCAGAAGCAAGCGGGCGCCAGTTCTCGGCGAGCCGAGGAAAACACCTCGGCCGCCCGGGCCAGAACGGCTCCCGAGCGGCCGAAGGTCTCCCTGGGGGGAGGTCGGTGAACCGATTCGAATCAGTAGCCGATGCAGAGGTTCTGGGCGGGCGGCAGCTGCTCGATCGTCGTCGAGTCGTCGATCGACTTGAGGAAGGCGATCAAGTTGTCGCGGTCGGCGAGCTCCTGAACGCTCGTCGGCCCCATCGGCCAGAGGTTGGCGGACGCGGCGATGTAGTGCGCCTGGAAGCGCAGGGTGAAGACGTCTTCGAGCGTCTTGGCCGCGCCATGGTGGAAGTAGGGCGCGCCGGTCGCGACCGACATCAGCGCTGGCGGGTTGAAGCCCTTGCCTCCCTGGGCCGCGGTGCCGTTCGCCTTGCGCTCGATCGGGTCGTTCACGCTGAAGGTGCCGACGTTGCGGATGGCGCAGGTGATGCGCTCGGGGCCGACGACGCCGAAGCCTCCATCGGGCAGCGCGACGTTGCGCTCGACATCCACCTTGAGCTGATCGTCCGGCCGGCCAAAGACCGAGCCCGCGTCGAGGGTGAGGGTGCGCAGCCCGGAGCCGGCGTCAGGGTCTCCGTTGTCACCCGGGAGCGAGCCGTTCTTGTCCGGCGACGGCGTGTAGGGCACGCGGCTCGCCGTCCACTTCTGGCCGCCGTGGCAGACGTGGCAGTTGTTGTTCACGAAGAACGTGCGGCCCGCGGTGACCGCCGCGTTGGTCGCAGGCAGCGTCGTCGGCGAACGGTTGGCGCGAATCGTCTTGGCGTATTCCTCGATGTCGTCCCAGTCGCGGAGCCCGGCGGTGACGGTGGTGGAGGCGACGACCGACTTGGTGGAGCCGGAGAGGAAGTCGTTGCGGGTCACCCGAGTGAAGCCCGGGAGGAGGACGCCGTTGCCCAAGTTGAAGGGCAGGTCGTTCGGCGCGGTGCCAGTGGTGATGGCGCCCTTGCCGCCGGCGGTGCCGCGGGTGTTGAGCTCGAAGTCGTGCATCTCGTCGAAGATGCCGGTCCAGTTGAAGACGCGCTGATCGCCCGGAGTGCGCTTGCCGTAGGAGCCGTCGAGGGCCGTCGTCTGCCGAGGGCCTGCGGCGAAGATCCAGGTGATGTTGTCGGTGAGGCCGTCCGGGTGGCAGCTGCCGCAGGAGTTGACCGAGCGGTCGGCCCAGCGGCCGGTGCCGGTGAAGAAGAACTTCTTGCCGTTGAGCACCGAGGCCTCGGGCGTGCCGGAGGTGGGCTTGGGCTCCGAGGCGACGCCGTCACCCGTGGGCTCGAGCGCCTGCGCGGCGAGGTTGATCACCGAGAGGGAGCGGTCGACCCAGTTGTTCACGTAGAGACGGCCGTTGCCGTGGCCGAGGATCAGGCCCGTCGGTACCTTGATGCCGCCCGCCCCGCGAATGGAGATTTGGGCGAACGAGGTGTTGAGGCCCAGCTTGATGGAGCTCGAGACCGAATCGAAGAACATGCGCTGCACGGTGTCTCCGGCCTGCGAGAGGAGGTAGCCGACCGGCAGGTTGGGCGCGAACTGGATGGCGACGGGGAGGCCGAGGAGGTTGGAGGCCGAGCCACCTTGCTCCTGCGCGAGCTTGCCGATGACGGCGCTCCCCAGCGGGCCTCGGTCTTCGACGTTGGTGGTGAGGTCGATGACGGAGACGGCCGCGAAGAGGTTGGTGAACTTGTTCACCGGGCCGCGCGGCGACGCGCACACGCTGGGCACGTACGCCTTCCCCTGGTGAATGGTGATGCCGAAGAGCTGGTTGACCGAGCAGGCGACGCCAGGCTGCTGGAAGCCACCGTCGGGGAACTGGGTGGTCGAGAAGCCGGTGTCGGCGAAGGGCTGAAGGTCGATGGTGCGCACCACCTGACGGGTCTGCATGCTGATCTCCACCACCTTGCCGACGCGGCCGGTGTCGGAGGCCTCGGCGATCGCGTCACCGTAGAAGAGGGTGACGAAGACACGCTCATCGAGGTCCTCGGTGTCTCCATCGTTGGTGATGGCGACGGCGCGCGGGGGGCTCGCGACGGGAATGGTGTTGGCCACCGCCATCGTGGAGGTGTTGATGATGCTGACGGTGCTCTCCCCGAAGTTGGCGACGACGGCGTAGAGGCCCGTCGGGGTGAGGGCGACGCCGGTCGGCTCGGAGCCGGTGCTGACGCGCGCTGCGGCGACCTGCGGCGTGGTGGTGTTGATGGCCGTCACCTTCGCGAGCTGCTGCGACTTGCGGAGGAGGACGAAGGCCGTCGTCTTGTCGGGGTGAATCGCCACGCCTTCGGGCTGGGTGTCGGCGCCGAAGCTGGCCGAGCCCGACTTGGTGAAGGTGGCCGCGTTGAAGAAGCTGACCGAGTTGACGTCGGGGTTCACCATCGCCACGACGGTGTCGTCATCGCTGATTTGAATCGTCGTCGAGTTGTTCGAGCGCACCAGCACCGGCCCAGCGGAGCCGCCCGCCGTCGAGCCGCCTGCGGTCGAGCCCCCTGCCGTCGAGCCGCCCGCCGTCGAGCCACCCGCCGTCGAGCCGCCTGCCGTCGAGCCGCCTGCCGTCGAACCACCCGCCGTGGAACCACCCGCGGTCGAGCCGCCTGCCGTAGATCCGCCGGCGTCCCCGCCGCCCATCGCGCCTCCTGCGCTCCCACCTCCAGCAGTTCCACCACCGGGGCTCCCGCCTCCAGTGGTGCCTCCATCAACGATCATCTCGCCCGGCGGACAGGCAAACAACGACGCCGTCGCCAGCGCGACCAAGATTCGACGCATGTGTACGACCCCCAGAGAGAAGTGAACTGCAGCCAGCGACCGAGCCACATCGCAAAGCGCGTTCCACCGTTTCCTCGGGGGAGACCGCCCAATTCCTTGTAGGGATGAGCCGACACCTGGAGGCTTCGGCCTGCGGGCTCCTTCCTCGGCTCTGATAGGGTGCGACAATGGAACACGAAGGGACACAGCCGGTCAGCGTCGTGGGCATGCCGATGCGGACCCTCACTGTCACCGTGACGGCCGGGCCAGATGCCGGCAAGAGCGTCAGCGACGAAGCCGACAAGGTCTCGGTGGGAACGGCGGAAGGCAACACGCTCCAGCTCACCGATCCGACCGTCTCGCGCTTCCACCTCGAGCTCACCCGGCGTGGCGCCTGGGTCGTGCTCCGCGACGTGGGCTCGACGAATGGGGTGGTCGTCAACGGCGTCACCGTGCGGGACGGCAACGTGCCTGCTGGGAGCTCGCTCCAGCTCGGGAAGACAACGCTGCAAGTCGGTGAAGGCAAGAACGCGTCGATCCCGATGATCGAGAACGAAGCGCTCGGCTCGCTCAAGGGCCGCGCGCCGGTGATGCGCACCTTGCTCGCCCGCGTCGAAAAGGCCGCGAGCGCCGAGACCGGGGTGCTGCTCATCGGCGAGTCGGGCACCGGCAAAGAAGTGATCGCCCGCGAGATTCACCAGCGCTCCGCGCGCGCCAAGAGCCCGTTCGTCACCGTCGACTGCGGGAGCCTCGCGCCAGGCGTGGTGGCCAGCGAGCTCTTCGGGCACGAGAAGGGCGCGTTCACTGGAGCCGATCGCCGTCATCAAGGCGCCTTCGAGCGGGCGAACAAGGGCACGCTCTTCCTCGATGAGATCGGCGAGCTGCCGGCGAACCTCCAGTCGATGTTGCTCGGTGCGCTCGAGCGCCGCCGGTTTCGCCGCGTCGGTGGCTCGGAGGAACTCTCGGTCGACGTCCGGGTCGTCGCCGCGACGCATCGCGATCTCAAGGCCGAGGTGAACGCCGGCCACTTCCGGCTCGACCTCTATTACCGGCTCGCGGTGGTACGCCTCGAGGTGCCGCCGCTCCGTCAGCGCCTCGACGACCTCGAGCTGCTGATCACCCACTTCCTCACCGAGGCGGGATCCGACCGGTCGGTGAGCTCGCTCTTCACCGCCGACGATCTCACCGCGCTCCGGGCGCATCACTGGCCGGGCAACGTGCGCGAGCTGCGCAACCTCGTCGAGTCCACCCTCGCGATGGGCGAGCGGCCGACCTTCGACGCACCCGCGGGCTCCTCAGCTTCACCGGACACGCAGCCCGGCCCGGAGCACCCGTACAAGGACGCGCGAGCGCAGGTGCTCGACCGGTTCGAGAAGCACTACCTGCCCAAGCTGCTCGAGCTCACCAAAGGCAACGTCTCGGCGGCGGCACGGCACGCGAAGATGGATCGCTCGCACCTGATCGAGCTGCTGACCCGGCACAACCTGAAGTGAGCGACGCGCTCACGGCTGCCAGTGCAGCTCACCATCACTGCAGCTGCGTACGCCCTGCTCGCACTGCGCGGTGAGGGTCTCGAAGCCGAGGTACACGTCCTGGCCCTGCTGCACTCGGTCGAGCAGCACCGGACAGGAGTAGGCGCACCCGAGGAGCTTCGTCTTGTCGAACGCCGGCAACTCGGTGCCCATCGGTGGCATGAGCTGCGAGCAGGACTCGAGGCTCCCCACCACGCGGACGATCACGAACTCGTCGGGTGCATCGCCGATCACGCCGTTCTCTCCGGTCAACCGAAAGGCCGACAAGAGCGCGGCACGGAGCTCTTCCCGCATCATGCCGGTGGTGATCGCGGGCACCGTCGTGGGCACGCAGGCCCGGCTCGACGACAACGGCCGGCACTCGTGGGTCGCGCACCATTTGATCAGCTGGCCGGTGCGACACCCGGGCACGCCGCCGAGGCGCACGAAGTCGACGACGAGCGACGCAGGCGCGATGCCCCCGTCATTCTGCGCGCGATCGAGCAAGTACTTCCCCGTCGAGTCCTTGCACATGAAGCCGTCGAGCCCTTCGCCTTCGCTCCCGAAGGAGACGGCGACTTCTTTCTGAACGCTGCACCCGGCGAGCAGGCCGATGAGGAAGAGGCGCGTCATGGCCGAATCACCACCTTGGTGATGATGGGGAGCCGGCTCACCAACACCCCTGTCGTCACCGCCGTCGCGACCGCGGCCACTCCAACCGCGACCCAGAAGGGCCAGCGCTTCCACAGCGGAACGTCGGGCTCGTACACCTTGCCGCGCACGAGCAGGTCCTGCACCAGCGCCTGCACGTCTTCTCGCTCGCCTCGGGCCTGCACGACCCCGTCGATCGAGAGCGCGCCCCGGAGCACGTTCGGCGTCTCGGAGGGACCGACGACGATCAACCTCGCCGACCGAAGCGCGATCGACAGCAACGCGAGCGAGGTGCCTTCGTCGAACGCCGTTCCACGAGCGCGGCGCTGGTGCCACTGCCTCGCCGCGAGCGGTGGATCGGCGGGCAGGAGGGACAGCTCGACGGTCGCTCCGGTCGCCCCGACGGTGACGGCCTTCACCTGCGGGCTGTAGCCGTCAGCCGACACTTTCAAGGCGTGGACTCCGGCCGCGACGTTCATCGTGCAAGGCGTGATGCACGCGTCGGGCCGTCCATCGAAGGTGACCGAGGCGCCTGGCATCGTGCTGGTGACGCTGAGGCTGCTACGAGGCTGCGAGTCGACCTGCCGCCGAACCTCCGCGAGGAGCGCCTCGACGTCCGGGGTCATCACGCCCACGTCTTCGGGAAAGGGGAGCTGGAGCGCGGCGAGCCACTCCGCGTCACGGCGCGCACCATCCGGTTGGCGTGCGCCGAGCTTGCAGGCCACCCGCCAGGCGAGCGTGCGCGACACCAGGGACCGCGCGTTGGCGTTGAGCGCCGCGACGATCGCCCCGTCGTCCTCGAGCAGTTGCTGACACTTCGCGAAGTCGGCGCTCACCCAGGCTTTGCGCGCGAGGACGACTGGCTCCGTCGACGGCTCGTCGGGAGCGGGTTGGGCAGCTGGCGCGGCGAGGGTCGTGAGCGAGACCGGCACGTTCGGAGTTGCCGCGGCCTCGTTCGCGAGCTTTTCGTCGCCCGCGGAGACGACACCCACACGAGGGCCTTCGGCTGCGAGCACCAGGAGCAGAGCGGGGGTCAGCATCGGTGGCTCCTCAATCACACGTCGCCGCGTTGTGCGAGCCACGCTCGCCCGAAGAAGAACTGGAACGGCAGGTGAATTCGCGCCGCCCACGAGTCTTCTTCGTGCAGCCCCTCCGGGAAGCTGAACTGCATGAGGTCCTTCCCGAGAACGAAGCCGCGCGCCACCAGCAGATCGCGCATCGCGTTGGTCGCTTCGTAGTTGTCCTTCGGCCAGCCGCTGTCGAGGTAGACGAGGAGATCGCGCTTCGGCTCGGCGGCGATGCGGGTGAAGAGATCGTCGAAGTGGCCGAAGGTGCTCGACAGGCACGCGACCCGGCCGAAGACCTGTGGCCATTTCCAGGCGAGATGCAGCGCGGCGACGCCTCCCAACGACGAGCCCATCACCACCGTCGCTTCACGCTCGGGCCGGGTGCGGAGGTGGCTGTCGACGAGCGGCTTGAGCTTCTCCACCACGAAGCGGCCGTAGTCGTCGTAGCCGGGCCGGGTGTACTCGCGCATTCGATCGCCCGGCGCCACGCCCACCACGACGCACTTTCGAATCGCGTTCATTCGATCGAGTCGATCCATCGTCTCGTCGACCTGCCACTCGTGACCGGCGAACGCTTCCTCCGGGAAGAAGAGGTTCTTCCCGTCTTGCATGTAGAGCACCGGGAAACGCCGGAGTGGATTCTCGTCGTAGCCAGGCGGGTGGTAGATGCGCACGGCGCGCCGCACGCCTTCGAACTCGACCTCGAGCACGTCGGACACGTGGCCGGTCTCGCTCCCGAAGAAGTACGGCCACAGCCCGCGATCGCGCTCGAACTGCGTCAGCACGTAGTTCGGGCCCTTCGCCCAGTGCAGCCCGCCGTCGCGCACGAGGCAGGGCTTGAGCTCGAGGAGCGGCGCGTCGAAGTCGAGATCGAACCACGCCTGGGTGTCGGTCGACGTGGTCGGTTTCAGCTCTCGATCCCAGTCGGCGGCGGTGCGCAGCACGATCCGTCCTTCACCGACGGGGTAGTTCACGCAGATTCGCATCGTGCGCGAGCCTCGCACGAGCGGCTGCCGCAGGTGATTCGATTTGCTGGCCCGAACGAATCGATGGAGCGGTGTAATAGGCTGCGCCGACGTGTCGCTCCTCGCGGGAAAGTACGAGCTCGTTCGGCCGCTGGGCGAGGGCGGCATGGCCGAGGTGTGGGAAGCGCTCCTGCACGGTGACGCGGGGTTTCGCCGCCGGGTCGCGGTGAAGCGAGTCTCCGCCGCGCGGGTGGGCGACGAGCGCATGCAGCGCCTCTTCGTCGATGAGGCGAGGTTGGCGAGCCGGCTCCATCACGCCAACCTCGTGGCAGTGATCGACTTCGGCATCGTCGACGGCGTCGCCTTTCAGGTGCTCGAGCTCGTCGATGGCTTCGATGTGGCTCGGCTCTGCAACTGGGGCGTCGCGCACGGAACGCCGATGCCGATTCCGATCGCGCTGGGCATCGCGGCCCAGGTGGCGCACGCGCTCCACGCCGCCCACTGCGCCACCGCGGAGGACGGGTCGCCGCTCAACGTGGTGCACCGCGACGTCAGCCCTCACAACGTGCTCGTCTCGCGCGCCGGCGACGTGAAGCTGGCCGACTTCGGCATCGCGCGCTGGGAACAACGAACCGAGAAGACCATCGGCGCGACCGCCGCGGGCAAGCCGACGTACATGGCTCCCGAGCAGGCGATGCGCGGCGCGATCGATGGTCGGGCCGACGTGTTCTCCCTCGCCTGCACGCTCCACGCGTTCCTCACTGGGCGGAGCCCGCTGCAAGACGAGAACGCGCTGGTCGATCTGCTCGCTGGCGTCGATCTCGAGCCCGCCGCCGAGCTGCCGGCGTCGATTCGCGACCTGCTCAAGAAGGCGCTCCACCGCGATCGACAGGCCCGACACCCAAACGCCGAGGCCTTCGCTCAGGAATGCGAGGCGGTGGTGCGTCAGCTCGCGCCCAACTTCGAGCTCCGCCGTGAGCTCAAGGCGTGGATGGCGCCGATCGTCCCCCAGCCCACCATTCCGCCCTCGCCGTCGAATGTCGGCTCATTCGCCGAACCCAAACGTTCGTCGCGGCTCGTCACCGGAGCGATCGCTGCCGCCGTCGTGAGCGTCATCGCGATTGGTGGTGCGCTGTGGAGAGCATCGCTCACTCCCTCGGAGCCGCTCCCAGCGCCCGGTCCGGTGATGGTGCCCCCTCAGCCCGAGCGCGCCCCGGAGCGTCCCCCGGAGCAGGTGGCCGAGGTGACCCAGCCACCGCCCGACGCCCCTCCCAAGATCGTCGCGCCTGCGAAGCCGAAGCTCGTTCCACCCGAGAAGCCTGCGGCGATCGCGGTGAAGGGCGTGCTCGCGGTCGGCGGCGAGCGGTTCCTCAAGGCCGAGGTGATCGTCGATGGCCGTTCGGAAGGCTTCGCGCCCAAGCAGCTCGAGCTCAAGGGCGGCGCCCACCAGGTCGAGCTGGTGCTGCCCTCGGGAGAACGTGTCGGCCCGCGGAGCTTCGTGGTGACCGCGCAGCACACCGAGCTGTCGCCGCTTCGGTGGATCGAGTGATCAGCACGATTGGGTGATCAGTCGCACGCGCCCTTGCTGATCAGCGTCGAGCTCTCCTTGATCTCCAAGGCCTCGCCTTTCACCAGCACTCGCACCGTCGTCGACCGCACGTCCGGCGCGGTGCAGCCAGGGAACTCGCCGTCAGCGGAGGCGGCGAAGCCCGAGCCCTCGACGACGAACTCGACCGGATCGCACCTCGAGCTGCACACGCCGAAGTTGGCTTCATTCTGCGCCGAGGTGACGAACTCTCCGTTTGCGTCGAAGAGGGTCGCGACGAGGGTGGCCGAATTCGCACGCCACAGGGCGGCGAGCGAGAGCGTCGACTTCTTCACTTTGCGGCTGACGGTGGTCTGGCGATCGAAGTCCGAGGCAATCACGAGCGGCGCCGGTCCAGCGGGAGGCGTCCAAGTCACCTGTCGCACCGCCGAGCCAGGGCGCAGGGCGTTGACGATCGGCAGGTAGCCATTGAGCAGCCACTCCGGCCCTGCAGCGAGCAACACCACGTGAAAGCCGGGCTTGAGGCCGGGGATCGAATCGCTGGCGGCGATCGTGGGGAACCCAGCCGGCACCTTGAAGAACTTCTGCACCAGCGGGCCGACCTGCTTCCACGTCTCGAGGCTCTTCTGGGCTGCCTCGGGCGTCGTGCCTCCACCGATGACGAGCACCGCGCGCTGATCGGAGTGGAGCAGCGAGGCGATCTTGACGAGACGAGCGGCTGGAGACTCCTTCGCGATCTGCGGATCGGGCGTCATCGCGATGGTGATGTTCCCGAAGTTCTCGCCGGGAAAGAGCGCGGCGCGATCGACGAGGGAGGTGAGCTTCGAGAAGTCGGCGCCCTTCGCGAGCAGCGCCTTGACGACCTCGGGGTTTCCGCCGAGCACCGCATGGCCGGCGACGGAGTTCAGCTCGGCCGGCGCCGGCGGAAAACGGTAGGTCGGCGCCTCTTGCGCGATCGCGTTGACGTCGGCGCCCTCCTCGAGGAGCAGGGTGGTGATCGCCAGCGCTCCGCGAAGGGCCGCGCGGTGGAGACACGTCGTGCGATCGAGCGGCTGGGTGAGGTTGGCGCCGAACCCCTTCCACGCGCGCACCGCCTCCACCGATTGCGTGTCACAGGCCGAGCGGAGCCCGGAGGTGATCGCCGCGGGCGTCGGCGGGCAGGCTGCGGAGAGCTTCTTGCCGAGCGCCACGTTCCCTTCGGCGAGCGCGACCGAGAACGCGTACGGGCACTGCTCGAGGCTTGCCCGCGTCGCGAGATCGGTGAGGAGCGCGTCCTGTTTTGCCGAGGCGAGCAGCGGCACGATCATCGAGAGCCGCTCACTGTCGGCGCGCTCGTGCGTCATCGTCCCCGCGGCGGTGAGGTCCTTTCCCAACTGCTCCCACTGCTGCTTGATCGCCAGACAGTACAGCCCGCCGGAGGCACCGAGCGCCGCGAGCTTGGTGGCGATCTCGTCTTGTTGGGCCTTGCAGGCGAGGACGCGGGTGGTGGTGAGGAGCGCGGGATCACGAGTGATCTTCTTCGTGTCGATGGCCTTCTTCAGCTCGTCCCAACGGCCGCCGGCTGCGAGCATCACCGGGTCGCTCGGCGCCGCGGTGAGCGAGATGAGCATGAGGAGGTGGAGCATTCGGCGACGCTACCACCCCACTCGGTCGATTCGACCGTGCGCCTCGCTTGCAGGCCGTCCAGTCGTGCCGGAGGTCGAAGTCGAACACGCTCGAGTCGACGGCCCGTGCGGTCGATTCGATCGCGGTCGTCCACTCGGGCGCGGAGTCTCGCACGAGGCCACGCGTGTTGCGGACCACCGGCCGTTCGCGATGGTAAGCACCGGCCGATGAGCCTCGTCGGTCGCGCGCTCGACGCCTCGGTCCTCTTCGCCTTCGATCGCTCGGGCTTCGAGCGGCACGCCCGCCGATTCGTCGCCGCCGACACCGCCGTCTCGATGACTGGGAAGTCGGTGCTGGTGACGGGAGCGACCTCGGGGCTCGGGTTCGAGACCGCTCGCTCGCTCGCCGCGCTCGGCGCGACGGTGCACCTGCTCTGTCGTGACGAACGTCGGGGAGAAGAGACGCGGCGCGGCATCGCGCAGGAATTTCCCAGCGCCGAGCTCCTGCTCCATCGCCTCGACGTCTCGCTCGTGTCCGACGTGAAGCGCTTCTGCATCGGGTTCCGCGGTCCGGTCGACGTCCTGATCAACAACGCCGGTGTCTTACCGCTGTCGCTCGAGCGCACCTCCGAAGGCCACGAGACGAGCTTCGCGACCAACGTGCTCGGCCCGTTCGCGCTCACCCAGGGCCTCCTCCCCAAGCTCACCCTGAGCCGAGGCCGCGTCGTCACCGTCTCCTCGGGAGGCATGCTGCTCGCGAAGCTGGCGCTCCCGGTGCTTCGAGGAGACGTCGAGCGCTACGACGGCGTCACTGCCTACGCGCAGGCGAAGCGGGCGCAGGTGATCGTGAGCGAGCTCTGGGCGACCGCGAACCCCGAGGTGACGTTCTCGAGCATGCACCCGGGCTGGGCCGACACGCCGGGGGTGCGCGCCTCGCTGCCCACCTTCTACCGGTGGACGAAGGCTCGGCTCCGCACCGCCGCGCAGGGCGCCGACACCATCACCTGGCTGGCAGTCACGCCGCGGCTCGGCGGGAAGAGCGGGCTGTTCTGGTTCGATCGTGAGCCGGTCTCGACGCACCCGCTCGCGCTCACCAGGGAGTCGCAGGCCGACCGAGAGGCGCTCTGGGACGTGTGCGAGCGCCTCACCCGCTGACGATCACTGAATGCCGCCGCACTGGTGCGCGATGCCGCCGCCGCCACAGGTGAGCGGGGCGAGGCACGGGCCGCAGTTGACGAGGTTGCCGCAGCCGTCGCCGATGACGCCGCAGCCTGCGTCGGCTTGCGCACACGTGATGCCCTGGCAGTTGGTGCGCCCGCACACGCCCGGTGTTCCACCACCGCCGCAGGTGTCGGGCTCGTTGCACGGCCCGCACTGAATGAGGTTGCCGCAGCCGTCGCCCGCTGGACCGCACTGGAGCCCCTGCTGAGCACACGTGCGCGGCTGACAGGAACCGAAGCCGCAACGGCCCGGTCCACCGGCGCCGCAGATCTGGCCGGTCGGGCACATGCCGCAATCGATCGCGAGGCCGCAGCCGTTGCCCGCCATGCCGCACTGAATGTTCTGCTGCGCGCAGGTCCTCGGGGTGCACATCGAGCCGCCGCACTGGCCGGGAACGCCGGAGCCGCCACAGAACTGCCCCGACGGGCACATGCCGCAGTCCTGGGTGCCGCCACAGCCGTCGCCTTGCATGCCGCAGTTGAAGCCGAGATCCATGCAGCTGCGCGGACGGCAGGTGAGCTGGCCGTTGTCGGGCTGAATGCACGAGGTGAGATCGAAGATCATGAACTCGAGCACCTTCTCTTGCGGCGACATCGGCGCGGCGGTTCCGCACGAGGTGGGGAAGGTGCCGGTGCCCGAGCCGCCGGTCGCGACGTGGAAGTCGGAGAACAGCACCCGGCCGCACTGGTTCGCCACCGGCACACCGACTGGCGTGTTCCAGGTGAACTGGAAGGGGATGGAGTTCGGCGCCGCCGGGGTCTCCGAGTAGATCCACTGCTGCGCGGGCGTCATCGCCGGCAGGCCGTTGGTGTCACGCCGGCACTGCTGCACCGTCACCCGGCCGAGCGTCGTCGACCCGCCAGTCGCCACCAGCCAGTTCGCGAACGTCATGCCCTTGGGGAACGACTGATCGATGAAGGCGTTCTGGGTGAGCGTGGGGTTCGACTGGTTGCCGGCCCAGTTGGCGACGGTGTTGAAGGGGTTGTTCGTGTGCGTCCACACGTAGCCGTAGTGGCTCAGGTAGATGCGGCCGCCGCTGTTCAGGTACTGCCGAACGTTGTCGAGCTCGGTCTGGGAGCGCCCGACCGGCCCACCGACGCAGTCGACGATCACCAGGTCGTACTTCATCAGCTCGGTGAGGCTGCCGAAGAGCGACGTCTCGGCTGGCGCACCGCCGGCGAAGCCCACGCCGTTGTCCTGGTAGAAGCGCACGTGGCCGGTGCCACTCGGGAGCGTGAACTCCGACGAGGCGAGGCCGATCTTCGGCAAGATGCACTCCATCGGGTCGGCGCTGCCGGTCACCATCGCGATGAGGGGGAGATCGCCCTCGGCGCCGGTGCGGGGCAGTCGAGTGAGCGTCGTCGGCAGCGCGGTGGTGCCGCAGCACGCGACTGACGGAATCGTCACCTGCCGCCGCCACTTCCCGAGCTGAATCACCAGGGGGATGTTGGTGCCGCACGGCACGTTGGTGAGGGTGAAGGTGCCGTTGGTCGCGGTGGTGGCCGTCACCAGCGGGCTGCCCGACGCCTGGCCCGAGCACGAGTCGCACGACGCACCCTGGGTGAGCGGGCGGACGGTGCCGTTGGGCACGTAGACGAGCGCGCCGGGGATCGGGTCGGGGTTGCCGTAGCCCGCCGCGGGATCGGTCGGCGCCACGATGGTGCCGGTGACGGTGTTCACGCCCGCGTCGCACTGGTTCTGCTGCGGACACAGGCCGGTGCAGATGCCTCCATCGGGAATCGCGTTGCCACAGACGTTCGGAGAGACGACGCCGCAGATGATGCCCGCGTCGACGTCGCAGCTGCCGCAGTTGGGAGTGAGGCCGCCACATCCGTCGCCGACCTGGCCGCAGGTGGCGCCTGCCTGAGCGCAGGTTCGGGTCATGCAGCTGTTCGAGGCGCCGCAGACATTGGGCATGCCGCCGCCGCCGCAGGTCTGGCCGCTGACGGTGCAGGTGCCGCAGCTGATGGTGCCACCGCAGCCGTCGGCGTAGGCGCCACAGTTGAGCCCTTGCGGACACTGGGTGAGCGCGGGACAGCCGCCGTCGACGAAGTTGGAGCCGGTGACGCCGCAGCGGTTGGGTACGCCGCCGCCGCCGCAGGTTTCACCCGCCGTCGTGCAGGTGCCGCAGTCCACCGAGTTGCCGCAGCCGTCGGCGATGGGCCCGCAGTTCGCGTTCTGCGACTGGCAGGTTCTCGGAGTGCAGCCCAGGTTCCCGCCGCACTGCGAGGGGAGGCCGCCACCGCCACACGTCTGAGGTGGCTGACACGTCCCGCAGTTGATGTAGCCACCGCAGCCGTCGCCGACCGGGCCACAGGTCGCGCCGACCGACGCGCAGCTCACCAGGGTGCAGATCTGGGTCGAGCCGCCGCCCGCACCACCCGAGCCGCCCGCGTTGCCGCCCGCATCGCCGCCACCCGTGCTCCCTCCCGCCGAGTCACCGCCGGTGCCGCCTCCCGTGCCGGAGAGCCCACCGCCGGTCGACGCACTTCCACCCGCGCCCCCGTCCTTCTTGTTCACGGTGACGTTGGTGCCACACGAGGTGCAGCCGACCAGCGTCGCGGTCGACAAACAGCCCACGGCGATGGCGAGGGTACGCAGAGATCGAGGAATCACGGTGCAGCTCCCAAGGGCACGGCTCGAGATGGAGGCCTGAGGTCCTATCGTCGCCCGGCACGGCCACGCTCGCAACAGAAGCGCTCAAGAGCTGCGTCGGCGAAACCTTCGGCGCTGAACGAGTCGGAAATTGCCCACATCACCACAGGACGGTCAGGCCCAGGGTCGCGGTCGCGCCACGGTTCACGATCGCCCCGCCGCTCCAGTCAGTCTGGCCGAGGACGGTCACTGACAGCCGCAGCGAACTCGACGCCTTCCAGGTGAACTTCCCCGAGAGCAGCTGATTGCTGCCGGCCTGCTGGGTGTAGAGGCCGAGCTGGTAGGCGAGCCGCACCGTGAACTTCCCGAAGCGGTGGAGCACGCTCGGCCGCACGGTGAGCCGCCACGGCGCGACGGGCATCCCCAACCCCACTTCGCTGCCCTGCCGCAAGAGGAGCACGCCCGCGGAGAGCGGGTCGGCGCTGTCGTAGAGGAAGCCCGCCGCATCCAGCGAGAGGTCGGTGTCGAGCTTCAGCGTCGCGGTGTAGGTCGCGCCGATTCGCACCTGGATCAGGGTGGAGGCGTAGCCGTTCACCATCGCGCACGGGTGTCGTGGGTCGCTCACCATCGCGCACCGTTCGCCGAGCGCCGGGCCGATCAGCGCTCCGGCGGCGGTGAACTTCTGCTCGGTGGCGAAGTGGTTGAGGCCCACCGAAAGATCGACGGTGTGTTCCCAGTCCGAGAGGCCGTTGGAGGCGTAGGAGGCCACCAGCGAGGCCCCGACCGAGCTGTTCACCGCGCGCAGCACGCCGTCGATCGGGTTGGGAAGCACCGCGAACTCGAGCGACGCCGCGTTCAGCTGCGCGGAGGGTGGAGAGCCGAGCACCGAGGCCATGAAGAGCCAGTGATCGGTCGCGAGGAAGGTGGCGCCGCCGCTGAGAAGGAAGATGTTCGAGCCCGAGCTCGAGGCCTTGTCGGCGCGGGTGGCGAGATCGCGCAGGTAGGTCGCGGTGGCGAAGAGCGACCATCGCTCGGAGAGGTCGAAGCTGCCGGAGATCGAGAGGCCGACCGCGCCCGAACGTGGGTTGCTGGCCGTTGGTGCGGTGGTGTTGCCGCTGAGATCGATCGCGAGATCGTGCGCCCACCCCGGAGCCGCTGCTCCCACCAGCACGCAGAGGACGATTCGCCTCACCACGTCCTTCAACCCGGGCCGCCCCGAAGAGTTGCGGCGGTCAGCCGTGAATGGCCATGCCGACGATGAACGCCAGCCCAAGGATGAAGGAGGCGACCACGATGCCGACCGCGGTGTTCTGATCGACCTCGAGTTCCTTGTGCACGTCGAAGGGCAGCAGCTTTCGCACCACGAAGAAGCCCGCGATGAAGACGAGCATGCCGATGACCGAGAAGATGACGGCCATCACCACTGGTTTGACGAACGCGTCCATGTCCATCGGTCACTTCCCTCCCATGAAACCGTCGTGCCACAACAGGATGCCGCCTGGCGCGGACCGCACGCTGGCTGGCAGATCGCCTCGATCTTCGTCGGGGAACCGATCGACCCCCAACCCGTGCAGGAGCGCCCACAGCACCACCACGATGCCTCCGAACCATTTCATTCGTCGTCGTCCTCCTGCTTGGCGTACGGAAAGGTGCTGACGTTGGGCGCCATCTGGAACACGGCGTCGTTCCAGCGGCGGGTCTCGAAGCTGCTCGAGCGCATGGCCGTGATGAGCGGGCCCGCGAGCAGGAGCACGAAGACGAAGAAGGGACAGCAGATGCCCACGCCCGAGTCCGCCGCGACCGTCACCGTGTACTCACGAGGCATCTGCATCGGCACCTGGAACATCGGCGTCGCGCGGAGCGTGTACTTGCCGGGATCGACCTCGGCGGTCTGCTTGCTCGCGCTCCGGCTGCCTTCGCTCCAGCTCTCGCCGTCGTCGACGCCCGAGTAGTACTCCGTCTCCGGGCTCACCTGAATCACCTCGCCGGTGTCCTCGTTCACCAGGTCGAGCTGCACCGCGAGCCAGTCGTTCGCGAGGTAGTTCGCCTCGAGCGTCACCTCGAGCGGCACCTTGTTGGTGATGGTGAACGGCTCGCTGAACTGCTGCGACTCGGGCGTGCCCGACTTCACGTCGGGAGGCACGGTGAAGACGGTGCGGCTGAACTGGTGGGTGTCGCCGCGCATCGAGAACACCACGAGGAGGGCGATGAAGATCGCGCTCCAGATGCCGGCCCAGGTGAACTGCGACGACAGCTTGGCGCGGTGCGGGTTCACCTGCGCGGGCGCGATGCCCTGCGGCACCGGCATGGGCGTGGTGATCTTGAAGCCCTGCTTCACTTCGTCGCCGGCGATCAGCACGCCGTGGGTGAAGGTGACCTCTCCTTCGACCTCGTCGATGTTGATGCTCTGCGGCGGCTCGACGTACTCCGAGGCTTTTGCTTGTTCGCCCGCCGAGACCTGCCAGTAGCACTCGCCCGCGACGTAATCGGTGGTGGCGAAGACGGTCTGGTACGCGCGGAAGCGTTTGCCGTTCCAGGTGGCGGCCCGCACGGCGAGGCTGACGTCTCCCGCGGCGATCGGTGTCAGCAGCGTCCAATGCCCGTTGGAGTTCATCAGCCAACGAAAGCCGACCTTCTGGTTCCAGAGGAGATACTCCTCCCAGGGGTAGCGCGTGCCCTCCACCATCGTGCTGCGAATGAGGAAGGCGAGCACCGTCCACTGCGTCTGGCCGGTGGTGGCGAGGGTACCGACGGCGCCGAGCGGGAGCACCGGTGCGTAGGGCGGCTTCTCGAGGAGCTGGAGGAACGAGAGCTGACCGTGCGCGACCTCGAGCAGCGCGCCGCAGTACGGGCAGGCGACGCGCTTGGTGGCGTCAGGCGCCTTGAGCTCGAGCGGCCCGTTGCAGTTGGTGCAGCGCGCTTGCTTGAGCGCTTCCTTCTTCGGCGTGGGGACGAGATCGGCCTTGTCGAACCCGAGCTGCGGCAGGCCGACCCGCATGCCGAGGAAGGCTTCACCGGTTCCGCCGTCGCCGTAGTCGAGCGAGCAGAACGCTCCCTTTGGCGCCGTGGCGTCGCAATAGACGTGTTGGCGATTGAAGTCCGGGAGCTGACCTTCCGCGGAGAGCGTGCGGGCCTCGCCGACCTCTTCGACGACGAAGCGTTGGCCTTTCAGCTCGAAGCTGGCGAGCGGCTTGAGATCGGTCGCGAGCGGCAACGGAACGCCGGTGAGCGGGAACATCAGGTTCCACTCGCCCTCGCTCTCGGACAGCCACGCAACGCGCTCATCGTCGAAGGTGAGGTACCACTCGTCCCAGACCGCGCTGCCCTGCGTCTTCTGGATGCGGCCGGCGACGGTGAAGCTGCGCCCTTCGAACTGGCCGCTCAAGCCAACCTTCAACGGCGACTGGGTGTCGGTGAGCTCGGCGAGCTTGCCCAGGCTCTCGAGGTTCGCTTCGCCTCGGAGCACGACCGTGTGGCAGTAGTCGCAGACCTTGACCTTCCCGGCTCCGGGTCGGAACTCGACGGGCGCACGACAGCTGGGGCACTCACCGACGCGCATGAGCAGGGGGTGGTTGTAGCGTGAAACGTCACAGTCCCGCGCCTTGTTTTCGGTGGGTTGAGCGTCGCGTGCATCACCCGTGATCGATGGGTGCCGGTGAGCGCGCGAGACGTGAAGCGCTGTTCCTCGACAAGCACAGATGACGAGCGGGTTTTCCGTTTTTCAGGTCTGCTGTGTCTGGTGGACATGAGGACTGTTCTCGTTGCACTCGTTGCGGGAGCGTGCGCCCCGATGCCCATGCCGGGCCCTGCTGGAGGTGGGAGCGCTGGTGGGCTCGTCGACGGAGGCTCCGGCGGGAACGCTGCGGGTGGAAGTGCCGGTGGGTCGTCGGCGGGTGGGGCGGCTGGCGGTGGATCGTCGGCTGGCTGGGCGGTGTTCCCAGTCGCGGGGACGCAATGCGCGCTCGGAGCAAGCGCAGGCATCGGCTACTCGGCGGCGGGTGCGGACTCCCTGCTGATCTTCGTCGAGGGCGGAGGCGCCTGCTGGAACAACGGAATGTGCCAGCCCTCGATCTTCGAGTGGGGGCCGATCTGCAACTACGGCCACGACGCGCTCTGCCTCGCCGACCTGCCGGGAGGGACCCAGCCGCTCGCGGTGCACGTGAATCAGAGTGATCCGTTTCCGGCCGATGGCGGCGGATCGTGGACGGCGGATCTCGCGCAGGTGAAGGACTCGGTCTTCTTCGCGCGCCGTGCCGAGAACCCGTTTCGTGACGCGAGCTTCGCGTTCATTCCGTACTGCACTGGAGACCTGCACGCCGGCGCGACGACGCGCACGTACCAGTACAAGGCCGGAGCGTTCGATCAGCCGGTGCCTCGCGTGCATCACTTCGCGGGCGCGGCGAACATGACGGCGTACCTCTCCTGGCTCGCGGCGCGGCACCCCAACCCGCGCACGGTGTGGGTGATCGGTGTGTCGGGCGGAGGCTTCGGCGCCCAGCTCAACCTCCATCGGGTGCGGCAGGCGTTTCCGAACGCGCAGGTTCACCTCCTCGCCGACAGCGCGCCGATGGTGGCGTCACGGTACTTCCAGAGCTTTCGCGCCGAGTGGAACCTGCAGGTGCCCGCCACGTGCACGACCTGTGATGGCGGACTGCCGGCGATCGTCGAGGCGCAGATCGTGAGTGCGCCGGCGACTCGCGTGGGACTGTTGGCGACCACGGAGGACGGTGTGTTGACCCGCTTCTTCTTCGCCGATGGGACGACGGGTGCCTGGGCGGCGCCTCCGTTCGCGAGCTACACGGCCGCGGAGCAGCAGATCGAGGCGCTCTATGATCGTCAGACGAGCGCGAAGTACTTCGTGCGGCCGGGCCAAGATCACGTGCTCCTGACCAGCGCGGGCATGGTGCTCGCCGACGGCGGAGTGAGTGCGTCGATCACCAGCTCGGACGGAGGTGTTTCGCTCAAGGCTTGGGTCGACGCGTGGGCGACCGGACAAGGCGCCTGGCAGAGCCAGCGCTGACTTCTCGGGAACCCGTTTCCCTGCCCGTTGTCGGGAAGGGCATGTCTGGAAAAGCCCTTCGAGTCGCCCTGATCTTCAACGGCCGCATCATCGAGGACCGCACCTTCGAGGCGGGGAAACGCGCGGTGTCGGTCGGGAGCGCACCCACCAACACCTTCTGCGTCCCGATGGGGGAACTGCCGGCCTCGACCTCGTTGTTTCAGGTGAAGCGCGATGGCGTGGTGACGTTCTCTCCGGGGGCGCTCGAGGCGCGCTTGTCGACGGGTGGCGCGGAGTCGACGATCTCGGGAACGGCGATGCTCGACGCGACGGCGAAGGGCCGCGTCCGGGTTGGTGACGTGACGGTGTTGTTTCAGATGGTGACGCCGTCGGTGGCGGCGCCTCCGCCAGAGCTGCCGAAGGGCGCGCGTGGAGTGACGGCGCAGCTCGATCGATCGTTCATGGTCGCGTTGGCGCTCTCGTTCGCCGCGAACCTCGCTGGCGCAGGCTACGTGATCGCCCAGCCGATGCCGGAAGAGCCGGAGCTGACGTTGTCGGAGCTCGAGCAGCGCGATCGGTTCGCGGCGGTGTTGATGCCGGTGCCGAAGCCGCCGAAGCCGGCCGAAGTGAGCAAGCCGGTGGCTCCTGCGCCGACGCCGACCGATGCAGTTGCCGCGAAGCCCGCTGCGCCGAAGCCGAGCCCGAGCAAGGCGATGAGTGGAGACGTTCTGAAGCAGCGGCTGTCGAAGATGGGCATGCTGAGCGTGATCGGTTCGGTGGGTGGAGAGAACGGGGTGGTGGGCGATCTGCTGAAGGACTCGACGGGCGTGGGCAGCGTGGCCGACGCGCTGAAGGACGCGCGGAACGTGACGATCGGCTCGGTCGACGACGCGGTGGCGGCGAGGCGGAAGGGGAACGAGTCGGGCGAGGTGACGACGGTGGGGCCCTTCGGGACCGATGGCGTGCACGACGTGAAGCTGGCCGATGCGCAGGTGCACGAAGTGAAGGGGAGCGTGAAGGAAGAGGTCATTCACGTCGACACGCGCGACATCGACCCGGAGGCGCTCGCGAAGTGGATGCACGCGAGGCGGAGCGCGATTCAGAGCTGCTACGAGCGGGAGCTGAAGCGGAACCGGTCGTTGTCGGGGCGGTTGGTGTTGGCGTTCAACATCACGCCGCGCGGCCGGGTCGCCGAGCTCGACTTCGCCGAGGGGACGTTGCGGAGCGGTCCGGTCGAGAGCTGCATCGGTACGATCGCGCAGAACTGGGTGTTGCCGTTCCAGCCGAGCGATGACGTGCGGGTGGAGTTCCCGTTCATCTTCAGCCCGGTGAATTGACCGGAACGGGAATTGGGCGCAGATGCTCTGGTGTCGTCGTGAGGGCGTTGCGAAGGCGAGTCTTCCAGGCCCCGATCCACGCGTCCAAGTTGCGTGGGCCAATCAGCTGTTCGAGTGATTCTCGCTTGAGCGGGGCGACCGTCAATTGTGCTTCACGGTACCGGCAGACGCCTCGGGCCTCATCGAGTTCATAGAGCTCCTCGATTCGGGTGCCCAGCCCCAGGAATGCGACGCGGCTTTCGGCGCTCAGCAACGAAAAGTCATCGCGCAGACCGACAACGGGCAGCCCCTGACGGTGGCGAATGACCAACGTGAGCATTGCGACCTCGCGGAGCCTCGATAGGTGACGTTCGAACCAGAGGACAGCGCGGCGCGCGACGAGGGCGGCCGACGGCACGCAGCGAAGCCACGCCGTCGTGCCCAAGCTGTGGAGCGTGAAACCCAACCCTTCGGGAGGCAGCCCCGCCTCGGCGGCCATGACGTAGAGGCCGACGAGCGCCTGAGCAACGGCTCGCCGATTCGAGGCCTCGCAGGCGAGGAGGATCTCGAAGGAGTCAGGCACCGACGTGACCTTCTTCGCGCTCTTCCTCGGCTTCCGAGGCTTCTGCGGCTCTGGGGGCGTCAGCCTGGGCGGGGGGCCTTCGTCCGCTGGCGGGCGGCTGCGTCGCCACCGAGCGAGCAGCGATTTCCACGGGGCATCGAGAGGCAGTTCGAGCGAATGCGTGCGTCCGCTCACCTCGCCCAGTTCAAGATCTACGATTTCTTCGAGCCGCAAAGCGGTCTCGCGCTCGAGCCGTCCGAGTCCACGCCTTCGAGCCTCGCGTTCCATCAGCCAGTCGTACCGCTCCTCACTCGTGTCGGGATCGTTGAGTTCGCGGGAGACCGTCGCAGGGAAGCTCTCATCATCGAAGGTGCTCCGCCACCTCGACTTCCCAGCTGAATCGAAGGCTTCGACTCGATCGCTCACGACGCTCCCGCGAAGCGAACGCCCGACCCACGTGCGGACTTTGAGGCGCTTGGCCGCGTCGCGCGCAAGTCGGCTCGAGAGCAGCGCCTCTCCCAGGGGGCGGTTGGCGGAGTGCTCGTGCCAAACGACCGAGATGATCGTGAAGCCAGGGTTGGCGGGGCTCCAGCTTGCCCGTACTTGCTGATCGGTGTCCTTCGCTGCAGCGAGCTCGCGGAGCAGCGGTTGGAGTCGTTCCAGTCGGTCAGGGAGGTCGGTCTCGACAACCAAGGCGACGCCTGAACTCACTGGCATTGGTCGGACGCTACCCCCACTCAATCGGTTCGAACATCACTTCCTGTTTGACCTCCACCGCCATGGAGCCTAGGAGGGCGCGCCACCTCGCGAATGTCGCGAGGTCTCCCAACAAGAACGCGGAGTTGAGGCGACGATCGACGTCGACCTCTTCCCGCCGCAGCAACGAAGGAGCCACCCCGTGGCCAAGCGAATCCCGACGTACCAACCCTCGAAGGTGAAGCGAAACCGCTCGCACGGTTTCCGCAAGCGCAACGCGACCAAGGCCGGACGGGCAGTGCTGAAGCGCCGTCGTGCGAAGGGGCGCAAGCGCCTGGTGGTGAAGGCGTACCAGAAGTGACTCGTGGCTCCGCGCGCTCACGCCTTCGGCAAGTCGCTTCGGCTTCGCGCGAGGCGTGAGTTCCTCATCGTTCAAGACACCGGGCAGAAGGTGTCGACGGACCTGATGCTGGCGCTGGTGAAGCCGCGGACGGAGGCTGGTGCTCCGACGCGGTTGGGCCTCACGGTCTCGACGAAGGTGGGAAACGCGGTGGAGCGCAATCGCGTTCGCCGTCGGCTGCGCGAGCTGTTCCGCGTCCGGCGTGGCGAGCTGCCGAAGGGACTCGACATGGTGCTCATCGCTCGACAAAGCGCCGCGGCGGCCGAGTGGCCAGCCTTCGTGCGTGCGTTCGAGAAGGTGGTGCACGAGCTGAAGCGGAGATTCCCTTCGTGAGCGCCCTGGCCGAGTCGCGAGCGCCTCGTCGGGAGGTCGGGTTTCTCGCCCGGCTGCTGCTCGCTCCGATTCGGCTCTACAAAGCCGTGCTCTCTCCGCTGTTGCCGCCGATGTGCCGCTTCCACCCGTCGTGCAGCGTCTACGCGATGGGGGCGATCACGGTGCACGGGCCGTTCAAGGGCCTGTTCCTCGCGGCGCGGCGGCTCTCGCGGTGTCACCCGTTCAACCCGGGCGGGCTCGACCCGGTTCCTCCCCGCGACGGCGTCGAAGCCGCCACCCTCGTCGCCTCGATCGATCCGCAGCTCGGCCGGAGACTCTCGACCGGCCCTGACGTTCCGCAGTCTCGCGAAAGCTGAGTCATGGACACGCAGAAACGCCTCTACCTCGCCGTTGCGCTGATGCTCGGCCTCACCATGGTGTTCCAGATCTTCGTCTGGGGCCCGAAGGCCGAGAAGGAAGCGGCCGAGCTCGCCGCGCTCGACGGCGGGGTCGCCCTCGTCGATGGAGGCGTCGCTCCGGTGGCGGTCGCCGAGAACCCGACGCCAGTGCCCGTCGTCGCGAACGATGGTGGCGCTCCGAGCGTCGCCCCCGCGCCGATCGTCGACATTCCCGTGAAGAGCGTCACCGCCGAGCGGCCGTCGATGCGGCTCACCTTCACCTCGCTGGGCGCCGGCCTCACCGACGCGATCCTCACCGGCACGCGCGAGCACGAGACCTACAAGCTCACCATCGCCGAGGGCTTCCAGCGCCTCTTCGGAAAGTCGTTTCCTCCCGGCAAGCAGATCGATCTCGCCGAGCCGGCGCTCAACCAACAGCCGCAGCTGGGCGTGTCGATTCTCGGAGCGAGCCCGCTCTCGCCGACGCTCAAGTATCAGGTGACCGAGGAGAGCCCGGGCAAGCTCGTCTTCACCGGCGCCGAGGGCCCCTGGCAGCTCACCAAGACCTTCACCTGGGACCCGAACGCGAAGGGCCTGGGCCCCGATCTCAAGCGCACCGAGCGTGATCCGCGTGGCTACGAGGTGCACGTCGAGGTGGCGGTCGCCAACACCAGCGCGCAGGCGCAGCAGGGCGAGCTCGCGATCGCGATCCTCCGCTCGGTCGACCCCGGCGCGGAGGAAGCGCCCAGCCTCTTCGGGTCGATCGGCAACCAGGCCTCGGTGCTCTGCAAGTTCGGCGATTCGGTCTCGCGCCACATGCCCGGCGAGAAGAGCGGCACCGTGCTCGGCTGCGGTGGCACCGAGAAGAACGACTTCGAGGAGAAGGGACAGATCGGCTTCGTCGGCATCGATCAGCAGTACTTCCTCTCCGCGATCTGGCCGAGCGGTGGGGCGACCGAGGGGCGGTGCCTGCTCCACACCACCATGGCCCAGCGTCGGGCGGAGCTGGTGCTGCCGATCTCGGTCTCCGCGGGCGGGTCGATCAGCAAGGCCTTCGACGCCTACCTGGGCCCCAAGGATCTCGAGATGCTCCAGGCGGTCGGCACTGCGCCCGGAGCCGCCGCTGATGCGCCGAAGGTCGTGAAGCTCGACGACACCGTCGACTTCGGCATGTGGGCGGTGATCTGCAAGGCGCTCCTCTTCTTCTTGCGCCTCTTCCACGGGCTCATCGGCAACTGGGGCGTCGCGATCATCCTCCTCACCGTGATGGTGAAGGTCGCGCTGCTCCCGCTCACTCACCGCGGCATGGTCGCGGCGGAGGCGATGAAGAAGCTCCAGCCCGAGATGGAGAAGATCAAGGCCAAGTACCCGGACGACCGCGAGAAGCAGCAGATGGAGCAGATGCGGCTGTACCAGGAGGCCAAGGTGAACCCGCTCGGAGGCTGCTTGCCGATGCTGGTGCAGCTGCCGATCTGGGCCGCGCTCTTCACCACCCTGCGCACGAGCTACGAGCTCTACGGCGAGCCGTTCTTCGGCGTGTGGGCCGACCTCACCTACAAGGATCCGACGTACATCCTCCCGCTCGCGCTCGGCATCACGATGATCGTCACCCAGCGCCTGCAGCCGCAGATGATGAGCGACCCGAGCCAGGCGTTCCTCATCACCTGGGTCATGCCGATCTTCTTCACCGCCATCATGATGAACTACCCGGCGGGGCTCGCGCTCTACATCTTCACCAACAACCTCCTCTCGATCGCGCAGCAGTTCGCGCTGCGGAAGTACCTCGAGCGCACCGGGCAGGCCGCGCCCAAGCCTCCGAAGAAGGAGGCCAAGTCGTGAGTGAGATCGCGGCCGTGGTGTTGCCAGCGGGGATCACGCCCGCGCCGCCCGAGCGCAAGGCGCAGGTCGAGAGCCTGGTGAAGGGCATCCTCGCGCACATGGACTACCCGGCCCGCATGGAGACGAAGGACATGCCGGACGGAGGCATCGGCATCGCGCTCCACTTCGAAGGCGAACTGCCGGGCATCGTTCAAGGCAAGCCGCGCTCGTGGTTGGTCGACTGCATTCAGTTCCTGGTGAACAAGGCGATCAACCGGCCCAACGTCGAGAAGCGCTGGGTGTCGCTGGGCGTCAACTCGTTCCCCGAGCCGCGACCGGAGAAGAGCGAGAAGCCCGAGAAGCCGGAGAAGAAGGACCCCGCGCCCGCGCCCAAGCCGTCGGTGCCCACGAACGGTGCGAAGCCGACGGCCAAGGCCGAGGCGCCGAGCGCTCCGAAGAAAGAAGAGCGGCGGTCCTCGCGCAACGAGGTCGACGAGCGGTCACTCGAAGTGAAAGAAGACCCGGCGCTGACGAAGGTGTTCGGCGCGCTCGCGCAGAAGTCGGCGAAGACGGGCCGGTTCTACGCGGTGATGTCGCTCTCGGCAGAGGATCGCGCCCGGGCGCTCAAGGCCGCCGAGGGAATCAAGGGCGTCACCGTGAAGCCGGAAGGCGAAGGCATCTGGCGGCGGCTCACCTTCATTCCCGCGACTCCGACGCCGATGCCGTCGAAGAAGCAGGTGATGCCGGACTACGACGACGAAGAAGAGTGAGCGCAGCCTCGGTCGATCGACCCCGGCGTCGAGCCTGAGCCCATCGGATCATCGACCGACCGCTCTTCGTCCGACGGTGGACCGGCCGATGTTCGCGATCGTGGCTGCGATCGATAACTCCTTCGTCACGTCGCACTCACGCGGCGTCATCTCGAAGGAGCCGATCATGTCCACCACCAACAGCCAGCGCAGCCGTCGTCGCCGCGGTCAGGGAATGACCGAGTACATCATCATCGTCGCGCTCATCGCGATCGCCGCCATCGGGGTGATCACGCTGTTCGGTGACAACATTCGCAAGCTGTTCGGCGCCGCCTCCGACGCGGTTGCGGGTGAGGAATCGGTCACGCCGGCGACGAAGACCTTCGCCGCCTCGGGCACCAACACCAAGAAGACGCTGTCGACCTTCGGCGAGAAGAACAACTCGAACTACTGAGCTCGGTTCACCACTCGGGGAACTCCTGCCGGTAGCGGAAGGCCCGCGTTGCGCTGAACTGGTGCGAGCCGTCGAGGCGAAGAAACCGAGCGCCTTCCTCGCCGATGACCTCCACCGAGAGCGGAAGGACGTCGCGCAGCGCGGCGAAGCCACCTCGCCCGATCGGCACGTGGCAGCCAGCGTCCTGACACTCGTCGTGCTCGTTCGCCTTGAAGGTCAGTCGAAGCTGAACCGTGCACTCGTCCTCGAAGGAGGCTTCGACGCCGTAGGTCGGCCGAACTCGAACGGAGGGGTCGTGCGGTGATGGTCCGCGGTTGTGTGCCAGGAGCTGCTTCAGCTCGGCGGTGACGTCTCGCTTCATGGCGTCGCGCGTCGATGCGCGCAGCGGGCCGCCCAGTCACGGGCCTTCGCTCCGAGGTTCACCGTGAGTCCGGGGAGCGCCGCGAGGGCCTTCACCTTCTCGCAATCACCGGCGCCGAAGCTCGCTTCGAGGAGCAGCCGGGTCGCCTCGTTGCGGATCGACGGCGGCACGGTCTCGTCGGCGCGGGCCACGTCGAGCAGCTCGAGCGCCTCGGCGTGGGCCTCCTTCTGCACGAGCCTCCGGCCGAGGAGGTAGGCGACGTACGGCTCGCTCGGAGCCTCGGCGTGGGCACGCTCGAGCCAGTGGAGCTGCGCCGCATCGGGATCGTTCGAGAAGTACTTCACCAGCGCAGTTCGCACCGTGCCGGTCGTCTCGAGTGAATGCAGGCGGAGCCGCGCGGTGCGGTCCATCGAGGGAGACGCCTCCTTCTCGACGATCGTCTGGAGCAGCTCCTTCGCGCGCGCGTCGTCTCCTTTGCCGATCGCCAGATCCGCCAGCGCGAGGGCGACGTCCGACCAGGTCGAGGGCGCCGACGACACTCGAGTCAACAGCGCGTTCAACACCGTCTCCGCTTCTTGATCGTTCCCGATACGACGGAGCAGCGAGGCGCGAGTGAGCACGTGCGCCGGCTCTTCTGGTTGGAGCGTCTCACAGCGAGCGAGCAGGGCGAGCGCAGCGGGCACGTCGTCGGAAGAGATGGCGGAGACGTCGGCCGACAGCCGGGCCACTTCGCGAGCGCAGGGCCGATCGAAGAGGCTCCCTCTCCGGAACCGCGCGAAGGCCTGGTTCACCGCCTGCTCGTCGAGCGGCACCGTGTCGAGGAAGTGCTCCCAGTCCGTCACCAGGTCCGGCAGCGGCCGGCCGTACACCCGCTCGAAGTCTCCATCGCGATAGAGCTCGCGCAGCTTCTCGCTCCCGTGGGTCTCGCCGAGCCAGCGAAGGAACGCGCCCGCGGTCGTGTACGCGCGAGAGGCCGGCGCCGAATAGAAGCCCTGCGGTTCGAGCAAGGTTCGCACGTCGGGCAACATCGCCTGCTTCTTCATCGCCGCCGCCCACTCCGAGAGCCGCAGCTCGTCGACGGGATCGTCGGCCGCCACCGCCATGCCCTCGATGACGCCGACGTGCGGACTCAAGCCGAACAGCCGAGCGGTGACGCCGAACGGTCGCGAGCCCAGCGGCCCGAGCAGCGCGTGCGCCAGCTCGTGCTTCACCACCGGGTGCGGGAAGCCCGAGTCGTTGACGTGAATCTCCCGACGCCACGGCTTGGCGAACTGGGTGTGGGCCGCGCCGACGAGCTTCTGCTTCTGCTCCGCGCTCCGGTACCACCACACGGTCACCTTCCCCGGAGGGGCGCCGCCGACGAAGGTCGCGATCTGCGAGAACCGAAACTCGAGATCGTCGAGCGTTCGGCCGACCTCCTTGGGCGTCATGCCCCGCGGGTGGATCAGCACCACGTTCGGCCCCTCGGTGCGCCCGCCCAGGCGCGCGAGCAGCGCCTCGTCGCTCATTCGGAACCCGAGCGTCGGGCCGGAGAACTCCAACGCGAGGAAGGCGAGCGTCACTGCGCCCAGCCCGAGCCGCACCGAGGTGCGTCGATCGCCTCGCCGCCTCGCCGCGCCGAGGATCGCGAAGCCCGTCAACAAGAGCGAGCCCAACCGGAACCACAGCAGCGCCGCCGGCAACCGCAGCTCCTCGTCGTAGAGCGGCCCCGGCAGGAAGCCCGCGAGGTGATTCCATGCCGACACCTGCGGTCCGAAGACGAGCGGCCAGCCGGTGTGCGCCGCGCTCACCACCACGAGGCCGATCCAGCTCGCGATCGCGAGAATCCAGCGACGCACCACGAGCCCGATCCACACGCCGAAGGCCGAGACGATCAGCACCGTGGGGAGGACGATCACCGGAAAGAAGCCGAACGCGATGAAGGGGCTGCAGGTCGAGCTCGCCAGCGTCACCACCACCGCGATGATCAGCGCCAGCACGCTGGGGATCAGCAGCGTCACCGCCGAAGCCAGCGTCGCCCAGAGCACCTCGGCGAGCGGCGCCTTCGTGGCGAGATTGCCTTCCTGCCGCCCAAACGCCACCGCGATGAAGCCGCCGAGAAGGACGGTCGCGAGCGACAGGCCCGTGGACAGCTCGTAGCCAGGAATCCGAACCACTGGAAACCAGAGGAGTCCCAGCTCGACGAGGAGCACGAGCACCCACGCCGCGCGCCAGAGCCGATTGGCGAAGACGGCTTTGACGCGAAAGAGGATCTCCGGCATCGCTTGGTCCTATAGTCTTGCCCCATGGCCGCAGACCAGAAACCATGCATCGAGGGGCGGCAGTCGGCGCGCGCGACAATCGAGCTGAAGGTCGACTACAAGAAGCTCAACTCGTTCTTTGCGGACTACACGAAGAACATCAGCAAGGGCGGCACCTTCATCAAGACGAAGAAGCCGCTGCCCATCGGCACGCGCTTTCTCTTCAAGCTCACCGTTCCCCAGCGCAACGATCCGTTCGAGCTCTTGGGTGAAGTCGTCTGGAGCACGATCGAGGGCGATGATCCCGGCATGGGCATCAAGTTCGTCTACTCGGCCGACACCCAGCGCTCCGACTTCGAGGGCGTCGTCGAACAGTTGATGGCGACGAGCCTTGGAGCCGACCTCGCCGGGAAGCTCCTCAACAAGCCGCTCAAGTGATTCGCGCGAGCCTCGCGGGCCTGTTCCTCGTTTTGGTGGCGTGCCCTGGAGAAGGAAAGCCGCCTCCGCCCGCGCCGCCCGTTCGCACCGAGCCGCCGCCGCCTCCTCCTCCCACCACTCCGCCTCCGCCGCGCGTCACCGACGTGACGGCGCAGGACTACCAGATGCCTCGCCTCCCGATGGCGAAGGTGACGCTCACGACGACGGCGAAGAAGAAGCTCGAGGTCGCGAGCGAGGTGGCATTCACCCGTGATGCGCGCACCCGTGGCCTCATGTGGCGCTACACGCTGGCCGACGGCACGGGGATGCTCTTCATCTTCCCGCGCGATCAGCCCCTCTCGTTCTGGATGCGGAACACCCTCATCCCGCTCGACATGATCTTCATCGACGCAAAGGGCTCCATCGTCAGCATTCAGGAGAACGCGGAGCCGCGAACGCTCTCCTCTCGCCCCTCGTCCGCGCCTGCGACCTACGTGCTCGAGGTGCCCGGAGGCTGGAGCGCGAAGAACGGCATCAAAGCCGGCAGCCGCGTCACCTTCGAGGGCATCACCAACCTCGTCCCCGAGGAGTGAGCTGCGGGCTCAGAGGTAGAGATGAAGCTGGGCCACGACCGAGAGGCCGAGCGGTGCCAGTGCGTCGATCCGTCGCGCCATCGCGTCTACTCGCAGCTCGAAGTGAGAGAAGAAGTACCAGGCCGCCGAGACCCACGCGCCGAGTGACGGACCACGCTGCTTCCCGTCGCCCTGATGCGCGCTCTCTCCCGTCAGCATGAGGTGAAGGCCCTGCACCGGCTCCCAGTCGCCTTGCACGAACGCCGCGTAGCCGACCCGATTCGTCGAGGCGGTGCTCCAGGCGAGAAGATCGGCCTCGGCGAGCAACACGAGCGAGGGAAGAAGCGCCGAGCGAAAGAAGGCGCCGTGTGCCTGCCGTGACGAGGGCGCCGTTGGGTCGGGTCGTGCCGCGACGAGGCTCGAGAGGCCGACCGCCGTCGTCGGAGCCAGGCTCAGTTCGGCGAGCGCGGAGTAGCCAGCCTCGTTCGCCGACGGCAAGGTCGCAGCCGCGATGCCCATCGCTTCGAAACGGACCCGGCCGGAGAGCACCGAGACGGACGCGCCGAGCTTCTGGTGCACGTTTCCGTCGGTGAGCGTGAGCGAACGGACCCAGCTCGGGTGCTCGTTGTTTCGCAGCCCGAATGGCAGGGCGAGCCGGCCAGCACGAATCAGCACGGCTCCTTTCGCCGCTCGAGCGCCGATCCAGTACTGACGCGCGACGAACGAGGCACCGCAGTCACCGGGATCGGCGGGCTCACAGCGCGGCACGACGATCGCCGGAGCCACGGTGTCCTTCCGTCCAAAGCCGGCGGTGGCGTGAACGAGCACCGACTCGACCTCGATCGTCGCCGAGAGATCGCTCGCCATCTCGAGCGGAGTGACGAGCTTTGGGGCTCCCGGCGCGACGAGGGCGCCGAAGCGCAGGTTGCCCGAGAGCTCGAGCCACGAGGGCAGTTGGGCGAACCAGAGGAAGCGAGCGTTTCGTTCCGCGACTTCGGGTGGGATCGGGCTCGGCGTCCACCGGACCAAGCGCTCGGCTTCCGTTCGTCCGAAGCGGGTGAGCTGCCCCGCGCCCGAGGGGTCGACGTGGCAGACCGAACAGCTCTGGATGCCGCTCTTCACCGTCCACGGGTAGGCGACGGCAGGCAGCGGAAGCAGGGCGAGCACGAGCACGAACGAACGCATCGGCGGCATCATGCGCACGAACGAGGGCGAGTAGAGGAAGAACTCAGCGCACCGGAACCGGGAGCCGCCCGCTATCGAGATAGCCATCGGCGCCCGCGCGCATCGCCGCATCACCCCAGTCCTTCGCTTCGTTCTCGGTCCGGTGCTGCCAGTAGACCCAGTACGAGGCGTACTCGCCAGCGTAGATCCGCAGCGGCTCGTTGCCCCACGCCGAGGTCGTCGGCCAACCGGCGTAACCTGCATGAAACCGCGCGCACAACGAGCCCGTCACGGCGCAATCGAACTGGTCTCTCCAGTTGTCGAAGTTCGTCTTCGTCGGCTGGTTGGGATCTCCGTGAGCGGTCGGGTTCTCGAAGGCCGCGCTCTGGGTGAGCCAGCCATGCAGGTACGGCACGATGCGTCGCCAGGCTTCACCGTTCGAGAGCGTTCCGAGATCGGTTCCCAGCGCATCGTTGCCGAGCGGTGCGTCGAGATCGGTCGGAGTGTGCAGCAGGTTCAGCGCGTTCGGAAACGTCTCGCGTCCCCAGCGGGCGTAGCGGATCCACGTGGCGTTCGACCACTCGGTGCGAGCTGGCTCCCAGCCAGCGGGGACGATCACTCGAATCAGGCGCTGAGCACGAGCACTGGTGAGGAGCGGGGTGAGCGCCTGGGTTTGATCGAACGTCCAGTTGTCGGGGTGGAGAAAGACGATCGGGACCAAGCCGTTGGTCCAGAACAGCTCGAGGAGATCGAGGAACCGATCGAACTGGGTGCGCCAATCGTTGACGCAGTACTGACCATGGTACCCGTCGGAGTCGACGATCGGCCCGATCACGACGTGGGTGTAGCCGCGCGATTTGTATTCGGAGATGAGCCGCAGCTGCTCGGCCGCCGGGTAACAGGCGATGAAGGCGGTCGCGAGCACGTTGTCGCTCTGTCCCGGACGCGGACCGAAGGCCCCATTCCACTGCGCCGTCCACATCGCGCCGCGAATCGCAGCGAGCTCGCGGAGGGTGATCGTCGCTGGATCGAGTCCCACCTGTCGGAGGGTCACCGGCGCGATCAGCTCGTGATCCTCGGCGTGGAGGATGACGCGCGTCTCGAAGGGGAGGTGATTCGGCGCGGAGATCGCAAGCCAGGCCCCCCAGCCGGGATGCGTCTCGGGAGGAACGGTGAAGACGAGCCGATCGGTGTCGACCGTCGCGGTGAACGGGCCCGTGCCGTCGTCGGGTCGAAGCGTGCCGCTCACTCCTGGCGGAAGTCCTCCATCAGGCCCGAGCACGCTCACCCATTCCCGATGCGATTGCGGCGAACTGCCGGCATCGACAACGCCAGCGTCGGTCTGCCCCGCGTCGACGACGGGGAGCACTTCGTCGTGCGACCCCTCGCACTGCTGGGTGGGAGCGCAAGCGCCGAGCAGCAGCACCGCCAGGACCAAACCTCGTGACGTCATGCGCAGCTCCTCGACGGCGAACGCGCCGGTGCGCCCCTTTCCTCGAGCGAATAGCGCCGTCTCGGCCACCTCACGGAGTCCGCACGCGCCAAGGTTCAGGCCGCTCGCGACAGCTGCGCGTCAGGTGCGAGCGAGGCGCTCCGTCCACAGCGTCGTCTACGGCAGAAGCCCCAACGGTAAGGGTACGGGCCTCCAAAACCCGCTGCTGAAGGTTCGAGTCCTTCCTGCCGTGCTCGAGATGCGGGTGTTGCCGACTGGTGAAGGCCTCGGGGCGCCGTCCCGAAGTGGTGGGTTCGATTCCTGCCACCCGCTTGAGAGAAGTGCTGGCTCGTGACGCATCTGGAGAGGCGAGTGGCTTGTCACGCCATCGAGATGGGTTCGATTCCCATACGGGCCGCAGCCGCGTTCACGCCGTGACGTCACGGCTGATGAGCCGCGCGCCGACGTTCAACGTCACGAGCGCCGCGATGATGCAGCCGGCGATGAACTTGAGCTGAAGGCCCACGCCTTCGGCGATTCCGTCGACCAACACGAAGCCGATCGCCAGGCTCAACAGGCCGATGAAGAAGGACGTGAACTGCATCGACGTGCGGCTGTCCTTCGAGAGCGCGGAGATCACCGTGCCCAAGGCCCCGACGAAAAGCGCGGACGCAGGCGAACCCAAGAGGTAGGCGAACCACCACGCCACCGAGCCACCGAACTTCGCCGAGTACGGTGCGACGAGCTCGAACCGGCCGATGAGCAGGCTGGTCGGCCCGACGAAGAGCAGGTGAAAGAACAGCGGGTACCTCATCGCGCCGAGCAACTTCCCCATCAACAGCTGGAACCGGGTGATCGGCGCCAGCATGAGGAACGGCATCGTCCCGCACTCGCGATCGTGAATGACCGAGGTGCCCGACATGATCGCCACGAAGAGCGGCATGTTGGTGAAGACGATCGACCCGAAGCCCGAGACTGCCAGCTTGAGGAAGGTCTGCAGCTCGACGCCCGTGTCCTTGAGCTGCTGCTCCATCATCGGCTTGGTGACCGGGTAGCCCATCACGAACTCGAACATCAGGAAGAAGAGGGCGAAGCCTCCACACCAGAGCACGTAGTTGAGGACGAGGATGAAGAGCATCGCCGGTTGTCGCCGCTGCTCGAGGATCTCGGTCTTGGCGATGCGGAAGAGGCGATTCATCGAATCGTCTCCTTCCACGCCTCGTAGAGCGGCCCGCCGATCGGCGCTCGGTGCTCGGTGAAGGTCAGCTCGCGCTTGATGCCGCCATCGACGAGCAGCACCCGATCGCAGACCGCCTCGGCCGCCGCGAGCTCGTGGGTCACCAACACGCAGGCGATGCCGTCGTCCGCTCGTTTGCGGATCTCCTGGTAGAACGCTCGCGCCGAGATGGGATCGAGGTTGGCCGTCGGCTCGTCGAAGAGCAGCACGCTCGGAGAGGTCATCAACGCTCGAATGAGCGACAGCTTCTGCTGCATGCCGGTCGAGAGCTGATCGACGCGATCGTCGAGGCGGGTCAGCTCGAGCGTCTGGCCGATCGCCTTCGCCTTCTCGTCCACCTGCGCGGGCGAGAGATCGAACAGGCCACCGAAGTGGTGCAGGTTCTCCCGGCCAGTGAGGAGCGGATACAGCCCAGGCCTCGCCGTCACCAACCCGACCCGGCCGGCGGCGGTGAGCGAGAGCGCGTACGCGTCGACCCCGCACACCGTCACCGTACCGCTCGTCGGGCGCAGCAGGCCCGCCATCATCAACAGCAGCGTGCTCTTGCCGCCGCCGTTCGGCCCGACGATGCCGACGAGCTCGCCAGGACGAATGAGGAGCTCGACGTTCGCGAGCACCGTGCGTGATCCGAAGGTGCGCGAGGCCCGCTCGACGCGGACCACTGGATCTCGTGCGGGGCGGGCGCTCACTTTCGGGGGCGTGCCCGGCTTGGCTTCACCCGTCAACACCTTCTGCGCCGTCAGGGCCGAATCGAACCTCCGTCAACACCCAGCAAGAGGCCCACGATGACCACCTTCGACCGACAGCTGAAAGTGAAGACGCTCTATCGCTTCCTTCGCGTCGCGTCGTTTCTGGTCGCGAACGGGAAGTGACCAACGGTGGTCCAGCGGGCCGTAACCCCGCGGCTCCTTCGGGAGCATGGTGAGTTCGATCCTCACCCCGTTCACATCTGGGTCTGAAGCTCGACTGGCAGAGCAAGCGCCTCTTACGCGCGAGGATGAGGGTTCGACTCCCTCCGGGCCTACTTCGAATTGCCGATCTGGCAGCGGTGGTCCATGCGTCCGCCTGAAGAGCGGAAGATCCTGGTTCGATTCCAGGGGTCGGCACAGTGCGCTTGCGAAGCTCGGTGGACGAGCGTCGGTTCGACAGGCCGAAGGGCAGGGTTCGATTCCCTGCGCGAGCACTCACGTTTCCGTAGCTCAGTTGGAATGGAGCGCCTGGTTGCGGACCAGGAGGTCGGGGGTTCGAGTCCCTCCGGGAGCACTTTTCGTCCAGGTGGCTGGAACTGGGAGACACGCCGCGCTCAGACCGCGGTGCTCGAGAGAGCGTGCGGGTTCGACTCCCGCCCTGGACACTGCTGAGCAGTTGACCTCGTGGTGGCGATCGCGTTCGTTCGGCGAATGCGCTTCGTGCTCTGTGGAGTGATCGTCGCCGTCGCCGGGTGTGCCGGAGTTCCGCTTCCTCGCGAGTCGCTGACCGATCCCGGCGCGCTCCTCTACAACGGCTACGTGCGGCCCGAGGTCGACTGCTATCGCTGTCACGATGGCTCCGGGAAGGGCACCCGCGGGCCGTCGCTCCTCGTGAAGGTCCCGGGGAAGAGCGCCGAGCGGCTGGCGAAGACGATCACCAAGGGCTCCGGCTTCATGCCGAAGTACGGCGACAAGCTGAGCGAGGAAGAGGTCTCGCAGTTGATCGCGTGGCTGCAGGCGACCTTCAAGTAGCGCATGACGCAGCGCCTTCAGCGGGCGCGAGTCTTCGGATCCGGCGTAGAGGCGGAGGACTAGTGTCGCGCGCATGCTCGACGCCCGAATGATGGATTTCCCTCTCACGCTGACCCACTTCCTCACCCGGGCGCGTGACTTCTTCTCGAAGACCGAGGTCGTGTCGCGGCGGCCGGACAAGTCGCTCCATCGCCACACCTACGGCGATGTCTACGCGCGCGCCTCGAAGCTCGCTCACGCGCTCACCAAGCTCGGAGTGAAGAAGGGCACGCGGGTCGCGACGCTCTGCTGGAACCACACCGCGCACCTCGAGGCGTACTTCGGCGTCGCGGCGATGGGCGCAGTCGTTCACACCCTCAACCTTCGACTGCACCCGAACGAGCTGGCCTACATCGCGCGTCACGCGGAGGACGAGGTGGTGATCGTCGACGCCACGCTCCTGCCGCTGCTCGGCAAGTTTCGCGAGCAGGTGCCCTCGATTCGTCACGTGCTCGTGGTGCCCGACGACGGCAAGCCGGTCGAGGCGGGGCTCGACTACGAGAAGCTGATCGCCAGCGAGCGCGGCGACTTCGACTGGCCCACCCTCGATGAGCGGTCGGCGGCGATGGTCTGTTACACCTCGGGTACGACCGGGAACCCGAAGGGCGTCGTCTACGCCCACCGATCCTGCGCGTTGCACACGATGGCGGTCGGCATGCGCGACACGCTCGGCGTCGGCGAAGACGACGTGCTCTTGCCGGTGGTGCCGATGTTCCACGCGGCGGCCTGGGGCATTCCGTGGGCGGGAGTGGCGACCGGGGCGAAGCTCGTCTTCCCAGGGCCGCACTTGGATCCGGGCTCGCTGCTCGAGCTGATGGCGGCCGAGAAGGTGACGATGGCCGCCGGCGTGCCGACGATCTGGATCGGCATTCTCGCGATGCTCGACGCAGACCCGAAGAAGTTCGATCTCTCCGCGATGCGCTCGATGGTGATTGGTGGCTCGGCGGCGCCAGCGGCGATGATCGACGGCTTCAAGAAGCGGCACGGCCTCGACGTGACCCACGCGTGGGGCATGACCGAGACGAACCCCATCGGCACCCTCGCGCGCGTGAAGCGCACCCTGAGCGGTGGCAGCGACGAGGTGAAGCTCAAGGCGAAGGCCTCACAGGGCTACGCGGTGCCCTTCGTCGAGATGCGGCACGTGAGCGAGGACGGCAAGCGGCTCCCCTGGGACGGAGAGACGATGGGCGAACTCGAGGTGCGCGGCCCGTGGATCGCCTCGAGCTACTTCAGCGGAGAAGGCGCCGATCGCTTCACCAAGGACGGCTGGTTCAAGACCGGCGACGTGGTGACGATCGACCCCGAAGGCTACATGCGGATCACCGATCGCTCGAAAGACGTCATCAAGTCGGGCGGAGAGTGGATCAGCTCGGTCGCGCTCGAGAACGCCCTGATGGCGCACCCGGCGGTCCTCGAAGCGGCCGTGTTCGCCGGCCGTCACCCGAAGTGGGACGAACGCCCGCTGGCCGCCGTGGTGCTCAAGCCGAACGCCAAGGCGACGGCCGACGAGCTGCGCGCGCACCTCGAGGGCGCTTTCGCCAAGTTCTGGCTCCCCGACGACGTGCTCTTCGTCACCCAGATTCCCCGCACCTCGACCGGCAAGTTCCTCAAGTCGAAGCTGCGCGAGGAGTACGGCGACCACTTGATGAAGAAGTGACGAAGACGGCGAGGTTGTCGAAGGTGGCGCTGGTGCCAGCGGCGACGCCGAGCTTGAGGAACATCTCGAAGTGCTCGCTCGACGGTGAACGAATCGAGACGTGCATCTGGGTCTTGCCGTCTTTCGGGGTGAGCAGAATCGTTCCGTGCGCGCCCATCGCGTCGAACTCGAGCCGGCGTGGGCGCTCGACGACGCTGTATTTCCCCTCGAACGGCGGCGCGTGACCGTCGCTCACGAACTTGAAGGCGCCCGTCCACCTTGAGATCGATGGTGCAGGCGAGGAGCTTCTTGCCCGACGGATCCCACCACTGGGAGATCTGCCCTGGCGTCGTCCACGCGTCGAAGACCTCGTCGGGCGAGGCGTCGAGCAGGCGATCGAAATGAAAGGTGCGCTCGGAGCGGTCGATGGTGTCGGTCATGGCGGACTATGGCAAGGGTTGCGTCTCGCGCTTGACTAACAGATAAGTATCGGCTTATTAAATGGCTATGCAGGACGCGGCGGAGGTCGAGAACAAGGTCTTTTGGGCGCTGGCCGACCCCAGTCGGCGGGCGATCTTCGAGTCCCTGACCCGAGGAGAAGCGGCGGTGAAGGACCTGACCGAGCGCTTCGACATCTCCCAGCCGGCGGTCTCGCAGCACCTCGCCACGCTCCGCGACGCCGGCCTCGTCGACAACCGGAAGGAAGGGCGCTGCGTGTACTACCGCATCAACCCCAAGGGCCTCGCTCCGCTCGTCGACTGGATGAGCCACTACCGCGCGTTCTGGGCCGACCGCATCGACCGCCTCGAACGCTTGCTGGAGAACATGGACCAATGAAGCCGATCGACACGACCCCCGCAGGGCAGAACGAATTCCTCTCCTTCGACTTCGAGCTGCAGCACCCGCCAGAGAAGGTCTGGCGCGCGCTCACCAACCCCGTGCTCTTGGCCGAGTGGCTGCTCCCAGTGATCGACTACGAGCTCGTGAAGGGCAAGACCTTCACGCTCAAGGCGCCACCCATGCCGGGTTGGGACGGGCTGGTGCACGCCAAGTTCCTCGAGATCGAGAAGCAGTCGAAGCTCGCCTATTCCTGGCAGGTCGGTGAACTCGAGACGGTCGTCACTTTCGAGCTCGCGGCCACGCCGGTCGGCACGAAGGTGAAGCTCGTGCAGACCGGGTTCAAGGAGCACCAGAAGCAGAACTGGGGTGGCGCACGCTACGGCTGGCGCATGATGGGCGAGAAGTTGTTCACCGTGTTGTCGACGATGAGGGAAGAGTCATGATGCGACAAGTTCATCGATGGTTGTCATTGGCGTTCACCGCAGCGGTGATTGCAAACATTGCGGCGTTGGCGATGAAGTCCCAGGCGACGTGGCTTGGGTTCCTCGCGCTCTTGCCGCTGATCCCCATGCTGCTCACCGGGCTCTATCTCTTCGTCCAGCCGTACCTGAAGAAGGGCGCCGCGCCCGCCGTCGTGACCGACGCACCCCGCTGAGAGATCGCCATTTCGCGCGCGAGAGGGTAGAGGCCGCGGCCGATGCAGCCGACCTCACCGCTCGTCTGGGCTCACCCCGCGATGGCCGCCGTGACCATCCTCCTCGCCTTCGTCGTCTTTCGGCAGGGCATGCACCTGCGTGCGCAGCGCCTGCGCCGGATTCCTGCGCCCGCGGCGAGCGGCGTTCGTCACCTGAAGCTGGGGCCGTGGAGCGTGGCCCTCATGGTGGCGTCGGCGATCGGCGGGATCGGCTCGGCGGTTCTCCTTCGGCAGATGAAGCCCCTCGACAGCTTTCACGGCTGGCTCGGTGTCGTGAGCGCAGCGGGCTTCGTGGCGCAGTGGCTCCTCGGCCGTCAGCTCTCGGCCGGGAAGAAGTCGCTCGCGCAGCCGCACGGCATCATCGGGCTCCTGGCGATGTTCGCCGCCGGCATCACCGGGGTGCTCGGCATCTCGATGTTGCCGTGACGGTCAGTCGAGGCTGAGGCCGGTCGCTCGGCTGAGCGTCTCGACGAGCCGATCCTGAAACGCGTGATCGGTGACCGCCGGGTGCGCTGGCTCGCGTCGCTGATGAAACCAGTAGCCGCCGGAGGTCTTCGCTTCCGGCTCCTCACTCGTCGCCAGCCAGACCTGGGTGCGATGCCCCAGCTCGAGATCGTCGGGCGCGTTCGGTCCGCCCATCTTCGTCGGCACCCAGCCCGGGTTGACGGAGTTGCTCAGCACCGTCGGCCACCGCCTGGCGATCGCCGCGGCGAGGGTCGAGATGAAGAGCTTGCTGTCGGAGTACGAACCGGTCGCGCGCCGGCCAGTCCAATCGAGCCCTTCGAGAGAAGGCCGCCCGCCCTGGTGCATGCCGCTGCTCAAGTAGACGAGGCGTGCCGGGCGCTCGAGGCTCGCGGTGAGGATGAACGGCGAGAGGACGTTCACGATCAGCACCGACGCATCTGAATAGACGCCGGCGTTGTGAATGATCGCGTCCATTCGGCCGAGCGCGTTGACCTGCCTGGCGAGCTCGCGGGTCTCGTCGAGGACGGAGAGATCTCCGATGACTGGCACTGCGCCGCGATTGACGAGCGGCTTCACTGCGGCGAGCCGGGCCGCGGACCGAGCGTGCACGAAGACGTGATGGCCGCTCTCGAGCAGCTCCAACGCCGCGGCCCGCCCGAGTCCGTCCGCCGAGCCGGTGACGAGGACGCGCGCCATCGTGAGTCAGCCGACCTGCGCGTAGACAGCGGCGCGGTTGGCGTGGAGCTCCCAGAATTTCTCTGCAATTTTGACCGGGTCGAGTCCGCCCTGGCCGCGATCGAACGCGGTGCCCTTCACGACGCCGAGCACCATCACCTCGCCGACGTAGATCGCGTCCTTCTCCAGGCGCTTGGCGAGCAGGCCGACGAGCTTGTGCTTGGCTGAGTTCACCATCGCGAGCCCCATCGACCCAAACTGCACCGCCATCGCATCGAGCTTCGAGTCGAAGAGTCCCAGGCCGCCGTTGGTGACGAGGACCGAGCCCTTGGTGTCCTTCAGGTCGACGAGCGCTTCTTGCACGGCCATGAGGAGACTGGTCGTGCCGATGTCCATCGCGGCGCGCAGCTCGGCGGCGTCGGCGGTGAGCAGGTCGTTCGCGCCCGAGCCGTAGGCGTTCCAGTGGAGGACGGAGATCTTCCCGAGCTCGCGGTGGACCTGATCGACGACGGCGCGCACCCGGGCCGGGTCGGAGAGATCGGCGGAGAAGGCCTTGGCCTTGAAGCCCTTCGCCTCGAGCGCCTTCGCCCCGGCGGAGAGACGCTCGGCGTTGCGGGCGACGAGCGCGAGCTGGAAGCCGGCCTTGCCGAAGCGCTCGGCGACAGCCGTGGAGATGCCTGGTCCGAAGCCTGCGATGAGAGCGGTAGGTGCCATGGAGTGAGAGTTAGTGAAGAGGCCCTCGTCGCGCAATGAATCGAGTGGCGTCAGGACGCGAGTTCGACGCGCGTCGGGTGGGCAACGAGGAGGCCCGCCTTCAATGACGTCATTCACGATCAGTACGAAGTCGCCTCCCGAGTCGGTGCCACCGAGTTCGCAGCCCAATCCTGGCTGCTTCGAGCCGGGCGAACCGATGAATCCCCGCAGCTGATTCGCGGGCTCGCTCAGCCATCTTCAGACGGGTCCTTGGCATGTCCGGGATTGCAGCCGCCTGTTAAGCGGCCGGAGCTGGGTTCGACTCCCAGGGGGCCCTCACGAACGCCGCGTTCGACTTCCGGGAGGTCGCTGGCCCCTCAACCCAGCAAGGCGGGTTCGACACCCGTACGCGGCAACGAGACACATTGTGCAAGGGCGTAGCGAAGTGGCATCGCGCTCGCGTCGGAAGCGAGAGATCGCAGGTTCAACCCCTGCCGCCCTTATTCGAGACATGACGCGGGATAGATCAGCTGGAAGATCGCCGGGCCCATACCCCGGAGGACGTCGGTTCGATTCCGACTCCCGCAATGAAGAGAGAAGGAACGTCATCTGGCTCGTGGGTGCCAGCCCGTTTGCTACTCGGTGCACTCCGCAAGGAGGGGCAGGTACGACTCCTGCACGTTCCGTCAGAGCAGCTCAACCTTGCCGGCCGCGCCATCGATGCGAAGGCGTTGACCGTCGGTGATTCGGTGGGTGGCTCCCAGAACGCCGACGACCGCGGGAAGCCCGTACTCGCGAGCAACGACTGAGCCGTGTGTCATCAGCCCGCCGACCTCGGTGACGAGGCCGGTGATGGAGAGGAAGACCGGCGTCCAGCTGGGATCCGTCGCGGTGGTGACGAGGATGTCGCCGGGCTCGAAGGTCGTTTCGGTGAACGCTCGGACGATTCTCGCGCGGCCTTCGACGATGCCGGAAGAGACTCCGAGGCCAGCAAGCACGTTTGGCGCGAGGCCTTGGCGGCGAACCGAGCCGTTGAGGCACTCGCCTTCCGAGGTCAACACCCGCGGCGGGGTGAGTGATTGGAACGCGCGGAAGTCATCCTTTCGACGGGCGATCAATTCACGATCGGCGCGCTGCTGGCGAACGACGTCTCGCAATTCCTCGAAGCTGAAGAAGAAGATGTCGGTGCGCTCGTCGATGACCTTCGCGTCGACGAGCCGGTCCGCCTCAACGAGCAGTGCCTGTTTGTAGATGAAGAACCGGGAGACCATTCCGTACTTCGGGTACTCGCGGTAGCCGATGAAGGTGCGGAGGCGATCGATGACCTGCTTGGTCTCGGTGGCCTTCGCCTCGCCATCTGGGAGCGCGCGGAGCCGGGAGAGGAGCTCGAGCTCAGCCCGTCGTGCGGTCTCGAGGCCTCGTGCGCGCCGGCGCTGAGCCTCTCCGGGAGCGAAGTGGCGGAGGTGCCCGAGGAGGATGGGAAGGAGGGTGGACGGACGTTCGCTCCAGCGGCCGGGTCTGGCGAAGATGGTCTCCAGGGCGTCGCGGGTGAGGGGATCAGCGCGGCCGAAAAGCTCGATGAGCGGCTGGCGCGTGGCCGGTGCGGAGAGGGGCATGGTGACGTCGACGAAGAGGCGGCCGCCGATGGCGGTCATCGGGCGACCGGCGATGAGCTGGTAGAACGACAACCCGAGTGGCCGCATCGCCTCGGTCATCATCTGTTGATGCCCGACGGAGAGGTACACGTGGGGCGGGCCCTCGGTGGCGGGCGGCACGGGGAAGAGCGTGGTGATCGGCCGGCTCTGGAGGAACTCGAAGCGCCCGTCGGCGAGCGCCCACTCGATGTCCTGCGGCCGACCGAAGTGGCGCTCGAGCGTGCGGCCGAGACGTTCGAGCTCGAGGAGTCGTTCGTCGGTGAGCCGTGAGGTAGCTGGACGCGTGCGGACGATGCCGTGCTGAACGGTGAACACGTCGGGCGTGGCCTGACCGGAGACGAGCGCTTCGCCGAGCCCAGCGACGGCTTCGATGGAGGTGATCGTCCGGTTGCCGGTGAGCGGGTCGGCGGTGAAGAGCACGCCAGACGTCGTCGGCGCGAGGAGGCGCTGCACCACCACGGCCATGTGGACCTGATCGTGCGCGATGCCGTGGGCGAGCCGGTAGGCGATGGCGCGATCGGAGAAGAGCGAAGCCCAACAGCGGCGGAGCTGGGTGAGCACGGCGGAGGCGCCGCTGACGCCGAGGAAGGAGTCGTGCTGGCCGGCGAAGGAGGCGGTTGGGAGATCCTCTGCGGTGGCGCTGGAGCGGATGGCGACGGGCTCCGCGCCGAGCTGGTGCAGCGCCGCGGTGACGAGGTCGATGAGCTCCGGGTCGAGCGGCGTGGTCTCGATGCGGGTGCGGAGGTCGGCGCTCTGCGAGGCGTCACAGCGCGCGAGGTGGCGATCGAAGGCGAGGGTGGTGACGCAGAAGGCGGGCGGCACCCGGCCCGGTTCGAGGCGCGCGAGCTCGGCGAGGTTCGCGGCCTTTCCGCCGACGATCGCGCGGTGCGTAGGCGTGACCTCCTCGAGGCGCAGGACGAGCGGCATGGAGCGCTCATCGCATGATCGGTGACGCAGGAGGTGCGCGCGCGCGTCGGACGAACGGCCGATTTCAGAAGGCTCGGGCTGTGCGAATGCTCGAGGTCTGGTAGGCGGTTCGCACCATGATCAACGCCTACATCTCTGGCACCGGCATGTACGTGCCTCCGCGCTCGGTGACGAACGACGATCTGCGGAACCAGTACGGCATCGACACGACGAACGAGTGGATCGTGCAGCGCACCGGCATCGAAGCGCGGCGGTTCGCGGAGCCGGGCGTCGGCTCGTCGGAGATGGGCAGCTACGCGGCGAAGCAGGCGCTCGAGGACGCGAAGATCACCGCGCGCGATCTCGACATGATCCTCTTCGCGACGCTCTCGCCCGACATGTGCTTCCCGGGGAGCGGGCCGTTGCTGCAGCAGAAGCTCGGGCTCCTCGATGGAGAGAACCCGAAGTTCGTGCCGACGATGGACATTCGGAATCAGTGCTCGGGGTTCGTGTACGCGGTCGCGACGGCGGCCTCGATGGTGAAGGCCGGCGCGGCGAAGCATGTGCTGGTGGTCGGAGCGGAGACGCACTCCGCGGCGCTCGATCTGTCCACGCGCGGGCGGACGGTGGCGACGATCTTTGGAGATGGCGCCGGCGCGGTGGTGGTGAGCGCGACCGAGGAGGATCGAGGGATTCGCAAGTGGTACCTCGGCGCCGACGGGCGGTTTGCCGACATGCTGAAGCAGCCCATCTGGGACATTCGCAAGCGCCCGTACATTTCGGTGAACGAGAAGGGGTACGGGGAGATTCCGCCCGAGATGTTGTGGCCGCAGATGGATGGGAAGGCCGTGTTCAAGAATGCGGTTGAGCGGATGTGTGGCTCGCTCATCGAGGCGTGTTTCGATCTCGAAGTGACGACCGAGCAGATTGATCTGTTCTGTTTTCACCAGGCGAACATGCGCATCAATCAGTACGTGGCGGAGCAGCTGGGGATTCCGCAGGAGAAGCTGGTCCACAACATTCACAAATATGGAAATACGACGGCCGCGACGATCCCGCTCTTGCTCGCCGAGGCGCAGCGCGAGGGCCGGCTCAAGCGGGGCATGAAGGTGGCGCTCGTCGCCTTCGGAGCGGGGTTCACCTGGGGTTCGATGATCGTCGACTGGTGACGACTCAGCGCTTGGCAGCTGCCTCTAGCGCCCCGAGACGACTGACGATGGCCGAGCACGCACGCGTGGAGTCGCCGCGGCTCCAGCGTCGGGCGACCTCGGGGCCGGAAACGCAGCAAGCAGCGCGTCGCGGACGGCGGCGACGGGGCGAGAAGGGTTTCGCTTCGACGGGTACACGAGCCACAGCGGGCGTTCTTCGAGCGTGTAGCGTGGCAGGACCCGCACCAACTGGCCACGAGCCCGCTCCTCCTCGCAGAGAAACGTGGGCAGCATCGCGATGCCCACGCCACTGCAAGCGGCTCGTGTCGCGTAACCGAACGAGTCGACCTCGAGCCGAACGGGTACTGACACGTGAACGGCCCCACCTGGGCCGAGGAGTCGCCAGCCGCGCTCCTGACCTCGCAGCGCGATCGCCTCGTGTTCGGCGAGCTGGTGGACCCTCCGCAGAGTTCCTCGCCGCGCGAGATAGTCCGGCGACGCGAAGAGCCCTGCGGTGTGCGCCGCCCCGAGCGGTCGGGCGATGATCGCGGAGTTGCTGATCGACCCACCGCGCACGGCGAGATCGATGCCGCTCTCCACCAGATCCAGCGGCGTGGTCGTCAGGAGCAGGTCGATGCGCAAGCCGGGCTCAGCGATCAGGAGCCGAGACAGCACTGGCTCGATCAGCCGCGCGCCGACTTCGACCGGCGCCGTGAGCCGTACGCGGCCCCGAATCGGCCCTTGCTGGTCGTTCAGACTCCCCTCGGCCTCGGCGATCGTGCGGAGCGCTGGCGCCGTCCTCGCGTGCAGCTCTCTCCCTGCGTCGGTGAGGGCCATCGCGCGGGTCGAGCGATGCAGCAGCCGCACGCCGAGCGCATCTTCAAGGCTGGCGACGGCCTGGCTCACCCCCGAGCGGGGCAGCGAGAGAGCGCGCGCGGCGGCCGCGAAGCTGCCTTCCTCGACCACCTTCACGAAGACGCTCAGGTGGCGGAGGTTCATTGTTCATGAATTCTGAACGGAGTCGTCGCACGACGCCAGCTGGTCAGAACAGCGGGCCGTCGGCACACTGTGGGCATGACCTGCTTCGTGATCGGTGGAACAGGAATGGCCGGCGGGCTCGTCGCTCGGGGTCACGCAGTCGGTGTGGAGGGCATCACCCGTCGCGATGAGATCGCTCAGCCTGCCGGGAGTGCCCGCATCTCGTTCGTCGACGCGCGGGACGTGGCGGACGTCGCGGTGGCCCTGCTCCTCGAGGACCGGCGTGCAGAGGGTGCCTTCGACCTGACTGGCGCGACCGCGTTCACCGACGACGACGTCGCGGCGGCGATCGCCCGGGTGATGCAGCGGCCCATTCGGTATCGAGCGCCGTCAGATGACGAGGCGCGGGTCGAGCTCGCTGCGGATGGGCAGACGGGCGCAGCGATCGAGGCGAGGCTCGGCTTCATGTCCGTCGCGCGGCGCGGCGTGTTCTCGGTCGTCACGCCCGACGCCGAGCGCGTGTTGGGTCGCCCGCAACGTGCGCCCGACGCCTTCGCCTCGGACCAGGTTGGCGTGTGGCGCAAGGAGGTCGCGTGAACGCCCTGTTGACGCCGCGTGTGCTCGGAGGCCTCTCGCTTGCGAACGGGCTGGCGGTCGCGCCCATGACGACTACGCAGAGTCACGCGAACGGGGCGGTGAGCGAGGCGGAGGCTCGTTGGCTGGAGCGACTGGCCGATGACGGCTACGGCATGGTCATCACTTGCGCGGCATCGATCAGCCGCACGTCCATCGCCTTTCCGCGGCAGCTGTCATTCGGTGAGGACGCGCTCGTGCCCGGTCTCGCGGCGCTCGCCCGGCGGGTGAGCCGGCCCGGTATGGCGCTCGTCGCCCAGCTCTGCCACGGCGGCTCACGTGCCGTCCCGGCGCTCACGTGCCGTCCCGGCGCTCACGGGCCAACCCGCCGCGAGCGCGAGTCGCTTCGAGCTGCCCCTGCCTGGCTTCGTGGCGCCGCTCGAGCTCACGGTTCCGCAGATCGAGGCCATCATCGACGACTTCGCGAGCGCCGCAGTCCGGGCCGCGCGGGCGGGCTTCCAGGGCGTCGAGTTCCACGGGGCCAACGGCTACCTCTTCACCCAGTTCGCCAGCACGGTGACGAACCTGCGTCGCGACGAGTGGGGCGGCCCGCTGGCTCACCGCGCTCGGTTCGCCCGGGAGGTCGTTCGGGCCACCCGCGCGCGGGTGCCGCGGCCCTTCATCATCGGCATGCGGTGGACCTTCGAGAGTCCTTTTGACGCAGGGCTCGACCTCGACGAAGGCGTGCAGGTGATGAATTGGCTCGCGGAAGACGGCATCGACTACGGCCACGTGTCGCAGCTCGACCTCGGCGCGCCCAGCGCTCGGTACCCGTTGCTGCCGGCGTTCACGCGCATTCGCCGCGGCGTCGCGAGCTCACTTCCCTTGATGGCGGCAGGAGGCGTCGCGAGCGGTGCCGATCTCGACCGCGCGGTCTCGCTGGGTGCAGCGTTCGTCGCCATCGGGCGCTCCGCCATCGGAAACGCCGAGGTGCCGCGGAAGCTCGCGACAGGAGCACCCCTCGTGCGCACTCCCTTCGCACGAAGCGCCCTCGAATCGTTGGCGGTGAGTGAGGACTTCGTGCACTACCTGATCACGGCACCGCCGCTCGCGAGCCTCCACATCGTCGGCGACTGACCTGGGTTCATCGAAGTCGCGCGGCTTCCCTCTTCTTCGCGCAGGCTCCGGACCGCTCGAGCGCGGTGAGTAGGCCACCAGCTCTTCGAGCACGACCCCGACGCTGGGCTGCGGGGAGTTGCGGGTGACGACTTCCTTCGACAACAGCATCGCGAGGGCGCAGCTCAGGCGAGAGGGTGAAGGGTTCACGAGAGTCTTGCCTTCGCTCACCCGAACTCGGAGCGTGAGGACGTGTCGTTCGACACGTCGATCGAAACGAGACCGGAGCTGACCTATGCGCTCGTCGAACGACATCTGCCGCTTGCGGGAGTGCCCGATGTTGGTGGCGATGGTGGTCAGCGCGTCCTTGCGCGAGAGCTCCGGCAGGACGCCAAGCCCGTCGTCGAGGAGCGACAGCACGGTCTCGCCTGCGTCGCGGTACCGCTCGATGGTGATGTGCGCTGCTTGCTCGTCGAGGGCGTTCTGGACGAGCTCCGCGACGCCTTTGCGTGGATCCGACTGGCGACGAATGAGCTCGAAGGGGTCGTGGACGCCGATGTTCAACCAACGTCAGAGCTGGCTGCTGCCATGACGGGCCGCGTGGTCGTCATCGAGCTCCGTCCAGCGCCGCGAGCTTCGCGGCAATGGTGTCTCGCGCGGTACGGAAGCGGGTCAGCATCTCGTCGCGGGAGAGCTTCGGATCCTGGCTCGCCGGGTCGGGAATCGGCCAGTGCAGGCGCGTCACCTTGCCGAGGAAGGCGGGGCAGACCTCCTCGGCGCAAAGCGTGACGACGGTGTCGACGGTGGCCGGGTCGATGGTGTCCACCGGCTTTGACGCGTGGCTCGACAGATCGACGCCCACCTCGCGCATCACCTCAACGGCGTAGGGATTCACGCGCGTCGGGTGGCTGCCCGCGCTCTGCACTCGCACCGCCGCGCCGAAACGTTGCCGGGCCAGACCCTCGGCCATCTGGCTTCGGGCCGAGTTCGCGACGCACAGAAACAAGATGCTCTTCGGGAGTGCCATGGGTGCTCAGGAGGCTGCGGGGGCGGACGGAGCGCCGAAGAAGCGGCGCTGCGCCCAAAGGGCGACGTTGACGAGGCCGATGAGCGCCGGCACTTCCACCAGTGGGCCGATGACCGCTGCGAAGGCCGCCCCGCTGTGGATGCCAAACGACGCCACCGCCACCGCGATTGCGAGCTCGAAGTTGTTCGACGCCGCGGTGAAGGAGAGTGTCGCCGACTGCTGGTAGTTGGCGCCGACGCGTTTGCTCATGAAGAAGGACACCGCGAACATCACCAGGAAGTAGATGAGCAGCGGCGCCGCGATGCGCAGCACGTCGAGAGGGAGCTGCACGATGGCCTCGCCCTTCAGCGAGAACATCACCACGATGGTGAAGAGCAGCGACACGAGGGTGATGGGACCGATGCGCGGGACGAAGTGCGCCTCGTACCAGTCGCGGCCCTTCGCGCTCACCAGCGCTCGCCTGGTGAGGAAGCCCGCCGCGAACGGGACGCCGAGGTAGATGGCGACGCTCTTGGCGATTTCTCCGATGGTGATGTCGACGACGGCGCCCTCGAGGCCCAGCCAGGTCGGCAGCAGCGTCGCGAAGAAGTACGCGTACACCGAGAAGAAGAGCACCTGGAAGATGGAGTTGAACGCGACGAGCCCGGCGCAGTACTCGGTGTCTCCCTTCGCGAGGTCGTTCCACACGATGACCATGGCGATGCAGCGCGCCAGCCCGATGAGGATGAGGCCGAGCATGTACTCTGGCTTGTCTCGCAGGAAGAGGACGGCCAGGCCGAACATGAGGAACGGCCCGATGATCCAGTTCTGCACGAGCGACAGCAGCAGCACGCGCTTGTTCTTGAAAACCTTGCCCAGCTCCTCGTAGCGGACCTTCGCCAGCGGCGGGTACATCATGAGGATGAGGCCGACGGCGATGGGAATGCTGGTGGTACCGACGCTGAGCGCACTGATGGCCTTCGTCACGCCGGGCGCGAAGAAGCCCAGCGCGACGCCGAGCGCCATGGCCGCGAAGATCCACAACGTGAGGTAGCGGTCGAGGAACGACAATCGCTTCGTAACGCCGCTCATTAGAGGCTCCCCATGAGGGCCTTCAGGCGTCGCATCGCCTTCGGCTCGACGCAGTAACAGGTGCGCGGTCCGTCGATGTCGCCGCGAATCAACCCCGCTTCCTTGAGCACCTTGAGGTGCTGCGACACCGTGGACTGCGCCAGTGGCAGGACGTCTACGATGTCGCCGCACACGCAGGCCTCTCGGCGCACCAGCATGCGCATGATTTGAACCCGCGCCGGGTGCCCCAGTGCCTTCGCGAACTCGGCGAGCTCGGCGTCGGCTTCCTTGCCCTCGACGGGGCGAAGGTCGGGCTTCTCGCTGTCGGGGGGAACGGCGCACGTCGCCGCCTCGGTCATCGTCACGCGCACGCAGCACCTCTTCGAATCGCAATCGTCATCGTGCAGTCCTTGATGAACTCCACATCCACCTGGTCGCCGTTCGACGCGCGCAACCCATCGAGCACCGGCACCATCGCCTTGCAGGGCGCGCAGGTCGTCGCCCCGAGGTCCAGGAGCTTCGGCTTCACGGCGGTGGTCGTCGCGACCGCCATCGTCACTGGCGCCGACGCCGCCTGATGCGGCCGGAGGGCCAGGACCGCGACGACGGCCGCGGCGACGAATCCACCGATGACCAGCCGCTGCGTCATCGCATCAGCTCCGGGTGAATTGTCTCCAACGTGAGACGCGGAGTGTGCCGAGCCAGCTCCTCGAGGAAGGGCCGCTCATGGGCCTGTCTCGAGCGAAGCAGCGGGTCCGTCACGGGCACCGTCGTGAGGCTCTGGTTGATGACCCACGCCATCGGCTTGATGTCGGCGCGCGCCAGGTCACGCTCGAGCTGCATCGCTTCGTGAATCGGCGTCGCCTCGGGAAGCGTGACCAGCAGAATGTGCGTGTACGCCGGGTCCCGGAGCCGCGGCAGCAGCCGTTGCACCGCCTCAGGGCTGCCGCTCGGCTTGCGCAGCACCTCGCGGTGGTACGACTCGGCGGCGTCAAGGAGCAGGAGGGTGTGCCCCGTCGGAGCAGTGTCGATGACGACGAATCGCCCGGCACCCTGGGCCACGGCCTCGGCGAACGCGCGGAAGACGGCGATCTCCTCGGTGCACGGCGAGCGCAGGTCCTCCTCGAGCAGCGCGCGCCCCTGGGCATCGAGGCCAGCACCCGCAGCCGCGAGCACCTCCTCGGTGTAACGGCGCGTCTCCGCCACGGGGTCGATTCGGGTAACCGTGAGAGAGGGAGGCCGCTCCTGCGCTGCGTCCTCCACATGCGCCGCAGGGTCGGTCGTGGTCAGCGTGACGGCGTGCCCGGCCTTGGCGAGCGCAAGTGCGACGCGCGCCGCGACGGTCGTCTTGCCGACGCCTCCCTTGCCCATGGTCATCACGACGCCGTGTCCGGCTGCGCCGATGCTCGAGACGAGCGCATCGAAGGGCTCGAGTCGCGGCAGGCCACCCGCGCTCTCCTTCGCTGGCAGGGCGACCCGGTCGCGGAGGAACATTGCGCGGAGGGCCTCGATGCCGACGAGGCCGAAGTCGAGCAGCGGCACCTCGTGTCGGCGCAGGGCCGCCAAGCCCGCCGGGAGGTTCTCCAGGGCTTCTCGACCGCGTCGAGCCATGGCCTGGGCCACCGTGTCCGCAGGGTCGGCCGGACGGAACACGCCGTTCACGACGAGCAGGACATTCGTCACACCGAGGGGAACCAGCTCGCCGCGCGTGCGCTCCGCCTCCTTGATGGACGCGCGGTCCGGGCGGACGACGAGCACCAGCGTCGTGGTGGCGGAGTCCCGCAGCGCCGCGCTCGACGCCGCGTAGAGGGCCCGCTGGGCGCCGAGTCCCGCCAGCGGTCCGAGGCACGATGTCCCGCCGACGTTGGACTCGATGAAACTCGTCCAGGCCGCGGGCAGCTCGAGCAGGCGCAGGGTGTGGCCGGTGGGCGCCGTGTCGAAGAGGACGTGGTCGAACTCCGCCGTCGCCTTCGCGTCGCCGAGCAGCTTCGAGAACTCGTCGAAGGCGGCAATCTCGACGGTGCAGGCGCCCGACAGCTGCTCCTCCATGCTCGTAATGGCCGAGGCCGGGAGCACGCCGCGGTACGGCCCCACCACGCGCTCCTTGTACGCCTGCGCCGCCTGCAGTGGGTCGATGTTCATTGCCATCAGCCGAGGCACCACCGGTACCTGCGTCGGCTCAGTGCGCAGCTTCACTCCGAGGACTTCATCGAGGTTTGACGCTGGGTCGGTGCTGACCAGCAGCACCCGCTTGCCCTCGTCGGCGAGTGCGACCGCCGTCGCGCAGGCGATCGACGTCTTCCCGACTCCACCCTTGCCGGTGAAGAAAAGGACGCGTGTCGGGCTCTCGAGGAGATGGGCCATGGCGTCTCCTCAGCAGCACTTCTTCTTGCCGGGCTCTGCCGTCTTCGGCTCGCAGCACCCGCTGCTCTCGCTCGCGACGACGCCGAGCTTGATGGAGGCCGGCGTCGTCATCGCGGGCTCCTGGGCCTCTTTGAGGTAGCGGTGCGCGGTGTCGAGCACCGTCTTCGCCGGCGATTCCTTCACGCTCTGGGCGACCGTGACGGCGCGGAGCATGTCCTCCTTCGACACGCCCAGCTTGCGGGCCTTGTCGTAGTGGAACTTGAAGCACGGCTCGCAGTTCGACGCGATGGCCGCGCCGATGGCGACGAGCTCGGCAACGGCCTCCGTGAAGAGCGACGGCGCCGGCTTCGCCACCCCCGCCCAGTCCGCGAGCTGTTCTCGCGACGGGTAGGTGCCGGTACTCTTCACCTGACCGTCCACCATCACCAGGGGCAGCGCCTGGTCTCCCTTCGCCTGCAGCGCCTCTTTGACGACCGCGTTCTCCGCGAAGGCGGCCGGCTGCTGCGAGAGGTTGAAGCGCTCGACGGACGCGCCGGTGGACTTCAGCCAGTCGAGGTCGGCGGCGAAGCGGACGAGCTGCGGGTCGACCGAGGGACCACAGATGCCGGTGGAGCAGCACATCGCAGGGTCAAAGACGCGGACGTTCAAGGGGTTCTCCTGGGTGTTCGTGAAGCCAGCTCGAGACGAGCTCGCGGGAGGGAACGCTGCCGACGTGGACCACCTTGCCGTCGACCTTCTGAAGGTTGACCTCGACGCCCTGCTCCTGGGCCATTTGCTGGATGAGGTTGTAGGTGAGCTTGCACTTTGCGCAGCCGGCTCCGAGCACCTTGATGTCCTTCTCGTGGTTGCTATCGTAAATCGACGATTGGCGCAATGGTCGCGGCGTATGGCTGAGGTGAGAAGTGGTGCTCATCGCGATAGTTCGATTGTCGTCTCCACGTCCAGCACCGCAGCACCGACCGTCATCGACAGCTCGATCTCGGGTTCGCTGCGCCTCGACGCGAACCACACCAGTCTGGCGATCGCCTCGGAGAGCGCAAGGTGCAGGAGTCGAACCTACCTCTCTTTGTCGGAGTTCACCGCGGAGCAGACGGGCTGGCACCCGCGAGCCAGATGACGTTCCAGAAACTGCGGAGAGCGGAGGGCACGATCCTCAGCCCCTCGCGGGACCGCGGCGCTTTCCAAGCGGGCCGCCGACCATTCGGCGTTCACTCTCCATGCGGAAGGCGGAGGAGTCGAACCCCACGCCGGTGAAGACGCACACTCGTTTCGAGCGAGGTCTGGCGCCATCGCCAGTTCACCTTCCAGTTGCTGCGGAGGGCGGAGGTCTCGATCCTCACACCTGGTGGTGCCGACCGGATTCAAGCCGGCGCCGGTGCCTCACCGGTTCACCCTCCATTGTTGTCCAGGGCGAGTCGAACCCGCCTCACTGCCGTGACAGGCAGTCCGACGCTCCCGTCGTGAGTCAGGGCGGCAGGGATTGAACCTGCGATCCTGATGAACCAGTACCCCGTACGGGAATCGAACCCGCCTCTTCGACTTGAAAGGTCGACGGCCTCACCTGAAGCGCGAACGGGGCTGCAGTACCGCGTACGGGTGTCGAACCCGTCTGGCTGGGTT